>DASTWI010000018.1:0-149993 GCA_035776635.1 Sphingomonas sp. | reverse complement strand
GACGATGCCGAGATCAAATATTCGACCGTCCAGAACTGGTATCCCGGCGACGAGCAGGGCAAGGGCGGCATCTACAATTTCGTCACCAAGCGCGCTTTGTGCGCCGGGAAAAACAGCAAGGTCAGCTGGACCCAGGTCGAGACCGGCAGCGCGATCACCTGGAAATACCCGAGCTGCGTGCTGTCGGGCGAGAACAGCGTCGGCGAATTCTACTCGGTCGCCGTCACCAACAATTTCCAGCAGGCCGACACCGGCACCAAGATGATCCACCTCGGCAAGAACAGCCGCTCGACGATCGTCTCGAAGGGGATCAGCGCGGGGAAGAGCGACAACACCTATCGCGGCCTCGTGCGCGTCGGCCCGACCGCGGAAAACGTCCGCAACTTCACCCAGTGCGACAGCCTGCTCTTGGGCGACCAGTGCGGCGCGCACACGGTGCCCTATATCGAGGTCCGCAACCCCTCGGCGCAGATCGAGCATGAGGCGACCACCTCGAAGATCAGCGACGACCAGATGTTCTACGCCATGAGCCGTGGGCTCGATCAGGAAGCTGCCGTGGCGCTGATCGTCAACGGCTTCGCCAAGGAGGTCCTCCAGCAACTCCCGATGGAATTCGCGGTCGAGGCGCAAAAGCTGCTGGGGATCAGCCTCGAGGGGAGCGTGGGGTGAATTTCGCTGACCAGCACGAAAGGAAGAAAGCCGAGGCTCGTGCGAACGGACGAGGCCATATTCTTGATGCTCACGCCCGTGCCGCAGGTCATCGAGCCGAACTCAAAGCAAGCTCGAAAGCTGGATGTTTCTATTGTTGTGAAGTTTTCTCTTCTACCGACATCAAGGATTGGGTCGATAATGGCGACTGCGCCTTATGCCCGCGTTGTGGGATCGATTCCGTGATTGGCGATGCTTCAGGCTTTCCCGTCTCCGATCCCAACTTTCTCAAAGAAATGCACGAGTTTTGGTTCTGATGCTCAAAATCACTGACCTCCACGCCGAAATCGACGGCAAGGAAATCCTCAAGGGCCTCAGCCTCGAGGTGGACGCGGGCGAGGTACACGCGATCATGGGGCCGAACGGCGCGGGAAAGTCGACGCTCGGCTATGTGCTCGGCGGGCGGCCCGGCTATGAGGTGACGGGGGGCAGCGTGACCTTCTCCCCCCTCCCTGCAAGGGAGGGGCTGGGGGTGGGTGCCGGTGCGCCAGCACCGGCTTCAACGCCCGCCGCCAGCGTTGCCGCTCGCGCTGACGCGCTCGCACCCACCCCCGACCCCTCCCTTGCAGGGAGGGGAGTGGATTTGCTCTCCCTCGACCCCCACGAACGCGCCGCGGCCGGCCTCTTCCTCGGCTTCCAATATCCGGTCGAGATCCCCGGCGTCTCCAACGTCCAGTTCCTCCGCGAGGCGCTCAACGCGCAGCGCAAGGCCCGCGGCGAAGCCCCGCTTTCGGGCGGCGACTTCCTCAAGCTCGCCCGCGCCCAGGCGGACCTGCTCGGCATGAACCAGGAGATGCTCAAGCGCCCGGTCAACGTCGGCTTCTCAGGGGGAGAGAAGAAGCGCAACGAGATGGTCCAGATGGGCATCATCGCGCCCAAATTCGCCATCCTCGACGAGACCGACTCCGGCCTCGACATCGACGCGCTGCGCACGGTCGGCGAAGGCATCAACCGCATCATGCGCGCGCCCGACAAGGCGGTGCTGCTGATCACCCATTACGAGCGCCTGCTCGAGATCGTCGCGCCCGATTACGTCCACGTCCTCTCGGAAGGCCGCATCGTCCGCTCGGGCGGGATCGAGCTCGCGCGCCAGCTCGAAGCCGAAGGCTATGCGCAGGTGGCGGCGTGATAATGCAACGGCACGCATTCGCGATCCTGCCGCTCCTCGCCTTGGTGGGCTGTCAGTCATCAACTGGAGGCCGTCCCGTAAGCGACAACGGCCACGTGCAGAGTTCGCCCGGTCAAGAAATCCTCCAATCTCCGGCGGAGCCAAAGACGCAGGCCGATCTCGATATTTTAGTGAAGCAATATCGGGCGGCATCGTTTGCGGTCAGTCTGGATCAGAACCATCGGCTCTCTTGTCGGCCGACATCCAAGTTCGACAGCGCGTTGCTCAGCGTCAAGACATGCATTGTTGCGGCGCAATGCCTGCAAAACGGCATCAAGGGCGCCGAGGCTCTGTCCCAATGCACGGACAAAGGAAAGGCAGCCTTGCTCCGCGACTATGTCCGCGAATGGCACAAGGCGTATCGATGATGAGTCGGGCACTGACTCTCCCCTCGATCCGCGAAGAGGCGTGGCGCTGGTCGCATCTCGATGCGCTGCGCGCGCTCGCCGAGGCGCCGCACGGCGCCGCCCCTGCGGCCGAAGCGCATTTCATCGGCCTCGGCGGCCCGCGTCTCGTGTTCGTGGACGGCGTGCTCGACGCAGGGGCGAGCACCCCCGGCGATATCGCGATCGAGCCGCTGAACCTCGCCACCGACCATCCGCTCGGCCGTCAGGCGACCGGCCCCGGCTGGAGCCTGACGCTCGACGCCGGCCACGCGACCGACCCGATCGAGATCGTCCAGATCGCCACCGGCGGCGCCAACCACCTGCCCGCGCGCATCGCGCTCGGCGCGGATTCCGCCGCATCGATCGTCGAAACCTATGTCGGCGAGGGCTGGTCGAACCGCCTCGCCCGGATCGAGCTCGACCGCTCCGCCCGGCTGATGCGCTCGGTGCGGATGCTGCAAGGCTCGGGCTTCGTGTCGCTGCGCGACGAGGCCGAGCTGGGCGAGGGCGCCAGCCTCGTCTCGATCTTCCTGGGCGCCGGCGGCATGGATTGCCGCATCGACGGCGCGCTGACGCTCACCGGCGAGGCCGCCTATGCCGAAATGGGCGGCGCGCTCCTCACGCAGGGCGAGCAGCGCCAGGAATGCGCCGTCTCGCTGCGCCATGTCGGGCTCGACGGCCAGAGCCGGCAAGTGTGGCGCGCGGTCGCCAAGGACCGCTCGACCGCCAGCCTCGCCGCCCGCGTCGAGGTCGCCCGCGGCGCGCAGAAGACCGATGGCGAGCAGTCGCTGCGCGGCCTCCTCCTCGACCGCACCGCGACGGTGAACTTGAAGCCCGAGCTCGAGATCTTCGCCGACGACGTGAAGTGCGCCCACGGCGCCACCGTCGGGGAGCTCGACCGCCGCGCCTTGTTCTACCTCGCCAGCCGCGGCATCACGCCGGCACGCGCCAGCGCGCTCCTCACCCGCGCCTTCGTCGCCGACGCGCTCGACCGCATCGGCAACGAGGCGGTCCGCGACGCCTTCACCGCCGACGCCGACCGCTGGTTGGAGGCGGCGCTATGACCCAAGCGCTTGCAATGTTGGAATTGATTTGCTCCGCTGCCGGCGATGTCGATGCCCTCCGATCGCCTGCTGTTACGCACAGCGGACGGACGAAGGGCCAAAGTGAAACGATTGTGCGCACTTGCCTTCACTTTGGAGCATCGGCATGAGTACCATTCTCGCCGCAGCCCCGCTCGACGTCCTCGCCGATTTCCCGGCGATTCCCGCGGGCTGGGCCTATCTCGACAGCGCCGCCACCGCGCAGAAGCCGCGCCCCGTGCTCGACGCGATCGGCCGCGCCTATGGCGAGACCTACGCCACCGTCCACCGCGGCGTCTACCAGCGCTCGGCCGACATGACGCTGGCCTACGAGGCCGCTCGCAAGCGCGTCGCCGAGTTCATCAACGCCCCCTCCCCCGACGAGATCGTCTTCGTCCGCGGCGCGACCGAGGGGATCAACCTCGTCGCGCACAGCTGGGCCGGCACGCACCTCAAGGCGGGCGACCGCATCCTGCTCTCGACCCTGGAGCACCATTCCAACATCGTCCCGTGGCAGCTCGCCGCCGAGCGCGTCGGCGCTGCGATCGACGTGATCCCGCTGACGCTGGACGGCCGCATCGACCTCGACGCGATGGCCGACATGCTGACGCCGGCGCACAAGCTGGTCGCGCTCGCGCACGTCTCGAACGTGCTCGGCTCGGTGCTCGACGCCAGCCGCGCGGCGGACCTGGCTCATGCGGTCGGCGCGAAGCTGCTGCTCGACGGCTGCCAGGCGGTGCCGCGCATGGCTGTCGATGTGCAGACGCTGGGCTGCGATTTCTACGTCTTCTCGGGCCACAAGCTCTACGGCCCGACCGGGATCGGCGTCCTCTGGTCGCGCGCGGAAATCCTCGACGCCATGCCTCCCTATCAGGGCGGCGGCTCGATGATCGATCGCGTCACCTTCGCGCGCACCACCTACGCCCCGCCGCCGGGCCGGTTCGAGGCGGGCACGCCGCACATCGTCGGCGTCGTCGGCCTCCACGCGGCGATCGATTATGTCGAGGAAACCGGCCTCGACCGCATCCACGCCCATGAAACCGCGCTGGTCCGCGAGGCGCGCGACGCGATGGCCGGCCTCAACAGCGTCCGGGTGTTCGGGCCGGAGGATTCGGCCGGCATCGTCAGCTTCGCGGTCGAGGGGGTTCATCCGCACGACGTCGCCACCATATTGGACGAGGGCGAGGTCGCGATCCGCGCCGGCCATCACTGCGCGCAGCCGCTGATGGAGGCGCTGGGAGTGCCGGCGACCGCGCGGGCGAGCTTCGGCGTCTATAACGGCGCGGCCGACGTCGCGAAGCTGGTCAAGGGTATCGCGCGGGTAACGAGGATCTTCGGGTGAACGAGCAACGCAAGATCGCGGTCGAGGAAGTCGAGGCGGTGGCGACCCCGCCCAAGGCGCGCGTCGAGCCGGAAACCGCGCGCGAGACGTTCGAGCGCAAGCGCGACTATCTCGACGGTTTCCTGTCGCAGAAGCCGACGCCGCTGTCGGGGGGCGAACCCGGCGGCGCGCTCTACGAGGCGGTGATCGACGCGCTCAAGGAAATCTACGACCCCGAAATCCCGGTCAACATCTACGACCTCGGGCTGATCTACGGGGTCGAGGTGACGGACGACGGCCATGTCGCGATCACCATGACGCTGACCACACCGCACTGTCCGGTGGCCGAATCGATGCCGGGCGAGGTGGAGCTGCGCGTCGGATCGGTGCCGGGCGTCGCCATCGCCGACGTCAACCTCGTCTGGGACCCGCCGTGGGACCCGCAGAAGATGTCCGACGACGCCAAGCTCGAACTGGGGATGCTGTGACAAATAGCCCCTCCCCTTCAGGGGAGGGGTTGGGGTGGGGCATGTCAACAACACTCGCTCGATTGACAGCCTCCACCCCCGTCCTCTCCCCTGAAGGGGAGGAGTGGAAGGATAGAAGAAGATGACGACCACCACCACCCGCCAACGCCCCGCCGCGGTCAAGCTCACCGAGCGCGCCGAGGCGCGGATCGCCGAGCTGATGGCCAAGGCGCCGGCCGATGCGATCGGGGTCAAGCTCTCGACTCCGCGCCGCGGCTGTTCGGGCCTCGCCTATTCGGTCGATTACGTCGTGCAGGCGAACCCGATGGACGAACGGATCGAAACGCCCGGCGGCATCTTCTTCGTCGATGGCGCGTCGGTGCTCTACCTGATCGGCTCGACGATGGATTGGGTCGAGGACGATTTCACTTCGGGCTTCGTCTTCGCCAATCCCAACGCCACCGGCAGCTGCGGCTGCGGGGAGAGCTTCACCGTCTAACCCGCTTTCCTGAGGAGCGCCGTCCGCAGACACTCGCACACCACCTCGCCCCGCTGGTTGAGCATACGATGCTTCCACGTCACCAGCCCGGCGGTGGGCCGCGACTTGCTCTCGCGCATTTCGACCACCTCGCTGACGGCATGGAGCGTATCGCCGATGAACACCGGCTTCGGCATCACCAGTCTGTCATAGCCGAGATTGGCGACGAGCGTGCCCATCGTCGTCTCGGCAACGGTGAGCCCGACCATCAGGCTGAACGTGAAGGTGCCGTTGACGAGGATTTGCCCGAACTCCGACGCCCGCGCCGCCTCCGCGTCGAGGTGAAGCGGCTGCGGATTGTGCGTCATCGTCGAGAAGAGGAGATTGTCGGTCTCGGTCACGGTCCGCCGCAGCGGATGCTCGATCACCTCGCCGACTTGCCATTGGTCGTAGAATTTGCCGGGCATTCACCACTCCCCGTTCGTGTCGAGCGTAGTCGAGACACATTTTCCAGTTGCGCATCTATCGTTTCTCGACTTCGCTCGAAACGAACGGAAGAGAAGTTAGTCAGCCCGCTCCACCCGCGCCAAGAGCGCGCCTTCACTGACCTGCGCGCCCTCCTTCGCTGAGAGCTCTGCCACCATACCGTCGAACGGCGCCGTCAGCGTATGCTCCATCTTCATCGCCTCCAACGTGACGAGCTTCTGCCCCTTGGCCACCGCCTCGCCCGCCGCAACCCCCACCGCAATGATCCGCCCCGGCATCGGCGACAGAATCGCGCCGTCGGCGGCGGCACCGGCGGCGGCGCCCGCAGGACGGGCAAGAGCGATGACGAACGCCGCGCCGCCTTCATATGCGGTCACCGCGCCGTCATCGTCAACGAGCGCGGTCGGGCGATCCCAGGCGGCATCGAGGATTGCCCTGGACGACATCGTCATGGAAATGGTTTGCGGCTCCCCGTCCACCGTCACGCGAGCTTCCGCCCGTTCAGGTGCGTTGAGCCGGAAACCGCGAAGACCTTCGGCCAATTCAAAGGCAAGGTCGCCGCGGCCGCCGGCCACGAACGGCGGCGACATCGCGATTGCGTCAGCAGCGATCTGGAGCAGCGTATCGCTGGGCGCCGGCGGCTCGGTCAGCATCGCCAGATGATCGCCGATGAAGCCGGTAGTGACGTCGGCGGCCCTGAAAGCGGGTTCGGACAACAGCCGCGCCAGAAACCAGGCATTGGTACGGACCGGGCTGCATTCGACCTGTTCGCAGGCTGTTGCGAGCTGCCTGATTGCGGCGTCTCTCGCATCTTCGTGAACGACCAGCTTCGCGATCATGGGATCGTAGAATGCGGAAACGTCGCCGCCCTCTTCGACTCCCGTTTCGATTCGGGCGGAGGTCGGGAGCTCCAGCCGGTCCAGCCGCCCCGTCGATGGCAGAAACCCCGTCGCCGGGTTCTCCGCATACAGCCGCGCCTCGATCGCCCAGCCCTCGATCGACAACTCGTCCTGCCGCTTCGGCAGCGCCTCCCCGCTCGCGACGCGGAGTTGCCATTCGACCAGGTCCTGCCCCGTGATCTCTTCCGTCACCGGATGTTCCACCTGCAACCGCGTGTTCATTTCCATGAACCAGATGCGGTCGGCGCGCAGGCCTTCGCTGGCGTCGGCGATGAATTCGATCGTGCCGGCGCCCTCGTAATCCACTGCCTTCGCGGCGCGGACGGCGGCGGCGCAGACGGCCTCGCGGGTGGCTTCGTCCATGCCCGGGGCGGGGGCTTCCTCGATCACTTTCTGGTGGCGGCGCTGGAGCGAACAGTCGCGCTCGAACAGGTGGACGATGTTGCCGTGGCTGTCGCCGAACACCTGCACTTCGATGTGGCGGGGCGAGAGGATGTATTTTTCGAGGAGGACGCGGTCGTCACCGAACGAACTTGCCGCCTCGCGCTTGCAGGACTGGAGCGCGTCCAGGAAGTCGGCGGGGTCATCGACCCGGCGCATTCCCTTGCCGCCGCCGCCGGCGACTGCCTTGATCAGGACCGGATAGCCGATCGCATCGGCCTCCGCCTTGAGCCGATCGGGGTTCTGGTCCTCGCCGAGATAGCCGGGTGTGACAGGCACGCCGGCCTCCGCCATCAGCTTCTTCGCGGCGTCCTTCAAACCCATCGCGCGGATGCTGGCCGGCTTGGGGCCGACCCAGACCAGGCCGGCGTCGATCACGGCGGCCGCGAAATCGGCGTTCTCCGACAGGAAGCCGTAGCCGGGGTGGATCGCCTCCGCGCCCGTCGCCTTGGCCGCGGCGATGATCTTGTCGCCGCACAGATAGCTCTCGCGCGCCGGGCTGGGGCCGATATGCACCGCCTCGTCGGCCTGGCGAACGTGGAGCGCCTGCGCGTCGGCGTCCGAATAGACCGCGACCGTGCGGAGTCCCATGCGGCGCGCGGTGCGGATCACGCGGCAGGCGATCTCGCCGCGGTTGGCGATGAGCAGCGACGCGATCATGCCGCCGACCGCCCCAAGTTGACCAAATCGACTCGATCCAGCCTCCCCCGCCGAGGGGGCGAACGATCCGATCCGGAACTGACGCAGCGATTCGGCAGGACGGGTGATCGCATCGGGCGTTCTCTTAGCAATCCGGGGCTTATCGAAAAACTGTTATTGCGCGCCGCAGCCGGTGGTGCGCTGCGACCAGGTGACGTTCAGCACCTTCCACGTGCCGTCCTTGCGGACGAGATCGAAATGGTCGGTGCCGCAATGGTGCGGTTTGCCGTTGAGGAGGAAGATATAGGGGCTCCAGACCATGGCGATATCCCCGTCAACTTCGACCGCGGGATCGGTCAGGCGTTCCTCATAGCTGTCCGGGCCGGGCTTGATGCCCGCGGTGAACTCGGCCCAGCTGAGGTGCTTCACCGTATGCGTGCCGTCGGCGCCCTCGACCGCAACGGTGGCGCCGCCCTCGGGAAGCGTCTGCGCAGCGATCGCGGCGCCGTCATGCGCGGCGAGGCCGGTGAACATTGCGTTGATCGGAGCCATGACGTTGGCGACCTCGGGGTCGGCGAACGGCAGCGGGTTGGCTGGCGGGAGCTTGGGCGCCGGCGTGGTCTGCGAGGCGGGGGAGATGCCGGCGGCATTTGCTTGAGGAGTGGCTAGGATGAGGAGGAGTGGGATCATGGGACTGTCCTTCATTCCTTCCCGGAACGGGGCGGAGTTGGTGGCTTTTCTTCCATCACATCCGGAAGACGCCGAAGCTCGGCGTCTCGGGGATCGGGGCGTTCAGGGTGGCGGCGAGCGCCAGCCCGAGGACGTCGCGGGTTTGCACCGGGTCGATGATGCCGTCGTCCCACAGGCGCGCAGTGGCGTGCCACGGGTTGCCTTCGTCCTCGTATTTCTGGCGGATCGGCGCCTTGAAGGCTTCGGCCTGTTCGGGGGTCCACGACTCCGCGTCGCGGTGAACGGTCGCGAGCACGCTCGCCGCCTGTTCGCCGCCCATCACGCTGATGCGGCTGTTGGGCCAGCTGAACAGGAATCGCGGGGAATAGGCCCGGCCGCACATGCCGTAATTGCCGGCACCGAAGCTGCCGCCGATCAGCACGGTGATCTTGGGCACCGTCGCGGTGGCGACCGCCGTGACCAGCTTGGCGCCATGCTTGGCGATGCCTTCGGCCTCGTATTTGCCGCCGACCATGAAGCCCGCGATGTTCTGGAGGAACAGCAGCGGAATGCGGCGTTGCTGCGCGAGTTCGATGAAGTGCGCGCCCTTGACCGCGCTTTCGCTGAACAGCACGCCATTGTTGGCGAGGATCGCGACGGGGATGCCCCAGATGTGGGCGAAGCCACAGACGAGGCTCGACCCGTATAGCGCCTTGAACTCGGCGAACTCGCTGCCGTCCACCAGACGCGCGATCACCTCATGGACGTCGTAGGGCGCGCGAACGTCCTCGGGGATGATGCCGTAGAGGTCGTCGGCGAGGTATTTGGGCGGGCGCGGGGTCCTCAGCTCGATCGTGGACTGGGCTCCTGCTTTCGCAGGAGCACAAGTGCTGATGATGTCGCGGACGATGGTCAGCGCGTGCTCGTCATTCTCGGCGACGTGATCGACGACGCCCGACTTGCGGCCGTGGGTTTCGGCGCCGCCCAGATCCTCGGCGGAGATGACTTCTCCGGTCGCGGCCTTCACCAGCGGCGGGCCGGCGAGGAAGATCGTGCCCTGACCCCGGACGATGACGCTCTCGTCGCTCATCGCCGGGACATACGCGCCGCCGGCGGTGCAGCTGCCCATCACGCAAGCGATCTGCGGAATGCCCTTGGCCGACATGTTCGCCTGGTTGAAGAAGATGCGGCCGAAATGATCGCGGTCGGGGAACACCTCGGCCTGGTGCGGCAGATTGGCGCCGCCGCTGTCGACCAGATAGACGCACGGCAACCGGTTCTGCTCGGCGACCTCCTGCGCGCGCAAATGCTTCTTGACCGTCATCGGGTAATAGGTGCCGCCCTTCACGGTGGCGTCGTTGCAGGCGATCATCACCTGCCGGCCCGAGACGCGGCCGATGCCGGCGATCAGGCCGGCGCCGGGCACCTCGCCGCCGTACATGTCGTTCGCGGCGAGCTGGCCGATCTCGAGGAACGGCGAGCCGGGGTCGAGCAGCCGCTCGACGCGGTCGCGGGGGAGGAGCTTGCCGCGCGCCGTGTGCCGCTCGCGCGAGCGTTCGGAACCGCCGAGCGCCGCCTTCGCCACATCGGCGCGCAGCCGATCGACCAGCGCGCGGTTATGCGCGGCATTGGCTCGGAATTGCTCGCTGTCGGGCGAAATCTTGGTGTCGAGCACCGGGGCGCTCATGCAGGCTCCTCTCCCCTTGTCATCCGTTCGTGCCGAGCTCTTCGACTTCGCTGAGAGCGAACGGGGTAGTTTCATCGTCCACTACCCGCCGCCGCTGCGCTTGGGAACCCACTGGCGTTCAGCGCGCACCGGGTGTAGCTCCCGCCTCATACACTCAAATTCCGGGAGGGATGTTCATGAAGCGTATCACGATCCTCACCGCCGCGCTGCTCGCCACGACCGCCTGCACCAGCCATCACGCCGCCAACAACACAGCGGCCGCCGAGCAGCAGGCCACCGGCACCGAGTCGGGCATCGACCTTGCGGGACTCGACAAGGCGGTGAAGCCGGGCGACAATTTCGACGAATATGCCAATGGCGGCTGGCGCGCGAAGACCGAAATCCCCGCCGATCGCTCCTCGACCGGCGTGTTCCTCGAGGTGTTCAACAAGGCCGAGGCGAACAATCGCGCGATCATCGACGCCGCGCTTAAGTCCGATGCCGCGGCGGGAACCGATCAGCGCAAGATCGCGGATTACTACCGCGCCTATATGGACACCAACGGCATCGAGCAGCGCGGTCTCGCGCCGCTGAAGGGCGAGCTCGACGCGATCGCGGGCCTGAAGGACAAGACCGAGTTGGTCCGGATGCTGGGCGCCGACATGCGCGCCGACGAGGACCCGATCAACGCGACGAGCCTCGGCACCGAGAACCTGTTCGGGCTGTTCGTGACGCAAGCGCTGACCGATCCGACCAAGACCGTGCCGTACCTGCTGCAGGGCGGGCTCGGCTTGCCCGATCGCGACTATTATATCTCATCGGCGCCCGACATGGCGAAGATCCGCGATGCTTATAAGAAATATATCGCGCAGATCCTGACCCTTGCCGGAGTGAGCGATGCGCAGGCGCGCGCGCAGCGGATCTTCGACCTCGAGACCAAGCTGGCGAAGGTTCACGCGACGCTGACCGATACCGAGCAGATGTCGAAGGGCCACGATGCGTGGACCAAGGCGGACTTTGCGAAGAAGGCGCCGGGGATCGACTGGGATGTCTATTGGGCTGCCGCGGGACTGCCCAACCAGCGGGACTTCATCGCCTGGCAGCCGGCGGCGATTACCGGCGAAGCGGCGCTGGTCGCGTCGGAGCCGCTGCAGGCATGGCAGGACTGGCTGACCTTTCACCGGATCAACGAGGCGGCATCGGTGCTGCCCAAGGCGTTCGACGCCGCGCATTTCGCCTTCTACGGGACGACGCTCAGCGGCACGCCGCAGCAACGGCCGCGCGACAAACGGGCGATCGCGGCGGTCAACGGCGCGCTCGGCGACGCGGTCGGGCAGCTCTATGTGAAGCAATATTTCCCGGCTTCGTCGAAGGCCGACATCCAGCACATGGTGCAGGGCATCCTGGCGGCATTCGACAAGCGCGTCGCCAACCTCGACTGGATGGCGCCGGCGACCAAAGCCGAGGCGAGGAAGAAGATCGAGACGCTGAAGGTCGGGATCGGCTATCCCGAGACGTGGCGCGATTATTCGGCGCTGGAGGTCAAGGCGGACGATCCGGTCGGCAATCTGCGCCGCGCCGAGCTTGCGGAATACCGCCACCAGATCGCCAAGATCGGCAAGCCGGTCGACCGCCGCGAATGGTGGATGACGCCGCAGACGGTGAACGCGGTCAACCTGCCGCTGCAGAACGCGCTTAACTTCCCGGCGGCGATTCTGCAGGCGCCCTTCTACGATCCGAAGGCGGACGCGGCGGCGAACTACGGCTCGATCGGTGCGGTGATCGGGCACGAGATCAGCCACAGCTTCGACAACAACGGCGCGATGTTCGACGCGAGCGGCAAGCTCAGGAACTGGTGGACACCAGCCGATCTTGCGCATTTCAAGCAGGCGGGCGAGGCGCTGGCGAAACAGTATGACGCCTATGAGCCGCTGCCGGGCGTGCATATCAACGGCGAGCAGACGCTGGGTGAGAATATCGCCGACGTGGCGGGCCTGACCGCGGCCTACGAGGCGTATCATGCCTCGCTGGGCGGCAAGCCCGCGCCGGTGATCGACGGGCTGACGGGCGATCAGCGCTTCTTCCTCGCCTTCGCGCAGAGCTGGCGCGAGAAGACGCGGCCCAAGGCGCTCCGGCAGCAGCTCGCGACCGACGGCCATGCGCCGGGCAGCTATCGCGCGTTGACGGTGCGCAACCTCGACGCCTGGTATCCGGCGTTCGACGTCCAGCAGGGCCAGAAGCTGTACCTGACGCCCGACAAGCGCGTCCACGTGTGGTGAGGCCGCGGTCCCTCTCCCACGGGAGAGGGATCAGCCCTCGGGCAGCGGCGCGTCGATCGTGCAGACGAGCCCGTCGGGGAGATAGTCGAGCCGCGCGGTGCCACCGAATTCGTAGGCGAGCGCCTTCTCGATCATGCGTGTGCCGAAGCCGCGCCGCGTAGGCGGCTCGACCGGCGGCCCGTCCGATTCGCGCCAGATGAGCTGAAGCCGGGGCGGCGCGCCCTCGACCGTCCAGCAGATCGCGACGGTGCCTTCGGTCGCGGAGAGCGCGCCGTATTTACCGGCGTTGGTGGCAAGTTCGTGCATCGCCATCGCGACGGTGACCGCCCGCTTTGGACTGAGCCGCACCCGAGGCCCAACGAGCGTGATGTGCCCGCGGCCGTTGCGCCACGCGGCGAGCGCGCGCTCGATCACCGCGGCAAGTTCGGCGTCCTGCCACTGCGTGCGCGTCAGCAGGTCGTGCGCGCCAGAGAGCGCCTCGAGCCGCCCCTGGAACACCTTGTGCTCATCCAGCCCGCGCAAGGTCTGCCACGCCAGGCTCTGCACGATCGCGAGCGTGTTCTTGACCCGGTGGTTGAGTTCGTGGATCAGCAGCGCGCGCCGTTCTTCCTCGCGCTTGCGATCGCTGATATCGACCAACGTGTTGACGGCCCCCGTGATCTCGCCGTCCGCGCCATAGAGCAGCGCAGGGAAGGCAAGTACGGGCAGGCGGCTGCCGTCGGGCCGCTCGACCAGGATCTCGGCACCGTGTGCCGGCGGCTCGCCGCGGAGTGCGAGCGCCATCGGGCACGCGTCGTGCGGCAGCGGGGCACCGTCGGGCGCGTAAAGCCGCCAACTGACGCACCATTGGTCCTTGCCGAGCACCGGCACGCGTCCGGCAAGCGCAGCCGCGGCGGCGTTGTAATAGGTGATCCGCCCGTCCGCATCGGTAGTATAGACCGCCGCCGGCGAAGTATCGAGGATCTGCCGCAGCAGCCGATCGTCATCGCGTTTCACGCGATCACGGTCGATCGCCGCGCCGGCGAGATGCTCGCCTTCGGCCGTCGAAGCGTCTTCGGACAAGGCCGTTCCTCCGTTCCCACAAGAGCATAAATTCGCAGCTTTGGGAACGGACAAGCATGGCCGCGGGGATGCCGATCAGGCCCCGATCAGCTCGCGCCCGATCAGGAAACGGCGGATTTCGTTGGTGCCCGCTCCGATGTCGTAGAGCTTGGCATCGCGCAGGTAGCGCTCGACCGGCCATTCCTTGGTGTAACCCGCGCCGCCCAGCGCCTGGATCGCCTCGGCCGCGGTCCTCACCGCATTCTCGCTCGCCAGCAGGATCGCACCGGCGGCGTCGAACCGCGTCGTCTGCCCCCGGTCGCACGCGCGCGCGACGGCATAGACATAGGCGCGCGCCGAATTGAGCGCGACATACATGTCAGCGACCTTGGCCTGGATCAGCTGGAAGCTGCCGATCGGCTGACCGAACTGCTTGCGGTCGCGGACATAGGGCAGGACGACGTCGAGGCACGCCTGCATGATGCCCAGCGGACCAGCGGAGAGCACCGCGCGCTCATAATCGAGCCCGCTCATCAGCACACCCACGCCGCCGTTCAATGGCCCCAAGACGTTCTCGGCGGGGACCTCGCAATCCTCGAACACAAGCTCGGCGGTGTCGGAGCCGCGCATCCCCATTTTGTCGAGCTTCTTCGAGACCGAGAAGCCCTTAAAGCCCTTCTCGATCAGGAAGGCAGTGATGCCCTTGGGGCCGGCGGCGCTGTCGGTCTTGGCATAGACGACCAGCGTATCGGCCTCGGGCGCATTGGTGATCCAGAATTTGGTGCCGTTGAGGATATAGCGGTCGTTGCCCGTGGCCTCGGCCTTGAGCTTCATCGAGACGACGTCGGAGCCCGCTCCGGCCTCCGACATCGCGAGGCTGCCGACATGCTCGCCGGAGATCAGCTTGGGCAGGTAGCGTGTCTTCTGCTCGTCATTGCCCCAGCGGCGGATCTGGTTGACGCAGAGGTTTGAGTGCGCGCCGTAGCTGAGGCCGATCGAGGCCGAGGCGCGGCTCACCTCCTCCATCGCGACGCAATGCTCGACATAGCCGAGGCCGAGTCCGCCCCATTCCTCCTCGACGGTGATGCCGTGGAGTCCAAGCGCGCCCATTTCGGGCCACAGGGAGCGATCGAACCTGTTGTCGCGGTCGATCTCGGCGGCTTTGGGCGCGATCTTGTCGGCAGCGAAGCGGCGCGTCGTCTCGCGGATCATGTCGGCGGTCTCGCCGAGACCGAAGTCGAGGGCGGTGTCCATCTGTTATCTCTCCCGATACCATTCGAGCTGAGCTTGTCGAAGGGCGGTTCTTCTCTACAAAGCGCTGTGCAGAAAGAGCCGGGCTTCGACAAGCTCAGCCCGAACGATGTGGGGGCGTCGGTGGACAATTTATTCCGCAAGAAGATCATTGCCACCGGCGATGCGCAGCCGGCAGGGCACCGACTCGCGCGCACGCTGTCGTGGCCGCATCTTGTGGCCTTGGGTGTCGGAGCGATCGTCGGCACCGGGATCCTGACGCTGATCGGGGTCGGCGCCGATCGCGCCGGACCGGCGGTGATCCTGTCGTTCGTCGTCGCCGGCGTGATCTGCGCCTGCGCGGCGCTCGCTTATGCCGAGATGGCGACGATGATGCCGGCATCGGGCAGCGCCTACACCTATTCCTATGCGGTGCTGGGCGAGATCATCGCCTGGGTAGTCGGCTGGAGCCTGATTCTCGAATATTCGCTGGTCGTCTCGACTGTCGCGGTCGGCTGGTCGGGTTATGCCGCGCCGCTGCTCGAGGGGATGGGCTTTCCGCACGCGCTGACGCAGGCGCCGGTGCTGGGCGGGATCATCAACTTGCCGGCGATCTTCATCATCGCGGTGGTCGCCGCGCTTCTGAGCTTCGGCACGAAGGAGAGCGCGACGCTCAACGCGATCCTGGTCGTGGTCAAGATGCTCGCGCTGGCGCTGTTCGTTGTCGTCGCGCTGCCGCATTTCAGCCCCGACAATCTCCACCCGTTCATGCCGTTTGGCTTCGCCAAGCACGAGGTCGCGGGGACCGCGCGCGGGGTGATGGCGGCGGCGGCGATCATCTTCTTCGCATTCTACGGCTTCGACGCAATCTCGACCGCCGCGGAGGAGACCAAGAATCCCGGTCGCGACCTGGCGATCGGTATCGTCGGATCGATGGTCGCCTGCGTCGTGATCTATATCCTGATCGGCGTCGCCGCGGTCGGCGCGGTGCATTTCACCGCCTTCGCCAACAGCCCCGATCCGCTCGCGTTGATTTTGCGCGAGGTGCATCAGCCGGTCGTCGCGACCATCCTGGCGGTGAGCGCGGTCGTGGCGCTGCCGACGGTGCTGTTGGGATTCCTGTTCGGGCAGAGCCGCATCTTCTTCACCATGGCGCGCGACGGCTTGCTGCCGGAGAGCCTCGCGACCGTCTCCCGGCGCGGCTCGCCGGTCAGGATCACCGTGCTGACGGCAGTGCTGGTCGCAGCGATCGCCGGGCTCGCGCCGATCGACGCGATCGCGGCGCTGGCGAATGCGGGGACGCTGGCGGCATTCATCGCCGTGTCGGTATGTATGCTGGTGCTGCGCCGCCGTGCGCCGGACGCGCCGCGCACCTTCCGGGCCCCGCTCGCACCACTGGTCGGCACCGTCGCGATCCTGGGGTGCATCTACCTGTTCTTCAGCCTGCCGACCAAAACCGAGCTGTTCTTCCTTTGCTGGAACGCGCTCGGGCTGATCGCCTATTTCGCCTACGGCCGGCCGCGTGCCGGTCGGGCGACTGAAGAGGCGGCGCTACGCTGACGCTGCGCCGACCGCGTCGAGCCGGGCGATCGCCCCGGCGGGCAGCGACAGCTCGGCGGCCGCGAGGTTCTCACGCAAGTGCGTGAGCGACGAGGTGCCCGGGATCAGCAGGATGTTGGGCGAGCGCTGCAGCAACCACGCCAGCGCGACCTGCATCGGCGTCGCGCCGAGCCCGGCCGCAACCTCGTCGAGCGCGCCCGATTGCAGCGGGCTGAACCCGCCCAGCGGGAAGAACGGCACATAGGCGATGCCGTCGGCGGCGAGCGCGTCGATCAGCGCGTCGTCCTTTCGGTGCGCGAGATTGTAGTGATTCTGGACGCAGACGATCGGGGCGATGCCGCGCGCCTCCTCGATCTGCGCTGCCGTGACGTTGCTGAGGCCGATATGGCGGACCAGCCCCTGCCGCCGGAGATCGGCGACGACGCCGAGCCGCGCGGCGATCGAGCCTTCGGACGGACCGCCGTGGTCGGGCGGAACGATCCTGAGGTTGACGACATCAAGGCGATCGAGTGCGAGGTTGCGGAGGTTGTCGTGAACGGCGCGCTCGAGCTCGTCGGGCGCATAGGCCGGGTTCCACGATGCGTCATCGCCGCGCACGACGCCGATCTTGGTGACGATCGTAAGGGCGTCGGAATAAGGATGCAGCGCCTCGCGGATCAGCCGATTGACGACGTGCGGCCCGTAGAAATCGCTGGTGTCGATATGGTCGACCCCCGCATCGATCGCGGCGCGCAGGACCGCGATCGCGGTATCATGGTCCTTCGGCGGACCGAATACGCCCGGCCCGGCGAGTTGCATCGCGCCATAGCCAAGCCGTTTTACTGTGCGGTCGCCAAGCTGGAAGGCGCCGGCGGTGGATAGATCGGGCATCGCTGTCTCCTCGCTGCTGTTTTGCCCGATGTAGGGACGCGGGGGCGATCGCAAAGTGTCGAGATCTCCGAATGCCGCCCACACGCCTTCCGATCAGTTGGCGGATCGCGCCGCTAGGTGGCGTGTCACGCCATCCCGCGATTTTGTTGCAAGCGCGAACAAATGTTCATGTTGTTGAAATGAAGAGTTATTACAGGACTGGCACGACGCTTGCTGATGTTCCGGCGTTCGCAACCGGCGCCGCAACGCCACCGATCAGAGGAAGTTCATCGTGTCCAGCCCCGCCAACCAGACCCTGTTCAATCGCCCCGACACGCTGTTCGGCGTCTGCGAGGGAATCGGCCGCGAGTTCGGCATTCATCCGAACATCCTGCGTCTGGCGTTCGCAATCCCGATGATCTGGAATCCGGTCGCGGTGATCGGCACCTATGTCGGATTGGGCGCGGCAGTGTTCGTGTCGCGCAAGTTGGTGCCGGCGCGCGGCGTCGCCGTCGCGCCGGAAGCGGCTCGCGGCGATGCCGGCGAGCAGGAAATGGCGCTCGCCGCCTGAACTTTCAGGGAGGAATACGAAAGCCCCCGCACCGCCAGTCGGTGCGGGGGCCCTTCGTCGGGACCAATCCCGTTCTCCCGCGAACGCGGGAATCCAGATCTTGGGCGCAGCGCTCGTTCCCTGAATTTCCGCTTTCGCGGGAGAACATTTTGTAGAACTAACGTCCCATTGATCAGCTCGCGGCGAGGTTGCGCAGCACGTACTGCAGGATGCCGCCGTTGAGGAAATAATCGAGTTCGTTGACCGTATCGATTCGGCAGCGCGTCGAGAAGATCTCGGTCGAGCCGTCGGCGCGGATCAGCGTCACCTGGACCTCCTGCCGCGGGCGGATGCCAGCGACACCATGGATGGTGAAGCTCTCGGTGCCGTCGAGCTTGAGAGTCTGGCGAGTCACGCCCTCGGCGAACTGCAGCGGGAGTACGCCCATGCCGACGAGGTTCGAGCGGTGGATTCGTTCGAAGGATTCGGCGATGACGGCCCTTACGCCCAGCAGGATGGTGCCCTTGGCCGCCCAGTCGCGGCTGGAACCGGTGCCGTATTCCTTGCCGGCCACCACGACGAGCGGCGTCCCTTCGGCCTTGTAGCGCATCGCCGCGTCGTAGATCGGCATGACCTCGCCGGCATATTTCGTCATGCCGCCTTCGACGCCGGGGACCATTTCGTTGCGGATGCGGATATTGGCGAACGTGCCGCGCATCATGACTTCGTGGTTGCCCCGCCGGCTGCCGTAGGAATTGAAGTCCTGACGGCTAACCTGATGCTCTTGCAGGTAAATTCCTGCGGGGCTATCGGCTTTGATGCTGCCGGCGGGAGAAATATGATCGGTGGTGATCGAATCGCCCAGAATGGCGAGCGGTCGGGCCTTGACGATATCCGCGACCGGGGCCGGAGTCATTTCCATGCCCTCAAAATAGGGCGGATTGGCGACGTAAGTGGAGCCGGCGCGCCACTGGAATACCTCCGAACCCTCGACCGAAATGTCGCGCCACTTATCGTCGCCGGCATAGACGTTGCCGTAGCGCGAACGGAACATCTCGTCGTCAATGTTGGCGTCGATCATGTCGCGGACTTCCTGCGCGGTCGGCCAAACGTCCTTGAGGAACACGTCCTCGCCGTCCGAGCCGGTGCCGAGCGGCGTCGCTTCCATGTCCTCGGTGACAGTGCCCTTCAGCGCATAAGCGACGACGAGCGGGGGGCTGGCGAGGAAGTTGGCGCGCACATCGGGCGAAACGCGGCCTTCGAAGTTGCGATTGCCCGACAGGACCGAGGCGGCGACGAGATTGTTGTCGTTGATCGCCTTCGAGATCGGCGCGGCAAGCGGACCGGAATTGCCGATGCAGGTCGTGCAGCCATAGCCGACTAGGTTGAAGCCCAGGGCGTTGAGATCGTCCTGCAGGCCCGACTTTTCGAGATAATCGGTGACGACCTGCGAACCGGGCGCGAGGCTGGTCTTGACCCACGGCTTGGGAGTGAGGCCCTTCGCGCGCGCCTTGCGGGCGACGAGGCCCGCGGCGATCAGCACCGACGGGTTGGAAGTGTTGGTGCAGCTGGTAATCGCGGCGATCACCACGTCGCCGTCGCCGATGTCGTGGGCCTTGCCCTCGACCGCGACACGCGCCGGACGTTGCTTGTCGTAAACCTTCGACAGATCGCCGTTGAACACTTCGTCGACCTTGTTCAGCGAAATGCGGTCCTGCGGCCGCTTGGGGCCGGCGAGCGACGCGTGGACGGTGGACATGTCGAGCTCGAGCGTGTCGGTGAACACCGGGTCCTGATCGCCGGTGTGCCACATGCCCTGCGCCTTGCAATAGGCCTCGACCAGCGCGATCTGCTCCTCGCTGCGGCCGGTCAGGCGCATGTAATCGATCGTCTTCTCGTCAATCGGGAAGAACCCACAGGTCGCGCCATATTCGGGCGCCATGTTGCCGATCGTCGCGCGGTCGGCGAGCGTCATCGACTGGAGGCCGGGGCCGTAGAATTCGACGAAGCGGCCGACCACGCCCTTCTGGCGCAGCATCTGCGTGACGGTGAGCACGAGATCGGTGGCGGTGATGCCCTCACGCAGCGCGCCGGTGAGCTTGAAGCCGACTACCTCGGGGATCAGCATGCTGACCGGCTGGCCGAGCATCGCCGCCTCCGCTTCGATGCCGCCGACACCCCAGCCGAGCACGCCCAGGCCGTTGATCATCGTCGTGTGGCTGTCGGTGCCGACGAGCGTGTCGGGATAGGCGACCTCCTGGCCATCCGGACCGGCCGAGTGCCACACCGCCTGGCCGATATATTCGAGATTGACCTGATGGCAGATGCCGGTGCCTGGGGGGACGACCGAGAAATTGTCGAGCGCCTTCGAGCCCCATTTGAGGAACTCGTAGCGCTCCATGTTGCGCTGATATTCGAGCGCGACATTGTCCTCGAATGCGCGCGGGGTGCCGAATTCGTCGACCATCACCGAATGGTCGATGACGAGGTGGACGGGAACCTGCGGGTTGATCTTCTCGGCATTGCCGCCGAGCTTCCGAATCGCATCGCGCATCGCGGCGAGGTCGACTACGCAGGGGACGCCGGTGAAATCCTGCATCAGCACGCGCGCGGGGCGATACTGGATTTCGCGATCGGAGCGGCGCTCCTTCTGCCAGTCGACGATCGCCTGGACGTCGTCGGCGGTGACCGTCTTGCCGTCCTCGAAGCGCAGCATGTTCTCGAGCAGCACCTTCATCGAAAAGGGCAGCCGCGACACGTCGCCGAACTTCTCCTCAGCCTTGGCGAGCGAATAAAAGGAATAGCTCTTGCCGCCGGCGGTGAGCGTGTCGCGGGTGCCGAGCGTGTCGTTGCCGATCGCGGTCATGAAGAATGCCTTTCCGTATCTGCCAATGCCAACGCGGCGGGGAGGCAGCACGGCGGCTGCGCGGGCGCGTGACGATTCAATCGAATGCCAGAGTCGCGGCGCGCCTTAGCAAGGGGGCGGGATTGGGGAAAGGGGTGGCGGCGCGAGGATATTGTAGGGTCTATGCGGAGGCGACCGAAGGCTAGCTTCGCGCCTATATCGCCGTCCGCAGCGTCTCAATGCTTCCGAGGGCTCCAACGAGGAGGCAGGACGATGCGACTGACGATGTTCCCGAAGACGGCCGGCAACAACGAGCGCGATTCTTCCGGCTCGGTTCGGAAAGGACCCACAATGAAGTTGATGGGTAGGCCCAGCTTTAAATCCGTTTGGCCGCAAAGCCCGCTGCTCGTGAAATGCGCACGCCCGGGATTGTCATCACCCCTGCCAAAGCCCAGCTTTGCAACCGCCGCGAAGTGAGTCATTGCTGCTCCTCTTGCCGAGCCGATCGCGAGGGCAAGCGAAATGACGATCGAAGACACGAAGCGTTACTACACCGAGCTCGATCTGGTGCGCTTCTGCTCGGCGCTGCTGGTCGCCTTTTTTCATCTCGGGTTTTCGGGCTGGGCGGCTCGCGGATCGCGCGGGTATGAGATTTATCAGGGGCTCTTCACGATTCCCGAAACGCAATATCTCGGCTTCTTCGGCTGGATCGGCGTTCAGATCTTCTTCGTCATCAGCGGCCTTGTCGTCACGCAATCGGCGGAGGGCCGTTCGCCTGCGGATTTCGTGAAGGGGCGTATCGAGAGGCTCTATCCGGCGGCGTGGGTTTGCGCGACGCTGACGCTTGTCTTCGCCCTGTATTGGGGCACGCTGAGCAATCCCGTTTCGGCCTATTTGCGATCGATCACTCTCTTCCCGTTCGGGACGCACGTGGAACCGCAATATTGGACCTTGGGATCGGAGATCGCCTTCTATTTCCTGATCTTCCTGCTGCTGCTGGTGCGCAAATTCCACTGGCTCGAGCGACTCGCGGTTGCGCTGACGTTTCTGGGAACAGCCTTTATCGCAGTGCTGCTCGTCGCCGAGCAGCAGCACTGGCCGAGCCTATACCAGCTCGCGAGGCTAACTGTCGGCCCGGGCCGGGTGGCGCCGGTCTATTACGGACAGTTCTTCGGGCTTGGGATGCTCACCTTCCTCTGGTCGAGGCGAAAGATCGGCCTGACGGGCACACTCGCATTGCCCGTGTCGCTGGCCGGCTGCTGCTTGCAGATCGTCGACGTACACAACAGGTTTTCCAAAGCACCGCTCGCAACGGCTGACCTTCATCCCTTGTGGTGGGTTCCCGTTGCGGCATTCCTGATCGCCTATGCCGTGATTGCAGCGAGCGCTCTCGGGGTCGTTCGAGCGACGCCGAGGGGCTGGCTGCGCCAGCTCGGCCTGGCCACCTATCCGCTGTACCTGTTCCATCTCACGATCGGCGCCGTCATCGTGAGGGTGCTCTGGTCGCTCGGCATCCGCCCGGTCGTGGGGTTCGCGCTCTCGATAGCGATTCTCGTCGTGGCTTCGATCTTCATCGCCACGGTGGTCGAGAAGCCGATCAAGGCAGGGTTGCGCAAGTTCTTCGTCCGGGTCGAAGCCGGCAGACGGGAGCCGAAGTTTCTCTATACGCCCGGCGGGCAGCTGTAAGTCTCGTCGTCATCGGTGAGCGATGGCGGCGCAATTCCCAAGTGGATGCGCCCATTCATCCGCCGCCGATACAGACTAGGCTCGCGGCGCTGTACGGCCGACTGCTCATCGTGATGCCCTCGCCGGTGATCGATCTCAATCGCGCGGTTGCCCACGGTATGGTGTTCGGCCCTGAGGTGGGCTTGCGGCTGGTGAACCAGATCGCCGGCGCCGCGGCATTGCGCAATAACGCGCCACTCCCGGCGGCGCGGGGCGATTTCCTGTTTCGGCCGCGCGGACGCTTGTTGCCGATAACGAGGGCCTGAGGCCTTGTAGCAGCGGCGCCGCAGGGTTGTTGCAAGAAAGTCATAGTTCTCGGCGGAAAAGTGCGGAGGCGGTTGAAGGAGAGACGCGCTGCGGCCCATAAGCTCGTTACGGAGCCGCACGAAAGCGGCGGTCGGGCGAGGTGCAGGGCAATTGCGGCGGGATCGGCCCGCCCCGGGGTCGCGCGCGTTTTCGCGGGCGCCGTCCCCGTCATCGAAGGGGAGTGACCCATGCAGCATAAGATCCTTCTTCTCGGTGGTGCCGCGCTCGGCGCGCTGGTCGCCGGCCCGGCGCTGGCGCAGACCGGCCAGAACACGGCGCAAACCACCGCCGACGCACAAACCGAAACCGCCGGCCCCGGTACCGACATCGTCGTCACCGGCACGCGCACGCAGGGCCGCACGCGGCTCGACAGCGTGTCGCCGGTCGATGTCCTGTCGCAATCGGCGCTGCAGCATCAGGGCACGACCGAGGTGGCCGCGGCACTCGCCAGCGTCGCGCCGTCGATTGACTTCCCGCGGCCAGCCGTCACCGACGCGACCGACTCGATCCGGCCGGCGACGCTGCGCGGGCTGTCGCCCGACCAGACGCTGGTGTTGATCAACAGTGTGCGCGCGCATCCGTCGGCGCTGCTCAACATCAACTCCTCCGTCGGGCGCGGAGCGGCGGCGGTCGATCTCAATACCGTCCCGACCGCGGCGCTGGAATCGATCGAAGTGCTGCGCGACGGCGCTTCGGCGCTCTACGGCTCGGACGCGATCGCCGGCGTGGTCAACCTGCGCCTGCGCCAGGCGCGCACCGGCGGCGGCGCCAGCGTCACCTTCGGCGGCTACAGCACGGATATTCCCGCGCTGCTCGATCCGCGTCACGCCAATGACGGCGGGACCACCACCGCGTCGGCCTGGCAGAACATTCCGATCGGCGAGGAGGGTTATCTCGACCTCACCGGCGAATATGTGAACCGCAATCCGACCAACCGCGGCGATTTCGATACGCGAGACGCGCACAAGGTGCGCTCGCGCTATGGCGATCCCGACGTCAACCAATATACCGGCTACGCCAATCTCGGCGTGCCGCTGGGCGACAGCGGCTGGAAGATCGTCGGCTGGGGCGGCTATCAGTACCGCCGCTCGCAATCGGCCGCGTTCCCGCGCAACCCGACCAACACCAACAACGTCCCGTCGATCTATCCCGACGGCTTCCTGCCGATCATCCAGGTCAAGTCGCGCGACTATACGGTCACCGGCGGCATCAAGGGCGCGATCGGCGGGTGGGACACCAGCCTGACCGCCTCCTACGGCCGCAACGGGCTGGAATATGCGACGCTGCACACGCTCAACGCGACCTACGGCCCGCAGTCGAAGACGCGGTTCTACGACGGCAAGATGATCTACGACCAGTTCGTCGCCAATTTCGATCTCAGCCACGATTATGCGTTCGGCGGCGGCGACGTCACGGTGGCGGCGGGCGCCGAATATCGCCGCGAAGGATATCAGATCACGCCGGGTGAGCCCGAATCCTACAACAAGGGCCCCTACACCGACAGCTTCACGCACCCCGGCAGCTCGCTGTCGGGCGGCGCGCAGGGATTCGGCGGGTTCAGCCCCGAAAACGCAGTTGATGTGCATCGCGACAATGTCGGCGGCTATCTCGACCTGGAGGGCAAGTTCGCCAACGTCAGCATCGGCGTCGCCGGCCGGCTGGAGCATTATTCGGATTTCGGCACCACCGCCAACGGCAAGCTGTCGGCGCGCTGGGACATCACGCCGAGCTTCGCGCTGCGCGGCGGGATCCAGACCGGCTTCCGCGCGCCGTCGCTCCAGCAGGAATATTTCACCTCGGTTGCGTCGGTCATCCAGAACGGTCAGGTGGTACTGACCGGCACCTTCCCGTCGGTCAGCCCGCAGGCGCGGACGTTGGGCGGCCTGCCGCTCGAGCCCGAAAAGTCGACCAACTATTCGGCCGGCTTCGTATTCCGCCACGGGCCGTTCAACCTCAGCGTCGATGGCTATCAGATCGAGATCCGCGACGGGCTGGCGCTGTCGGAGAATATCGGCAAGGGCTTCAGCGCCGACGTCGATAACCTGCTCGACGCGGCGGGCGTACAGTCGGCACGCTTCTTCCTGAACGGGGTCAAGACGCGCACCCGCGGCATCGATGTGGTCGCCAACTACATGCTGCGCACACCGAATACCGGTACGTTCAACTTCACGCTCGCGGGCAATTACAACGATCTCGACGTGCTCAAGGTGCCCAAGACCACCTCGACGCTTGACCCGGCGCCGACGCTGGTGAGCCGCCAGCGAATCGTGTCGATCGAGGACGGCACCCCCGCGACCAAGGTGACGGGTACGATCGACTGGTCGTCGGGCGTCGCCGGCTTCACGCTGCGGGGCACCTATTACGGCGACGTCAACGAGCCCGGCACCACCGCGGCGAACGACATCCATACCGGCAAGAATTTCATCACTGATCTCGAGGTGCGGTTCGATGTCGCCGACCAATTCCACTTCGGGCTCGGGGCGGACAATGTGTTCGACGTCTATCCGAAGGCGACCCCACTCAACCTGCTCAGCACGTCGGGGGTCGTCAACTTCCCGTTCTACTCGCCGTTCGGGTTCAACGGGCGATATCTGTACGTGCGAGTCGGGGTAGATTGGTAAGGGCAGAAGCTCCCCATGCTCCTGCTTCCGCAGGAGCACGGGGTTATTGCACGGGCCAGAAGAAGACGATGAGCGGCGTGCCGACCAGCACGACGAGCAGCGACAAGGGCGCGCCGAGGCGGGCGTAGTCGCTGAACTTGTAGCCGCCGGGGCCGAACACCAACGTGTTGCACTGATGCCCGATCGGCGTCAGGAAATCGCAGCCGGCGCCAACTGCGGTGGCCATCAGGAAGGCGTCGGGGCGGTAGCCCAGATCCTTGGCGAATACCGCGGCGATTGGCGCCATCACCAGCACGGTGGCGGCGTTGTTGAGGAACGGCGTCACCGCCATCGCCGCGACGAGGATCAAAGCGACCGCGCCCCAGGGTGGCAGCGACGCGGCAGTGTCCGACAGCCAGTCGGCAATCAACTGCGAGGCGCCGGTGCTGCGCAGCGTGTCGCTGACCGGGATCAGCGCGCCGAGCATGATGAGGATCGGCCATTCGATCTGGTCATACGCCTCGCGCACCGGCAGCGCGCCGGTGATGATGACCAGCCCCGCCGCGGCGAAGAAGGCGACGGCGACGGGAACGAGGCCGGCCGCGGTCGCGGCCATCGCGACGGCGAGGATCGCGATCGGCAGCAGGCCCTTGCGCGCAGTGCCGAGCTTCAGCTGACGCTCGGCGAGCGGCAAGCAGCCCAGATCGCGCAGCTTTTCGGGAAGCAGGCTGAGCGCGCCCTGCAGCACGATGACGTCACCGCCCTGCAGCACGGTCTTACCGAGGCTGCGGATCAGCCGCTCGCCGCGGCGCGACACCGCGATCAGGTTGACGCCGTAGCGTTCCTGGAGACGCAGCCGACCGGCGGTCTGGCCGATCAGCGGCGAATCGGTGTTGATCACCGCCTCGATCACGCCGATCTCGCGGCGCTTCTCCTCCTTGGGCACGTCGCGGTCCTGTCCGGCGAGTTCGAGCTTGTCGCTGGCGATCACCTGCTCGAGCACGTCGGGCTCGCCGCCGAGGATCAGCGTGTCGCCCCGCCGCAGTCGCATCGGGCCGTAGGGCGCGCTGCGCAGCGCGGCGCGCAGCACCGAGGTGACGGTGATCTGATGGTCGTGCCGCTCGATGAACTCGGCGACGGTCTCGTCGATCGCGGGCGAGCCTTCGCCGATCGCGGCTTCGGTGATATAGCCCTTGGTGTCGATCGCCTCGCCGAGCGTGGGGCTGGCGCGGCGGTCCTGCGGCAGCAGCCGATAGCCGAAGCGCAGGAAGACCAGCCCCATCAGCAGCAGGCCGAGGCCGACCGGCGTATAATCGAACATGCGGAACGGCGTGCCGAGCATCTCTGCGCGGACTCGGCTGACGATGATGTTGGGCGAGGTGCCGACCAGGGTCATCAGCCCACCGAGTAGTGAGGCGAACGACATCGGCATGAGGAAGACCGAGGGCGAGGTCTGGTTCTTCTTCGCCATCTGGAACGCGGCGGGCATCAGCATCGCGAGCGCGCCGACATTCTTGATCAGCGCCGAGGCGAAGCCGACCGAGGCGGTGAGCACGACGAGCTGCGAACGCACACGGCGGACGCGGGTGGAGAGGAAGGCGAGCGCGGTTTCGATGACGCCAGACCGCTGCACCGCCGCCGACATCACCAGCGCCGAGCCGACGATGATGACGAGCTCGTCGGAAAAGCCGGTGAACGCCTTGTTGGGCGGCACGATGCCGAGCGCGAGGCTGACGAGCAGCGCGATCACCGCGACGACATCGTAGCGGAACCGACCCCAGACGAAGAGCGCCATCATCCCCGCGAGCGTGGCGATGGAGAGGATCTGGGGGAGCGTCATGCGGCCTCGTCGTTACGCGGGGGTGGTTAGCGCCAAACACATGGAGACGAGCGAATGTCCATCGCCTTGTTGCGTTGACGGCAAGATCGAGTATATACGCGTATATCCGGAGAAATGAACATGGGCATCATTCAGACCAAGGCCTTCAAGAGCGGCAACAGCGTCGCTGTGCGTCTGCCGAAGGAATTCGGCATCGAAGCGGGAACCTCGCTGATGATCGAGGCCAATGGCAAAGGGGTCACGATTCAGCCGGTGGTCGATCCCGACGAAGAGAAGCGCAAACTGTCTGCGTTGGTCGCGGCATTGCGCGAGCTTGGACCCATCGAGGTTCAAAGGCGCGAGCCGATAGAATTTCCTGATCGCCCGGGGCTTTAATTTTGTATCTGATCGACACGAATGTCGCCATTCACCTGCGAGATGGCGATCAAGCGATCATTGCGAAACTCGATGCCCTGCCAGCTCGCCCCGTGATGTCGATCCTGACGGTCATCGAGATGGAAGGCGGAATCGTTTCGGAACCTGAACACGCCGTCCGTCGGCGCGCAGGGCTCGACAGCCTGATGGACTCGATCGCGGTAATCGATTTCGACTCGCAGGCCGTGGCTCCCTATCGCGCCATCATGGAAGCGCGCGGTTTTGTTCGCTCGCGGGTCGTGGACCGCATGATCGCTGCCACTGCGATTGCGCACGACCTCACCCTTATCACAATCAATGGCGGCGATTTC
Organism: Sphingomonas sp.; assembly: GCA_035776635.1. Taxonomy (GTDB): domain Bacteria; phylum Pseudomonadota; class Alphaproteobacteria; order Sphingomonadales; family Sphingomonadaceae; genus Sphingomonas. The sequence goes on along the minus strand of DASTWI010000018.1, from coordinate 122,033 downwards.
CGCGACGTCCCCGGGTTGAAGCTGGAGGTCTGGCCCTCGCCGGCCGCTCAATAGTCCTTCGACACGCGCACGTTGACGCTTTCGCGGCCGATCGTCGAGATCGTCGAGAGCAGCGAAAGCCAGCGCGTCACCTGGAACTCGACCTGGGTCGCCGAATAGCCGGCGCCGTCGGTGATGATCTCGGCATAGAAGCGACGGGTGATGTATTTACCCGCGGCGACCGCGGTGCCCTGCCCGGTCTGCGGGTCGGCGGGGATGATGCGCAGGCGGTCGAGTCCGACCGCGTGGCGCACCGCGTTGATCGGGTTGAGCCCGGCGCCGCCGTTCTGCAGCGCAGCGACCGCAGCGGCGAGCTGCAATGCCTCGGGCGCCGACAGGTTGGTGATCGAGGTGCCGAACAGCAGGCGCGACAACAGCTCGTCCTCGGGCAGCGCGGGCGTGCTGGTGAAGGTGATCTCGGGCTTCTGCGCGGCGCCGGTGACGTGGATCGTCGCGGAGAGCCCGGTCTCGTCGGCATTGGCCGAGATGTCGAGCGCGGGATTGGCGGGCACCTCCCCGGCGAAGCGGATGATGCCGCGGTCGAGCTCGAACTCGCGACCGGCGAATTCGTAATTGCCGTGGATCAGCTTGGCCTGTCCGGTGATCGCCGGATTATCGGGCGCGCCGGCAATGTCGAGATTGGCGGACCATTCGCTGTCGAGCCCCAGGCCCGTCACCATCAGCGAGTTGGGCGCGCGGGCGTGGATCTTGAGCTGCCACGGCTTGCGCGGCGTTTCGTCCTCCTCGCCGCCGCCGGGCAAGTTGATCTCCTTGATGTCGAGCTGCGGCACGGCGGTCGCGGCGGTCGCCTGGCCGAGGCGATAGCGACTCTTGACGAGCGTGACGTCGCCCGAGATCAGCCCGCCCGAACCGTCCGATTCGAACTTGAGCCTGCCAGTAACGGTGGCGCCGATATCGTCGCGGTTGATCATCACCGCATTGTCGGCCTGCATCGACAGGTCGATGCCGATGCCGTGCGCGGCGGCAAAGTCGAATGCGCCGGTGCCGGTGACGCGGCCGCCCTTCCCCGCATCGGCGGCGAAGCGATCGACGACCAGCCGCGAGCCGCCGAAGCTGCCCGAGGCCTGGACGTTGGTCAGCACGGTGCCGGTGACGGCGCTTTCGAGCCGCGCGCCGCTGGTCGAGACGCGGCCGCGGATGCGAGGGTCGGCGAGCGTGCCGCCAGCGTCGGCGGCGATCTGCGCGGGGCCGGAGAGGTCGAACAGCTCGACGCCGGTCAGCCGCCACAGCGTGTCGGCGGGCCCCGAATAGCGGATCTGCGCGAACAATGGGGCGTTGCGCAGGCGCGTCACGAGGTCGCCCGCACCGAGCGGGGAGAGCAGCGCCTGGGCGCGGCCGATCGTCTGGCCGCCGCTCGCCACCACCGCGCGCACCGCCGCCTTGCCGGGCTGGAGGATGCCGGCGAGCCCGACGTCGATCGGGCGCGAGGACAGGACGAGACCCGAGCGGGTGAGGCCGCGGATCGTCAGGTCGATCTTGCCGGTCGGCGGCGCGTCGCCGTTCGAGGCGTAGCTGAGCGTGCCGTAAGCGGTGCCGCCGAGCCCGAGGCCGGGGAAGCCGATGTCGAGGATCGACAGCGGCATCTTGTCGAGCCTGGCGTCGATCGCATTGGCGGTCGTGGCGAAACGGCCGCCGACGGTCGCCTCGCCGCCGGCAAAGCTCAGCCGTGTCGGCGCGAGCCGCCAGCCGTCGCCGTCGCGGATGAGCGTCGCGGGGGTGTCGAGCTTGAGCGGGCGGCGGTCGACGGTGCCCTCGGCCGAGACGCGATACCCGCTTTCGGTGATCTCGGTGACGGTGCGGATGTCGAAGGCGCGGCCGCGCGAGCCGGCGATCGCCGCCTTGACCGTGCCGGTGCCGCCCTTGAGCGCGGCGCTGCCGTTGAAGCGGGCGAGGCTGAGCGCGCCGTGGCGCAGGCCGAAGCCGCGGGCGGTCGCCTCCAGCGTCGCGCCGGCGGGATTGAGCAGGGTCGAAAGGTCGAGGTGGCCGCGCGCGATGGTCGCGGCGTCGCCGAGCTTGGCGTGGTCGAAGTCGAGATGCGCCTCGATACGCTGGATGTCGTTCACGGGGCGGAACAGCAGCTGGCCGGCGATGCCGCCGCCCTTGACCGCCAGCGCGCCGTCGAACCCGCCGGTGACGATCGCGAGATCGCCCGATGCGCGGGTGCCGGTGACGTCGAGCGCAGCGATGGCGATACGCCCCTGCCCGCCCGGCGGAAGCAGGATCGCGCCGTGCCCCTCGAACGGGCCGAGCCGCGACTGGCCGGCCGCCTGGAACGCGAAGCCCTCGACGGTCGGATCGAGGTGCGCGCGCACGTCATGGAGGCCGAGCGTGGCGTTGGGCCGCGTGAAGACGAGGTCGAGCGTCGGATGGTCGATCTGGCCGTCGAGCCGAATCGTGAACGGGCCGTAGGTGCGCTGCTCGCCGGTCCCTTCGAAATGGAAGGTGCCGTCGCGGCGGCGATAGCCGCTGCCGGTGATGCGGATATCGGGCGCGGTGAGGAGCAGGCGATTGAGGTGGAGGATACCGTCGGGGGTGCGCTCGAGCCCGGTGACGATCTTCGGCAGGCCGCCAGCGAGGCTGCGGAAGAAGGCGTTGTCGAGCCGCACCATCTGCGCGGTGCCGGTGCCGACGACGCGCGTGCCGTGACCGTTGGGGCCGGGCACCGCCTGGAGCTTGGTCATCACATCGACCACGCCGAGGCCGGGGATGAGATAGCGGCGCATCCCGCCCGACAGGCCGACCTGATAATGGCCGGTCCTGAGATCGACGACGAGGTCGAGCTTGCCGTTGAGCTTGTCCGAGGTGACCGCGAGGCCCTTGCCGGTCAGCGCGCGCGCCGTGACCTGGAGGCGGCCGGCGACCTTCAAGTTCCTGAGGATGCCGCCGGCGACGTCGCCGACCCCGCTGACGCGCGCGGAGGTCAGCGTGATCGGGACGATCACCGGCGCGCGCGAGAAATGCCCGCGGCCGGCGGCGCGAACTTGCTCGAAGCCGGTGTCGTCGAACGCGACGTGGTCGGCGGCGAGGCGATAGTCGAAGCTCGCCGTGGCGTAGGCGCCGTCGAGGATCGCGCGGAGCTCGACATTGCGGCCGGTCATGTTGGGGAACAGCGCCGGCGGGCGGACGAGGCGCGCCTTGACCCTGACGTCGCGATAGGCGCCGGCGGCGAGATCGAGCGCGCCGATCGCCTCAGCGGTCAGCGATGGCGAGCGGAGCGAGAGGGTGCCCTCGAGCTTGCGGCGGGCGAGCGTCGCGGCGCCGTTGACCAGTACGCGCGGGGCGGTGAGGCGTTGCAGCTTGCCGTGGGCGATAGCGGAGGGGACGATCGTGCCTGACAGCGTGTAGCGGCCGCTGCGGTTGGCGAGCGCGAGATCGACGATTTGCGCCGTGCCAGCGGTGGCGACCGCGCTGCCCTGCCACGCAGACCAGCGGCCTTCGCCGGTGATGTCGAACGAGAGCGGACCCGGCAGGCCGGTCACATGCGCGAGCACGCCCTTTGCCGCGCCGCGGGCGTGGACATCGACGTCGAAACGGTCGCGGTCGGGTTCGGCGTCGAGCTTGAATGCGAGGCGGTCGCTACCCTCCACCATTGCGCCGAGATCGACGATCGCGCGGCCCGAGCGGACGTCGGCGCGGCCGTGGAGCGCGCCGTAGCGGACCACGCCCGTCACCGCCTTGTCGACGATCAGCCGATCCACGTCGAGCCGGCCAACGCGGATATCGAAGCCGGGCAGGATCGGGCCGTGGCGGCCCGTCGGGGTCAGCTGCGGCAGCTTGGCGAGGCGCGCGCGCGGGATGCGCAGGCTGTCGATATCGAGCCGGTTATCGAGCCAGGCGAGCGGGCGCCAGGCGAGATAGGCACGGGGTGCGGCGAGGATCAGGCCTTGCGAATCGCGGATGCGGACGTCGATCAGCACCGCGCGGCCGTAGAGCGACCCTTCGATCCGCCCGACCGAGAAGCGCAGGCCGTTGGCGGGGCGCAGGGCGGCGAGGCGGTCGGCGACGAAGCGGTGGCCGACGCCGGTGTCGAGCAGCGCGGCCGCCGCAAAGACGAGCAGAATCAGCGTGATAAGCGCAGCGATTAGGCGGCGCAACCAGCGCTTCGGGGGGGCCTCACGATTTTCGTGCGGAGGTTCGAGCGTCTCGTTCAAAACGCCTGCCCCAGCGAAACATAGACCGCGATCGGCGAATCGCCCTTCTGCGGGTTGATCGGCGTCCCGACGTCGAGGCGGATCGGGCCGAAGCTGGAATAATAGCGCACGCCGATCCCCGTGCCGTAGCGCAGCTTGGTCAGCTCCGGCAGCGCCGAGGTGTAGATGTTGCCGGCATCGAGGAACGGCACGACGCCGAAATTGCCGAAAGCGTGGACGCGCGCTTCGATCGAGAATTCGTTCAGGGAGCGGCCGCCGATCGGGTCGTTGTTGGGATCGCGCGGGCCGATCTGCTGATAACCGTAGCCGCGCACCGAACCGCCGCCGCCGGCGTAGAAGCGCCGCGACGGCGCGATCGCGTCGCGCGGCGCGCCGGCGATCGAACCGAGGCGCACGCGCTCGGCGAGGACCACGCCCTTGCTCACCGGCTGATAGGCGCTGGCGTCGAGCTGGATGCGGGCATAGCCGAACGCGGCGCCTTCGAGCGACAGTTCGGGCGAGACGCGCCCGCCAAGGCGGAAGCCGCGCGTCGGGTTCAAAAGGTCGTCCGAACCGTCATAGGTGAGCTGGGTCGGCAGCGCGCCGATGAAATAGGTCCGCCGCCTGGGCGCGCCGGTCGAGACGATCACGTCGCGCTCGTCCGAGGCGACGAGCTCGGCGCCCAGCGACCAGGTCCAGGTCTTCTGGAAGAAGATATTGGTTTGCTGCTCGAGGCTGCCCGACAGCGAGAAGGTGCGCGCGTCATAGGCGGTGCGATGGGTATGCGCGGCGGCGAGCTGCGCGGTCAGGATGTGGTCGCGCGTGTGGAAGTTGTTGCGGCGGTAGATGATGCTGCCGAGCTGTTCCTGCGTGCCGAGCACGCTGCGCAGCGTGAGCGCGCCTTCGGGCGGGAACAGGTTGCGGTGAGTCCAGTCGATCTCGGCGCGCACTCCCTCCCCCGTGCCGTAGCCGAGCTCGCCGGCGATGGTGCGCGGCGGCGCGGGCTGCAACGCGACCGCGACATCGACGGTATCGGGGGTGGCGCCGGGCACCGGCTTGGCGCTGACCGAGGAGACCAGGCTGGTCTGGATCAGCGCACGGTCGAGATCGGCGAGCGCGGTCGAGTCGTAGGGATCGCCGGGCTTGAAGCGAGCGATCTCCTGGATGTGGTGCGCGTCGAATACCTTGCCGGTGGTGGCGATGATCTTGCCGAATTTCCTCGCACCGCCTGGCTGGACGGTCATGTCGAGCGTCGCGGTCTGAGTCGCGTGATCGACGACGATCTGCGGCGCGCCGACTTCGGCGAACGGAAAGCCTTCGTTGCCGACGGTGGTCTTGACCGCCGCCGCGCCGCCGGCGATCGCGTCCGAATTGACCGGATCGCCGGGGGCTACGCCGAACGCCTTCTTGAGATCGCCGGCCTTGTCGCCCGCCGCCTCCACGCCGGCGAGCGTCACCTCGCGGAAATGGTAGAGCGCGCCCGGCGTCGCGGTCAGCGTCACCAGCGCGCGGCCCGCCGTCACCGTAACATCGGTATCGACGCGGGCGTCGTAATAGCCCTGCGCCTTGAGCAAAGTGGTGAGCAGCGCCGAATCCTCTCGCGCGCGGCGGTCGAGCTGCGCGGCGTTGGCGGGGTCGTGCTCATGCGCCTTCAACGTCGAGAGATCCTCGAATCGCTGACGGAGCAGGGCGTTGCGCGAATCCTCGAGGCCCTTCAGCGCATAGGAATAATGAATGTCGGCGGCGATCTCCGTGCGTTCGTGTTGCGCGGCCTCTTCGGCGCCCGGCGCGGTGGCGAGGTCGGGCCAGGCAACGCCGATGTCGGGCATCGGGGCGAGCGGCGCGTCGGGGTCGAGCGTGCTTCCTTGCTGCTGCGGCTGCGCGGCTACGGACGTCTGCTGGGCGAGCGCGGGGGCGGCGGCCAAAGCCAGCATCGCCACGGCCATTTGAGCGCCGCCCCGCGCAACCCGGTACATGGCGCCGGTCTAGCGGGGTCCTTGAGCGAGGGACAGCAATTTAGCGGTTCCTGGTGGAATCGGCGCCGTGACGTCAATGCACCGCGCCGACGGCGTGCTCTGCGACGAGCAACAGGATCAGCCGTTCGATCTGACGCCAGCGGCAGAAATGGAGATGGTTCCCGACGTCGCGACTCCGGTCCGCGCGCACTTGCGCCTCGAAACCTGCCTCCGGCCCGAACACGTCGATTAGTGCGAGCGCATCGGTAAGATCGTCGCGGCTGGCGAGGTAGGGGTTGAGCATGACGCGCGCCATCCAATTCGCGTGCCATGGCGGACGACTGCGCGGATGCGGCTGGATACGGTGGTAAACGCGCATCGTGGCCGCGCGCCGGCGCCGTCCCATGCGTCCCGGAGCGGCACGCTGGCGTCCCGCGGCGAGACGTGGCAGGCACCGGCGTATGAATCCACCTCCCCGCTCCCCCGCTGCCGGCGGATGCCTGACCGCGATCGCGGTGATGCTGGGCGTCATCGTCGGCCTCATCTTCGGTCAGCCGACGATCGGCTTCCTTGCCGGGCTCGCCATCGGCGTGGTCGCGGCGGTCATGGTCTGGTGGGTCGACCGGCGCTGAGAAGAGCGGCAGGGCTGGAAGGCGCGCGATTACCTGAACGCGCGCGATAGCCAGACGACGCGGCCGATCACGTCGAGCGTTGCAGTCTCGATCGGCGTCCAGGCGGGATTGTCGCTGGCGACGTGGAAATACCCGTCGGCGCGCGAGACGCGTTTGACCAGCAAGGAATCGTCGAGCCGGACGATGAACACCGCACCGGCCGTGCGAACGCGGCGGTCGCCGCGATCGACGAGCAACTCGTCGCCGTCGAGCACCGTCGGCGCCATCGAATCGCCCGCCGCGCGGATCAGCGACAAGTCCCGAGGACGGGCCGAAAGCCGCGCGAGCAGCCCGGGATCAAGTCCCAGGGCGCCGAGTCGCGGCTCGGCATCGACCAACGCGCCCGGGCCGGCCGAGGCGGCGACATCGAACCTGGGCACCGCGACGACGGCGGACACCGAGTCGCGTTCGGCGCCCAGATCGGTCTCCGCCACGCCGAAATAGGCGGCAAGCAGCCTGCGGTCGCGCTCGTCGAGCCGCCGCGGCGAGCCACGCGCCACGAATTGCTGGAGATACGCGGCGTTGCGGCCGATCAGGCGCGACAGCGCGGCATAGCTCGCGCCTGTCCGGGCGACCAGCGTCGCGAGCGTCGCGCGGGGATCGGTCGGCTCCATCGCCCGAAACATAACCGTAGGATTTTTCCTAGACAAGTTGGAAATGACGGAACAGATCAGGAACACCAGAGTCGCAAAACGGAGAAATCGGGCATGTCGCTCCATCGGAAGATCGAGAGGTTCCTGCGCGCCGCTGAGATTCCGCCGACCAAATTCGGGCGGATGGCGATCAACGATCCACGGCTGGTATTCGACCTGCGCCGCGGCCGCGAGCTGAGGCCGAGAACGGTCGCCCGGATCGAAGCGTTCCTCGCGCGCCAGGAGCAGGGCCGATGAGCCGCGGACCCGACGCCGGCACGCGGCTGGCGCGCGCGCTGGAGCGTGGCGGGCCGAATGTCGTGGTGACCGCGCGCGCATCGACGCGATGGGCAAGCGTGACCTTCACCGGCGCACGGCACGCCTTGACGCTGGACGCGCCCGCTTCGGTCGCGTTCGACGCGTGGGTGGAGGGGCTGCCCGAGACCGCGTTCGTGCTGCCGGGCCATCTGCTCGCCGACCTTGCCGTGCTCGAGGTGCGGCGCGACGGCGCGCGCGTTCAGGTGCGTATCGAGGCGCTGACGGTTGAGGAATGAAATGTGGCACGAATGCTCCCGCGAAAGCAGGAGAGCCTTTCGCGGGAATCCAGGTTCAGCATTACCTACGATGCAAGCCCGCGCAGATCGCCCACCGCCTGGTCGAGCCCGCGCGCGGGACGCGGACGGCGGGCGATGCCGCGTTCGAGGCGGTCGAGCAGCGCGTGGAGCGTCGCGGTGGGCTCGCCGAGCGGGGCGGGATCGAAGGTCTCGAAACGGTCGCCGGGATCGATGATCTGCGGGCGATCGAGACGGATCAGCGGAGCGACCGCACGCACCGGCTCACGCGGCACGTCGGGGATCGCGGCGGGATCATAGGCGGCGAGAGGCTGGTCGAGGTCGGCGGGCATCGCGCGTTCGACAATCGAATCGAGCGGCAGCATCGGCGCGCCGAAGTCGCGGTGCGCGCGCACCGGCGCCCGCGGCGGCGCATCGGGGTGCGAATCGGCGCGGCGCAGCACCGGCAGCTCGCCCTGCCCCGCCCGCTCTCCACGGCCAAGCGCGATCGTGCGGTTGCCGAAGACGAGCCACAGTGCGACGCCCGCGAACAGCGCGACCCCGCCGCCGCCGATCAGCAGCAGGAGCACACGCGCCGTAGCGCCGAGCGGTGGCTCCGCCGCGGCAAGCACCGAAGGGATGCTGCTCGCAGTCACCGCCGAATCGAGCAGCGATGCCGGCATCACCGCGACCGCGAGCGCGACGAGCAGCCCGAACGCGCCGCCCAGCGTCGGGGCGAGCGGCAGGATCAGGCGGCGGCGATCGAGATACGCGAACATGTCGGACCCGTGCTTTCGGCGCCGGTCAGCGCCTCGTAAACCGGCGCATAGCGCGAAATATTTGACGACCAGTTACGCTCCGCCTCGACGAAGGCGCGAGCGCGGGCGCGGCGCGCGTCCCAACCCGAGCGATCGGCGAGCAGGCCGGCGAGGGCGTCGGCGATCGCCCGCGGGTCGCCGGGCGCGAACAATATTCCGGTGTCGCCGTCGCGGATCAGCTCGCGATGGCCGCCGACGTCCGAGGCGGCGACGAGGCGGCGCTGCGCCATCGCCTCGAGGGGTTTGAGCGGCGTGACGAGTTCGGTGAGGCGCATCGCCTTGCGCGGATAGGCGAGCACATCGACGAGGCTGTAGTAGCGCTCGACCTCACCGTGGGGCACGCGGCCGACGAAGCGGATGCGGCCGGCGACCGGCGAAGCGGCGGCCTGCGCGCGGAGCGCCGCCTCCATCGGGCCGCCGCCGACCAGCAGCAGCTGCGCCGCCGGCCGCGCGGCGACCAGCGGGAGCATCGCGGCGATGAGGTCGTCGAGTCCCTCGTAATCGTAGAAGCTGCCGATGAAGCCGATCACCTCGCCGTCGAGGCCGAGCTCGGCGGCGAGCGCGTCGTCGCGCGGGCCGGGGTCGCCGAACAGCGTGAGATCGACGCCGTTGGGCGAGACCATGATCTTGGCAGGGTCGATGCCGCGGGCGACGAGGTCGCCGCGCAGCCCCTCGCAGATCACCGCGACCGCGTCGGCGCGCTTGACCGCCCAGGTCTCGACCGCCTTGGTCAGGCGGTAGCGCAGCGAGCCTTCGCGGCCCGTGCCGTTGCCGACCGCGGCGTCCTCCCAGAAGGCGCGGATCTCGTAGACCAGCGGCAGCTTGCGCGCGCGCGCAACCTTGAGCGCGGCGAGCGCGTCGAGCACCGGGGAATGGGCGTGGAGCAGGTCGGGGCGGAAGGTCTCGGCCACCTGGCCGATGCGCCGGGCGAAGGCGGCGATCTCGCGCGCTTCGGAGAGCGGCGACGGGACGGGGCGCGGCGGCCGCGTGCGGTGGAAGGTGAGGCCGTCGATTTCCTCGACCGGCGCCGGCGCGGCGCCGTGGCGCGGGCCGGTGACGGCGGCGACTTCCCAGCCGAGCGCCGCTTGCGCCTTCAGGATCGCGCGGGTGCGGAAGGTGTAGCCGCTGTGCAGCGGCAGGCCGTGGTCGAGGACGTGCAGGATGCGCATGATAGATGACACACATGCACCGCGACTGTTTAACGGCGCGTCAACCGAGCACCAGCCCGTTCGCCCTGAGCGAAGTCGAAGGGCGGCTTGGCGATCTCGCCCTTCGACAAGCTCAGGGCGAACGGGGCTTTTCCCGAGGAGAATTGTGCTTCGACTTCGCTCAGCACGAACGGGTTTGGGTGCCTGTCCATCTGTTTAACGGCGCGTCAACCCGGCGGGGGTACGGGTACGGGAACAAAAGCAGCGAGCGCGAGAACCTTGAATCACCCGCACACCGTTCGCCCTGAGCTTGTCGAAGGGCGTTTTGCCTACCCCGCCCTTCGACAAGCTCAGGGCGAACGGAGCATCTCGCTCAGCACGAACAGGTTGGCGAGTGCGCGAGGGGCTGGACAGTGATCGACAATTTCGCGCTCGGGCTGACGCACCTGCTGATGATGATCGCGGCGCTGATCCTGCTGCGCCGGCCCGATCTCGACCGCGAGCCGCCCGCGCGGCCGGAGGACGAGCGCGGTGCGTGACCTCGCCTTTATCGGGTTTCTCGTCGCCTTGCTCGGGATGGGGCTGCGCAAGCCGTTCCTGTTCGTGCTCGCCTACATCTATATCGACATCGTCTCGCCGCAGCGGCTCACCTATCTGCTGCTCAATTCGGTGCCGATCTCGCTGGTCGCGGTGGTGCTCGCGGTCGGCGGCTGGGCGGTGTTCGACGACAAGCGCGACACCCGCGTCGCACCGCGGCAGGCGCTGCTGCTGATCCTGCTGATCTATTGCGGGATCACCACGCTCCACGCCGATTTCCCGCTACCCGCGCTCGATAAATGGGCGTGGGTGTGGAAGAGCCTGGCCTTCGCGATGTTCCTGCCGCTGACGCTGAGGACGCGGCTGCGCATCGAATCGCTGCTGCTGTTCATGGTGCTGTCGGCGGCGTCGATCATCATCGTCGGCGGGATCAAGACGCTGGCCTCCGGCGGCGGCGGATACGGCGAGCTCAACCTGATGGTGACGAGCAATTCGGGGCTGTACGAGGGCAGCACGATCTCGACCGTCGCGGTGGCGATCATTCCGTTGATCCTGTGGTTCACCAAGCACGGGACGGTGTTCAAGCCCGACTGGCGAGTGAAGCTGTTCTGCTACGCGCTGGTCTTTTCGTGCCTGCTGATCCCGATCGGCACCTCGACGCGCACTGGCCTCCTCTGCATCGTGCTGCTCGCGGTGCTGATGCTGCGCACCGTCAAGCGGCGGATGCTGTATCTGGTCGGGCTTGGCGTTGCCGGGGCGGTCGCGGTGCCGTTCCTGCCCGCCTCGTTCACGCAGCGGATGAGCACGATCCAGAGCTATCAGGCCGACGAATCGGCCTCGACGCGGCTGGCGGTGTGGCAGTGGACGATCGGCTACGCCAAGGAGCATCCGTTCGGCGGCGGGTTCGAGGCGTATCGCGGCAATCATATCCGCTACAACACGGTCGAGGTGGTCAGCCACGGCGACCAGGCCACGGTCGACAAGACGCTGCAGGTCGATTCCGCGCGCGCCTATCACAGCGCCTATTTCGAGATGCTCGGCGAGCAGGGCTATCCGGGGCTGGCGCTGTGGCTGGCGATCAACCTGATCGGGCTGGTGCGGATGGAGGTGCTGCGGCGGCGCTACCGCAAGTCGGCCGATCCGGACGAGGCGTGGGTCGCGCCGCTGGCGGGGGCGCTGCAGACCGCGCACCTCGTCTATCTGCTCGGCGCGGCGTTCATCGGCATCGCCTTCCAGCCATTCGTGTTCGAGCTGATCGGCGCGCAGATCGGGCTCGACACCTATCTTACGCGGCGGCGCAAGGAGAGCGCGTGGCGGCCGATGATCCCGCGGCGGCCGAACGTAGCGCCGGCCCTGTCATGAGCGGTTTTTTCGATGCGTCGCGGCACCAGCCCGCTCCCCCACCCGGCCTCCCACACGATATCCTGGATGGGAGGCCGGGTGGGGAAGCGGGCCGGAGCGGGACCAAAAACCCTCACCCCGAGCTTCGCGCGCTGACCAGCGTGCGCGGGATCGCCGCCTGGATGGTGGTGCTGTTCCATATCCGCTTTTCGATGGCGTTCCTGCCCGAGGGCGTCGTCGCGGCGCTCGGCAAGGGCTATCTGGCGGTCGATTTCTTCTTCCTGCTGTCGGGCTTCGTCATCTGGCTGACCTATGGCGAGCGGCTGCGGCGCGAGGGCCTGGCAGGCGCGCCCGGATTCCTCAAGCGGCGAATCGCGCGCGTCTGGCCGCTGCATATGTTCATGCTGGGTATCGCAGTGGCGCTCGCGCTGCTGCTGATCGCCACGGGCCGGAGCAATCCGCAGGATTTTCCGTTCGCGCGGCTGCCGCTCAACGTGCTGATGATCCAGACCTGGGGCTTTACGGACGGGCTGGCGTGGAACGACCCCGCCTGGTCGATAAGCGTCGAGTTCGCCGCCTATCTGATGTTCCCGGTGCTGACGCTGGCGATCGACTGGCGGCGTGTGCCGACGCCAGCGGTGCTCGGGGCGCTGGCGAGCCTATTCGTGCTGCTGCACGCCGGGATGGTGCGCGGCGGGGCGCCCGATCTCGGCTGGGCGATCGCGCGGCTGGGGCTGATGCGTTGCCTGGTCGAGTTCGCGGCCGGCACCGCGGTATGTGCGCTGTGGCTGCGCTGGGCTGAGCGGCCGGTGCGCTGGGCGCTCGTCTCCGCGGCGGTGGGGGTGGCGCTGCTCGGCGCGGTTGCCGCCGGAAGGTTGCCCGAGACGCTGGCGGTGGCGCCGGGCTTCGCCGCGCTGCTGCTTGCGCTGGCGCTGACATCGGGGATGCGATGGAACCCGCTCGAGGCCGGGTGGCTGCACGCTCTCGGCGAGGTGAGCTACGCGACGTATCTGTCGCATTTCCTGCTGTTCGTGATCTTCAAGCTGGCGATGGTCGATGATCCCGCCAACGTGCCGGCGGTGCTGATCGCGCTGTTCCTCGCGCTGGTGCTCGCCGCGTCGATCGCGCTCCATCATCTCGTCGAGCGGCCGGCGCAGCGTGCGATCAACGGCTGGTCGTGGCGGAGGGCGCCGTCTCCGGCCATGGCGCGATAAGCATCGAAGAGCTGCGCCAATCGCGCTTCGACAATCTCAGCACGAACGGAGAGGATGCGTGCCTCGGTCGTTGCATATCGGTGTATTGATACGATAATACACATCTGCTATGCTCGGGCGATCAACAGGAGGATCGGCCTGATGTATAGCGAAAGCGATATCGACGGTGCGGTCGCGGCGGGGGTGATGCCGCGCGAGACCGCCACCGCGTTCCGCAACCATGTCGCCGCGGTGCGGATGACGCCCGCGGTCGATGAAGAGCATTTCCGGCTGCTCACCGGGTTCAACGACATCTTCGTGACGATCGCGATCGGGCTGCTGCTCGCCGCGGTGGCGCAGATCGGCGGGTGGATCACCGAAGCGCTGGGCGGCGCGTTCGTCGCCGTTGCCGCCTGGGGGCTGGCCGAATATTTCACCCGAGTGCGGCGGATGGCGCTGCCGTCGATCGTGCTGCTGCTCGCCTTCGTCGGCGGGGTGGCGGCCACGATGATCGGTGAGCTCGTCCACCTCAATCTCGATTTTTCCGACCGCGTGAACGCGCTGATCGCGGCGGGCATGGCGCTCGTCACCGCAGGCGCGGCCTGGGTGCATTGGAAGCGCTTCATGGTGCCGATCACCGTCGCGGCGGGCGCGGTCGCGGTGGTCGCGATGGTGATCGCGCTGGCGCTGGTCGCCGTCCCGTCGATCAAGGACACGCTCTATCCGCTGCTGCTGGTCGGCGGCCTTGCGGTGTTCGCGCTGGCGATGCGCTGGGACATGAGCGACCGGGTGCGCCAGACGCGGCGCGCCGATGTCGCCTTCTGGCTGCACCTCGCCGCCGCGCCGATGATCGCGCATCCGATCTTCCAGATGCTCGGCGTGTTCGGGCCGCAGGTCGGGATCGGCACCGCGGGCGTGGTGCTGACGCTGTATCTGCTGTTCGCCTTTGTCGCGCTGGCGGTCGATCGCCGCGCGCTGCTGGTGTCGAGCCTGGTCTATGTGCTCTATGCGATGTGGGCGATGTTCCGCAGCGCCGGGGCGATCGAGCTCGGCTGGGCGCTGACCGCGCTGGTGATCGGCGCGGCGCTGCTGATGCTGTCGGCCTTCTGGCACCCGATGCGGCGCTGGGTGGTGGGGACGCTGGGCGGGCTCAGCGAGCGGCTGCCGCCGACATTACAAGCGGCCTGACGGGCGAAGGATTGGAGTTCCTGCCCCGGTGGCGCTTGCTGCCGGGGATTTTTTGCGCGTCGGGCTTGGGAGCGGTGCTTCGACTTCGCTCAGCACGAACGGGAATTCATCTGGGCTCCGCGGGAGCAGGAGCTAAGGCGCAAGCGTTGTCGTTCGCGGCTCTGGGCTCCTGCTTTCGCAGGAGCACTGCGGCCGGTGCTAATCCGCGACCAGCTTGAGCAGGCGGCGTTCGAGCGGGGCGAGGACGCCGGCGAGGTCGTGGCCGCGCTTCAGGATGGTGCCTGCCTCGGCGACGAGTGTCCACATCCCCTGACGATGGCGCAGCGCGGGCCGCTTTTCGATGCGGTATTCGGGATGTTCGGCGGTGCGGCGGAAGGCGGCGAAGACGGCGGCGTCGCGGCCGAGCTCGATCGCATAGTCGCGCCAATGGCCGGCGGCGACCATGCGGCCGTAGAGGTCGAGGATGCGCGTCAGCTCGATCCGATCGAACCCGATCTGGCTCGGCCGGCCGGCGGGCAACGGGAAGGGCGTGACCGTTCCCATCAGGCGCGGTCGCGACGATCCTCTTGTTCGACGAGCAGCGCGTCGAGCCGCTTGCGCAACGCCTCGAGCTCGCAGCGCATCAGCTCCACCTGCTGCGTCGCCGGGTCGAACATCTCGCTGCACGGCGTGCCGTAGGGGACGAAGCCGCGCTCGACACGGCCGCCCTCGACCATCGTGGCGCGCGCCGGGATGCCGACCATCACCGCGCCCTCGGGCACGTCCTTCGTCACCACCGCGTTGGCACCGATCCGGCTGCGCCGGCCGACAACCACCGGCCCCAGCACCTGCGCGCCCGAGCCGATGATCGCGCCGTCGAGGATCGTCGGGTGGCGCTTGCCGGCGACGCCGTCGTCGGGGCTGGTGCCGCCGAGCGTGACGTTCTGGTAGATGGTGACGTTGTCGCCGATCTCCGCCGTCTCGCCGATCACGGTGAAGCCGTGGTCGATGAAGAAATTGCGGCCGATCGTCGCGCCGGGATGGATGTCGATCGCGGTCAGGAAGCGCGCCCAGTGGTTGACCGCGCGCGCGAGGAAGAACAGTCGCGCGCGATACAGCCGGTGCGCGATACGGTGATAGCCGAGCGCCCACACGCCGGGATAGAGCAGCACTTCCCAGCGCGAGCGCGGCGCGGGATCGCGCACCTTGATCGAATCGAGATAGGCGGTGAGCCGGCCGAACATTGGTCGTCCCCTTCGTTCGGCGGGCAATTTAGGGTGTCGGAGCGCCGGCGGCAATGTCGGGCGTCGCCGCTCGCTTCCGAAACCGCGGGCGGCCAATGGTGCGCGGCAGCAAATTCCGGTGTGCGGCGCGATAATTTCAGGCATTTGACGAGCGCCTCACGGCGTCTTCAGCGCGGATGATTAGGTTCGGATCGGCCATATTAGCCTGATTCGATCGACAGATAGCCCTGTGATCGAACCCATCGATCACGCCCATCGGCACTTCCCGCTTTTCATGTTGCGGCGCGATAGCCATATCCGGCTCGCAACCATCACCCCCAAGAGGAGATTTTCCAATGGCCAAGATCGGCGACACGCTGAAGCCGTTCACCACCCAGGCTTACAAGCAGGGCAAGTTCCTGCCCGTCACCGACCAGGACGTGAAGGGCAAGTGGGCGGTGTTCTTCTTCTACCCGGCCGACTTCACCTTCGTCTGCCCGACCGAGCTGGAGGATCTCGCCGGCATCTACCCGACGCTGCAGAAGATGGGTGTCGAGGTCTATTCGGTCTCGACCGACACGCATTTCAGCCACAAGGCGTGGCACGACAGCTCGCCCGCGATCGGCAAGATCGACTATTTCATGCTGGGCGACCAGAATCACGTCATCGCCAACAATTTCGACGTGCTGCGTGAGGGCCAGGGCCTTGCCGACCGCGGCACCTTCGTGGTCGATCCCGAGGGCGTCATCCAGCTGATCGAGATCACCAGCGAAGGCGTCGGCCGCAACGCCGCAGAGCTGCTGCGCAAGGTCAAGGCCGCGCAATATGTCGCCGCCCACCCGGACGAGGTCTGCCCCGCCAAGTGGGAAGAGGGCGAAGAGACGCTGGCGCCGTCGCTGGAGCTGGTCGGTAAGATCTGACGGCCGAGGACCGAACGCCGTCACCCTCACCCTTCCCACTCGGCTGCGCCGAGCGGGCCCCTTCCCTCTCCCAGCGGGAGAGGGAGGGAGCGGCCCCCGCGCGAGCGGGGGCGCGGAAGGGTGAGGGTGATACGCCAGACGTAATCACAGTTAGCCCAACCTCGTTGGGCTTTCGAACGGCCCGGGCCGGTCCCCTCCCCCCTCCCCGGCTCGGGCCGTTTTTCCTTCGGTACAGGAGCTTTCCCATGCTCGACGCTAACCTGACGCAACAGCTCAAGGGCTATCTCACCAAGGTGCAGCACCCGATCGAGCTCGTCGCCAGCCTGGGTGACGATGGCAGGAGCCGCGAGCTCGGCGAGCTGCTGGGCGAAATCGCTGCGCTGTCGGATCTGATCACGGTCGCGCACGCAGCGGACGAGCGCACCCCCAGCTTCCTGATCCGCCGCGCCGGCAGCGAGATTGGCGTGCGCTTCGCCGGGCTGCCGATGGGGCACGAATTCACCTCGCTGGTGCTCGCATTGCTCCAGGTCGGCGGGCATCCGCCGCGGATCAGCGACGAGGCGGCCGGGCAGGTTCGGGGGATCGAAGGCGAGCTCCGCTTCGAGACCTATTTCTCGCAATCGTGCCAGAATTGCCCCGACGTGGTGCAGGCGCTCAACGCGATGGCGGCGCTCAATCCGCGCATCCGCCACGCCGCGATCGACGGCGCGCTGTTCAAGGACGAGGTCGAGCGCCGGCAGGTGATGACCGTGCCTCAGGTATTCCTGAACGGCGAGCCCTTCGCGCAGGGGCGGATGGAGCTCGAGCAAATCCTCGCCAAGCTCGATACCGGCGCCGAGGCGAAGGCGGCCGAAAGAATCGCGGCGAAGGAGCCGTTCGACGTGCTGGTCGTCGGCGGCGGGCCGGCGGGCGCCGCCGCAGCGGTCTATGCCGCGCGCAAGGGAATCCGCACCGGCGTCGTCGCCGAGCGGCTGGGCGGACAGGTGCTCGACACCGCCGCGATCGAGAATTTCGTTTCGGTGCCGTACACCGAGGGACCGAAGCTTGCCGCCGAGCTGGAACGGCATGTGCGCGATTATGAGGTCGATGTCATGAACCTGCAGACCGCGAGCCAGCTGGTTCCGGCGCGCACGCCGGGCGGATTGCACGAGGTCAGGCTGAAGAGCGGCGCGTCGCTGAGCGCGCGGACGGTGATTCTTTCGACCGGCGCGCGCTGGCGGCAGATGAACGTGCCGGGCGAGGCCGAATATCGCACCAAGGGCGTGACCTATTGCCCGCATTGCGACGGCCCGCTGTTCAAGGGCAAGCGCGTCGCGGTGATCGGCGGCGGCAATTCGGGCGTCGAGGCGGCGATCGACCTCGCCGGGCTGGTCGCGCACGTCACGCTGATCGAATACGACAGCCAGCTGCGCGCCGACGCGGTGCTGCAGCGCAAGCTCGGCAGCTTGTCCAACGTCAAGGTGATCACCTCGGCATTGACCACCGAGGTCAAGGGCGACGGCGCCAAAGTGACGGGCCTCACCTACAAGGACCGCAACCAGGGCACGAGCCACGACATCGAACTGGAGGGAATCTTCGTCCAGATCGGGCTGGTGCCGAACACCGAATGGCTGAAGGGCGCGGTCGCGCTGACCCCCCATGGCGAGATCGGGATCGATCACCGCGGCGAGACGTCGCAGCCGGGCATTTTCGCCGCGGGCGACGCGACAACCGAGCCGTACAAGCAGATCGTCGTCGCGATGGGCGGCGGCTCGACCGCGGCGCTGTCGGCGTTCGACTATCTGATCCGCCTGCCCGCGGAGGAATTGCAGGCGGCGTGAGCCCGCTGTGGCGCGCGGCATTGCCCGGTGCGCGGAATTGATTAAATTCTGTCGCTTCATCGACGGAGGCGATCACTGAGCACGACATACCTGCCGACGCTCAAGCAGCTGCAATATCTCGTCGCGCTGCGCGACCACGGCCATTTCGGCCGTGCGGCGGAGGCGTGCTTCGTCACGCAATCGACGCTGTCGGCGGGGATCCGCGAACTCGAGACGCTGATCGGAGTGACCCTGGTCGAGCGCACCCGCCGCGTGGTGCGCTTCACGCCGCTCGGCGACCGAATTGCCGACAAGGCGCGCCGCGTGCTGCGCGAGGCGGAGGAACTGGGCGATCTCGCGCGCGCCGCCGGCCGGCCGCTGTCGGGCGAAATGCGGATGAGCGTCATTCCGACGATCGCGCCGTTCATGCTGCCGCGCGTGCTGCCGCGCTTGAGGCGCGATTATCCCGACCTGAAGCTGTTCCTGCGCGAGGAGCCGAGCGGCCCGGCGTGCGAGGGACTGCACAACGGCCGCACCGACTGCGTACTGCTCGCCCTCCCCTATGCCTGCGGCGAGGTGACCGCGGCGCCATTGTTCGAAGACCGGCTGTTCGTCGCCGCGCCGGCGGACGAGGACGGGATGGCCGCGGCGACGATCCGCCCTGCCGACATCGACGAGAAGCGGCTTCTTCTGCTCGAGGACGGCCATTGCCTGAAGGACCATGCGCTCGCTGCGTGCAACCGGCCCGAGCTGCGCGCCGAAGCGGCGATGATGGGCACCTCGCTCCACACGATCGTGCAGATGGTCGACAACGGGCTGGGCGTCACCATGCTTCCCGAGATGGCGCTCAAGGCCGGCATCCTCGACCATACGCATATCATCGCACAGCCGCTGGAGGCCGAGCATCCGTCGCGGACCATCGCTCTGGTATGGCGTCGCGCCTCTCCGCGCGAGAAGGATTTTCGCCTGCTCGCCGATGTGCTCGCCGCCGCGCAATGACCTGCTTTCGCCTGCGAATCGAAACCAAATGGCGGTTCGCCCGTATAAAATCACTGTGAACGGAGCTCGTGCGATGCCGCCGATTGCCAGATTCCTGCTTCCCGGTCTTGCCGCAGCGCTCCTCCTCGGCGGCTGTGCGTCGAATGGGGGCGAGACCGCGGGGACGTCGGCGCCGGCGCGACGGCCGACGATCGGCGGCGCTGTCATCGATCCGGCCGCAACGATCGCGGCCAACGCCGCCAAGGCGCCGAACCTCACCACGCTGGTCAAGGCGCTGCAGGCGGCGGGGCTTACCGAAACGCTATCGGGGCCGGGACCGTTCACTTTGCTCGCGCCGACCAACGACGCCTTCGGCCGTCTGCAGCCCGGGACGGTCGACACGCTGCTCAAGCCCGAGAACAAGGCGTCGTTGATCAAGTTGCTGAAATACCATGTCATCGACGGCCGCATCACGACCAAGGACCTGCGCGCGCGGATCGCCGCGGGCGGGGGAAGCACGACGCTGACGACGATCGAGGGCGATCCGCTGACCGTCACGCTGACCAGCGACGTGCTGACGCTGAGCGACGTCAACGGCAACCGCAGCTATATTCAGGGAGCCGACGTGCCGCAGTCCAATGGGCTGATTCAGGTCGTTAATGGCGTGCTCATCCCCGATTTGGGATAATGGCGGGCGACGCGAGCGCCTGCCTGTTGCGGGCGCTGCCACCGGCTCCGGTTTCCCCTGAACTTTGACAGGGCGGCGAGTCGAAATCTAAGGCACTTGCGAAACAACAGGAGAAGGTCATGCATGTCTTGAAGGTCCTTTCGGTTACCCTCGCTTCCTCGATCGCACTGATCGCGGCCGGCCCGGCCGTCGCGCAGCAGTCCAGCGGCACCACCGCGACACCGACCCCGGCCCCGATCCCGGTCCAGCCGACGCCGGCGCCCTCGGGTACGCCCGCGACCGCGCCCACCGTCGCGCAGGCGCTGCAGGCATCGCCCGATCACACGACGCTGGTGAAGCTGGTCCAGGCGGCCAATCTCGACGGCGTGCTGTCGGGTTCGGGCCCGGTGACGATCTTCGCGCCCGACGACGCCGCATTCGGCCGTCTCGCGCCGGGCACGGTCGACCAGCTGCTCGACCCCGCGCACCAGTGGAGCACGCAGCAGGTCGTCAAATATCTGATCGTCCAGGGCAGCTATACGACGCAGGATCTGCTGACCCAGCTCAAGACCACGCCGACGTTGACGCTCAACACGCTCGACGGCCAGCCGCTCACCTTGTCCCTCGCGGGCCCGAGCGCAATTCAGCTGACCGACGCGGCGGGCAACAAGGCCGGCTTCGTCAGCAAGCTGTCCGACAAGGAGTCGAACGGCGTCATCGAGTATGTCAACGGCGTGCCGACGCCGAAGATGCTGCCCAAACCCCCTGAAGCGCCCGGCGCGGCGGCACCGGCGCCGGGCGCCCCCGGCACGACCGCGCCCGACGCCACGAAGCCGCCCGCTACGCCCGCTACCGGCGATACCGACGGTCAGGATTCGTCCGGCGGCTGATCCCAGCGCGCGGCGGCGGCCCGGTCGCCGCCGCGCTGCTCCACCCAGCGGGTGTCCGCCCCGCGCCGTTCGCGCTTCCAGAACGGCGCGTCGGTCTTCAGCCGGTCGATGATGAAGGCGCAGGCGTCGAGCGCCGCCCGGCGGTGCGCCGACGCGGCCGCGACGAACACGATCGGCTCCCCCGGACCCATCGCGCCGACGCGGTGGACGATCACCGCTTCGGCCAGCCGCCATCGCACGACGGCCGCCTCGCCGATATCGCGTAGCGCACGCTCGGTCGCGCCGGGATAGTGTTCCAGCATCAGTTCGGTGACGCCGTCATCGGCGCGGACTCGCCCGATGAAGGTGGCGAGCGCTCCGGTCGACGGAAGCCCGGCAATGAGCGTTGCCGGATCCAGCGGCGCCTCGCTGACGAAGACGCGGATCATCCGCCGGTAACGGGGGGAAAGATCGCCACCTCGCGGGCACTCCCCAGCGGCGCGTCGAGCGGCACGAACGCCTGGTCGAGCGCTGCGCGCAGCCGGCTACGGTCGGCGAATGCGCGGGCATGGCCTTCGCTCGCACCTGCCAGCCAGTCGATCAGCCCGGCGACCGTCGCGACGGTATCGGGCGGCACCACCCGTTCGCAGCCGAAACCGATCGCCTCGCGCACCCATGCGAAATAGAGGAGCTCGATCGGCACGGGTCAATCCATGTGCTTGAGGCCGACACGCAGGTAATCCCATCCGGTGACGAGCGTCAGCGCCGCCGCGCCCCACAAGGCGATCAGCCCGGCGAGATGGAGCCACGGCCAATCGGGGAGCGCGCCCGACAGGATCAGCAGTCCGAGCGCCAGCAGCTGCAGCGTCGTCTTCCATTTGGCGAGCCGCGTCACCGGCACCGAGACCTGGATGCCGCCGAGGAACTCGCGCAGGCCCGAAACCATGATCTCGCGCAGCAGGATGACCAGCGCGGCGATTTGGTTGAACCCGGCGATCACCGGCGGCGCGCCGTCGCGCGTGCCGACCAGCAGCAGGATGACCGCGGCGACCATGATCTTGTCGGCGATCGGATCGAGGAAGATGCCGAGCTTCGACACCGCGCCCTGCGCGCGCGCGACATAGCCGTCGAAATAATCGGTCACGCCCATCAGGCAGTAGAGCGCGAAGGCGAGCGCATAGCCGGCGTGCCAGCCGGGCAGCCACAGCAGCCAGGCGAGCAGCGGCACCGCGACGATCCGCGACAGCGTCAGCATGTTGGGCAGCGTCAGCATCGCCCCTCGATGTAGCGGGCCGCCGCGAGCGGCGAAAGCCCATGCGGCATTGGCGTTTGCCCAACCGGGCGCGGCTCGGCTATGTCCTGCCCCAGTTTCGTCGTTCGGAGGGCGCGTTCCCGCCATGATCAGTGCGCTCGGTCTGCTCAGGGAGCGCCGGTTTCTACCCCTGTTCGTCACGCAATTCCTGGGCGCGTTCAACGACAATCTGTTCAAGACCGCGATGGTGCTGTTCGCCACCTACCGCATCTTCAACGACGCCGGGGTCGAGCAGAATTTCAACGCGCTGGCGACCGGCATCAGCATCGTGCCGTTCTTCCTGTTCTCCGCGCTCGCCGGGCAGCTCGCCGACACCTACGACAAGGCGGCGATCACGCGAATCATCAAGACCGCCGAGATCGCGATCATGCTGCTCGGCGGCGCCGGGCTGATGGTCGCGCGCGCCGGGCACACCCAGATCGGCATGGGGCTGATGCTGGGCGCGGTGTTCGCGCTGGGCGTGCATTCGACCTTCTTCGGGCCGATCAAATACGCGATCCTGCCGCAGCATCTCGACAGCCATCACGTGCTCGGCGGGACCGGGCTGATCGAGGCGGGCACGTATCTGTCGATCCTGATGGGGACGGTGCTGGCCGGCTGGATCACGGTCGAGACCGCCGCGATCGCGGTGCTGCTGGTCGCGGCGGCCGGCTGGGTGGCGGGACGCGCCGTGCCGCCGGCGCCGCGGGTCGGGCCGAAGCTGGAGATCAACTACAACCCGCTCACCTCGTCATGGCGGCTGATCAGCGCGACGATGCACATCCCGCGGCTGTTCCTGGCGATCTGCGCGATCAGCTTCTTCTGGACGATCGGATCGGTGCTGATCATTATCTTCCCGCCGCTGGTCAAGAACCTGCTGACCGCCGACGAGCGTGTCGCCAGCCTGGTGATCGCCATCTTCTCGGTCGGCGTCGCGATCGGATCGGTGGTCATCAACACGATGCTGAAGGGCCGCATCTCGGCAAGGTTCGCGCCGGTTTCGGTGATCGCGATGGGCGGCTTCGTCGTCGCCTTCTCGCTCATCTCGCGGACCTGGATCCCCGCGCCCGACGGCGGGATGTACGGCGTCGGCGATTTCCTCGCCCAGCCGCGCGCGATCCCGATCGTCTTGTGCCTGGTCGGCATCGCGATCACCGGCGGCATGTTCGTCGTGCCGCTCTACGCCTTCCTGACGACGACCGTGACCAAGGACCAGACCGCGCGCACCGTGGCGGCGAACAACGTCGTCAATTCGGGCGCGATGGTGCTCGGCGCGCTCGCGGTGCTGGGGCTGAGCGCGCTCGGCGTCAGCCCGGAGGACATGCTGTTCCTGGTCGCCGCGATGTGCCTGTTCGCGGCGTGGATCGCACAGAAGCTCCACCTCGCCTGCGATTGAGGTGTGGGGACCACAGCGTCAGTCGAACCACCACAGCCGTTCGTGCTGAGCGAAGTCGAAGCACTTGGGGCACCCCCGCCCTTCGACTTCGCTCAGGGCGAACGGATCAGATTTTGGGCCCGCCGCGTCCTTAAAAGATGAACGTATAGAAGCAGATGAAGAACGCCGAGAAGCTGAGCATGAACAGCTTCCAGTCGTGATCCTGGTCCTTGGCCGGCTTCGGCCTGGGCGGCGGCGGCAGGCGGCGGCGCAGGGGATGGCCGGCGGCTTCGTTGGTGAGGACGAGTCTTCGCTGCATGGCAAAGACGTTAACGCCGCGTTTATGATTCGGTCGCGCGGAAACGTGGTTAAGTCGCGTCCGGTAACGGGACAGGCCCCGCGCGCGGCGGCCGGACCGTCCCGATCCGGCGCGCCGCGAGGCGAGGGTCAGCGGCCGATCATCGTTTCCGGCCGCACCACCCGGTCGAAGGTCGCCGCATCGACCAGCCCGAGTTCCAGCCCGGCCTCCTTGAGCGTCTGCCCGGTCTGGTGCGCATGCTTGGCGATCTTGGCGGCGTTGTCGTAGCCGATCTCAGGCGCGAGCGCCGTCACCAGCATCAGCGAGCGATCGACCAGATCCTTGATCCGGTCCTCATTGGCCTTGATCCCTTCGACGCAGCGTTCGGCGAAGCTCGCCATGCCGACCGCGAGCAGGTCGATCGAGCGCAGCACGCCCGCGCCGATCAGCGGCTTGAACACGTTGAGCTCCATATGGCCCTGCAGCCCGCCGACCGTCACCGCCATATGGTTGCCGATCACCTGCGCCGAGACCATCGTCAGCATCTCGCACTGGGTAGGGTTGACCTTGCCGGGCATGATCGAGCTGCCCGGCTCGTTCGCCGGCAGCTCGAGCTCGCCGAGCCCCGAGCGCGGGCCGGAGCCCAAAAGTCGGATGTCGTTGGCGATCTTGGTCAGCGACACCGCCAGCGTGTTGAGCGCGCCGGAGAGGAACACCAGCCCGTCCTTCGACCCGAGCATCTCGAACTTGTTGGGCGCGGTGATGAAATCGAGGCCGGTATTGCGCGCGATCTCCGCCGCGACATCCGTGTCGAAGCCGTTGGGCGCGTTGAGCCCGGTGCCGACCGCGGTGCCGCCCTGCGCGAGCTTGAGAATGCTGCCGGCGACCGCGCCTTCGAGGCGCTGGCGGTCGGCGTGGAGCATCGCGGCATAGCCCGAGAATTCCTGGCCCAACGTCAACGGCGTCGCGTCCTGCAGGTGGGTGCGGCCGATCTTGACGATGCCGTCCCACGCCTTCGCCTTGTCGGTGAGCGCGCCGGTCAGGCGATCGAGCGCAGGGTAGAGCTGCTTTTCCACCGCCACCGCCGCGGCGACGTGGAGCGCGGTCGGGAAGCTGTCGTTGGAGGATTGCCCGCGATTGACGTCGTCATTGGGGTGGACCGGCGATTTCCCGCCGCGCGTGCCCGTGAGGAGCTCGTTGGCGCGCCCCGCGATCACCTCGTTGGCGTTCATGTTCGACTGCGTGCCCGATCCGGTCTGCCAGATCACCAGCGGGAACTGATCGTCGAGCTTGCCGGCGATCACTTCCTCGGCGGCCTTGACGATCGCGTCGGCCTTCGCCGCGTCGAGCCCGTGGCGCTTGTTGACGATCGCCGCCGCGCGCTTCACCTCGGCCAGCGCACGGACGATGCCGATCGGCATCCGCTCGGCCGGCCCGAACGGGAAGTTCTCGATCGACCGCTGCGTCTGCGCGCCCCAATAGGCGTCAGCGGGCACCTCGATGGCGCCGATCGAATCGGTTTCGGTGCGGGTGTCGGTCACGGGTCCTCCGGAAACGTTTTGCCGGCGCTCTAGAGGCAATCACCGCGCCCGCACAAGCTGCCGTTAGCGAGGACGGCCGAAGAAGAGGGTATAGCCGTCCGGATCCTCGACTTCGAATCCACGCAAGCCGTCGTGCGTGTCGGCGAGCGGCATTGTGAAGGCAGCGCCGCGTTCGGTCAGGTCAAGGGCGAGGCCATCCGGTTCGGACGTGTAGACGAAGGCGTCCCAGCGCATGGAAGCATGACGAACCCGATTGGGCAGCGGCGCGACCTCCGAATCGGCCTTGAGCAGAAGCTGGGCAGCATCGCGGCCCACGATGGCAAAGAAAGGCCGTTCGGCAGGCTCGGCGAAGCGGATATCGAAGCCGAGCCGGTCACGGTAGAAGATCAGCGAGCGGGTAACGTCGGCGACGATGAAGAAAGGCGAGATGGCCTCGAGCCGGGCGGCACCATCGCCTTCCGCCATTTATTTCTTCCGCTTGAAATCGACCGAGACGACGTTCGATCCGTCCTCGACCGGCTCGGGCGCGGGGCCGTCGTTCTCGGCGTCGTCGTGCGGCTCGGGCGCTTCGGCGTCCTGCACCTGGAAGCGCAGCTCGAAATTGACCGCGGGATCGTGGAAGCCGGTGATCGCCGCATAGGGAATCAGCAGCTTCGACGGCACCTGGTTGAAGCTGAGGCCGACCGAGAACCGCTCCTCGTCGACGACCAGGTCCCAGAAGCGATTCTGGAGCACGATCGTCATCTCGTCGGGGAAGCGTTCGATCAGGCGCTGCGGGATATCGACGCCAGGCGCCTGCGTCTTGAAGGTGATGTAGAAATGATGGTCGCCGGGCAATCCGCCTTCGGCGACCGACCCGAGCACGCGGCCGACCACGGCGCGCAGCGCCTCCTGGACGATCTCGTCATAGGGAATCAGGCTGTCGGGCAGGCCGTCGGTCATGCCTCCCTGCCTAACGCGGTTTGCCACCCGGTCAAGATTGCATGGGCGAGCGGAGGCGCTATGGGGCTCAAATGCGCACCGCCACGATCGCCCGCCACACCAGCGAAACCCGGATCGACGTCGCCGTCAATCTCGACGGCGCCGGCGCCTATCGGATCGAGACCGGCATCGGCTTCCTCGACCATATGCTCGAGCAGCTGTCGCGCCATTCGCTGATCGACCTCGAGCTGACGGTGGCGGGCGACCTCCACATCGACCAGCACCACACCACCGAGGACTCGGCGCTTGCGATCGGCGAGGCGCTGGCCAAGGCCTTGGGCGACAAGCGCGGCATCCGCCGCTACGGCGACGCGCTGTCGCCGATGGACGAGACGCTGACCCGCGTCGCGATCGACATTTCCGGGCGGCCGTGGCTGGTGTGGAAGACCGAATTCACCCAGAAGAAGCTGGGCGAGATGGATACCGAGCTGTTCGAGCACTGGTTCCACAGCTTCGCGCAGGCCGCCGGGCTGACGCTGCACATCGAGACGCTGTATGGCAAGAACAACCACCACATCATCGAATCGGCGTTCAAGGGGCTGGCGCGCGCGCTGAGAGCCGCGGTCGAGATCGACCCGCGCAAGGCCGACGCGATTCCCTCGACCAAGGGGACGCTGTGATGGCCGACGATTTCCGCGCGTCGGGGCCGCTCAGCCTGATCGTACTCACTTATGTGAAGCCGCTGGACGAGGTCGACGCACAGCTTCCCGCGCATGTCGCGTGGCTCAAGCAGGGATTCGAGCAAGGCCTGTTCGTCGTCGCCGGCCGCCGCACCCCGCGCACCGGGGGCGTCATCCTGGTCCGCGGCGAACGTGCGCCCGTCGATAAAGTCGCCGCGACCGATCCGTTCGTGACGAGCGGCGTCGCGACGACCGAGGTGATCCCGTTCAACGCCAGCTTCGCCGCGCCGGAGCTGGCAGCGCTGCTGACGTGACCCTCGCGCTGATCGACTATGGCGCGGGCAACCTCCACTCGGTCGCCAATGCGCTGACCGCCGCCGGCGCGACCGACCTCGCGATCACCGCCGATCCGGAAGTGGTCGCGCGCGCCGATCGCATCGTCCTGCCGGGAGTCGGGGCGTTCGGGGCGTGCGCGGGCGCGCTTCGCGCGGCGCCCGGGATGGTCGAGGCGCTCGACCGGCGGGTTCGGCAGGAGGGCGCGCCCTTCCTCGGCGTCTGCGTCGGGATGCAGCTGATGGCCGATGCCGGCGAGGAAATGGGCACGCACGCCGGGCTCGGCTGGATTGCGGGCATCGTCCGCCGGCTCGAACCCGCCGACCCGGCCGCCAAGGTGCCGCACATGGGCTGGAACGACGTGGCGCCCACCGCGCCGCACCCGCTGATCGAACCCGGCGAGGCCTATTTCCTGCACAGCTACGCCTTCACCGGCGACGCGGTGCTCGCCGTCACCGACCATGCCGGCCCGATCACCGCCGCGATCGGCCGCGACAACATGCTCGGCGTACAGTTCCACCCCGAAAAGAGCCAGCGCTACGGCATAGCGCTGCTCGAAAGGTTCCTCGCATGGCGGCCCTGATCGTCTTTCCCGCGATCGACCTCAAGGGCGGCAAGGTCGTCCGCCTCGCCGAAGGCGACATGGAGCGCGCGACGATCTACGGCGACGACCCCGCCGCCCAGGCGCTCGCGTTCGCCGAGGCAGGCGCGGAGCATCTGCATGTCGTCGATCTCGACGGCGCGTTCGCCGGCGGGTCGGTCAATGGCGAAGTCGTCGCGCGGATCGTCGCGGCATTTCCGGGTTACGTCCAGCTCGGCGGCGGCATCCGCAGCCGCGATGCGATCGAGCGCTGGTTCGATCTCGGCGTCGCGCGCGTGGTGATCGGCACCGCCGCGCTCAAGGACCCCGATCTGGTGCGCGGCGCGGCGCGCGACTTTCCCGGCGGGATCGTCGTCGCGGTCGATGCGCGGGACGGGATGGTCGCCACCGCGGGCTGGGCCGACGTGTCGGATGTCTCGGTGGTCGAGATGGCGCGGCGCTTCGAGGATGCCGGCGTCGCCAGCCTGCTGTTCACCGACGTCGGCCGCGACGGCTTGCTCAAGGGCGTCAACATCGACGCGACGGTCGATCTCGCCCGCGCGACCAGCCTGCCGGTGATCGCAAGCGGCGGCGTTGCGGGGATTTCCGACATCCACATGCTCGCGCTCCACGCGCGGGACGGGATCGAAGGCGTCATCACCGGGCGGGCGCTCTACGACGGCCGGCTCGATTTGGCGGCGGCGCTCAGCGTGGCGAGGGCGGCGTGACCGTCCGCGCGCGCGTCATTCCCTGCCTCGACGTCGCCGACGGCCGTGTCGTCAAGGGTGTCAATTTCGTCGATCTGAAGGACGCCGGCGATCCGGTGGAACAGGCGCGCGCCTATGATGCCGCCGGGGCTGACGAGCTGTGCTTCCTCGACATCACCGCCAGCCACGAGGCGCGCGGTACCCTGGTCGATGTCGTGCGCCGCACCGCCGCAGTGTGCTTCATGCCGCTGACCGTCGGCGGCGGGGTGCGCACGGTCGAGGACGCGCGCGCGCTGCTGCTCGCCGGCGCCGACAAGGTCGCGGTCAATTCCGCCGCGGTTGCGCGGCCCGAGCTGGTCGCCGACATGGCCGAGCGGTTCGGCACCCAGTGCGTTGTCGCCTCGGTCGATGCGCGGCGCGTCGCCGACGGCCGGTGGGAGGTGTTCACCCATGGCGGACGGCGGGCGACGGGAATCGATGCGGTGGCGCACGCGCTCAAGCTCGCCGAACTGGGCGCGGGCGAGCTGCTCGTCACCTCGATGGACCGCGACGGAACGCGCGACGGCTACGACCTCGACCTGATCCGCACGATCGCAGACCGGGTTGCGGTGCCGGTGGTCGCGAGCGGCGGCGTCGGCGGGCTTTCCGACCTCGTCGCCGGCATCCGCGACGGCCATGCCTCGGCGGTGCTCGCCGCCTCGATCTTCCATTTCGGCGAGGCGAGCGTCGCCGATGCGCACGCCGCATTGGCGGCTGCGGGGATCCCGGTCCGCGCGCCGCTCGCCCAATAACGCGACCACTCCGGTAAAACAGGTTTAACCCCGTTCGTCTATCAATGTCGCAATGCGCGCCCTCATCCTCCTCGCCCTGATCGCCGCCCCTGCGCTCGGCAACGACCCTGCGGCGCATTCGGGCGTGGTGAAGGTCCGCACGGGCCCCGAACCCTCCGATATCGCCTTGTTCGTGATGGCGGCGATCGGCGTGTGGCTTGCACGGCGCGCGATGATCCGGCGCGCCGCCAAGCGCCGCGAGGATTGACGCGCGCGGCCGCTTGGGCCAGCGAACGCCGATGGCTTCCGACCAGCTCGACGCGCTCGAGGCGCTGATCCGCTCGCGAAGGGGCGGCGATCCCGACGCTTCCTACGTCGCCCGCCTGTTCGCCCGCGGCCGCGCCAAGATCGCGCAGAAGCTGGGCGAGGAAGCGGTCGAGACGGTGATCGCCGCCTGCGCGGACAAACCCGCCGCGATCGTGCCCGAGGCCGCCGACCTCGTCTTCCACTTGCTCGTGCTGCTCGCCGACGCCGGGCTGTCGCTCGACGACGTCCGCGCCGAACTCGCGCGGCGCGAGGGGCTGTCGGGGATCGAGGAAAAGCGCCGGCGAAAGGAGTGACCATGCCGATCGACGCCACCCGGCCCTATGACGACCAGAACGTGTTCGCGAAGATCCTGCGCGGCGAGATTCCGGCGAAGACAGTCTATGAGGACGACTATGCCTTCGCCTTCCACGACATCAACCCGCAGGCGCCGACCCATATCCTGGTGATCCCGAAGGGAGCCTACGTTTCCTTGGACGATTTCAGCGCGAAGGCGAGCGCGGCGGAGATCGCCGGCTTCGTCCGCGCGGTCGGCGCGATCGCGCGGTACGCAGGGCTGGTCGAGCCGGGCTATCGCCTGCTCGCCAATACCGGACCCGACAGCAATCAGGAGGTGCCGCACCTCCACGTCCATATCTTCGCCGGCCGGCCGCTGGGGCCGATGCTCGCACGCTGAGTCGCGCCTTTGGGGATTGCGCCGCCCCGATTTGCCACTAGGCTCGCGCGCACTTTGCAATCCGAAGCGGCAAAAGCCGCACTCCCCGGGGGATGTTTGTATGAATTGGCGCATCAAGCCGCTCGACGCGATCCTTGCGACGGCTGAAAAGAAATCACTGCACCGCTCGCTCGGGTGGTTCCAACTGACGTTGCTCGGGATCGGTTGCGTGATCGGCACCGGCATCTTCGTGCTCACCGCCGCCGGCGCGCAGAAGGCCGGCCCCGGCCTGATGGTCGCCTTCCTGGTCGCGGGCGCGATCTGCATCGTCGCAGCGCTCTGTTATGCCGAGATCGCGGCGATGATCCCCGTCGCGGGATCTGCCTATACCTATACCTATTCGGTGATGGGCGAGGTGCTCGCCTGGACGGTCGGCTGGGCGCTGATCCTCGAATATGCCGTCGCCGCCTCGGCGGTGGCGGTGGGATGGTCGGGCTATTTCACCGGCACGATCCTCGAGCACGCGCTCGGGATACATCTCCCCAGATGGCTCGCCGCGGGACCGCTGTGGCTGGGCGGGGAGGCCGGCGGGTTCATCAACCTGCCCGCCGCGGTGATCTCGCTGCTCGTCACCTGGCTGCTCATCATCGGCACCAGCGAAAGCGCGCGCGTCAACGCCGTGCTCGTCGCGATCAAGGTCGTCGCGCTAACCGCGTTCATCATCCTCACGCTGCCCAATATCGACAGCGCAAATTTCAACCCGTTCCTCCCCGCCGGCGTATTCGGCGGCTTCGGCACCGGGGTCGGCGCGATCGGCGCGGCGGCGACGATGTTCTTCGCCTATGTCGGTTTCGACGCGGTCTCGACCGCCGCCGAGGAGACCAAGAACCCGCAGCGCAACGTGCCGATCGGGCTGATCGGCAGCCTGTTGTTCTGCACCGTCTTCTACATCCTCGTCGCAGCCGGCGCGATCGGCTCGATCGGCGGCAACCCGATCATGGGCCCCGACGGCACGCCCTTCCCGGCGGGCTCGGCCGAGCTCGCGCGCCAATGCGCGCTGCCGCAATATCGGGACGCGCTGGTCTGCTCGCCCGAGGCGCTGGCGCACGTGCTGCGCGTGATCGGGTTCAGCTGGGTCGGCAATTTCATCGGCATCGCCGCGTTCCTGGCGCTGCCGTCGGTCGTGCTGGTGCTGCTGTTCGGCCAGACGCGCATCTTCTTCGTCATGTCGCGCGACGGGCTGCTGCCCGAAGCGCTGTCGAAGGTGCATCCGAAGTGGAAGACGCCCTATGTCGTCACCGCCGTCACCGGCGTCGCGGTCGCCTTCGCCGCCGCGTTCCTGCCGGTCGGGCAGCTTGCCGACATCGCCAATGCGGGCACGCTCTACGCCTTCATGATGGTCGCCTTCGCGGTGCTGATCCTGCGCAAGACCGAGGCGCACCGCCCGCGGGCGTTCAGGACGCCGGCGGTGTGGTTCGTCGCGCCGGCGGCGATCGTCGGCTGCATCTTCCTGTTCTTCAACTTGCCTGCGGCGGCGATGCTCGTGCTGCCGATCTGGGGTGCGATCGGCTTGGTGATCTATTTCCTCTACGGCTATCGCAAGAGCTATGTCGGGCGCGGGATCATCGATGTCGAGCCCGATCCCAACCTTCAGCCCGAGCTGGCGCAGCCACTCGAGGGCTGACCAATCGGAAAAGGGGCCGCGAGCATCGCGCTCGCGGCCCCTTTTGTTGGAGCGGGATTGGCCAGACTTGGTGTCCGTTCGTCCTGAGTAGCTATTGAGTAGCGCGTAGCGCGTATCGAAATGGCGTATCGAAGGACACCGTGCTTCGATACGCACCCTCGATACGGCCCTTCGGGCCTACTCGGGCGCTACTCAGCACGAACGGGTAAGATAGCCCGTACCTCCTCAGCCGAGCTTGCGCGCGACGAGCGCCTTCATGTCGCATTGCGGCCGTGCGCCGACATGGCTGATGATCTCGCCCGCGCAGATCGCGCCGAGGCGGAGCGACTTTTCGAGCGCCATGCCCTGCGCCTGGCCGTGGAGGAAGCCCGCCGCGAACAGGTCGCCCGCCCCGGTCGTGTCGACTACGCGATCAATCGGCTCGGCGGCGACGGCGACGCGCTCGCCGCCCCGCACCGCGATCGCGCCGTTCTCGCTGCGCGTCGCGACCAGCGTGCCGACCTGCGGCGCGACCTTGGCGACGGCGGATTCGAAATCCTCGGTCTCGGCCAGCGCGAGCAATTCGCTTTCGTTGGCGAACAGGATGTCGATCAGCCCGTCGGCGATCAGTTTGCGGAAGTCGCCGCCGTGGCGCGAGATGCAGAACACGTCGCTCAGCGTGAAGGCGACCTTGCGCCCCGCCTTGCGCGCCACCTCGATCGCCGCGCGCATCGCCCGGCGCGGCTCCTCCGGGTCCCACAGATAGCCTTCGAGATAAAGGATTGCGCCGTCGGCGATCAGCTGCCGGTCGAGCGCGGCCTCGGGCAGGAATTGCGAGGCGCCGAGGAAGGTGTTCATCGTCCGCTGCCCGTCGGGCGTGACGAAGATCAGGCAGCGCGCGGTCGAAGGATCGCCGGCGCGCGCCGCAGTGTCGAAGCGGATGCCGAGCGAGCGGATGTCGTGCGCGAAGATCGTGCCGAGCTCGTCGTCGGCGACCTGGCCGATGAACCCGCACGCGCCGCCCAATGCGGCGATTCCCGCAACGGTATTGGCCGCCGAACCGCCCGACACCTCCTGTCCCGGCCCCATCTTGGCATAGAGCGCATCGGCCTCGGCGGGCGAGAACATCAGCTGCATCGACCCCTTGGTCATGCCCTCCTGGGCGATGAAGGCGTCGTCGGCCTGGGCGAGCACATCGACGATCGCGTTGCCGATCGCGACAACGTCATAGCGGGCGGGGGTCACGCATCTCTCCTGCACGGATGATCGGGAAGTTCGGCCGAACGGCCGGATGCGGTTCCGTAAAGCGCCGAAGGTCGCCATGCAACCGACTGCGCGGGCGCTCCGCCGGACCGCTCTTGCCCCAGCCGATGGTGCGCGGCAGGAGAGGAGGATGAAGCGGCTGATCCTGACCGGCGGTATTGCCACCCTGCTCGCCGGCTGTGTGAGCGCCCCAACGGCAGTGCGCCCCACCCAGGTGCCGGAGCCTGCACCGCCGTCCTACAGCAGCGTCGGGCTCGAACGCGTCATGGGGCAGACCGCGCCGGCGCTGATCGCGCTGTTCGGCCAGCCCGACGCCGATGTGCGCGAGGGCGAAGCGCGCAAGCTCCAGT
Organism: Sphingomonas sp.; assembly: GCA_035776635.1. GTDB lineage: Bacteria > Pseudomonadota > Alphaproteobacteria > Sphingomonadales > Sphingomonadaceae > Sphingomonas. The sequence goes on along the minus strand of DASTWI010000018.1, from coordinate 88,623 downwards.
TCCAGGGGCCGATCTGCGTGCTCGACACCTATCTCTATCCGAAGAAGAAGGGCCGCGCGCCGATCGTCACCTATGTCGATGCCCGACAGCCCGACGGCAGCGCGATCGACCGCGCCAGCTGCGTTGCTGCGCTGGTCCGGCGGGAGGGCGGGAAATGACCCTCCCTCTTTCGTTCGCCCCGAGCTTCGTTCTGTTCGCCCTGAGCTTGTCGAAGGGCGATATTGCGGTACGAGCGAAAGGCGCGTCGGCTACAACACGAACCGGCTGAGATCGGTATTCCGCGCCACTTCATCGAGCTGTTTGTCGACATAGGCCGCATCGATCGTCAATGCGCTCCCGGCGCGGTCCTCGGCGTCGAAGCTCACTTCCTCGAGCAGCTTTTCCATCACCGTCTGCAGCCGCCGCGCGCCGATATTCTCGATCTCGGCATTCACCTCCGCCGCGATTCGGGCCACCGCGCGGATGCCGTCGTCGGTGAAGTCGATCGCCACCCCCTCGGTTTCGATCAGCGCCTTGTATTGCTGCGGCAATGACGCGGTGGTGTCGGACAGGATCGAAACGAAGTCCTCCTCGGTCAGCGCCTTCAGCTCGACCCGGATCGGCAGGCGCCCCTGCAATTCGGGCAGCAGATCGCTCGGCTTTGCCACATGGAATGCGCCCGAGGCGATGAACAGGATATGGTCGGTCTTCATCGGCCCGTACTTCGTCGCGACGGTGGTGCCTTCGATCAGCGGCAGCAAGTCGCGTTGCACGCCCTCGCGGCTGACCGATCCGCCGCGCACGTCGCTGACCGCGATCTTGTCGATCTCGTCGAGGAACACGATCCCGTTCGCCTCGGCGTCGGCCAGCGCGACGCGGCTGACCTCGTCCTGGTCGAGCCGTTTGTCGGCTTCCTCCTCGACCAATTTGTCCCAGGCCGAGCGCACGGTGAGCTTGCGGCGTTTCATATTCTGCTGGCCGAACGCCTTGCCCATCATTTCGCTGAGGTTGATCATCCCGACCTGCCCGCCGCCGGGAATCTCGAACGGCATCTGCGGGCTCGCCTCGAGCTCAAGCTCGATCTCCTTGTCGTCGAGATGGCCGTCGTGGAAGCGCTGGCGGAACGCCTCGCGCGTCGCGGTCGACGAATCCTTCCCCGTCAGCGCATCGAGCAGGCGGTTCATCGCCGCTTCCTCGGCCTTGTCCTTGACCGCGGCGCGGCGCCGCTCCTTCTCCAGCCGGATCGCCTCCTCGACCAGGTCGCGCGCGATCTGCTCGACGTCGCGGCCGACATAGCCGACTTCGGTGAACTTGGTCGCCTCGACCTTGACGAACGGCGCATCGGCAAGCTTCGCCAGCCGTCGCGAAATCTCGGTCTTGCCGCAGCCGGTCGGGCCGATCATCAGGATATTCTTGGGCGTCACCTCGTCGCGCAGCTCGGGCGCGAGCTGCTGCCGGCGCCAGCGATTGCGCAACGCGACGGCGACGGCGCGCTTGGCGTCCTGCTGGCCGATGATGTGCTGATCGAGCGCGGCGACGATCGCCTTGGGCGTCAGTTGGTCGTTCATGAAACTCTCTGGAAGAATTGCGCTGAATATTGGCGCGCGCCGCCGGGCGATCAAGCGCAGCGTCGAGCGGTCAGCTCGCGCTGTCCAGCGTCTCCACGGTCAGATTGTCGTTGGTATAGACGCAGATCTCCGCCGCGATCTTCATCGCGCGCCGCGCCAATGTCTCGGCGTCGGGCTCGTATTCGGCCAGCGCCCGCGCCGCGGCGAGCGCATAATTGCCGCCCGATCCGATCGCCGCGATCCCGCCCTCGGGATCGAGCACGTCGCCGTTGCCGGTCAGGATCAGCGTCACGTCCTTGTCGGCGACGATCATCATCGCCTCGAGCTGGCGCAGATACTTGTCAGTCCGCCAGTCCTTGGCGAGTTCGACCGCCGCGCGCAGCAGTGCGCCGTGATGCTGCTCCAGCTTGCGCTCGAGCCGCTCGAGCAGGGTGAAGGCGTCGGCGGTCGCCCCGGCGAACCCGGCGATCACCTTACCGTCGGCGAGCGTGCGGACCTTGCGCGCACTCGGCTTCATCACCGTCTGCCCCATCGAGACCTGGCCGTCGCCGGCGATCACCACCTTGCCGTTCTTGCGCACGGAAACGATCGTCGTGCCGTGCCATGTCGTGTCGTTGCTCATGCCGGCCATATGGGGCAGCATCCGCGATGCCGCAACGCGGGAGCGATGTCGCGTTCATCCTATTCTTTGGCGGGCGAAGCCATATCGTCCTTGGCTTGCGAAGCAAAACAGGGGACGGACGCAATGGCATCGCAATTCGACCACGACGCGCCGGCGGGCATCGCCGCCCGCGCCAAGCGACTCATTCTGCAACCGAAGGAAGAATGGCCCCGCATCGACGCCGAGCCGATGACCGTTCGCGGCATCATGACCGGCTGGGTGGTGCCGCTCGCCGCGATCGGCCCGGTCGCACGGCTGATCGGCTCACTCGTGTTCGGCTACGGCATGTTCGGCATTCACTACCGCCCGAGCGTCGGCTCGGCGATCACGACTGCGGTGCTGGGCTATATCTTCGCGCTGATCGCGACCTGGATTCTCGCGCTCGTCGTCGATGCGCTCGCGCCGTCGTTCGGCGGTACGAAGAGCCCGGTCCAGGCGATGAAGGTCGCCGCCTTCTCCGCGACCGCGGGCTGGCTCGCGGGAATTTTCGGGCTGGTGCCCAGCATCGCCTTCCTCGGCCTCCTCGGACTCTACAGCCTCTACCTGCTCTATCTCGGCTTGCCGCTGCTGATGAAGGCGCCCGCGGACAAGGCGATGAGCTACACGATCGTCACGATCGTCGTCGCCGTCGTGCTGTTCATCGTCGCCGGGATGCTCACGGGTGCCGTGGCGCGCGCATTCGTACCGGCGCCGAGCCTCGACGGTGGCAGTATCTCGGGTAGCGTCGCGGTGCCGGGCGTCGGCAAGATCGATCTCGCCAAGCTCGACGAGGCGAGCAAGCGGATGGAGGCCGCGGCCAATGCGTCGGAAGGAAAAGCCGCCGCCGGAGCGCCCAGCGCGATCGCGCCGGCGACGCTCCAGGCGATGCTCCCGTCCGACGTCGACGGTTGGAAGCGTACCGAAACCGAAAGCAGCGGGGGCGGCGCCGCGGGGATCTCCGGCAGCAACGCGCAGGCGACCTATGCCTCGGGTGACGACAGTTTCACGCTGTCGGTCACCGACTCGGGCACGCTCGGCTCGATCGCGACGCTCGGTGGCGCGCTGTCCGGGCAATCGAGCAAGGAGACCGCGACCGGTTACGAAAAGACCGCAATGGTCGATGGGCACATGGTCAGCGAGAAGTGGGACAATGCGTCGCACTCCGGCAGCTACGGCACGATGATCGCCAGCCGCTTCATGGTCTCCGCCGACGGCAGCGCGCCGAGCATCGACACGCTCAAGCACGCGGTGGCGGCGGTCGATCCCGGCAAGCTGCAGGCGCTCGCCCGATAGTCGCAGGCGCTACCGCTCGACGCCCTTGACCTTGCCCCATTGCCGCGCGGCAGTGTAGCCGAGATAGCCGGTGCCGAACAGCGCGTAGAGCGGTTCGGGGATGGCGGCGAGGTACGCCGTCATTCCCGCGGTCATGTCGTGCGCCAGCCGCGGATCGATCGCCGCGACGATCCCCATCGGAATCGACCACAACAGCAGTGCGTACATCACGTACAGGAACGTCGGCCGCGCGCGCCGTGTCCAGACGTCGGTCGGCGCCGGCGGAAGCTCGCCCTCAGCCATCGACTCTCTCCCCCACCCGGTTTGCAAGCCAGCCATACACGAACGCCTCGTCGCTAGGCTGCCGCTCGGCGAGCTCGACGTAGCGCGCGCCCTGCAATGCATCGATCGCCTTCACCAATACTGCCTCTCCCGCCGAGCCGCGCCGCGCGAGAAAGGCGGTGAGCGCAGCGAGCGTCTTCGGCCCCACCGCGCCATCGACCACGATCTCGGCATAATCGCTCCCGCCGCGATTGAGCGCGTTGAGCGCGCGCTGCAGGAACCCGACGGCGACCGCCGGTCCCATGTTGACGCCGGTATCGAACAGCTCCGCGGCGAGCATCGGCGCGCGCGCAGCCACTGCGTCGAGACGCGGCCGCAGCCAATAGCGTCGTTTGTAGATCGCAGCCGCCTCGTCACGGGGCAGCGCGCGCATATCGCCGGCATAGCCCTGCTGCCGCGCCACCGCTTCGCTGATTCCCCAGCGGGTCGGCCCGCCGCGATCCGCCGGATCGGCGACATATCCGCCCTCGCGCGCGATCACCGCATCGATCAGCGTCTCGACGTCCATCGGCATTTTCTCCCTTAGGCCGGCAGCCATGTTCCAAATCGATCGGGAAACATGTCGGGTACGGAACGTTGTCGCGGTGCCGGAGGTGACATTATGACAAGCAAGCGAAGCGTCGTCGTGACCGGTGCCGAATCGGGGATTGGCGCGGCCTGCGCCCGGGCCTTCGGCGAGGTCGGCGACGACGTGGCGGTTCTCTATTTCAACGATGGCGACGCCGCCGGCCGCAGCGTCGATGCCGTCGTCAAGGCCGGCGGCCGCGCCCGCGCGATCCAGTGCGACGTTCAGGACGAGGCTTCGGTGGACCATGCCTTCGCCGAGGCCGAAGCCGCGTTCGGGCAAGTCTCTGTGGCGGTCAACTCGGCCGGCCTCAACATGTCGGGCGTCAAGGTCCGCGACATGAGCGGCGCGCAATGGCACCGCCTGATCGCCACCGACCTGACCGGCGCGTTCAACGTCTCGCGCCGCTTCGTCCGCGGCCGCGGCACATCGAAGGACCCGGCCTCGCTGATTCACATTTCGTCGATTCACGCCGAGGTCGTCCGCGCCGGCGGTGCCGATTATTGCGCGGCGAAGGGCGGGCTCGCGAACCTCGTCGAAACGCTCGCGATCGAAGAGGCCGCGAACAACATCCGCGTCAATGCGATCCGCCCCGGCATGATCCTGACGCCGATGAACGAGCACGCAGTCGAGGACCTCGCCTACCGCCGCACGCTGGAGGCGAACATCCCGATGCTCCGTGCCGGGCGGCGCGACGAAATCGCAGCCGTCGCCCGCTGGCTAGCCTCCGCGGAAGCAAGCTACATCACCGGGGCGGGCATCACCGTCGACGGAGGCCTGTCGCTGCTCCTCGGAGTCGGCGCATGAGGCGGACCGAGATCGACTTCAACGTCCGCGGGCTCGAACCGCTCATCCTGAACGGTCCCTCGGCAATTGCCGAGCGCGACCTGATGAGCCCCTATGTCTGGGTCGAACCCGATGGCCGCTACGGCATCATGGTCCGCGCGGTGCCTCCGGTCGGCGGCGACCGCACCGATACCGGCGTCATCTGGGCGGGTTGGGGAAACGACGGCCGCGCGTTCGACATGGACGACGAACCGGCGATCGTCCCCGGTCCCGACGACATCGACATCGGTGGCGTCGAAGATCCCACGGTGCTGCGCTTCGACGACGGCTATGTCGTCTATTACACCGGGGTCGGCAGCGACTTCACCCATGGCGAGATGCTCTATGCCGCCGGCCCCAGCATCGACGCGCTCGAAAAGAAGGGCGTCGCGCTCGCCTCGACCAAGTCGATGGGCAACACCAAGGAAGCCACGATCGGCCGCACCGCCGACGGCGACTGGCGACTATGGTACGAATATGCCTCCGATAACGCTTCGCGCGTCGGCCTTGCGATCGGTCCCGCCGTCGATGGCCCGTGGGACGAGCAGCCGACCCCGTTCCTGCCGCGCCAGAACAGCTGGGACAATTGGCACCTCTCGACCGGACCGATGCTGCTCAGCGATCCCGACTTTCCGGTGATGTTCTATAACGGCGCGACCGCCGACGCGCGCTGGCGGATCGGCTGGGTCGCGTTCGACCGCGACTGTCGCCACGTCGTCGATCGCGGCATCGAGCCGCTCATCACCCCGCCCCCGGTCGATGACCGCACCGCCACCGACATCGCCTTCGCGGCATCGGTCGTCGTGCAGGACGGCGAGATCTGGCTCTACTACTCACTCGAAGACCGCCGCCTCCACCGCGCGCGAATCCGGCGGAGCTGACGTCAACCGAACGCGGTCGCCTCGAACCGGATCGGCTCGCCCTGTGCTTGGTCGGCGAGCGTGCCATCCCACATCACGCGCCGCCCGCGAATGATCGTGCCGACCGGCTTCCCCGTCAGCTCCATCCCGGTGAACGGCGACCAGCCCGCGCGCGAGGCGACCCAGCTCTGCTCGATCGTCCAGCGCGCCTTGAGATCGACAATCGAGAAATCAGCGTCGTAGCCCGCCGCGATGCGGCCCTTGCCGACAATCCCGAAAATCCGCTGCGCCCCCGCACTGGTCAGCTCGATCAGCCGCTGAAGCGTCATCCGCCCGTTCGCAACGTGGTTGAGCAGCAACGGCAGCAGTGTCTGCACTCCAGGCATCCCGCTCGGCGTGTCGGGATAGGTGTTGCTCTTCTCCTCCAGCGTGTGCGGCGCATGGTCCGAACCGATCACGTCGGGCACGCCCTGGTTGAGCCAGTGCCACAGTCCCTCGCGATGCGCACCCGACCGGATCGGAGGGTTCATTTGCGCCAGCGTGCCGAGCCGCGGATAGGCCTCCTCGCCCGCCAGCGTCAGGTGCTGCGGCGTCACCTCGCACGTCGCGATGTCCTTGTTCTGCGCGAGCAGCTCGAGCTCGGCCGGCGTCGTCACATGCAGCACATGGATGCGCCGCTTCGCCGCCCGCGCGAGCTTCAGAATGCGCTGCGTCGCCAGCATCGCGCTCTCGTCGTCGCGCCACACCGGATGCGACGACGGATCGCCCGCGACGCGCTCGCCCTTCCGCGCGTTCATCCGATCCTCGTCCTCGGCATGGATCGCCACGCGCCGGTGCCCCGAGGCAAGCACCGCGGCGAGGCTCGCATCCTCCGACACCAGCAGGTCGCCGGTCGAAGCCCCCATGAAGATCTTGACCCCGCACGTCCCCGGCAACCGCTCGAGCTCGGCCAGCGCCTCGGCATTGGCGTTCGTCGCGCCGACATAGAAGGCATGGTCGCACCACATGCGCCCCTTCGCGCGCGTCAGCTTGTCGGCGATCGCAGCCTCGCTGTCGGTATTGGGCTTGGTGTTGGGCATCTCGAACACGGCAGTCACCCCGCCGAGCACAGCCGAGCGGCTGCCGCTCTCCAGATCCTCCTTGTGCATCAGGCCGGGCTCGCGGAAATGCACCTGCGTGTCGATCACGCCGGGCAGGATGTCGAGCCCGGTGCAGTCGATCGTCTCGCCGGCGTCGCCGCTCGCGCCGATCGCGGCGATCTTGCCGCCCAGCACGCCGACATCCGCGCGCACCGGTCCGCCGGGCGTATGGACGGTGCCGCCCGTCAGCTTGAGATCGAACACGGCCATACGAAACTCCCGTTCGGGCTGAGCTTGTCGAAGCCCTGTCCTTCCTTCCGCCCGAGGAGGAAAAGGACAGCCCTTGATGTGCTCAGGGCAAACGGGTGACAAAGATCGGCAACGTCCCTACCTCAATGCCATGACCGCGACCACCCTCGCCGACCGAGCACTGATCCGTCTTTCGGGTGAAGACGTCCGCGGATTCCTGCAAGGGCTGGTCACCAGCGACGTCGCGAGCATCGACACCGGCCCGGTCTGGACCGGCCTCCTCACCCCGCAAGGCAAGGCGCTGTTCGACTTCATCCTCTGGTCCGACAGCGACGCGGTGCTGATCGATTGCGAAGCCGAACAGGCCGGAGCGCTGGCCAAACGCCTCACCCTCTATCGTCTCCGCCGCGCCATCGCGATCGAACCGGCCGCCGCCGCGGTTCACTGGTCATGCAACGGCGAGAACGGCGTCCCCGACCCGCGCCTTCCCGAACTCGGCCGCCGCTGGCTGGCCCCCGCCGGCGCGCCGGCTGCCGGCTGGCGCGAACACCGCCTGCGCCTTGGCGTCGCTGAGGGCGTGGCCGAGCTCGGCTCGGGCGAAATCCTCTGGCTCGAATGCAACGCCGCCGAATTGAACGGCGTCAGTTTCGCCAAGGGCTGCTACGTCGGCCAGGAAAACACCGCGCGGATGCACTACCGCAGCAAAATCAACCGCCGCCTCGTTGTCGCCCCGCTGGCCGAACCCGGCGAGCGTACCCGCGCCACCTATCCCGACCTCGGCCTGATGGTCGAGCACCGCCGCATCGAAGCGCTGGGCGATGCACTCGTGCCCGGCTGGCTCGCTGCCGCGCTCGCCTAGCGCGTCGGCCACAGTCCCGGCGTGGCAAGCTCGAGCACATGCCCGTCGGGATCCTCGAAATAGAGGCTGCGCCCGCCGCGGGGCCAGTGCATCTCACCGCGCAAGACCACGCCGGTGCGCGAGAGATGCGCCTTCCACGGCTCGTACTCCGCCTCGGAAATCGCAAAGGCCATGTGCAGCGGCCCCTGCCCGTCATGTCCCGGCACGACGCCCCTCTCCGACGGCATGTCCGCGACCGACTGCCCGCGCGCGAAGACCAGCAGCACCCCTTGCCGCCCGGCATCGAACGCCGCCAGCCGCTCGCCCTCGAGCATCGGCCGCAGCCCCAGCACATCGCGAAAGAAGGCCACCGACCGCGCCATGTCGTCGACATAAAGCGCCGTCTCGAGCAGCCCCTCGATCGCCGGCGGCCGCTCGCCCATGACGGCTATCGCCCGATCGAGCTGTAGGCGAAATCGGTTCGCGCGATCTCCGCCGGCGAATAGATGTTGCGCAGATCGACGAGCACGCGTGCGGTCATCTCCTGCCCCAGCCGCTTCAAGTCGAGCGCGCGGAATTCGTTCCACTCGGTCACGATCACCACCGCGTCCGCCCCGCGCGCCGCCTCATAGGCATCGCGGCAATAGGTCACGTCGGGCATCAGTCCCTTGGCGACGTCCATCCCCTCGGGATCATAGGCCCGCACCTTCGCGCCCGCGTCGAGCAGCGTCTGGACGACCGCGATCGACGGCGCGTCGCGCATGTCGTCGGTGTTGGGCTTGAAGGTGAGGCCGAGCAGCGCGACCGTCTTGCCCTTGGCATCGTCGCCCAGCGCCTTGATCACCTTGCGGCCCATCGCGCGCTTGCGGCTGTCGTTGACCTTGACCACCGCCTCGACGATGTGGACCGGGCTCTCGAAATCCTCGGCGGTCTTGAGCAGCGCGAGCGTATCCTTGGGAAAGCACGACCCGCCGTAGCCCGGTCCCGCGTGCAGGAACTTCGCCCCGATCCGGTTGTCGAGGCCGATCCCGCGCGACACGTCCTGCACGTCCGCGCCGACCGCCTCGCACAGATCGGCGATCTCGTTGATGAAGGTGATCTTGGTCGCCAGGAACGCGTTCGCCGCATATTTGATCAGCTCGGCGGTGCGCCGGCCGGTGAACAGCAGCGGGCTCTCGTTGAGATAGAGCGGCCGATAAACCTCGCGCATGACCTGCCGTGCGCGCTCGTCGTCGGTGCCGATGACGATGCGGTCGGGTCGCTTGAAGTCGCCGATCGCCGCGCCTTCGCGCAGGAATTCGGGGTTGGAGACCACCGCAGTCTCGATCTCGGGCCGCGTTTCCTTGAGGATCGCCTCGACCTTGTCGCCGGTGCCGACCGGAACCGTCGATTTGTCGACCACCACCGTCGGCCCCGTGATCGATTCGGCGATTTCCTTGGCGGCCGCGAACACGTAGCTCAAATCGGCATGGCCGTCGCCGCGGCGAGACGGCGTGCCGACCGCGATGAAGATCGCGTCGGCCCCCGCCACCCCGGCCTTGAGGTCGGTCGTGAACGACAACCGCCCCGCCTCGACATTGCTCGCGACCAACTGGTCGAGTCCCGGCTCGTAGATCGGCATCCGCCCGGCGTTGAGAGCGGCGATCTTGCTCTCGTCCTTGTCGACGCAGACCACGTCATGCCCGAAATCGGAAAAGCACGCGCCCGACACGAGCCCGACATAACCCGAACCGATCATCGTGATGCGCATAGTCGCGAGAGTCCTCTGGATTGGCGGCGGCGCGCCGCGGGGGATCGGGTTCGTCTAGCAGCCTCGACCGCGATTTCCAGACGGCGCTTGCGGAGTACCGCGTCGTTCGCACCGAAGGTCCGATCGCGCGCTGCCCGGCCCGACATGAGCTCGGCAACCGCCGCCTGCGCCAAAAACAAAGGGAGGCCGGCGAACCGACCTCCCTCCAGTTTGGTCTTCGGATAGACCCGAGGATTACATCCCCGAACCCGGCCCGTAGGTGATCTCCACGCGGCGGTTCTGCACCTCGCGGACGCCATCGGCGGTCTGCACGCGCGGGTTGGTTTCGCCGAACGCCTGCGTCGTGATCACGCCCTCGGGGATCGAGTGATCGACCATATAGGCCTTCACCGAGTCCGCGCGGCGCTGCGACAGACCGACGTTGTAGCTCGCCGGACCCGACCGGTCGGCATAGCCGGCCAGCATGACCTGCGCGTTGCCACAGCTCTGGTATGCCGTGATCGCATTGTCGAGGATCGACGCCGCTTCGGGCGTGATATTCGACTTGTCCCACTCGAAGAACACGATGAACGGTCCCGGCGAGCACTGCACCGTCTGCGGCGGAGGCGGAGGCGGCGGAGGCGGCGGGGGAGGAGGCGGCGGGGGCGGCGGAGGCGGCGGAGGCGGCGGAGCGCCGAAATTGTAGGTCAGACCGCCCAGGATGCTGTGCGACCGGAACCTGCCCTCGTACCGCGCATTGGTCACGTCGTACATCTTGACGTTGTCGGCGTTGAAGAACTTGTACTTCAACGAAACGTCGACATGATCGCTGAGCGGCGCCCGGATGCCGGCGATGCCCTGCCATGCGAACACGGTGTCCGAATCGTCGAGGAACGGACCGTTGCCCGTCAGGGCGTAATTCGACGCCTTGATGCGCGCGACGCCGGCACCGCCGCCGACGAAGCCCTGGATGCCGTCGTCCGGACCGAAGTCCAGCAACGCGTTGACCATGAAGCTGAGCGCCGAAGTCGATCCGCCGGCATGCGGGAAATCGCCCGCCGGCGCCGTGGCCAACAGCCCGGTGTCGGTGTAGAACGGCGTACCGACCGTGGACGAATATTCATCCACATTGGCGTGCTGATAGCCGACCTCGGCCTCCAGCCGGAACGCGCCGAAATCGTAGCCGGTGACGCCATCGACGGTATAGCCGTATTTGCTATCGACCGTGCCGGCGTTGTGGGCGTCGCCGATATCGAAATTGATATCTTCAACGATATTCGGCCCGCCTTCGACGCCCACGTACCACGAATGATCGCGGGCGAGGGCGGGAGTTGCGAGAACGGTAGTGGAAAGTGCCAGTGCGACGGCAAGCTTCCGCATCGTAATCCCCTTTCTGAGTTGTCACTACGGACAGCCCAAACTCACTATCGGAAGGAAGGTTTCCGCGCAAGCGAAACAAAATTCCTCCCCTGTTGCCGAAAGGCAACAATCCTAGGGACTTGTTTCAGGCGGCGATCAGGCCGTGTGAACGCAATGCGGCCAGGATCGCGCCGACCGCCGCACACGCCTCGGCATCGATCACGGCGCCGCCGTCGGGATCGGCGATCGCCGCCGCCTGCGGACCGATCACCGCGATCCCGTCGATGCTGACGCGGTGCCCGGCAAGGTCGCCGGCCATCCAGCTGCCGCCTTGCCAGCGCCAGCGCACCGCCTCCGCCGCCACCCAGATCGCCATGCCCTCGACCGGCGCGACGAAGCGCCAGCCGTCGTCGGTCCACGCCGCCAGAGCATGCGCCTGCCCGGCCCAGGCGGCGGTCGGCGCGCTGCCCACGATCCAGCATTGCCCCGGCGCCGGCGCCGCCGGGGGATCATCGACCCCGGCCGCGACCGCCGCGGCCTGCACGGCCACGTCGAGCCGCGCGAGCGCCTCGTTGACCGTCATTTCCTTCTGCGCCTGGCCCGCCGCCAGAAACGGCAGCGCCAGCCGCACGCTCGCCTCGTCGCTCATGATGTTCTCCCTCGGACCTAAGCCGCAAGCGTGATCGCGGCGGCAGCGGACTCGCCGCACAGCCCGGCCTGACGCACGCTGATCGTTGTCGGAGCTGCTGCGCGATCGACGGCGAGAGTCAGCGCCGGCGCGTCCGTTTCGACTGTCCGCATTCCGTTCCCGTCGGCGATCGTGACGCGATAGAGCTCGCGCTCCTCGGCCAGCGGCGCGTCGGCGCCGTCGATCCAGCGCCAGCCCGCGCGGCTGCGCCGCACCCAGGTCAGCGTGACGCTGCCGTCCGCTGCTTGCCCCGCCCGCAGATGCACCGGTGAAGCCGGCAACACCGACGCCCCGCTGACGGGTGCGTCGCACGATGCCGGCCCGTCCACGTCCCCCACGCCCGACGCCAGGATGCGCACGGTCCCGCCGATCGCCGAGACCGGCAGCTCGGCCACCGCCACGCAGTCGCGCTCGATCAACACGAAGCGGTCGCCGCTCCTTTGCGCACCGATCGCCGCCTCGGTTCCGCGCCGCCCGCGCCACAGCCGCGACAAGCGCCAGCGTGTCCCGCCGAGCGGCTCGGCGCGCGCGAACTGCAACAACTCGTCCCCGACCAGCGCGAGATTGGCGCCGCCGCGGAGCGCGGCATCGTCGGCATCGACGAGCAGCATCGCATCGTGCGCGAGCTCGACTTCGAAAGCCGATCGGCGATCCTCGATCCACGCCGACGCCGCATCCGGAACGCTCGCCAGCGCGCCGATGACCGCCGGTGCCGCCGTCCCGCCGATCGCAGTCCAGCTCGCACCGTCATCGGCGCTCAGCAACAGCGCCGCCTTGCGCCAGCCCGGCGCGGTTCCCGCCGCGGCGATCAGTAATCGCGGCGCGGCCAGCACGTCGTCGTCGAGCGGCGGCGCTTCGAAGGCATGGACGATCGTGGTTCCGATCATGCGGTCCGGGCTCGCGAGCACTCGCCCCGCACTCGCGCTCGCCGGCAGCGGCGCCGCGGCGAGCCGAACCAGATCGAGCCCCAGCACCATCGTCTCAAGCGACCAGCCGGTCACGCGCCACCGGCCCGCTTCCCCGGCGATCGCCACCACGGTGCCCGGCGCAATGCCGAGCGCGTCCCAGCCGAGCGCGACCTTCCGCGCCTCGCGCCCCGTTTCGGCGCGCGCCAGTATCGCTTCGGCCAGCGTCTTGGCCGCCCCTGCCGAAAGCACCGCCGGCATATCCACCGTCCGCTCGGTATTGCCCGCCCCGGGCCGCCGCGCGCGCTGGAGCCCGGTCTGGTAATCCCGCGCGCCGTCGTAATAGCCGATCGCCACCGCCTTCGGCACGCTCGCGAGCGGCGCGATCGACCGCGTGCTCGTCGCGCCGCCGCCGCCCGACGCGGCATAGCCGTCGTCCCGAACCGTCGCCGAAGCCGCGCCGTCGCTCCGCATCTCCAGAACGCCGCCGGCCGGCGCGAACCATCCGCCCGATGCCGTCGCGAGCGTGTCGAGCACGGCGCGTACGGTGTCGCCATAGGCTGAAAACCCGGCGATCGGCAGCGTCGCCGCCGTGCCGTCGATCAGTCCGCCGCTCAATTCGGCGGCGATCGCCCCCGCCGGCACCGCATCGGCATCGGCCTCAATCTCGAAGGTCAGCGACGGGATGCGATTGCCGTAATCGGCAAGCTGGAAATTCTCGAACACGGCATAGGCGCACCCGCGATGCGCCGGCGCCAGCCCTACACCCTCGGCGGAGGCTATCAAGGGATCGACTTCCTGGTCCTCGCCTCCCGGATGCAAGCGAAATCCAGTCGCGGTCTTGAAGTCGCCGCCCGCGCCGCGCAACAGATTGCCGTCCGCCCAGATCCTTTTCACTCCCCGGATCGAACGCGCCGACAGCAGCACCGCGAACGACACCGAATAGCTGTAGCTGGTGACATCGGGCTGACCCTTGCCGCCATGCTCTGTCGACCGGCTCTCGATCAGGTCGGTCGACCAGATCACCGACCCCGCCACCCGCAAGGTCCCGAACAACCGCGGAATCGCCCAGCCATAAGAAGACGTCTGTACCGACAGATCGGTCAGCCGTGGTCCCTGCCGTCCCTTGGGCCTGAACAGCACGTCGCGATCGACCGCCTGCCCCAGAATGCCCCCGATCGCCGCCCCGATCGGCCCCCCGACGATCCCGCCGACCGTCGTCAATACCAAAGTCGCCATCACATGCTCCTCAACCCCTCTCCCGTTTGCGGGAGACGGAGGCGCCCATCGCGCAGCGATGGGAGAGTGAGGGCCTGTGTCGGAACTAGCACTCGCCACCGCCCCACCACCGGCCAGGGCGCCGCCCCCGGCCGCTCGACGACGCGCCGCAACCCCGCATCGGCATGAACGAACCCGTCCTCGGTCGCGATGACCAGATGCAGCTGCCCCGGCCCGCTCGCCGCGAGCACCAGGTCGCCCGGCAGCGCGTCCGCCACCCGCACCAGCCCGCCCGCATCGAGCAGCGCCGCGACGCGCTCGGCATTCCCACTCCGCAACCGATACCCGCTCGGCACCGCGCCGGCGAACCCGCCGGCCCTCAGCGCCCATGCCGCCAACCCGACGCAATCCAATCCCGTCTCCGGCTCGCGCCCATGCAGCCTGAACCGCGCGCCCACCGCCGCCCGCGCCGCCGCAACGATCCGTGCGCTCACGCTCCGGGATAGCGCGTCAGCAGGTCCATTCCCGGCAGATACGGCTCGCCGCGAAAGTTCACCGCATTGCCGAACCGCCCCGCACACGTCGCCAGGCTCTTGTCGCATCCCTCGATCAGCTCCACCAGCACGCCCGCCGTCACCGCAAAGGCAGGCGGCGCACGCAGCGTCACCGCCGCCCCGTCCGACGCCGCGACCGCGCTCTCCAGCCCGCAATTCGTCCCGCCGAGCCACCTGAGCAGCCCGCTGCCATAGGCATTGCCGACCGGCTCGGCCGCATCGACCGTCACCACCGCATCCTCGACCGACACCGTCCGGGCGAACCGCCGCCGCCCGGCCATCGCCACCCGGCACCGTTTGTCCCCCAGCTCCGCCCGGCACTCGGGCGAGGTCGCCTCGCACACCGGCGCGTCGAGCGCCGCCGTCGGCCCGAGCAACTCGGCAGTGAACGCCCCGTCTTTCGTCTCGACCGCCCCGATCGTCCCCTCGCCTAGATCGACGCGGTTCGCAGGATCGCTCCAATCCACCGCGAACAGCGCCACCCGCGCCCCGTCCCATCGCCCGGCGAGCAGATCCTGTTCGCCGATTGCCCCGCTCGTCAGCGCTCCCGCGACATCCATCGTATCCGCGTCGAGCCCATCCGACCGCTTGATCGCCGACGGCGTCATCCCCGGCGCCGCGCGATGCGTCAGGCCTTCCACCACCAGGTCGCGATCATGATCGGTCAACCCGATCGTCACCCCGTCGCGCCGCTCGACCCGCCAGCACAGCGCCAGCGTGGTCAGCTCCTCATCGAGCCAGCCCATCTCAATCCTCGCGTATCTCGACCAGCGGCACCGAAGCCGCCGCGCCCGCCAGAAAGGTCGCGCGGCTGACGCTGAGCGCATCCTCGGCGAACCGCACCGGCACGTCGAAGCCGAACCCAGCGGTCACCACCGCCCCCGCCGCCGGCGCGGTGTCGAGCGCCACCCAGCCGCCGTCCTCCAGCGTGAACGCCGCCGTCTCGACGCCATCGACCGCGACCCGCACGCTCCCCGCCACCGGCCGCGTGATCCGCCGCACCTGCGCGCCATAATGCTTGACCAGCGCGAACCGCGTCGTCACCCCGTCGCCCACCCCGAGCCGCTGGTCGAGCCCCGTCCCCGCCCCCGAATCCGCATCGAACGGATCGCGCAGCCGGAACCCCCGCGCCGGCCCCATCCGCGCCCGGAAAAACGCAAGCAGCGCCGCGATGTCCGCCTCCGACCGGATCCCCGGCCCGACATCGTAGCGCGCCCGCGCCTCGGCCCAGCTCGCGTTGCGCTTCTCGCGCCCGCCGGCGCTGGTGACGATCGCGGTCGAGAATCCCGGCGCCACCTCGGCCTCGCACCCGAGCGCCAGCGGAAACAGCACGTCGTCGAACCCGTCCACCGCATCCTCCCCCGTATCGAAATGGATGAAGCCGTCGCGCAGCACTTGCGGCAGCGCCCAGACGAACGCCCGCCGCACCCCGCGCTCCCGCGCCGCCTCCGCCGCCGCCTCGATTCGCCCCCATTGCCCCGCCTGGTCCGCCGACAGCACGAACCCCGCGAAATACTCCTGCCGCTCGACCGGATAGCCCAGCCGAGCCCCTGCCTCGGCCACACCCCGCGCCGTCTGCGCCGAGTTGCCGGCCGTCACCCAGTCGTAATCCTCGAGCTGCAGCACATCGAACGCCGGCGACGCCCACCCAATCGGCAGGTTGGCCCGCCGCACCTCGGGCGCGGCCGGATCGAGCACGCTCGGCAGATAGGCGAGCACAGACGTCTCGACCCCCGGCGCGACCGCCTTCACCGCCGCCACCAGCGCCGCGGTCGAGTCCGCCAGCACCGCCCCCGCCGCGTCGAGCAGCGCGACCTGCCCCGCATCCAGCGCGCCCCGCACGCTCGCGATCTCGACCGGCGCGCCGCCGAACGCAGCCCGCGCCGCCGCGTCATAAAGGCACGGCCGCCCGTCCGCCGTCACCCACCACCACGGCTCGCCGACCTGAAACCTTGCCGCCAGGCCCGCCGCGAGTGCGATCCCGACGAACGCCTGCGCGACTTGCCTCAGATATCCCATCGCCGCCTCGTTGGCCGGCGACAGCAGGGTCGAGGGCGGCTCCCATCCGGTCAGCGCGGGCGACCCGTCCCACGCGCGCTGCTTCCAGTCGTTCCAGCAATGCTGGTCGAGCAGTTCGTAGCTCAGCGACCAGATCACGTCATAGCCGAGCGCCTGCGCCCGCTCGGCAAAGTCCTTGTGCCACGCCGCGCACGGCGCATTGAGCACCCCGCCGGCCAGGCTGACGTAATATCCCCCCGAATTGGCCTCGAGCCGGAAATAATGGCTCATGCCCACGTAATGGTTGATCGCCCCGCGATACCCGAGCAGCAGCGCGTTCCTCAGCAGCCGCGCCGGGGTCACGTTATAGCTGTCGTCATATCCGCTCGCGATGCCGAGCCCATGCTCCGGCAGCACCGCATCGCCGATCGCCAGCACCGATCCCGCGCCGGTGCAGGCGATGCCGCTCAGCTCGACCCACCCTTCTTGCGGAGCGGGAAGATTGACCGCCGCCATCGTGTAGCCGGTCGGACAGACCGACACGAACATCCGGTCGATATCGCCCGCCCACACCGGATCGGCCTCGTCCGGCAGCATGAACCCGCCGACGACGCTGGCAAAGTCGATCGTGACGACCGCATCCTCGCCCGTCCCGACCGCATAATTCCACAGCCGCACATACCACGACCGCGCGTTGCCGGCGGCGTCGCGCCCCTCGATCGTCAGCGTCGGCCCGTTGACCTGGTCGAGCGCCAGCACCCCCGAAGACCGCCACCGAAAGCTCAGCGCGCACGCCCGATAGTCCCGCGCCGTCTCGTACCCCAGCAGCGGATGGTCGCGCGTATCCGCGCTCTCCCAGATCAGCCCGGCGAGATCGTCCTGCCGAAGGAACACCGCATCGACCCGCAGCGCATCCGCGGCGGTCGTCACCACGCTCGCCATCATCGGCCGCGGGAAATTGACCGTCCAGAACCGCGGATCGAACCGCGACACGACGCCCTCCGCCTGCACGGTGCGAGCGGACGCGAGCCAATATGCCATATGAAAAAGCCCCTCCCCTTCAAGCCCCCTCGATCGCCGCCTTGACCGCGCGAGCGACCTGCCGGCTCGACTGCTGCAGCGCCTTCGCCCCGTCGCCGCCCTGCGCATTGACCGTGATCGCCATCCGAACCTCACGCGCGCCCGCCGGAGCCGCCGCGCTCACTTGCCCCGCCGAGGCCGGCACGAACAGCTCGGGCCCGCGCTCGCCGACGACATAGGCGCGTCCCGGCGACACCGGCCCGCCGGTCGCCCGCCCCGGCGCGCCGGTCAGCAGCCCGGCGAGCAGGCCGCCCAGCCCGCTCCCGCCCCCGCTCCCGGCCAGCGCGTTGATCCCCCCGCGCACCGCCTCGGCCGCGATCTGGTCGAGGATCGACAGCGCCGTCTTGCCGAGCTCCTCGAACCCGAGCTTTCCATTCCTGACGGCGCGCACCAGCGCAGTCTCGATCCCCCGCCCCGCCTTGTCCGCCCCCGAAACCAGCGGCCCGTCCAGGCTGGCCCGCATCGCCTCGACATCCCTGGCGAACCCGGCGGTATCGGCGCGCACGCTCACCACCAGCCGTTCGATTTCCTCATCCATCGGGAAACGCCTCCATCAGCCGCGCGATCACCGCCGCGTCGGGCGGCGCCTCGACGTCACCCGTCAAAGCCCGGACGATCGCCCCCAACTCCGCCGGCGTCGCCGCCCAGAACTCCGCCGGCCGCCACCCCAGCGTCGCCCCGGCAAAACCGGCAAGCCGAGCGGCTGTCACCGCAAAATCCTCCACCCTCATCGCCCGGCCAATATCTGCCCGAGCAGCACCTTCAGCGCCGGCGTCGCCGCGGCGATTCCGCCCGCAACCACCCCCTCGCCGAACCGCTCGCGCGTCATCCCCGCGGGCCGCTCGGCCAGGCAATGCCAGAACAGCGCGACCATCTCGCCCAGCCCCAGCCGCCCCTCGGCCGCCCGCTCGACCAGCCCGAACAGCGGCCCGACCTCCGCCTCCGCCGCCACCAGCGCGGCAAAGCTCGGCCGCAGCACCAGCGTCTCGCCCCCAACCCGCACGCTCGCCTCCCCCCGCGCCGGATTCGCGCTCACGCCGCCGCCACCGTGCCCGAGCTTTCGAGCGCGATCGTGTACGACCGCTCGCCATTATAATCCCCGGCATAATCGAGCCGCGTCACCAGGAATCGCCCGGTGATCGTCTCGCCGCTCTCGAAGCTCAGCCGGTAATCGTCGAGCACCCCCGTCAGCGCGTTGCCCTTGACCCGCGCCTCCGCCGCCGACCCGGTGAACACGCCGGCGCCGCTCACCGACACCGACCGCACCCCGGCGCCGGAGAGCAACTCGCGCCACCCGCCCGAATCCTTCGAGGTGATCTCGACCATCGCCCCGTTGACCGTCATCTGCGTCGTCCGCAGCCCGGCGACGGTCGTGAACCCCACCGGGGCCCCGCCGTCCCCGACCTTCAGCAGAAACGCGCTCCCCTTCTCCGCACCCATGATGATCTCCCAAAAAGCCCCTCTCCCCTTCGAGGAGAGGGAGGGGCCCATCGCAAAGCGACGGGAGGGTGAGGGTCTGTCACCAGCCCCGACACCCTTACCCCGCCGCCAAAACCCGCACCCGATATTCGACGACCGCCGCCCATCGCCCCGGCGCCTCGGCCAGCATCCGCGACCGCGCGAACACCAGGCTCGCCACCCGCCACCCGTCGAGCTCGCGCGGCATCGCCTCGACCGCCGCGCACGCCGCGCCGATCAGCGCGTGGAGCCGCGCCGGGCTCTCCCCAGCATCGCGAATCGCCACCGCCGGCCGCAACTCGCGCCCAGCCCGATCCTTGGTGCTCCAGTCGACCGCGACCAGCGGCTGCACCTCGGCGAACGGCGCGCTCGCCTTGACCGGCGGCCCCTCGAATACGCCGTTGAGCAGCCCGCCGAAGTCCGCCGACCCGCGCAGCGCGGCGACCAGCGCCGCATACACCGCCGCTTCGGCGCTCATCGCACCAGGCTCCCGATCCAGCGCAGCGCCGCGTCGGCCAGCATTCGCCGCCCGAGCCCGCGTCCGGCGAGCGTCACGCCCGCCGGCGATGGCGTCACCGCGATTCCCGGCATCGCTTCACGCGCTCTCTCGGCTACGCGCGCGATCGCCCGCGCTTCGGCTGCGGCGGCAATTTCCGCTCCGCGCGCCTCGAGCCGCTCCATCATGCCGGCACCTGTTCGGCGAGCCGTATCCGCCGGAACGGCCGCCACAGCGCCGTCACCGCGGCAGGCAGTGCGCCCGCCCCATCACGCTGATCGTAGAGATGCGCGGCCAGCACGATCACGCCGTGCCGCAGCGGCGCGGGAAGCGAGTCCCAGTCCGCCGCCATTCCCGCGGTCAGCGAAATCCTCACCGTCGCCGCGGCGCCGGCCGTCAGCCGTAGCCAGCCGTCGCCATCGGCATCGATGTCGATCGCGTAAGCCTCGGCAGGCAGCGCGATTCCGCTGCCGTCCCCAGCGATTGTCTCGACCGCGGAGATCGCCGCGACCGGCGTTGCGGTCAGCCGTCGCCAGCCCATATTCGCCGCCAGCGTCTCGGTCAGCGTCCGTGCGATCAGCACCTGTCCCGTGAAGCGCTCGCAGATCGTTGCGGCGCTCTGGACCAGCCGCGCGACGAGCGGGTCCTCGTCGGCGCTGGTGATCCTGAGGTGCGCTTTCGCCTCGTCCAGCGCCGCCGCCCCCGGCGCGATCTCCGGCCCGGTCAGCATCGCCGGTTCTCCTGTCCATGGGTCACGCGACTCTCCCTGTTGATTTCGCAATCCGACTGTTCGATCAGTGTTCGCGCTGGCGCTCGTTTACCGGGTCCGGTAAGGAGCTCCGATGCAATCCTTTGACGTGTATTTGCGGGGCGAAGCCCTGTACGGCGACGACCTCGACGCCGACGGCATTCGCAAGTGGTTCGAAGAGGAGGAGCTCGGGTATTTCGAGCTCGCCCACGGGGATTCGGACTATGATTACAGTTATCACGCGCTGAATCAGGCGCATGGGTTTCGCCATCTGCACGGCAAGTTCGAACGATGCCTGGCTATCGGCTGCGCCCGCGGCGACGAAGTGCTCCCCTTGCAGGGGCGCGTCGGCGAGATTGTCGCGATCGAGCCTGCACGGGAGTGGTGGAGTGACCACATCGGCAGCATCCCCGCCCGATATCTGATGCCTCAGCCAAGCGGAGAAATTGCGCTCGACAATGCCAGCGTGGATTTGATCACCTGCTTCGGCGTGCTCCACCACATCCCCAACGTCAGCCATGTCCTGCGCGAACTCGGCCGTGTCGCACGGCCGGGGGCGGTTTTCCTGCTGCGCGAACCGATCCTCAGCATGGGCGACTGGCGCAAGCCTCGCCCCGGTCTCACACGCAACGAGCGCGGGCTTCCCCAGCAATGGCTCGAACGAACGCTGCCCGACGCGGGCTTCGTGATCGAGCGCCGGACCCGCTGCGTGTTCAATCCGCTCACCAAGGCTATGATGAAGCTCGGCGCGAGTAAGCCCTTCAATCAACCTTCGCTGGTGAAGGCGGACTGGCTCGCAAGTAAGCTGCTCAGCTTCAATATCCATTATTGGCGCGACACGCCGTGGAAGAAACTGGGGCCGTCGGCAAACTTTTACGTCCTCAGGCGAACCTGATCGATCCGCGGCCGAGCGCGGCTACCGGACGGTGCTTACCTGCCCCGCTCCGCCAGCCACGCCTCGATCAACCCGCGCTCGGCGGCGGTCGCCGCGCGGCCCAGCACGATCAGGCCATAAACGCGCCCGACGAAGCGGCTCGATCCGTCATTCCCGCGCTGCCCCAGCGCGAACGGCGTCTGTGTGGTCGCGGGCGTCCAGTTCCCCGCGGTGGTCACCCGCGCGCCGTTGACCGATCGCGTGATCGCCCCTCGCGACACCTCGACGACCAGCGTCGCGTCGGTTCCCGTCATGTCGGCGAAGCCGGCAGAGCCGGTGTCGATCGTCGCAGCGCCGCGTGCCGCGGCCCGCGGAACGCCGCCCTGCACCCCGACGTCCCACCCCGATCCGACCGCATAGGTCCCGATGAATGCCGCGAACGCCGCGCTGCCTTCGAAGCGCAATGCCGCCGCCACGACGAACGCATCGGTAAAGGCGAAGTCCGCCGAGGCGGCGGCCAGGAAACCGCTCCCGTCGAAGTCCAGCCAGGTCCGCCCCCCGACAT
The DNA here is from genome assembly GCA_035776635.1 of Sphingomonas sp. Classification (GTDB taxonomy): domain Bacteria; phylum Pseudomonadota; class Alphaproteobacteria; order Sphingomonadales; family Sphingomonadaceae; genus Sphingomonas. The sequence continues at coordinate 66,734 of DASTWI010000018.1, read as the reverse complement.
CACGGCGCAGCATCGGCCGCGCCGCGTCGGTCGCCTGCGTCAGCGCATTGCCGCGCGGCGACGCGTCGCGGATCAGCCCCACCGGACCGTCGATCGCCGCCGGCGCCGCGCCGTCGCTGGTCGCGGCGATCGATGCAGGGTCGGAGGGATCATAGACCCCGCCCGCGCTCCCGTCCGCGAACAGCGAAAGCGGGTCGAACCGGACGCGGGCGATCGCCGCCCGCGGCAGCGACAAGCTCAGCCCCAGCATCAGTAGAGAGCCACGAGACCGCTGGCCGTCGTGCCCGTCGCCCGCACGAAGCGCGCCCGGATCGGCAGGATCGCGCCCGAGGGCACGTTGCGGAACAGCGCATCTGCGCCGCCGCCCGCGCCCTGCACCACGACATCGCCGCCGACCCCGACGAACAGCGCCTTGGGAATGTCGGCAAGCGGCGCCGCATCATTTGGCGCGACCGCTGCCGCGCGCGTCGCCGGCGCCGAAACACTGTCGGCGCTATTGGAAAAAGCATCCATGAAAAGCCCCCGTAAATCCTCCCCGAGCTCTGCTCGGGGAGGGGAACAGTCACCGCGAAGCGGCGGTGCGAAAGTGCCCGCAAAGCGGACGAAGCGCTAAGGCCGCGCCCGCGATCAGCTCGCGGCGAACTTCATCAGCTTGATCGCCTCGCTGTTCGCCACGCACCCGCCCACGCGCTTGGTCGCGTAGAAATTGACGAACGGCTTGTTGCTGTACGGGTCGCGCAGGATCGCCGTCTCGCTGCGCTCGGCGATCAGATAGCCCGCCTTGAAGTTGCCGAACGCGATCGACAGGCTGTTCGCAGCGATATCGGGCATGTCCTCGGCCTCGACCACCGGATAGCCGAGCAGCGTCGCCGGCTGGCCCGTTGCCAGGCTCGGCTGCCACAGGAACGCGCCGTCGGCGGTCTTGAGCTTTCGGATCCGGGCCAGCGTCGTCGAATTCATCACGAACGCCGCGCCTTGCCGATACGGCGCGCGCAGCGTCTGGACGAGATCGATCAGCCGCTCGTCGGGATTGCTGCCGAAATCCCCGCTCGCGCCCGAGGCGAGATATTGCAGCGTCCCGAACGGCCGCGCTGCGTCGGCCGCCGCGCTCACTGCCGCCGACAGGAAGCCCTTCGGCCGGTTGACCCCCGATCCGCCGACGAACGCCGACCCTTCCGCAGCCGCGAACTCGCGCGCGATCTCGCTCGCCAGCCACTCCTCGACGTCGAACAGCGCGTCGTCGAGCATCGCCTGGCTCGCGCTCGGATTGGCGTAGAGCTCGCCCATCGGCGGCGCGATCTCGGCGAAGGTCGGCGTGTCGGTCTCGGCGCGTGCGTCGGTCTCGCCCGCCCAGCCCGACGGCGTCCCGCCCGAGGTCACCAGCTTGCGATATCCCGCCGAGCCCACCTTGACGACATTGGCGATGCTGCGGATCGGCGAGATGCTCTTCAGCGTCGCGTCGATTACCGCGTCGATCTCCTTGGGCACCGCATAGCCGCCGCTGTCGCCCGACGCGCCGCTGAACGCCTTCATCTCGATGCTCGCGCCCGAGCGCAGGAAGCTTCCGAACGCCCCCGACACCTCGCTCCCGCCGCTCAGCACCGGCCGCGCCACCGGCGCCGCCATCTCCACTCGCTCGAAACTCGCCTCGAGCGTATCCCTCACCTCGGTCATTTCCGTCTCCCGCATGAAAAGCGCGCCCGACGGACGCGCCCACTCCTCAAATCTCCACCGCATGAACTCGCGCGAGCGGCTGCATCGGCTGCGCCACCAGGCTCACCTCGACGAGTTCGACTTGGGTCAACTCACGAATCCGTCCGGTTCGCGTTGCCTTGGCCCGGTATCCGAACGACAGCCCGTCGACCGCTCCCGCCTGCACCAGCCCGGCAAGCCGCGGATCGTCGACCCGCCCGATCACCCGCAGCCCGCGCGCATCCTCCTCCAGGCGCTCGATCACTCCGACCGGGGCCCCGCCGTGCTGCCACAGCAGCGGCACTGCCGCCGGCGTCCCGAACGCCCCGGCGCGCACCACGTCGCCGCCGCGATCGACTCGGTCGAACACCGCTGCATAGCCGGCAAACCGCACCGTCATTTGCCCCCCAGCTTGACCGCGAGCCCGGCGAGCAGCAGCACGCTGACCAGCCGCGCCAGCCAGCCGATCGCCGCCTTCCACGCCGACCGCTTCGCCTCGCGCCACGCGCCGAGCAGCTCGCGCAGCTCGGCGACGTCGCGCTGCGCCGCCGCATCCGCGAGCCCCAGCCGAGTCAGCGCGCGCGTTGCGCCCAGTTCGCCCGCTTCCTCGACGATCGCGCGCAGCGTCACCAGGTCGCCGCGCGCGCCCTCCGCCTGCGCCAACAGCTGCGCCAGCACATTCGCTTCCATGTCCGTCACCTCGCCGCCGTCAGCGCGGGTCGAGCCCCAGCACCGACCGTTTCTCTTCGTCCGACAGGAAATCGGCCGCGCTCACTTGCCTCCACAATCGCTCGCGATCCTCCGACAGCGCCGTCACGGCATCGAGATCGACCGTCAGCGCCGCCCCCGGCACCCACCCGGCCAGCCCTTGTGCCAATCCGGTGAAGATCGTCCCGGCGAGCGGCAGGATCGCCAGCCGCCACAGCGCCCGGTTCGCCTCCTGGTAATTGGCGTAGGTATTGTCCCCCGGCAGCCCGAGCAGCATCGGCGGCACCCCGAAGGCGAGCGCGATCTCGCGCGCCGCCGCCGCCTTGGTCCCGGCGAAATCCATGTCCGCCGGCGACAGGCTCAGCGCCTGCCATCTGAGCCCTCCGTCGAGCAGCATCGGCCGCCCGGCATTGGCGCTCCCCGCGAACCCCGCCTCCATCTCGGCCTTCAGCCGCTCGAACTGCTCGCCCGACAGGCTCGACCCGTCGCCCGGCTCGTAGACCAGGGCACCCGACGGCCGCGCCGCATTGTCGAGCAGCGCCTTCGACCAGCGCGTCGCCGCATTATGTATCGCCACCGCCCCCGCCGCGGCGCCCAGGCACCCAAGCCCATAATGGTCATCGACCGGATTGAACGCCTTGAGGTGAATGACCTCCGGCCGCGGCCCGTCGGCGAGGAGCCGCGTCACCCGCTCGCCCACGCGATAGCGATACGCCGTCGGCCACCCGCTCGCATCGGCCTCGACGGCCACTCGCTCGGGCCGAAGCGCGAACAGCTCGGCGGCCTCGCCGTCGGGCGCCGCCAACACCTGCACATAGGCATTGCCGTGCAGCAGCAGATAGGCCGCCAGCGCCTCGACCAGCGCTTGTCCGCCCGACCGCCCGGCGACCAGCGCCGCCAGCCCCGGATCGGACGCCGCGACAGGCGCCGCGCCGACCCCTTCCGCGACGAGCTTCACCGCCCGCTGCGCGATCGCATTGCCGCAATACCCCTCGCGCACCTGCGCCTCGTACGAGCGCGGCCATTCCCCGAGCACCACCGGCGCCGAGCTCGCCCGCGCCAAAGCCGGACGCGCCTCACCGCGCCCGGCCGCCTTCCAGCCGAACAGTTTCATGCTTTCCCCGCAGATCTCCTCTCCCTGAGGGAGAGGATACGAAGACTTGCGTCCGCGAAGCGGGCGCTAGTCGAAGTTGGTGACGGCGATCGGCGCCGGCCTCACAACCTCCTGACGCTCGCCTCGCGCCGCCGTCCGAGCATCAGCTCGGCCATCGCCCACACCAGCGCGTCGGCGCGGTCGGGCGACCGCCCCGGCCCCTCATAGCCGCCGCCGACGATCATCCCGCACAATTCGTCCTCCAGCCGCGCGAACGCCCCGACGTGCCGGACCCGCCCGGCCTCGTAGAGCGTCGCCACCGGCTCGGCGCGCGCGCTCTTGCCGCGGCTGGCGTGGACCAGCCGCACCGGCAGCGCGCAATCGGCGGCGAGCAGCACGCTCTTCACCATCGCCCCGCCCTGGTTCGCCTCGGCGATCACCCGGTCGGCGCCCCAGCGCGCCGCCGCCGCCGCGACGCTGCGCGCCCAGCCTTCGGGGCTCGCGCCGGCAACGCTCGCATCCTCGAGAACATAGCCCGCGCAGTCGCGTCCCAGTGCGGCGACGACGATCCCGCACGCATCGCCGCCGGTCCCGGCCGGCGGATCGACCCCGACGACCACGCGAGTCAGCTCGGGCGCCGCCGCCACCCGGCACCGCTCGATCATCCCCCGCGACCACAAGGCGCCGGTCAAGTCCTCGATCAGCTCGCCGTCGAGCTCCTGCCGCCCCAGCACGCTCGCGCCGTACATCGCGTGCATCGCCTCGAAGAAGCTCGACGGCAGGTGCGGATTGTCGCGCGTCCGCCCGCACGTCTCGACCACGCCGGGCAACGCCATCACTCGCCGCATCAGCGGCACCGGGCGCGGCGTCGTCGTCACCAGCACGCGCGGCCGCTCGCCGATCCGCATCGTCATCATCAGATTGTCCCACGCCGCGTCGCCGTTGCGCCACTTGCCAAGCTCGTCGCACCACGCGACCGCATGTTCGGGCCCGCGCAATTTCTCCGGCGCCTCGGCCGAATAGACATGCGCCACCGCGCCCGAATGGAAGGTCAGCTCACCGGAATCGCGCCGCCAGGTCAGCCCCTCGCCCTCGCGTCCGACCGACAGCAGGCCGCTTTCGCCCTCGATCATCACCCGCCGCACGTCCTCGATGGTTCCGCCGACCAGCGCGATCCGCGTCCCCGGCATCGCGCGCGCGCAGGCGCTCACCCATTCGGCGCCGGCGCGCGTCTTGCCGAAGCCGCGGCCCGCGCGGATCAGCCAGATTCGCCAGTCGCCCGGCGGCTCGACTTGCCCGTCATGCGCCCAGGTCGCCCAGCGCTCGTTCAGTTCGCGCCGTTGCGGCGCGGTCAGCGACCGCACCACTTGCCAGCGCGTGATCGGGTCGAGCCGCGCCAGGCGGACGATCAGGTCCCACCCGATGCCACCGCTCATTCGCCACCTTTGCCGCTCTTTTCTTCCGCCGCCTTGAGCTGGCGCTCGACCGCGTCGAGCTTCTTCATCAGCGCCGCGTCGGTCTCCTCCTGCGTCGCGCGGACGAACACGCGCCCGCGCCGCTCGCGGCTCCGCGCCGCCGTTTCGGCGTTGCGCAGCTGCAGCACCTTGATCGCCATCTGCGGATCGAACGGCGGCGGAGGCGCCAGCGGCCGCCGCTGCGCCGCGCCCGGATTCTCGTCGTCCCCCGCGCCGACGGCATCGGCCTCGTCATCGAACGGATTCTCGTCCTCCGGCTGCTGCCCCAGCGCCCGCGCCAGCAACTCGGCCTCGAGCCGCCGGTAACCGTCCTGCAGCGCCTCGTCGTACAGCACCGCGAACTGCGCGTCGCGATGCCGCAGCGCGCGCACGCTGCGATCCGACATGCCGACCGCTGCGGCCGCCGCGCGCACATTGCACGTCGTCGCGAATACATCCAGGAACCGCGCCCGCTTGGCCTTGGTCCATCCATCCCTGCGCGCGCTGCGCTTCTGCAGCTTGCGCCCGTTGCTCCCCGCCACCACGCTCATTGCCGCCCCCATGCGCCACGACCGGGCGGCACGCCGCCGCCCGGCCGGAATTTCCCCTCGCCTGAATTCGCCGAAGCCGCTCGCGGCGCGCCTGCGCACCAGCGCGACGCGACCGCCCCCAAAAAATCACGCCGACACGGTTCGGCACCCACTGCCGACCCCGCCGGAATCAGCAAAGCCGACCCCGAACGCGTTCAGCGCACGACGATATCGGAACCGCCTTCCCCGGCGCCCCGCCCGACTCGCAATTCTTCAGCGTTCCCGTTATGTACCAAAACAGCGTGACGATGTCAAGCTGTTTTTAGCCAATTTGGTTATCGCGCGCCCAGTCTTCGGCACGCCGGCCTCAGCGCGCCCGCGTCACCGCAACACGTTCTGCCATTCGCGCATCCGCCGCGCCGAGCGCGCTGCGGCCTGCTCCTCGCGCACCGTCCGCCGATAGGCGCCGGGGCGCATCCCGAAGTGCGTCAGGAACGCTTCGCTTTGCCGCGCCTCGGTCGAAAAGCCCAGCTGGTGCGCCAGTTCGGCGAGCGAGCGCGCCTCTCCCGGATCGGCGAGCCGTTCGCCCAGCACCTCCAGCCGCCGCCGCCGGATATACGCGCCGAGCCCGCCCCATGGCTGAAAATCGCGATACAGCGTCGCGCGCGAGACCGCGAACCGCTCCAGCACCGCCTCGGCGCCGAACCCCGGCTCGAACAGCCGTTCCTCGACCAGCGCGCATACGCAATCGACACGCGCCGCCGCGTGGCGTCCCGGCCGCACGCGCGCTTCGCCCGCCAGCGCCGCGCCCAGCAGGTCGATTCCGGCGCGCGAGACCGGCATCAGCGCCGCCGGGTCCAGCTGGGCGGCGTGGCGGGCGAGCGACGCCAGGTGATCGGCAAGCAGCGCCGCCGCGCCCGCGCTCAGCACCCGCCCGTGCAGCCGCCGCGGATCGCCAACCAGATCGGTTACGCGATCGCGGGCGAGGCTCATCGTCACGACGTGCGCGTCGACCGCGCGGTTGCGCATCGGCCGCGTCATGTCGAGCAGCACCACTTCGCCGGGCATCAGCCGGCGAAAGCCGTCGCCGGCATCGGCATGGAACTCGCCGCCGACCAGCAGCGTCAGCGTCAGGTGCTCCAGCGCGTCGCGCCGCACTCGGCCCGCGTCGCGGCGATGCGCGACGCCGCGCAGCCGCCGGTCGTAGATCAGTGCGCGGTCGAGCCGCGCTCCCGTCATCCGCGCGCCGAACGCCGCGCCGGCCGCAGTCACATCGGCGCCGCTTGCATAAAGGTCGTGATAGGCGCCGAACCGCTCGCGCCCAGCAAAGGCGGCGGCGTCGTAAACCAGCTGATTCGCCGCAGAAGTCATGCGCCGCCTCCCCCCAGACGGCTGCGCACGCCCCCCTTCCCCCTGAAAAACGAAGCCTCCAAAACCGCCCCCTTGTCGCTCGTCCCGGTCGCGGCGTCCCCGAACGCCCTTTCCGTCCGCCCCCTGTAGCGGCGCCCCGGAACCGCCCCCTCCCGTTCGTCCTGCCAGCCGGCGCGCCCCGGAACCCCCTCCCGTTCGTCCTGAGTAGCCATTGAGCGCAGTCGAAATGGCGTATCGAAGGACAGTTGGGAAGCGGCCCCCTTCCGCCCCGCTTCCCGACGCTACCGCATCGCCGCGCGCGCCTGCAAGTGCCCCGCCCCGGCGAGCAGCAGCGCCGCCGCCGCGACCCAGCCGATCCCGTGCGCCAGCGCGCCCGCGTCGGCGCCCGCTTCGTCGCTCAGCGCACCGGTCAGGAGCGGCCCCAGCCCGACCCCGACCAGCGTCACCAGCGCGAAGAACAGGCTGTTGCCGCGATGCCGGGCGTGCCGCGGAGTGATCGCCTGCACCGCCGTCAGGCTGGCGACGGTGGCGATGCCGAGTGCGAAGTCGGCCACCGCCAGCGCGGCGATCGCCGGGCCGGTCCCGGCGGCGCCCCACATTGCGATGCTCGCGCCCGCCACCGCGATCGCCGGCGCGATCGTCGCGATCGGCTTGCGCCGCCGCGCTCCCCGGCGGTCGAGCCAGCGTCCGCCGAGCCATTGCCCCAGCATCGCGCACATCAGCGTCACGCCGCCCGCCACCATCGCGGCGCGCGCCGGTGCCAGGCCCGCGCTGCGCACCAGCAGCACCGGCGACCATACGCCGATCGAGTGGATGAGGAGGATCGGCGCGACCGCGATGGCGAGGCACCCGGCGAACGCGGGCCATGACGTCCGCAACGGCGCCTCCGGCGTCGGATCGGCAATGGCGGGCGGCTCCGCGCGCCGCCTTCGCGCCAGCATCGCGATCACCGCCAGGTTGCGCAATGCCGTCAGCAGGAACAGCGCGCGCCAGTCGGCGGGCAGGCCCGGCACCGCGCAGCCGCAGCCGACGATCGCGGCGATGATCAGTCCGGCGATCAGCACCGCGCTCGATCGGCCGGCGGTGCTCGCCAGCGTGAAGCGCGCGCTGGCCCGCGCCAGCCGCTCGCCGCCTGTCATGTTGGCGATGCGCGCCGCCGCGCCGGGCACGAACAGCGCTTGCCCGGCGCCGACCGCCAGCTCGGCCGCGACGAACCCGCGCCACGTCGCGGCGAACGCCAGCGCGGCCGCGCCGCCCGTCCACAGCATCATGCCGATCGGCATCGCCCGCTCCCGCCAGCGCTGCGCGGGCCCGCCGCCGATCAGCGCCGCGGCCGTCGCGACGACCGCATAGGCCAGCGCGGCGGCGGTCGCCACCGCGAAGCCCAGCCGCGCATCGCCGATCGCCAGCTCCTGCTTCAGCAGCGCCGCGCCGGCGCTCGGCATCGCTCGATCGAAATAGGCAAGGTAGACCGCGATCCCCAGCACCGTCGCCGGCGGCGCGTACCGCACCCGCTCGTCCCCTTGCCCCATGGGCAGGGCTTAGGATGCGGGCGCGGCGCGGACAACAGAAGACCCGCCCTTCGGGATTCCCATGTCGGGTCGCTTGGCACGAAAACCCCGAAGAGCGGTCCGCCCGACCGGCAAGGGCCGGACGACTCGGCGCCGCGAGGGCGGGCCGCCGCCGTCATCGGCGCGCCCGCGGATCGCCCCCCCGGCAAAACCGTCGCCCGCTCCCTGCGCCCCGTCCTCGCGCGGCGCAATATCGCTACGTCTCAATCGTGCGACACGGCCGCCGCGTCGGCCAGCGCAGCCCAGGCGGCGATCTCGTCGTTGAAGTGCCGCGCCACCGTGACGTCGCCGGCCCGCGCGTGCCCCGGATCGACCTCGACCGAGCCCGCCCATTCGAACGTCGCATTGCCCGACAGGCGGACCATGCCGCCGTCCTCGGCGCGCCCGCGCACCAGCCCGCCGGCGTTGAACACCGTCACTTCGGTCCCGAACTCGATCCGCCCGGTCAGTCCGGCGGCGACCACCGACGCGGCCATCGCGCTGCCGCAGCTGTCGGTCAGCCCCACTCCCCGCTCGAACGTCCGCACGAAAAGCGAAGCCGAATCGCGTTGCAGAACGAAACTGACATTGGCGCGGTTGGGCAGCCAGTCGGGCGCGGCCTCGCACATCTCGCCCAGTGCGACCAGCGCCGCTTCGTCGATCTCGTTGACAAAGCTCACCAAATGCGGGTTCGGCATCGCCACCCCGGTGAACGCGCGGGTGCTCGACAACGGCGCGATCGCTTGCTCGATCGTCGTCGCGCGCTCGATGCGCAGCGGCCAGCTCGTCGTGTCGATCTCGGCCGGTCCGACGGTCTCACGAACCGTGTAAACCCCTGACGCCAAATCGGAATCCCGCACGACCTCAGCCGACGAGGTTTTGAGCCGCACCCGCGCGGTGTCGACTCCCAATGCCTCGAACCCCGCGCGAGCAACACAGCGTAAGCCATTGAGACAAGTCTCTGCTTCGCTCCCGTCGGCGTTGAACATCCGCATCCCGAAGCCATGCTCCGCATCGCCCCCCGTCAACAGCAGCAGCCCGTCGCCACCCACTGGCCCCGCCCGATCGGCCAGCCCCCGCGCCACCCCCGCCCAGGTCGCATCGTCGAGCGCGATTCCCCGCGCGTCGATCAGCGGGAAGTCGTTGCCCGAGCCGTGGCATTTGATGAAGTCGAACCGCATCGCGCCGATGTAGCGCGTCCGCCCGCCCTCCGCCACGTCCGATGGCGACATCCGCCCGGGCCTGTGTCACAAGGCCCGGCGTGACGGTCTTCCTGTTCCTCCTGCTGGTGTCCGGCGCCCTGGCCGCATTCGCCGTTCTGGCCACCCGGATCGAGGGACTGCGCCGCGAGATCGCCGATCTTCGCGACCGCATCGCGGTTTTCGAGGGGGGCGATGGCGTCGCGCGGGCGCCCGTCGCCGATCCCGAGCCGCGGCGGGCCAGCGCCCGGATCGTCGCACCGCCCCCACCCGTCGTGACGGCGCCGGCGCCCGAATTCGAACCCGACCCGCCCGCCGCCCCGCGACCGCCCCGCCGCCGCGTCGGCTTCGAGCAGCTGGTCGGCGGCAAGCTGCCGATCTGGATCGGCGGCGCGGCGCTGGTGCTCGCCGGCTTCTTCCTCGTGCGCTATTCGATCGAGCTCGGCCTGCTCGGCCCGGTCGCGCGCACCGTCATCGCCGCGCTGTTCGGCCTCGCGCTGGTCGCCGCCAGCGAGCCCGCACGTCGCCACCGCCTCACCCGCGACGATCCGCGCATCGCCCAGGCGCTCGCCGGGGCGGGCATCGCCAGCCTCTACGGCACGCTCTATGTCGGCGCCGCGCTTTATCACCTGATTGGCGCCGGCACGGCGTTCGTGCTGCTGCTTTTCGTGACCCTCGGCGCGCTCGGCCTGGCGCTCCGCCACGGACCGCCGACGGCGATCATGGCGCTCGTCGGCGGCTTCGTCGCGCCGCTCGTCGCCGGGATCGACGCGACCGGCGTCGGCCCGCTGCTCGTCTATCTCGCATTGCTGGTCGCGGCGCTGTTCGGCCTCGCGATCCGCCGCAGCTGGACCTGGCTCGCGCTCGCCGCGTGCGGCGGCGGCTTCCTGTGGGTCAATTTGCTGATCGCGCTGGTCAGCGCCGACAAGCTCCCGGGCGTCGGCGCGTTCGTGCTGCTGCTCGCGATCGGCGCGACGCTGGCGCTGCCCGCGACCGGCGCCGTCCGCCGCTGGCTGCGTCTTGCGCCGCTTGTCGTCGGCCTGGTGCAGCTGATGGTGCTCGCCCCCGCGCTCGATTTCGGGCCGCTCGCCTGGGGTTTCTACCTCGTGCTGAGCGCCGCCGCGCTGGCGCTCGCGATCCGTGACGAGACGCTTGCCCCGGGACCCGCCGCCGCGCTGCTGCTCGTCCTGCTGCTGCTGGCGATCGCGCTCGACCGCGGCGACGCCGATGCCCCGGCAGCCGCGCTCGTCGCCGCGCTGCTGTTTGGCGCGGCCGGCCATTGGCGCGCCCGCCGCGCCCCGCTCTGGGCCGGGATAGCGCTCGCGGCCACCGCCGGACCGCTGCTGCTGGTCGAGATCGAGGCCCATGCACTGCTCGCGCCGGCCGGCTGGGCGGCGCTGCTGCTCGTCGCGATGGCCGCGGCGGGTTCGCTGGGCTGGCGCGCGCGAGACGACGCCCCCCCCGTCGCCCGAGCCGGCGGCGGCGGGGTCGCGACGCTGCTCGCCTGCGCCATCGCGGTCGAGCTGCTGCCGACGCCCTGGCACGCCGCCGGCCTCGCGCTGGTTGCGGCCGCGGCCTGGGGGCTCGCGGTTCCGCTCGCCGAACTCGCGCTCGTCGCGACCGCGGCGGCAGTGTTGCCGCAAGCGTTCGCGATGCTGCACGTCGCGATCCTCTCGCTGGGCGGCGAGCGCCTTCCCTATCTCCTGTTGCCGCCGCTCCCCGCGATCTTGCGCGAGCTCGCGCTTCCTGCCGCGCTGGTTGCCGCCGCGCTCCTCTACCGGCCCTACCGCCTGAGCCGCTTCGTCTGGCCCGCCGTCGCACTCGCCGCGGTGGCGAGCGTCTATGCGTTGGCCAAGGCACCGCTGGCGATCGCCACCCCCGCCGGCTTCGTCGCCTGGGGGTTCGCCGAGCGCGCCGTCATCACCCAATTGTTCTTCCTCGCCGCTTGGGCCCTGCGCGACCGGCTCCCCCTCGTCGCCCGTATCTTGTTCTGGACCGCGCTCGCACGGATCGCCTGGTTCGACCTCGTCCTGCTCGACCCTTTGTGGGTCCGCCAGTCGGTCGGCGCGCTCCCGTTCGCCAACGCCGCGACGGTCGGCGCCGGCCTCACCGCCTGGTGGCTGTGGCAGCGCCGCACCGACCCGCGCTGGGCCTGGGCCGGTCTCGCCACCCTGCTCGTCGCGCTGCTCGTCACCGTCCGCCAGCTCACCCATGGCGCGATCCTGACCGGCCCGGTCTGGCGCACCGAGAACTGGCTCTATTCCGCCGCCGGCCTTGCGCTCGCGCTCGTCTGGCTGTCGCGCGGCATCGCCGCCGGCGCCGCCGACCTACGGCTCGCCGGGCTCGCGCTGCTGACGTTGGTCACGCTCAAGGTCTTCCTGATCGACGCCGCCGCGCTGGAAGGAATGCTGCGCATCCTCTCCTTCCTCGGTCTCGGCGTCGCGCTGATCGGCATCGGCTGGGCCTATGGCCGCATGACCCGCGCCGCTACCCCTCCCGAGCCAGCGCCTTGATCCGATAGAGCGTCTCGAGCGCCTCGCGCGGGGAGAGCGCATCGACGTCGAGCCGCTCGATTTCCTCCCGGAGCGCATCGTGCGCCTCGTCCGCCGCCTCCTGCGCCGCAGCGAACAGCGGCAGATCGTCGAGCCCCGCCGCCAGCCCGCCGGTCTTCGCGCGCCCGGCTTCGAGCTTCGCCAGCACCGCCTTGGCGCGCGCCACCGTCGCCGGCGGCAGCCCGGCGAGCCGCGCCACCGCGAGCCCGTAGCTGCGATCGGCCGGGCCCTCGGCGACCTCGTGCAGCAGCACCAGATCGCCCTTCCACTCGCGCGCGCGGACGTGATGGAGCGTCAGCGCGTCACACCGCTCGGCCAGCCGGGTCAGCTCGTGGTAATGCGTCGCGAACAGGCAGCGGCAGCGATTGTCCTCATGGATCGCCTCGACCACTGCCCAGGCGATCGCCAGCCCGTCATAGGTCGATGTCCCGCGCCCGACCTCGTCGAGGATGACGAAGCTCTGCGCGGTCGCCTGCGCCAGGATCGCGGCGGTCTCGACCATCTCGACCATGAAGGTCGATCGCCCGCGCGCGAGATTGTCCGACGCGCCGACCCGGCTGAACAGCCGGTCGACCAGTCCCAGCCGCGCGCGCGCCGCCGGCACGAAGCTGCCTGCCTGCGCCAACACCGCGATCAGCGCGTTCTGGCGCAGGAAGGTGGACTTGCCGCCCATGTTGGGCCCCGTCACCAGCCACAGCCGCGAGCCTTCCGACAGCACGCAATCGTTGGCGACGAACCGCTCGCCCGCGCGTCCCAGCGCCGCCTCGACCACCGGATGCCGCCCGCCCTCGACCTCGAAACAGGCGTGGTCGACCAGCCCCGGCCGCGTCCACCCGCCCTCGACCGCGCGCTCCGCCAGCCCCGAACCGACGTCGAGCCGCGCCAGCGCATCCGCGGTGGCGGCGATCGCCTCGCGTGACGTCAGCGCCGCCTCGACGAGATCCTCCAGATGCGCCGCCTCCGCCGCCAGCGCATGCGCGCCCGCTTGCGTCACCTTGAGCGCCGCCTCGTGCAATTCGGGCGCGTTGAACCGCACCACCCCGGCGAGCGTCTGGCGGTGGATGAACCCGCTGTCGGGCTTCATCAGCGCGTCGGCGTGCCGCGCCGGCACCTCGATATGGAAGCCGAGCACATTGTTGTGCCGCACCTTGAGCGCGGCGATTCCGGTCCGCTGCCGGTATTCGGCTTCGAGCGCCGCGATCGCCCGCCGCCCGCCCGCGCCGGTCGCGCGCAGGTCGTCGAGCGCGGCATCATAGCCCTCGGCGATATAGCCGCCGTCGCTGGCGTCGATTGGCGGCGAGGGCACGAGGGCGCGTTGGTAGAGGTCGATCAGCGCACCATGCCCGCGCAACTGCGGGGCCAGCTCACGGAGCAACGCCGGCCCACCCCCACCCGTTCGCCCGGTATCCTCACCACCCGTTCGCCCTGAGCTTGTCGAAGAGCGGTTGCCCGAGCTCCCCGAACCGCCTTCGACAGGCTCAGGCCGAACGGTGGAAAGGATATCGATTCTTTCGAGCCGCTCCCCCAATCGCCACGCCCCGTCGAGCCCGTCGCGCAACTGACCGAGGTCGCGCGGGCTCCCCCGTCCCGCCGCGATCCGCCCCAGCGCGCGGCCGATATCGGGCAGCGCCCTCAGCGCCGCCCGCACCGTCTCGCGCAAGCTCGGCTCGTCATGGAACAGGCCGACCAGATCGAGCCGCGCCTCGACAGACGGTCGGTCCATCAGCGGCGCGGAAATATCGGCCGCCAGCAACCGCGCGCCCGCTCCCGTCACCGTGCGATCGACCGCATCGAGCAAGCTGCCCTTGCGTTGCCCGCTGGTCGTCTGCGTCAGCTCCAGGCTCTCGCGGGTCGCCTGGTCGATCGCCATCGCCTCGCGCGCCTGGGCGAGCCGCGGCGGCCGGAGGAACGGCAGGCTGCCGCGCGCGGTGTGATCGAGATAGGCGACCAGCCCGCCCGCCGCCGCCAGCGTCGCGCGCGAGAACTGCCCATAGCCGTCGAGCGTCGCCACTCCGAACAGCGCCTTCAGCCGCGCCTCGCCGCGCGCGCTGTCGAATGCCTCCTTCGGCCGCTCGGTCGTGGCCAGCGCGGCGTGGTCGCTCGCCTCGGCCGCGATCGTCTCGGCCGGCGACAAGCGCGCGAGGTCAGCGGCGAGACCGGCCGGCGAGCTCGCGAGCACCTCGAACCGCCCGGTCGAGATGTCGGCGGCGGCGATCGCCACCTCGCCGCCGGCTTCGCCGATCGCCGCGCACCAATTGGCGGCGCGCGAATCGAGCAGCGCCTCCTCGGTCAGCGTCCCCGCCGTGACGACGCGGATAATCCCGCGTTCGACCAGCGCCTTCGAACCGCCGCGCTTCTTGGCTTCGGCGGGCGTCTCTATCTGGTCGGCGATCGCAACACGGTGCCCCGCCTTGATCAGCCGCGCGAGATAGCCTTCCGCCGAATGCGCCGGCACGCCGCACATCGGCACCTTCTCGCCGCCATGCTCGCCGCGCGCGGTGAGCGCGATGTCGAGACACGCCGCCGCGACCTTTGCGTCGTCGAAAAATAATTCGAAGAAGTCGCCCATCCGGTAGAATAGCAGGCAATCCCCGGCCTCGTCCTTGAGCGCGAGATACTGAGCCATCATCGGAGTTGGGGCGGACATGCGCCGCTGGGTAGCCCAAGAACCTCCCGGGACAAAGGCACTTCGCGGCGACGAATGGGACGTCCGCGAACGCCGTTGTGCGGAGTTCGGAACAAGCCGGGGTGACGCAGCGGCGAAGCGTGCCTAAAGACCGTCGAGACTTGGAGGGGATCTATGCATGGCCGACGAATCGAACGTCCAGTTTTCCGAACGTGAGGCGCTGCTGTTCCATTCCGAAGGCCGGCCCGGCAAGATCGAGATCGTCGCCTCGAAGCCGATGGCGACGCAGCGCGACCTGGCCCTCGCCTATTCGCCCGGCGTCGCCGTGCCCGTCCGCGCAATCGCGGAGAATCCCGCGGCCGCCTACGATTATACCGCCAAGGGCAACCTCGTCGCGGTGATCTCCAACGGTACTGCGATCCTGGGTCTTGGCAATCTCGGCGCGCTCGCCTCCAAGCCGGTGATGGAGGGCAAGGCGGTGCTGTTCAAACGGTTCGCCGATGTCGATTCGATCGACCTCGAGGTCGCGACCGAGGACGTCGATCGCTTCATCAACGCGGTCGAGCTGCTCGAGCCCAGCTTCGGCGGCATCAATCTCGAGGACATCAAGTCGCCCGAATGTTTTGTCATCGAGCAGACCCTGCGCGAACGCATGAACATCCCGGTATTCCACGACGACCAGCACGGCACCGCGATCATCGCTGCGGCGGGGCTGATCAACGCGCTTCATCTCACCGGTCGCGACATCAAGGACACGCGCTGCGTGATGCTCGGCGCCGGCGCCGCCGCGATCGCCTGCGCCGAGCTGATCAAGGCGATGGGGCTGCCGCACGACAAGCTGCTGATGATCGACAAGACCGGGGTGATCTATCAGGGTCGCGAGGCCGACATGAACCAGTGGAAGTCGGCGCACGCCGTCGCGACGACCAAGCGCACGCTGGCCGAGGCGCTCGATGGCGCCGACGTGTTCTTCGGCCTCGCCTCGGCCAATTCGCTGCCGCCCGAGCTCCTCAAGACCATGGCGCCGCGCCCGATTATCTTCGCGATGGCCAACCCCGATCCGGAGATTTCCCCGCCGGTCGCCAAGGCGGCGCGGCCCGACGCGATTATCGCCACCGGCCGGTCGGATTATCCCAACCAGGTCAACAACGTCCTCGGCTTCCCGTTCATTTTCCGCGGCGCGCTCGACGTGCGCGCGACGACGATCAACGACGCGATGAAGGTGGCGGCGGCCGAGGCGCTCGCCCGCCTCGCCCGCCAGCAGGTGCCCGAAGAGGTCGCCGCCGCCTATGGCACGCAGCACAGCTTCGGCCCCGACTACATCATTCCCGCCCCGTTCGATCCGCGGCTGATCGAGGAGGTCCCCGCCGCGGTCGCCAAGGCGGCGATGGATTCGGGTGTCGCGCGCCAGCCGATCGCCGACATGGAGGCGTACCGTCAGGCGCTGCGCGGCCGCCTCAACCCGACCACCGCCGTGCTCAGCCTCGCCTATGAGGGCGCCCGCGCGCAGCCCAAGCGCGTCGTCTTCGCCGAGGCCGAGGAGGAAGTCGTGCTGCGCGCCGCGATAGCCTTCCGCGACGGCGGCTATGGCACCCCCGTGCTGGTCGGCCGCGACGAGGTCTATGACGAGCTCGCCAAGCTCGGCGTCGATGACCCGCGGAGCTTCGAGCTGCACAACAGCCGCCATTCGCCGCTGGTGCCGAAGATGGTCGATTTCCTCTACCAGCGGCTGCAGCGCCGCGGATACCTCCGCCGCGACTGCGAACGGATGGTCAACCAGGACCGCAACATCTTCGGCTCGCTGCTGCTCCAGCTCGGCGAGGCCGATGCGATGATCACCGGCGTCACCCGCACCTATGCCCGCACGATGCGCGAGGTCCGCCGCGTGATCGACATCGAGCCGGGCCGCACCGCGTTCGGCATCCATATCCTGGTCGGCCAGAGCCATACCGTGTTCATGGCCGACACCACGATCAACGAGCGACCCGACGCCGAGGAGCTCGCCGACATCGCCGAGCGCACCGCCCAGGTCGCCCGCCGCATGGGCCACGAGCCGCGCGTCGCCTTCCTTAGCTATTCGACCTTCGGCAATCCCGAGGGCCGCTGGCTGGAGAACATCCGCGCCGCGGTCAAGGTGCTCGAGGACCGCAAGCCCGGTTTCGAGTTCGAGGGCGAGATGGCCCCCGACGTCGCGCTCAACCCGCGCCAGCTCGCCAACTATCCCTTCGCGCGCCTCTCCGGCCCGGCCAACGTCCTCATCATGCCGGGCCTACAATCGGCCAACATCTCGGCCAAGATTCTGCGCGAACTCGGCGGCGACAGCATGATCGGCCCGATGCTGATCGGCATGGAAAAGCCCGTCCAGATCGCCCCGATGACCAGCACGGCGAGCGAGCTGGTGACGCTGGCCGTCCTCGCCGCCGGCGGCATCGCGCGCTGATTCTTCCAGAACCGACCACCCCGTGCTCCTGCGTAAGCAGGAGCCCAGGTTTCGAGCCGCATCGCCTGCGACTCTGGGCTCCTGCTTGCGCAGGAGCACGCTTACGGTAATTCGGGATGTCGATCTGTCACAGACCTCACAAGCGTGAGGATGACCTATGCATCGATGCTCATCCCCAGCGCGGCGTTGACCAGCCCGCCATCGACGGTGATCGTTTCCCCTACGACATAGTCCCCCGCGCGGCTGGCGAGGTAGATCGCGGCGCCCGCCATGTCCTCGTCCACTCCGATCCGCTTCGCCGGGATCGCCTGCGCGACCGCATCGGCATGATCGCGCGCGGCGCGGTTCATCTCGCTCGCGAACGCGCCCGGCGCGATCGACGTGACGTTGATGCCATCGCGCACCAGCCGCGCCGCCATCCGCTTGGTCAGGTAGATCAGCGCCGCCTTCGACGCATGATAGCTGTAGGTCTCCCAGGGATTGAGCCGCTGCCCGTCGATCGAGGTGATGTTGATCACCTTGGCCGGCCGCTCGGGCCGCGCCGCCGCCTTGAGCAGGCCGTGCAGCGCCTGCGTCAGGAAAAAGGGCGACTTGACGTTGAGGTCCATCACCTTGTCCCAGCCCTTTTCGGGGAACGTCTCGAACGGCTCGCCCCATGCCGCGCCGGCGTTGTTGACGAGGATATCGAGCCCGGCTTCGCGCGCGGCCAGATCGGCGGCCAGCGCCTTGCAGCCGGCCACGGTCGAAATGTCCTGCGGCAACGCGACGCAGCGTTCGCCCAAGGCCTCGGCTGTTTCGAAACACGCTTCGGCCTTGCGCGACGAGACATAGACCGTCGCCCCCTGCGCGACGAAGCCGGCGGCGATCATTCGCCCGATCCCCCGCGACCCGCCCGTCACGAGCGCGATGCGGCCGTCGAGCCGGAACAGGTTGGTGGTGTCCATTCTTCAAACCTCCGTTCGCTTCGAGCGAAGCCTGTCCCGAGCGTAGTCGAGGGGTCGAGAAGCATTCGCCGCCCCGTTTCTCGACTTCGCTCGAAACGAACGGGGTGGCTATAGCTACCCACCCCGCTTAATCGTCTCCCGCGCGACGATCAGCTGCTGGATTTGGCTCGTCCCTTCATAGATCCGGAACAGCCGCACGTCGCGATACAGCCGCTCGATCCCATAATCGGCGATATAGCCGGCGCCGCCGAAAACCTGCACCGCGCGATCGGCGACGCGGCCGACCATCTCGCTCGCGAACAGTTTCGCCGCCGCCGATTCGAGCACCACGTCGTCGCCCGCATCCTTCTTCGCCGCGGTCTCCAGCACCAGCGCGCGCGCCGCCAGCGCCTCGGTCTTCGAATCGGCGATCATCGCTTGGATCAGCTGATGCTCGGCGATCGGCTTGCCGAACTGCTTGCGCGCCGAGGCATAAGCGACGCAGTCCGCGATCAGCCGCTCGGCCACCCCGACGCACACCGCCGCGATGTGCAGCCGCCCGCGGTCGAGCACCCGCATCGCGATCCTGAACCCCTCGCCCTCCGCGCCCAGCCGGTTGGCGGCGGGCACCGGAACGTCGTCGAAATGCACGTCGCAGACCCGTGCGCCCTTCTGGCCCATCTTTGTCTCGGGCGCGCCGACCGAAACCCCCGGCAAGTCGCGCGGCACCAGGAACGCCGAGACGCCGCGCCCGCCGGCCTCCTCCCCGGTCCGCGCCATCACCGTGAACAGCGAGGCCCGGTCGGCATTGGTGATGAACCTTTTGGTCCCGGTCAGCCGATAGACATCGCCGTCCCTGACCGCGCGCGTCTTCACCGCGCCCGAATCGCTGCCGACGTCGGGCTCGGTCAGCGCGAAGCTGGTGATCACTTCGCCGCGCGCGATCCGCGGCAGCCATTCGGCCTTCTGCGCCTCGGTCCCGGCCAGGACGAGCCCCTGGCTGCCGATCCCGACATTGGTGCCGAACGCCGACCGGAAGGCCGGCGTGGTATGCCCCAGCGCGATCGCGACCCGCGCCTCCTCGGCCATGGTCAGCCCCAGCCCGCCATAATCGGGCGCGATCGACAGCCCGAACAGCCCGAGCTCGCGCATCTCGCGCACCACCGCGTCGGGAATCGCGTCCGCCGCCTCGACCTCGGCCTCGAGCGGCCGCAGCCGCTCGGCGACGAACCGCCGCACCGTGTCGAGCAACGCCTCGAACGTCTCCGGGTCCAGCGCCATCGGCCTCCTCTCCTCCGTCACGCCTGTTAGCCAGTCGCGCCGCACAAGCCAAACCCGAAATTCCAAACACGCCGATTGACGCCTCAAAACCCCATACTATGCTGCCAAAAAATACGAGGAGAGGCGGATGCGCTTTTCGGGCAAGCGCGCGGTCGTCACCGGCGGCGCATCGGGAATCGGCCGCGCGACCGCGCTGCGGCTCGCCGAGGAGGGAGCCGCGGTGATCGTCGGCGACGTCGACGAAGCCGGCGGGCAGGCGCTCGCCGATGCCTCGGACGGGCGAATCGCCTTCCGCCGCACCGACGTGACCAGGGCCGCCGAGATCGAGGCGCTGATGGCCGCCGCCGACGAAGCCGGCGGGCTCGACATTTTGTTCAACAACGCCGGCGCGGGCGGCGCGCGCGAGCCGATTGACCAGATTTCGCCCGAGGACTGGGACCGCACCCAGGCGCTGTTGCTGCGCTCGGTCGCGCTCGGCATCCGCTATGCCGCGCCGCTGATGGCGAAGCGCGGCGGCGGCGCGATCGTCAACACCTCGAGCGTCTCGGCGCTCGCCACCGGCTATGCCCCGACCGCGTATTCGGCCGCCAAGGCCGGCGTGCTCCACCTGACAAAGCTCGCCGCCGCCGACCTCGCCAAGCACAACATACGGATCAATGCGGTGGTGCCGGGTTTCATCGCCACGAACATCTTCACGACCTCGCTCGGCCTCGACGGCGCCGCGCGCGATCAGGTCAATGCGGCGATCGCCGGCATGGCCGCCAACGCGCAGCCGATCCGCCGCACCGGCCGGCCGGAGGACATCGCCGCCGCAGTAGCCTTCCTCGCCAGCGACGATGCGTCGTTCGTCACCGGCACGCACCTTGTCGTCGATGGCGGCCTGACGATCGGGCCACGGCACAGCTGGGACCCCGAGATGCCCTCGCTGTTCGCCGCGCTCGAGCAGCTCGCCCGGTGAGCATGCGCCAGCCGCTGGCGCCGCCCGCGCGGCGCGTCTCGACCCCGACGACGATCGCCTATGCCACCGGCGCGGTCGCCTATGGCATCAAGGATTCAGGGTTCGGCACCTTCCTGCTTTTGTTTTACAACCAGGTGGTCGGCGTCGCGCCGGGGACGGTCGGCCTCATCATCATGGCCGCGTTGGTGCTCGATGCGTTCATCGACCCTGCGGTCGGCGCGCTGTCCGACCGTACGCGCGGGCGCTGGGGGCGGCGGCACCCGTGGATGTACGCTTCGGCGCTGCCGATCGCGATCGGCTGGCTGCTGCTGTGGCATCCGCCGCACCTCTCGCCCGCACTGACCGGATTATGGCTGTTCGTCACCGCTGTCCTGGTGCGCAGCGCAGTGTCCTGCTACGAAGTGCCCTCGCAGGCACTCACCCCTGAGCTTACCGCCGACTATGACGAGCGCACGCGGATCACCGCCTGGCGCTACCTGCTCGGCTGGGCGGGCGGGCTCCTCATGCTGCTGCTCGCCTATCGCGTGTTCCTGTCGCCGCGCCCCGGCTATCCCAACGGCCTGCTGCGCGGCGAAGGCTATGGCGAGATGGCGATCGCCGCCGCAATCCTGATGGCCGCCGCGATCCTCATCTCCGCGCTCGGCACGCACCGCGAGATCAAGCGGCTGCCGCGCCCCGCGCTCGGCCGGCAGACGGTGCGCGGCCATTTCCGCGAGCTCGCCCAGACGATGAAGAACCGCGCGTTCGTCGTGCTGATGCTCGCCGGGCTGTTCGCCTATACCAACCAGGGCATCGGCTATGCCATGGCCAATTACATGTATTCCTACGTCTGGCTGCTCGGCCCCGCGCTGACGCTGATGCCGTTCGTGCTGATGGCAGGCGTGCTGATCGCGTTCGTCGCCGCGCCGGTAATCGGCCGCCGCACCAGCAAGCCGCGCGCCGCGGTCGCCGTCACGCTGATCGGCGGCACGCTGCAGATGACGCCCTATGTCCTGCGGCTGCTCGGCCTGTTCCCCGACCCGCATACGGCCGGGTTCCTGCCGCTCTATTTCGCGTTCGTGATCGTCGCCAACGCGCTCAGCGTCTCGGGCTTCATTCTCGGCGCGTCGATGATGGCCGACGTCGTCGAGGAATCCGAGGCCGATACCGGCCGCCGCTCCGAGGGCGTGTTCTTCGCCGGATCGTTCTTCGTCCAGAAATGCACGTCGGGGATCGGCATCTTCCTGGCCGGCGCGATCCTCGCACTCGCGCATTTCCCCGCAAGGGCGACGCCCGGGGCGATTCCAGTGGCGACGCTCGACCGGCTGACGCTCATCTACATCGTGATCTATCTCGTGTTCGTCGCGCTCGCCGCACTCTGCTTCTCACGCTTCCCGTTCGGCCGCGCCGAGCACGAGGCTCGGCTGGCGCGCATGGCGGCGAGCGCTGAGATCGAGGGGACGCCGCACGGCCCCTGATTCCTGCGGGGTCCATGACTTTCGCGATCGAGCGCGTTAGGGAGGGGCACGTCCCATCCCTCGACAGGCCCTCGCCCCATGCGTTCCCGCCTTCTTGCCGTCCTCGCTCTCGCCCTTGCCGTCGCGGGCTGCCAGGGTGGCGACAAGGCGACCGGGAACGCCGCCGAGACCGCGGCGGCGCCGATCCCGCCGATCCTGCTGACCCCGCAAGCAGAGGACATCCACAGCTACGCCAACCCCCGCGAGGCGCGCGTTACCCATGTCGCGCTGGACCTGCAGGCCGATTTCACCGACCATGTCCTCGCCGGTACCGCGCGGCTCGACATCGCCGCCGCGCCCAAGGCGCAGAAGGTCGTGCTCGACACCGATCACCTCACGATCACCTCCGTCACTGACGACCGCGGCCGAGCACTTCCCTATCGGCTCGGGCCCGCCGATCCGATCCATGGCGCGCCGCTAACCGTCCAGCTCGGCGCGGCGCGCACGATCGTCGTCAGCTACAAGACCGCACCGGGCGCCAAGGCGCTGCAATGGCTCAGCCCCGAACAGACGCTCGGCAAGAAGCTGCCCTTCCTGTTCAGCCAGGGCGAGCCGATCCTCAATCGCAGCTGGATCCCGACTCAGGACAGCCCCGGCATCCGCCAGACCTGGGAAGCGCAGATCACCGTGCCCGAGGGGATGAACGTGGTGATGAGCGGAACGCGCGTATCTGCTTTGGGGTCGCTCACATCGGGCAATCGCCGCACCTTCACCTTCAAGATGGACAAGCCGGTCCCGCCGTATCTGATCGCGCTGGCGATCGGCGACCTCAGGTTCAAGGCGATCAGCGACAATACCGGCGTGTGGGCGGAGCCGTCGATGGTCGACAAGGCGGCGAACGAATTCGCCGACCTGCCGCGCTTCCTCGACGCGGCCGAGGACCTCTACGGTTCCTATCGTTGGGACCGCTACGACCTCCTCATCCTGCCGCCGAGCTTCCCCTACGGCGGGATGGAGAACCCGATGCTGACCTTCGTGACGCCGACCGCGATCGCCGGCGACAGGAGCCTCGTCAGCCTCGCCGCACACGAACTCGCGCACAGCTGGTCGGGCAACCTCGTCACCAACGCGACGTGGAACGACTTCTGGCTCAACGAGGGCTTCACCACCTATGCCGAGGGCCGGATCATGGAGGCGGTCTATGGCGCCGACCGCGAGGCGATGGAGCAGGATCTGATGTGGTCCGACCTCCAAGACACGATCAAAGAGCTCGGCGGCCCGGACTCGCCGATGACGAAGCTCCACGTCGATATCCCGGCCTCGAAGGACCCCGACACCGGGATGACGCAGATCGCCTATGACAAGGGCGCCGAGTTCCTGATGACGATCGAGAAGGCGGTCGGCCGCGACCGGTTCGACGCCTGGCTCAAGGGCTATTTCGACCGTCACGCCTTCCAGCCGCAGACCAGCGCCGGCTTCCTGAAGGATATCCGCGCCACCTTGTTCAAGGACGATCCCGCCGCCGCGACGAAGATCGGGCTCGACCGCTGGGTTTATCAGCCCGGCGTTCCGGCGAACGCGATCCATGTGGAATCCTCGGCATTCGAGGCGATCGACAAGGCAGCCAGGCTATTCGCCCGAACCGGCGAGGCGAGTGCCTTGCCCGGCAACATGGTCACGCACGAGGCGATCCGCTTTCTCGACGATTTGCCACGCGACATCGGCACGAAAAAGCTCGCCGCACTCGATGGCCGCTTCCACTGGAACGACACATCGAACAGCGAGATCCGCTTTGCTTGGCTCGACCTCGCGCTCGCCAACCATTATCCACCCGCGAGCGCGTCCGCCGAGGCGTTCCTCACCGGCCAAGGCCGGCTTAAATTCGTCGAACCGCTCTACACGCTGCTGATAAAGGAGTCCGGCTGGGGGCCGCCGCTCGCCAGGCAAATCTATGCGAAGGCGCGGCCGGGTTATCATCCCGTGACGCAAGCGGCGGTGGACGCGATCGTCGGTCGACCGGGCGCGCCGACCGCCGAGTAGGTCAACGCGAGCGGCCGCGCGCTGAAACCGGCCAGATCTCGACCAGCGTCTCGCCTTCGACGACGTGATAGCTGTCGTAGAGGTTCACCGTCGGGTCGCAATGCGGCACCGCGAGCGTGACGAGGTCGCCGATCGCGTGGCGCGTGTCGGCGGCGGGGCCGATGATCGCGCCATGCTCGTCGCCCATGAACATGAACTGCGCGCCCTCGGCGCCCGCGACGACCTTGGGCGGGCCGCCGTCGGTGGCGAGCGCCTTGAAGCCGGCGTCGATCGTCGCCATGCCCGGCCCGCCGGCGCTGACCACACGTGCATCGACGAACAGCGACGTCTCGAACGGGGGCGCGCCGTCGCCGGTCAGGTCGCAGTCGAGATACTGGCGGTCCATGAACACGTAGGAGCCGACCTGCAGCTCGGTGAACACGCCGAGATCGAGATCGATCGCGTGCGTGCCGGTGCCCGATCCGGTGACGATCGCCGGCGCGAAGCCCGCCTCCGCCAGCGCGGCGATGACGGCGCGGAGGTAAGCGGTGCGTTCCCCGATCGCGGCGCGGCGCTGGGCATAGTCCTCGATATGCTGCTGCAGCCCGCAATAGAATTGGACGCCGCGGTAGCGGAGTGCGGATTCGGCGGCGATGGCACGGGCGAGCGCCACCGCCGCTTCGGCGGAGGGAACGCCGGTGCGGCGGATGCCGGGGTCGATGTCGATGACGACCTGAAACGGCTTGTCGGCGCTCGCGAAGGCGCGACCGAGCGCGGCGACGTTGGCGAGGTCATCGACCACCGCCATCAGCCCCTCGGCGCGGGCATTGAGCGCGACCAACCGCTCGATCGCCGGGGGCGGGACGACCGGCGAGGTGATGTGGATGCCGGCAATGTCCGCATCGGCCATCACCTCCGCCTCACCGAGCTTGGCGCAGCACACGCCCGTAGCGCCGGCGGCGATCTGGCGGCGGGCGATATCGACGCTCTTGTGCGTCTTGGCGTGGGGACGCAGCGCGACGTCCTTCGCATTCGCCAGCGCCGCCATCGCCGCGATGTTGCGGTCGAGCGCGGCGCGGTCGAGCACCAGCACCGGCGTGTTGAGCGACCGGCGCGAGCCCTGCTGCCCGATCAGGTGCGCGTGGAGGCGGCGGTCGTCGCTCATGCGAACAGCTCTTCGAGATGGGGGTTGAGGAACTTGCCGGAAGGATCGGCGGCGCGGCGGACCGCGCGATAGCGCTCCGCCATCGGGTAGAGCGCATCGACATCGCCGCGGGTCAGCGTGTGGCGCTTGGCCCAGTGCGGACGGCCGCCGTGGGCGCGGAAGATCGCCTCGGCCTCGCGGAACAGCTCGGCCCAGGGCATCTTGTGGAACTGGTGCATCGAGATCGACACGCACGGCCCGCGGTTCATCGGGCTCATCCAGATGTCGTCGCCGGCGACGAGGCGGTATTCGAACGGAAAGGACACCGGCAGCCGCTTGTCGCGGATCCAGCGCAGCACCGCGTGGAGCGCGGCCATGCCGGCCTCCTGCGGCAGCTCATATTCCATCTCCTCGAACCGCACGGTGCGGTCGGAGGGGAAGATGAGGTGCGCCGGGCCCGAACGCGAACTCGCCATCGGGGTCAGCATCATGCCTTTCTGCATCGCCGGGATCAGGAACGGCAGCTTCGCGCCGATCTCGCAGACGCGGCGGAAGGCGCTTTCCTCCACGTCGCTGGTCGAGCGCGGCGGCGGGCATGGCTCGGTCAGCGACAGCGTCTTGAAGATCGCGGTGTCGGTGTGCGGGAACAGCCAGAATTCGACGTGGCGATGCTCGGCGGCGAGCGCGTCGAACTGCTCGGCCAGCTCGGGCAGGCGGCGCTTCTCGATCCGTTCGGCGAGGTGGAAGGCGGGGATCACGTCGATCTCGATATCGAGCGCGATGCCGAACAGCCCGAGCGACAGCCGCTGCGCCTCGAACAGGTCGGGATTCTCGGCCGGCGAGCAGGCGACGATCGACCCGTCCGGCTTCATCAGGCGGAAGCCGCGGCAGATCGTCGCGAGGCTGCCGAGCCCCAGACCGGTGCCGTGCGTGCCCGTCGAGGTCGCGCCGGCGAGCGACTGCGGGTTCACATCGCCCTGGTTGATCAGCGACAGCCCCGCGTCCCACAATGCGGCGGTGAGCCGCTTGAGGCTCCAGCCGGCAGGGGCGGTCACGGTGCGGCGGTCGGGCGCGATGCGCAATTCGCCGGCCATGTCCTCGAGCGAGACGAGCAGGCCGTCGGTCGCGCACAGCGGCATGAACGAATGGCTCGCGCCGGTGACGCGCACCTTGTCGGCGCGCGCGACCGCCTCTGCGAGCGTGGCTTCATCGCGCGGGCGGAGGATCGTAGCGGGCTGCGTCGCGACGCTGCCCGACCAGTTGCGCCAGCGCTCAGCCGCCATCGGCCATCGCCAGCTGCTCGGCGCCCTTCGCCAGGCGGCATTCTCCCTTCAGTTGCGCGATCCATTGGTCGATCAGCGCGACGCCTTCGGCATGGACCAGGCTGCGGCCGGTCTCGGGCATCATCGCGCCGGGGTCGGTGCTCGCCATGCGGAACGGCAGGATCGACTGGTGCGGATCGCCCGGCACGATGTCGTAGGGCCGTCCGCCGCCTCCGCCGCCCGCCGCGACAGGCGGCTTGCAGACGCCGACGCGGCGCATGTCGGCGACGGTCGAATGAAGCCACAGCCCCGAGACGCGCGCCGGCCCGGTCTGCGAATGGCAATGCGCGCAGTTGACGTCGAGATAGGCGCGCGCCCGCGCATCGAGCGGCGCGGTGGGATCGTCCCATTCGGCATCCTTGGGCACGTCGGCATTGGGCAGGCCGGTCAGGTAATGCAGATCGGCGAGCCGCCGGAGCTGGTTGATATCGCCGCCGGGCCCCGGGAAGCTGCGGTTGAGGTGCCGCGCCTTGAGCCCGATCGGGCCGAGCGCGCGCGTGCGGTAATCGGCGGTGTGGCAGCCGGCGCATTGGTTGGCGTTGGGGACGGTATAGACGAAGTCGGTCCGCGTGCCGCCGTCGATGAAGGTCAGCGGCACCTCGGCGCCGGTGCG
The DNA here is from genome assembly GCA_035776635.1 of Sphingomonas sp. Lineage (GTDB taxonomy): Bacteria > Pseudomonadota > Alphaproteobacteria > Sphingomonadales > Sphingomonadaceae > Sphingomonas. The sequence continues at coordinate 39,823 of DASTWI010000018.1, read as the reverse complement.
CTGCAGCACCGCCTCGGTCTGGTCGGCGTTCCAGACATAGGGCAGCGCGACCCACCCCTCGGCGCGGCGGACGAGCAGCCGCGTCTCGATCAGCCGGACGTGGGCGAGGTCGAGCCCGTCCTCGCCGGTCTGGTAGGTCGCCGGGGTCATCTTGACTACGTCGCGGCTCTCGCCCGGTTTCGCGGCCGCGGTAGGCACGGTGTAATAGAAAGTCTTGGTGATGATCGTGCCGACCGGGAAATCGAACGCCGCCTCGGGCTCGTATCGCGCCGCGGTACCCGGCGGCATCCATACCGTCCGCCATTTCTGCGCATAGTCGCTGAACAGCGGGGTCGCGAGTTCGTATGTGACCATGCCCTTGTGCGGGGTGATGCGGTGGTCCTTGACGGTGAACAGGCCCCAATCGGCTAGGGTCTTGGGAAGGCCGGTGGCGTGGAACGTCACCTTGGTCGGTGCACGCTGGCACGCAGCGAGAAAGAGCGCGAGGATCAGCGCCACCACCCACCCCCAGTTCGCCTTGAGCTTGTCCAGGGGCCGCTCTTTTCTTCCGGCGCAGGAGAAGAACGGTGCTTCGACAAGCTCAGCACGAACGGGAACGGGAGGCATTGTTAGGACGCTTTCGTCATGCTCGCAGGCAGCGTCACCGGCTCCAGCCGCTTCGCCGGCTGGCAATCGAGCGAGATGATCTTCGCGCCAGCAAATTTGTGCGGCCCATCGGCATTCAGCATCTTCGCGTCGCCGTTCTGGACACAGATGCCGGCGTCCTTGACCTTGGGATCGGTGAAGCCGTCCCACAGCACCGCGGGCAATCGTCCGCCGCCGAGCGCCATCAGTTTGTCGAAGCCCGCGCCGGGCTTGTCGCCGCCGCCCTTCAGCGTGTTGCCGGTGACGTAGATGTTCTGCGGATAGGGATCGTATGCCGCCGAACGCCCGCGCGTAGTATCGAAGCCGGTCGAGAAATAGCTCGAGATGATGATGTTCGCGGTCTGGTTGTCGGCGATCTCATTGTCGAAAATCTCGACGTCGTCGTTCGAGTTGACCACCACCCCCGATCCCGCGGGCACCGATCGCACCGCACTCCCTTCCGCCCCGAAATTGGGCGTGTTGTTGGCGACGACCTTGTTCTTGTAAACGCGCGTGCCGCTGCCGGGCACGGGCAGGTCGGGCATGTTGAACACCAGGATGCCGCCGGTGTTGCCGCTGGTGGTGTTGCCATAGACGTCGGCATGGGTCGAATTCTCGATCTCGATCCCGGCGACATTGCCCTCGGCGCGGTTGTTGCGGACGATGATATTCTTCGACTGGCCGACATAGATGCCGGCGTCCGAGGCGCCCTTCACCACGCAATCCTCGATCAGCACGTTCGTCACCTGCACCGGGTAGAGGCCATAGGCGCCGTTCGAGGTCTTGGGCCCGCCGGTCCATTCGGCCTTGACCCGGCGCATCACCGCGTCGGTCGTGCCGTTGATCTTGAGCGCGTCGCCCTTGGTGTTCTGGAACGTCAAGTCCTGCAGCGTGAAATCGTCGCCGGTGACGAGCATCCCCTCCGCGCCCGAATTCTGGTTGGCGAAGGACAGGATCGTCCTGTCCATCCCCGCGCCCCTGATCGTCACCCCGTCGGCGGTGAGGCTGAGGCTGCGGGTCAGCGCATATTTGCCCGCGGGGATGGTGATGACGCTGCCGGGCTTCGCGTCGAGCAGCTGCTCCTGCAGATGCTGCTCGAACCCGGGATCGACGACGAAACCGTTGGCATCGGTTTTCTGCGCTTTCTTGCACCCTCCGAGCGCCAGCGCAGCGGCCACGCCGACCATGAGCAAAGAGACCCGCATCCGACCATCCCCTCCTGCCGTTTCGCCATACCCTATCCTCAAAACAGGGCCGAGGTCGAGGGGCGTCGCGCGTGCCCGATCCTTCAGCGGGTCAGCAGGTCGGTGAAGGTCAGGATGAACAGGAAACTGCCCCAGACGATGCCGACGATCGACACGACCTTGACCAGCCCGGCGCTGCGGCGGAGCTGCATGAAGAACAAGGCGATCAGCAGCGCCTTGGCGACGCCGATCGCCAGGCCGATTACGGGCTTGATCGGCGCATCGGGCAGCCAGGCGTAGATCGCGGTAATGGTCAATAGCACCATCAGCCCCGCCCAGGTCGAGAGCGGCGCGAGGATCACGTGGAGGCGCTCGTCGCGGGTCACGGCCGCCCCACCAGATAGATCAGCGGGTAAAGGATCACCCAGACGATATCGACGAGGTGCCAGTAGAGCGCGGTGCCGACCGCGGTAGTCCAGCGTTTGGGCAAGTCCGCGCGCGAAACGAACAGCAGGCGCGAGACAATGCCGAGCCCGACCGTCAGGTGGATCGCGTGAACCACCGTCGCTGTCCAGTAGAACGCCCAGAACTGCACCGCGCCGCGCACTGCATAGGGAAAGTCCGGACCGGGGATCAGATCCTTTTCGATATCCGATTTATACTCGAATCCCTTGATGACGAGGAAAGTCGCGCCGAGCGCCAGCGTCGCCATCACCGCTCCGCGTGCGAGCCGGACAAAACCCGCCTTGATCGCGCGCTCGCCGATCGCCATCGTCAGGCTGCTGGTCAGCAGCACGATCGTGTTGGCGGTGCCGAACCAGAAATCCGCCTCGCGCGCGCCGATGTCGAATCCGACCGAATTGGTGAAACGCGACACCGCGTAGAACAGGAACAGCCCGCTGAAGAACAGGGCCTCGGTCGCAAGAAACGACCAGACGCCGAACTGCATCGCGACGTGCTGGCGTTCGGTGGTGCGCCACGGTTTGTTGAGGATCGCGTCGGGCTGACTCATGGCCGCTGCTTCTCCTCGACCTCGTCGGGGACCTGAGGGCTCATATGCTCCGGGTGGTAGGCATAGGGTTCTGTGGTGACGACCGGCGTCACCTCGAAATTCTCGGTCGGCGGCGGCGAGCGGGTCTGCCATTCGAGCCCGGTTGCGTTCCATGGATTGTCGGGCGCGCGCTCGCCGCGGAACAGCGACCAGGCGAAATAGAACAAGGGGAACAGATAGGCGAAGGCGAGCACCACCGCGCCCAATGACGAGGTGACGTGCCACGCCTGGAACTGCGGCGGATATTGGTGATAGCGCCGCGGCATCCCTTCGGTCCCCAGGATGAACTGCGGGAAGAAGGTGAAGTTGAAGCCGAAGAACATCATGATCGCGGCGAAGCGCGAGGCGCCGTCCGAATACATCCGCCCGGTGATCTTGGGCCACCAGAAATGGAGGCCCGCGAAGAACGCCGACACCGATCCGCCGACCATGATGTAGTGGAAATGCGCGACGACGAAATAGGTGTCGGTCAAGTCGACGTCGAGCGGCACCGAAGCGAGGAACAGCCCGGTCAACCCGCCGATCGTGAACAGCCCGACGAAGCCCAGCGCATAAAGCATCGGCGCCGAAAAGCGGATCTGCCCGCGATAGAGCGTGCCCGTCCAGTTGAACACCTTGATCGCCGATGGCACGGCGATGACGAACGACAGGAACGAGAAGACGAGATTGGCGAATTGCGATTCGCCGCTGACGAACATGTGGTGGCCCCACACCATGAAGCCGACCACCGCGATCATCAGCATCGCATAGACCATGAAGGCATAGCCGAACAGCCGCCGCCGCGCTTCGCAGGCGATCACCTCCGACACCACGCCCATCGCCGGCAGCACCATGATGTAGACCGCGGGGTGGCTGTAGAACCAGAACAGGTGCTGGAACAGCACCGGGTCGCCGCCCATTCGCGGATCGAAGATCGGCAGGCCGAACGCGCGCTCGACGAACACCAGCAGCAGCGTCATCGCCAATACCGGGGTCGCCAGCACGATCACCAGGCTGACCGAATACATCCCCCAGACGAACAGCGGCAGCCGCATCCAGGTCATGCCTTTGCACCGCAGCATGTGGATCGTGGCGATGAAGTTGATGCCGGTTGCGATCGATGAGAAACCGGTGATGAAGATCCCAGCCGCGGCGAACAGGACGTTGCTGTTGGCGTAGATGGTCGAATAGGGCGTGTAAAAGGTCCAACCGGTATCCACGCCGCCGAACAGCAAGGCGAACAGCGTCACCAGCCCGCCGATCACGAACAGATACCAGGACAAGAGGTTGATCCGCGGAAACGCGACCTCCTTCGCGCCGATCATCATCGGCAGCAGGAAATTGCCGAGCGTGGTCGGGATCGACGGCACCAGGAAGAACCAGACCATGATGATGCCGTGCAGCGTGAAGGTGCGGTTGTATTCGTCGTTGGTCAAAAGGCGCCCGGCCGGCGTGATCAGCTCGAACCGGATCAGCGTCGCCGCCGCGCCGCCCAAAAAGAAGAAGAAGGTGATGCCGATCGCATAGAGGATCGCGATCCGCTTGTGGTCGGTGGTACCGAGCCACGACATCACGGTCGTGCCGCGGGTGAGGTAAGTCTCCTCGCCCAGATCGCGGCCGAGCAGCGTCGATTCGTGCAGGGGCGCGGCGGTGCTCATCGCCCGCCCGCCTTCAGATAAGCGATCACCTTGACCACATCCTCCTCGCTGGCGACGCCCTGATAGCTCGGCATCACCGGCGCGTAGCCGGCGACGACATCCTGTCCGGGCAGCATGATCGAATCGCGCAGATAATCCTCATCGGCGACCTTGAAGCCGCCGCCGGTCATCGGCTGCGGGGTCCCGTAGATGCCGGCGAGCGACGGTGCATGAACCGTGTTCGATCCGACGTGACATCCGGCGCAGCCCAGCCGCGTGAACACCGCCTTGCCCTGGTCGGCGAGCGTTCCCGTCTGCGGCTGCCCCTCGAGCCAGCGCGCATAGTCCTGCCGGGTCATCACGATGACGCCGCCCAGCATCTTCGAATGGTTGCTGCCGCAATATTCGGCGCAGAACAGCTGGAAGGTGCCGACCTTGTCGGGCGTGAAATTGAGCTCGGTATAACGCCCCGGCAGCACGTCCTGTTTGAGCCGGAAAGCGGGAACGAAGAAGCTGTGGATCACGTCCTGGCTGGTCATCACCAGCTTGACCGGAACGCCGACCGGCAGGTGCAGCGTGTTGATCTCGCGTTGGCCGCCGGGATGCTCGGTCTTCCACATCCACTGCTTGGCGACGACGTGAATTTCCATCGCGTGCTTCGGAATGGGCACGATCGCGGTCTGTACCGACGCCGCCCACCAGAACATGAAGAGAAACCCGGTGAAGGTCGCCACGGTCCAACCGATCTCGATCTCACGCGTGAAGGCGGTCGGCAGTGCGCCGCGCTTCGCCTTGGTGCCACGACGGTATTTGACCGAGAAGAAAACGAGCAGCGCGAGCACCAGCAGGATGACCGCGCCCGACGTTCCGACCATCATCCAGAACAGGACATCGACGCGCGATGCCTGGATCGAGGCGGCGACGGGGAGGATCATCGCGCCGCTCCCGGCCAGCCGGCAATCCCTTCGGCTGCAACTTCCGCCTTGGCGCGCGTGATCGCGGGATCGGGGAGCACCAGCGGCGGCGGCGGTTCGGGATCGGTGACGCCGGCGTGGACATCGGCGGCAAGCCCCGGCGCCGGCTGCGGCGTCACGGTGAATCGCACGCGCGGGCGCAGCGTATGATTGTAGATCGAGCCGCCCACCAAAACGCCGATCGCCATGACGAGCGGAATCAGCACGCCGGCGGCGATGCCGATCCGGGTCGGCACGCCCCAGCCCTCGGGCTCGTCGCGGTCAGGCCCGGCCATCGGCGCGCCTCTCCTGCCAACCGGCCGCAACCAGCGCCAACGCCGCGCCGGCGGCGAGCGCGGCGATCAGCGCGACGAAGCCCAGCCCGACCCACCACAGATCGATCAGCGCCAGCCCGACCAGCGCGCCTGCGCCGGAGACGACCTCGCCGCGTCGTCCTCCGAACACTCCCGGCGCGACCATCGGCACCGCCAATCCGGCGATCAGCGCCCCGGCGACCGCTACATCGCCGAGCGGCGTGGCGCGATCGACATACCAGACGACCTTGGTCGGCAAATCGCCATACCACAGGATCAGGAAATCCATGTAGATCAGGTAGCTGAGCCCCAGCGCAGCGGCGATCAACAGCTTGAGCATGTCGCGGCGGAAGCGCGCGTCGCCGATTCCCGCGACCAGCACCCATGCGCACGCGCCGCCGATTTGCTGCGCCACCAGCATCATGCCCGCCGCCGAGACCGCATGGCCCGCCGCGCCGCCGAGCAGCCAGTCGCTGGCGATCGGGGTGACGACGATGGCGTAGAGGGTCAGGGCGAATGCAGCGAAATTGGCGCTCAAACCATGCCTCAGCCGGACCGAAACCCACGCGAACCCGCCCCCGATGAGCGCCGCGCGGATGCCGACTGCGACCGGAAGCTGCCAAAGGCCGAGGTGCGCGGGCGGCGGAGCGGCCAGCTGGATCACGCCGATTCCGATCGCTGCGACCGCGACAACCGGCGCCGCGGCGGCGAGCGGCATCAATGCCGCCCAGCGCGCGCCGGTCAGCCGCGCGATCGTCAGCAGCAGCACTGCGCCGAGCACCGGCGCGCCCGCGACGAGAAAGGCGACGCGGAAGCCGATTGCCGCTGCTGCCGGCGCCAGCACCGCGAGGATGACGAATGCCGCGAGTGCCACGAGCGCCGAAACGAGGAGACGCCCGCTCATCGCCGCGCCTCCTCGTCGAGCCGCGCGCGCTGGAGCGTCTTCACATAAGCGGCGATCGCCCAGCGGTCGGCGGGCGCGACGCGGTCGGCGTAGCTATACATCACGCCGTGCCCATGAGTGATGACGTCGACGATATAAGCGGGCGGTGCGGCGACGAGCCGCGCGATGTGGTACGAGGGCGGCGCGGGAAAGCCGTGCTCGACCACCGGGCCGTCGCCGTCGCCGGTGCGGCCGTGACAGACGGCGCAGAAGATGCCGTAGCGATCCTGCCCGCGGTCGATCAGCGCGGGGGTGAGCGGCGGCGGGGTGGCGAGCGCCTTCGCCTCGGCGAGCGCGCCCTCGGCGACCGTGCCCGGCGGCGGCGGCTGGCGTGGCGGGCCGGCGGGCCAGAGCTCGGGGCTTGACTGCGGCTCGGCCTTGGCCTGCTGCTTCATCGACAGGTCGCAGCCGGTGAGCAGCATCGGGATCAGCATCAGGGCGAGCGTGCGCGTCACAGGCCGATCACCCGGCTGTGCGTCGCGCCCGCCTCGGCGAGCAGCGCAACGGCGGCGTTGGCGTCCTCGCCGGCGGTGCAGCCGAGCGCGAGGACGAACGAATCGCGCGAGGCGTGCCCCACCTCTTCCCAGTCGAACGCGGGGTGGTTGAGCCGCGTCAGCCGCGCCTTGACGAACAGGGCGATAATCCCGCCGACCGCGCCGGTAAACGCGGCGAGCTCGACCGGCGCAGGGATGAACGCGGGCCAGCTGAACAGCGCACGCCCGCCGCTGTCGATCGGATAGGCGAGGACCGAGGTCCACACCTCCATCGCAAACAGTCCGAGCCCGCCGATCGCGCCGCCGGCAAGCACCGTGGGCAGGATTCCCTTTTCCCCGTCCTCCGTATCGAGCGCCGTGCTGGCGTAGGGAGTCCATTCGCCGACGATGCGGTGCTCGGCGGCGATCGCGCGGGTGCGCGCGCGCAGGAACGCGCCTTCGCTGTCGAACAGGGCGATCGCTACGGCCGTCATTCCCGCTCCTCCGCGACCAACTCGCGCACCTCGTGCATCGAGACGACGGGGATCAGCCGCCCGAAGATCAGGAACAGCCAGACGAACGCGGCGAGCGTGCCGAACAGGATGAGGAAATCGACGATGGTCGGCGCGTAGGTGCGCCAGAAGCTCGGCTCGTAACCGGTCGACAGCGTGTTGAGGATGATCAGGATGCGCTCGAGCCACATGCCGACCAGCACGCCGACTGAGATCAGAGTCAGCGCCCAGACGTTGGTGCGCATCCGCGGCGCCCAGAACAGCTGCGGCGCCAGCACGTTGCCCGTGAGCATCAGGAGGTAGAGCCACCAGTAATCGCCGGTGAACTCATAGGCGACGAGGCGCATGTCGGCGGGATCGCCGCCCCACCAGGCCGAGAACCATTCGGCCATGTACGACACGCCCATCACGATCGCCGAGGCGAGGATCACCTTGGCCATCGCGTCGAAATGCGCGGGCACAATCACGCCTTCGAGCTTCATCGCCCAGCGGATGACGAGCGCGAGCAGCACGACCACCGCAAACCCTGAGAAGAACGCGCCGACGACGAAATAGGGCGGGAAGATGCTCTCGGTCCACCCCGGCATCAAGCTGGCGGCGAAGTCGAGTCCGACGATCGAATGGACCGAGCAGACCAAGGGCACCGCGATCACCGCCATGATCGCATGGAGCCGCCCCTGCGCGCGCCACTGCCGCGGCGTTCCCTGCCAGCCCATCGCCAGCACGCCGTAGAAGCGCCGCCACGCGACGCTCCCCGGCCGGTCGCGCAGCGTCGCGACGTCGGGGATCAGGCCGACGTAGAAGAACAGGATCGAGAACAAGAGGTACGAGAGGATCGACCAGAAGTCCCACACCAGCGCCGAGCGCCATTGCGGCCACACGTCCATCGTCGCCGGGTAGGGGAACAGCCAGTAGAAATAGACCTGCCGCCCGAGGTGGAGGATCGGGAAGATTCCCGCCATCGAGACCGCGAACAACGTCATCGCCTCGGCAAAGCGGTTGATCGACGCGCGCCAGCGCTGCCGCGTCAGCAGCAGCAGCGAGGAGATCAGCGTCCCGGCGTTGCCGATGCCGATCCACCACACGTAATTGGCGATCGGGAAGCCCCACACCACCGCGCTGTTGTTGCCCCACAGGCCGGGACCGTAGGCGAGGCTGAAGGCGATCGCGAGTGCGCCGACCAGCGTCAGCGCCGCCATCGTGAAGAAGGCGATCCAATAGTTGCGGCCCGCCGGGCGGTCCATCATCGGCGCGACCACCGCTTCGGTGACGTGCGCGAGGCTGGTGACCGACGGCAGCGTCCAGCGCCGGCCGCCGTCGCCACGCACGTGCGCCATCTGCGGGCCGGGCGCGCCGGTCATGCCTTGTCCCCGGGATTGACGCGGCGCGCGAGATAGGTGGTGCGCGGCCGCGTGCCGAGCTCGCCAAGCAGCGCGTAATGCCGCCGGTCGGCGCGCGCGTCGCGGATCGGCCCGTCCTGGTCGAGCCGGCCGAAGGTGATCGCGTCGGTCGGGCAGGCGGCGGCGCAGGCGGTCTGCACCTCGCCGACTGGCTGATGGCGCGCGTCGGCGTCGTGCTCGGCGGCGGCGATGCGCTGCACGCAATAGGTGCATTTTTCCATCACGCCGCGCGACCGCACCGTGACGTCGGGATTGCGCTGCGCCTCGATCGAGGCGTCGCTGGCGTCGCCCCACACCGAGCTTCCCGAATAATCGAGGAAGTTGAAGCGGCGGACCTTGTACGGGCAGTTGGCCTGGCAGAAACGCGTGCCGATGCAGCGGTTGTAGACCTGCGCGTTGAGCCCCTCGGCGGTATGCACCGACGCCTCGACCGGGCAGACCGGCTCGCATGGCGCCTTTTCGCACTGCATACACGGCACTGGCTGGAACCCCGCGCCGTCGAGTTCGGCGACCTCGTAGCGATCGACGCGCAGCCACTGCATGACGCGGCCCATCGCGATCTGCTCGGGGCCGATCACCGGCACGTTGTTTTCGGCCTGGCAGGCGACGACGCAGGCGTTGCAGCCGATGCACACGTCGGTGTCGATCGCCATCGCCCATTGCGGCGGCGCGTCGCGGTTGGGCGGATTGGGCGGGATCAGCGTCGGCTGCGGCGCGGGCGGCGCGGGCGCCTCGCCGGGGCGCAGCACCGGAAACAGCTTGTCGAGCTCGGCATCGAGGCGGAAGACGTGCTGCGTCGTCAGCACCGGAGCATGGCCGCCGGCCTTGGCCACCGCGACCGGCCCGTCGCCGGCGAGCACCCAGGCGTTGGCGCCGACCCCGTCGGCCACCGCGCCGGTTCCGCTGCGGCCGTAGCCGGTATAGAGCGTCACTACGCCTTTCGCCTGCCCGCGCACGCTGCGCACCGGCAGCGTCACCGCGCCGTGTCCGCGCGCGATTCGCACCAGGTCGCCGTCGGCGACGCCGAGCGCGGTCATGTCGGCGGGGTGCAGCCGCGCGCTCGACCCCCACACCTCCTTGTTGAGCGGCTCGGGGCATTCCTGCGCCCAGGCGTTGCTGGCGAAGCGGCCGTCATAGACGTTAGGCGAAACGCGTGTTTCGAGCGCCAGCCCGCGCGCGTCGGCGATCGGCGGCAGCGCCAGCGGGGCGGTGCCGACCGCGACCGGCGCAGCGGCGGTGCCGGGAACGATGCCGCGCGCGACCGCCTGCTGCCACCCGGGCTCGCCGAGCCCCGCCCAGGTCGCGCGGACGCGCGCATAGCCATCGGCATCGGCGGCCGGGTCGGCGATCAGGTCGACGAGCTCGATCGCCGAGCGGCTGTCGTGGATCGGCCGGATCAGCGGCTGCGCGATCGAGACGGTGCCGTCGGGGGCGCGGGGATCGTTCCAGCTTTCGAGCGGATGGCTGAGCGGAAGTTGCCACGTCGCGGCGGCGCTCGTTTCGTTGGGGACCGTGGCGGCAACGACGCTGAGCGGCACGCGCGCCATTGCCGCGCCGAAATCGAGCGCGGGCGGCGCGGCATAGAGCGGGTTCGCGTCGATCACCACCAGCGTATCGACGCGGCCGGCGCGCATCTCGGCGGCGAGCGCGGCGAGGCTGCCGCCATGCGGCAGAGGATCGGGATCGACCGGCGCGATCCAGTCGAGCGGCGCGGCAAGCTGCCCGTTCGCCCAGGCGGCGAACGCGTGGAACTCGGCCGGCTGGCCGTCGCCGGCGAGCACTAGCGCGCGGCCGCGCGCGGCGGCGAGATCGCGGGCGGCCTCGGCGACCAGCTTGGCCAGCGGCTTGGGCAGGTCGGGCGCGCTTCCGCCGCCGCCGAGCGCCGCGGCGAGCGCGTGGCAGGCGCGTGCGCAATCGGCCGGGGTGGCGCTGACGCGGCGGTCGGCGAGCGCGCCGGTCGCGGTCAGCGACGGCTCGACGACGTAGAGCCGCGGCATCGGGTCGCGGCGGCGGCGTGTCGCCCAGTGGCGGCCGTTGGCGATCTGATCCGGCCCCGGCCCGAGCGGGTCGGCGCCGAGGCTGAGGATCACGTCGGCGTCCTGCAGCCGTGGTCGCGCGGTGAGCGGGCGGCCGAAGGCGTGGCGCGCCGCCGCAAGCGCCGCATCGTCATCGACCGGCTCCCATCGGACGTGGCGCATCCCCGGATATTGTGCCTTCAACGCAGCGATGCGCGCGAGCAGCGTCGGCGCGGTGATGCGGCCAGTGAGCAGCACCAGCCCCTCGCCCTTGCGTGGCCCCACCCGCCCGACGAGCGCGCGGGCGAGCGCGGCCCAGCTCGACGGGCCGGCAGGCGACATGGGGGTCTGCAACCGCTGCGGATCATAGAGGTCGAGGATCGCCATCTCGACGAACGGGTCGGTCGCGCCGAGGCTCGCCGGGTGCGCCGCCAAGCCTTCGAGCTTGATTGGGCGGTCGTCGACGACGATTCCCGTCACCCCGCGCGCATAGCCGGCGAGCGGCAGCGCGGTGGCGTAGCGCGTCGTCGTTCCCGCCCTGGTCCCGCCGGGTTGATCGGCCGCGGGATAGATGCGTTCGTCGGGGCGCGAGCAGGCGGCGACGCTCGCCGCGGCGCCGGCGGCGATCAGGCGCAGGATCGCGCGGCGGTCCAACCCGGCGCTCATCGGTGGCAGACCGTGCAGTCGGTCAGCTTGCGCCCCGAACGCGCGATGTGCGCCATCACCGCGCGGGCATAGGCGCGGTCGTCGGCGGTGCGGCCTTCATAGGGATCGCCCTCGAACTCGCGCGCGGGGGCGACGAGCTTGTCCTCGGGCGAACGATGACAGTCGAGGCACCAGCCCATCGTCAGCGGCGCGGCCTGGCGGGTCAGCGGCATCCGCCGCATGTCGCCGTGGCAGGCGGCGCAGGGCACGCCGTTCTGCACATGGACGTGATGGTCGAAATAGACGTAATCGGGCAGCCGGTTGACGCGCTTCCACGCGAGCGGCCTGCCGCTGGCGAGGCTCTCGCGCACCGGCGCCAGCATCTCGGCATTGGTCCACAGCTGCGAATGGCAGGTCATGCAAGTGTGCGTCGGCGGCACCACGGCATAGGCCTGCGTCTCGACCCCGGTGTGGCAATAGCGGCAGGGGATCTGGTCGTCGCCGGCATGATGCTGATGACTGAACGGAACCGGCTGATCGACGAACCGGCCCTCGCCGGTGACATAGCCCGCGCGCACGATCGTCGCGCCGATCAGGAAAGCGAGCAGCGGACCGACGACGATACCGGCCAACACGACCCGGACCATGGTGTTCGCGCCCGGGCGAAACAGCTGCGCCATGCCCCTTTTCGGTCCCCTTTGCTACCGCGACGATCGGGTTGTGCCCGCACGTCGCGGGACGACATCGGCAACCGCCGACGCGCGGATCGGGTTCCGCGCACCGGGCAAAGTTTGTCGCATCACGATATTTCACGAACACGAAATGAACCTTCGCCGCGGCTTGCGGGTTGAGCGGCTGGGACGGGGCTTTGAAAGGCCCGCCGAACAGGGGACGAAGCATGTGGGAGCGCATTCGGGCGACGCCCGTCATCACCGGCAGCGTCGTCGCCCTGATCGGGCTCGTCCTGACGATCGGCGGGATCGAGCTCGTCGGCCTCGGCTTCACCTGGTATTACCTGCTCGCGGGCCTCGCGTTGATCGCGACCGGGGTGCTGGTCGCGTTCGGCCGGCGCGAAGGCTATTGGCTCTATCTCGTCACCTTCGCGCTGACGATCATCTGGGCGCTCGCCGAGGTCGGGCTCGACGGGTGGAAGTTGATGCCGCGGCTGTTCGCGCCCGCGATCATCATGCTGTGGCTGTCGCTGCCGTGGGTGACGCGGCGGCTGACGCGCGGCGCCGAGTTCAACCGCTGGACGATCGGTCGCTGGGTCGGCGCCGGGCTGGGCGTGGCCGCGATCGTGCTGGTCTTCGCAAGCGGGCTATGGATCACCCATGCACGCTGGGACCAGCACGGCAAGGTCGCCGCGGCGCTGCCCGCGCCGGCGATCGGGATCCCGGTGCCGGCGGCCGACTGGCGCTATTACGGGCGCGACGCCGCGGGGACGCGCTACAGCCCGCTCGCGCAGATCACGCCCGACAATGTCGGCAAGCTGGAGCTCGCCTGGCAGTTCCATTCCGGCGACCTGCCGCGCCCCGGCGAGAATTCGGGCGGCAAGGAATTCAACCTCGAAGTGACGCCGATCAAGGTCGGCAACGCGCTCTACCTCTGCACGCCGCACCGCGACATCATCGCCCTGGACGCGGTGACCGGGAAGCAGCTTTGGCGGTTCGCGCCGCATAACGACACGTCGAAGAATGTCTATCTCGCGTGCCGCGGCGTCGCCTATTACACCCCGCCGCAAGGCGCGACGGGACCGTGCGCCGCGCGGATCATCTCGACCACCGCCGACACGCGGATGTTCGCGCTCGACGCGAAGACCGGGCAGCTGTGCCCCGGCTTCGGCCAGGGCGGGATGGTGGACCTCAAGCAAGGCATGGGCCCGATTCCGCCGGGCTTCCACTTCATCACCTCGCAGCCTTTGGTAGTCGGCGGCAAGGTGGTGCTGTCGGGCTGGGTGTTCGACAACCAGACGGAGGGCGAGCCCTCCGGCGTGATCCGCGCGTTCGATGCGACCACCGGGCAGCTCGCCTGGGCATGGGATATGGGCCGGCAGCCGCAGAACGCACCCCTCAAGCCGGGCGAGATCTACACGCGCGGGACGCCCAACGGCTGGGGCACCTACACCGCCGACGAGGGGCTGGGGCTGCTCTACGTCCCGCTCGGCAATCCGACACCCGATTATTTCGGGGGCAAACGGCGGCCGTTCGACAACGAATATTCAAGCTCGGTCGTCGCGCTCGACATCGCGACGGGGGCCGAGCGCTGGCACTATCAGACGGTCCATCACGACGTCTGGGATTTCGACCTGCCGATCGGCCCCAGCCTGGTCAACCTGCCCGACGGCAAGGGCGGGGTGATTCCGGCGCTGGTCCAGACGACCAAGCGCGGCGAGTTCTTCGTGCTCGACCGCCGCACCGGGCGGCCGATCGTCGACACCGTCGAAAAGCCGGTGCCGCAGGGTCCCGTGCCGGGCGACTATCTGTCGCCGACCCAGCCTTATCCCGTCGGAATGCCGAGCCTCGCGCCCAAGGACCTGACCGCGAAGGACATGTGGGGCGCAACGCCGATCGACCAGATGGTCTGCCGCATCGAGTTCGCCAAATATCGCTACGAGGGCCAGTTCACCCCGCCGACGCTCGGCTACGGCAATATCGGCTATCCGGCGTTCGACGGCGTGATCGACTGGTACGGCGCCACGATCGATCCGACGCGCAAGCTGCTGATCGCCAATGCGAGCTATATCCCCTTCACCTACCGCATGATGCGGCACGAGGATGCGGTCAAGCAGGGCTATATGCCCGAGTGGAAGGGTTGGGGTTCGGGTCAGCCTTACCCATCCAAGATCAAGCCGTGGTGGAACCCGCAATACGGCACGCCCTATGCGGTTCGCATCGCGCCCTGGCTCAACTTCATGAAGGTGCCGTGCAATGCGCCGCCCTGGGGGACGATGACCGCAATCGACCTCGTCACCCACAAAATCGTCTGGACGCGGCCGCTGGGCACCACGCGCGACATGGGGCCGTTCGGCACCAATATCGACTTGCCGCTGCCGACCGGCATGTTCACCATGGGCGGCAATATCGTGACCGGCAGCGGACTGATCTTCGTCGGCGCGTTCGGCGACGATTACCTTCGCGCGCTCGACGAGCGGACCGGCAAGGTGCTGTGGCGCACGCGGCTTCCCGCCGGCGGGCAGGCGACGCCGATGACCTATCAGGGCGCCGACGGCCGGCAATATGTCGTGATCGCCGCGGGCGGCCACGGCGGCCTCGGCACGCCGTCGGGCGATTCGATCATGGCCTATGCCCTGCCGGCGCGAGGGTGAGCGGCGGCCCCGTTTCCGCCCTATTGTTGACATGCCCTCTCGTCAGGACCCGCCAGTATCGTTCCCAATGCGCGTACCGTCCCGATGAAGCTTCGCTTGTTCCTCGCTTCCCTGTTGATCGCGCCCGCGCTGGCCGGCTCAGCCCGAGCGGCGTCGGCGCCGTTCGACCTCAGCGGCCCGGCGCTCCACGTCGCGGTGACGCGCGGCGGGACGACCTTGCCGATCGCGCGCGTGCCCAACCTCGCGGCGGGCGACCGCATCTCGATCAAGGCCGACTTGCCGGAGGATCAGGGCGCGCATTACGTGCTGATCGCCGCCTTCCTGCGCGGCGCGACCAATCCGCCGCCCAAGAAGTGGTTCTTCCACGCCAAGACTTGGGAGACCAAGCACAACGACCTGTCGCTCACGGTTCCCGACGGCGCGCGCCAACTCGTCCTGTTCCTGATGCCCGAGGACAATGGCGACGTCGATGCGGTGGTCGATGCCGTCCGCAAGCAACCCGGCACCTTCGTCCGCGCCTCGCAGGAATTGAACCAGGCCTCGCTCGACCGCGCGCGGCTGGACACCTTCCTCGGCGCGATCCACGATCTGGAGCGCCGCAATCCCGAGCGGATCGCCGCCGCCTCGCCGGTGCTGACGCGCAGCCTGTCGATCAAGCTCAACGCCGATTGCCTGCAGCAGACCCCCGACCTGCAGGCGGCGTGCCTGACGCAGGACCGCGAATCGTTGCTGCTCGCCGACAGCCACAGCTCGGCGCTCGCCGACACGCTGACCGGCGCGCCGATCGACCTTGCGTTTCAGGTGAGCGCGACGCCCAACGCCGGCTATGGATATTACAGCCCGTACATCGGCGTGGCGCGCGACATCGCGCGGATCTTCGGCGCGTTCCAGGCGACGCAGCTGCGCTACATCCCGGCGCTCGCGCGCACCAGCGACGACGAGGTGCGGCTGCTGCTCAACGCGGCGCCGTCGTTCGGCAAGCCCGCCTCGGTGCTGGTCGTCGCGCTGCCCGCGGTCGAGGCGCCGCGCACGCCGCCGCTGCGCCGCGCCGACGACGGCCAGGCGCTGTGCGCCACTGACGGGCTGGTGCTGCCGGTCGACGGCGCACCGCTGATCTACGCCACTCGCTACGCGCACGACATGGTGCTGCGGATGAGCAGGCCCGGCGGCGGCGTCACCGAGCTGCCGGTCGTCGCCGACCCGCAGCAGGGCGGTTACGTGCTTGCAAAGGCGCCCCAGCTCACCGGCTTCGACGGCACGATTTCCGCGCGGCTGCACGGCGACTGGGGGTTCGCGCCGTTCGACGGTCCCGCCTTCGCCCTGCAGAACCCGCGCGCGCCCGGCTGGCACATCGCCGACAGCGATCCCGCCCAGCTGGTCGTCGGCCGCGACAATCCGCTGACGATCGCCGGCCCGGCGCCTGCCTGCGTCGAGAGCGTCTCGCTGCGCGCCGCGTCGGGCGATGCGCTGCCCGTGTCGTGGAAACCGGCCGGCGGCGGCCGCATCACCGCGACGCTGCCGCTCGCCAAGGCCGATCCCGGCACAATGAGCGTGCTGATCCGGTTGAAGGGCGTCGGCGATCCGGTCGAGCTGCCGGTCGCGGCTTATGCCGAGGCGGGGCGGATCGACGGCTTCACGCTCCACGCCGGCGATGCCGCGGGCGAGCTGACCGGCTCCCGGCTCGACAAGGTCGCGGCGCTCAAGGTCGGCAAGCTCGTGTTTCGGCCGGGGCCCGACTCCTTGTCGCGAGTCGGCGATACCGATCACCTCGCACTCGCTGCCCAGGACCCGAGCGCCGCCGCGGCGCTCCCCGTCGGCCAGCCGGAAACCGCGGTAGTCACGCTTGCCGACGGGCGCACGCAGAAGGTGGCGTTCACCGTCGCCTCACCCCGGCCGGCGGCGAAGCTGATCGGCCTCAGCGTCGCTCGGCCGCAAGCTCCCGCAGGCACGATCGCGATCAGGCTCGACGATCCCCGCGCGGTTCCTGCCGGCGCGCATCTCACCTTCTCGCTCGCCGCGAGCGGGCTGACGGGCAAGGAGACGGTCGAAATCGCCACCGCGGACGGCCGCGCTTCGGCGACGATCGATGCGGCGCACGGCTATACGATCCAGAACGACCGCGTCGCGATCGTGACGGTCGATCCTGCGAGCGCGCTCGGCGCCTCGGCCTACGGCCCGCTCCGGTTTCGGCTGGTCCAGAACGGCATCGCCGGCGCCTGGACCGACCTTGCGACGCTGGTGCGGCTGCCGCAGCTGACGGGTGTCGCCTGCCCGAAGGCCGGCGATCGCTGCACGCTTTCGGGATCGAGCCTGTTCCTGATCGCCGAGGTCGCGGGCACGCCTGTTGCCGACGGCTTCACCGGCGCGGCGATCGAAATCCCCCGCCCCGCCGACGGCACGCTGCCGCTGCGCCTGCGCGACGCGCCCGACGTAGCGGCGAAGATCGCCGTTCCCAAGATGGCGGTCTGACGGCTAGGCTGCCGCGCTACGGCGGGCAGGCGCCGGCGCGCTGCGGCCGAAGCGGCCGAGGACCGCTTCCATCCCGGGAGTGAAGCGCTCGCCGACGAGCGCGGCGTAGCGGTCGATCGCGACGAGGCTGCGCTCGACGTGCTCGGCGACGAGCGGCGTCAGGATGCCGCGATCGGCGCCGTCGGGAACGCGTTCCAGCACGCGCGCGACGAAGCCGTCGCGGACTGCCGAATGCGGCAGGCGCACGTTGCGTGCGGCGACGTCGGGCAGCGCCAATCCGTCCAGCGCGACGCCGGCGGCGGCGAGCACGCCCCAGCCGGGGAACGGCTTCGCATCGCGAAAATCGTGCGCGACCAAAGAATGCGGCGAGCGCTCGGCGAAGGCGGTGAGATACTGGTCGTGATCGAAGCAATAGCACCAATAAGGCGTACCGGGCTTGCCGCGCAGCGGGTCGAGGATCATGACCATGCCATCGCGCAGAACCTCGCAGAGCAAAGCGACGGCATCGGCATAGACGTGGTGCTGAAGCTGCGCATAGAGGCTGGCGAAATAGGCACCGGGATCGCGCAGGCAGACATGCCATTCGATTTCGGTCACGCCCTGCCCCGCCGCGGTCGCCTCAAGCGCCGCAACCGCCTGCGGATCGAAGATCAGCCCCTCGAGATCCTCCGACGAAAAGATCGTGGTGTGACAGCCGGCTGCCCGCGCCGCGCCCAGCATCCGCGTCACCGGGCCGCCATCGCCGCGCAGCAGGTCCCACGCAGCATGGTGGTGCGCCGGATAGCCGGGCTGCGGCTCGTAGAACACGCCCTGCCGGGAAAGCAGCGCGGCATTGTCGTTCATCACGTGCTGAAGATAGGTCGAGCCGGTCTTGTGCAGGCCGGCATGGACGATCAGGCGCATGGCAGTCCCCCGAAACTGCCGGACCTTCGCCCGGAAATGCCTAACGCTGCGTTAAGAACGGCGAACGGGCCGCGATTCCATCCACCTCGGTGGTTAACGGCTTGGCAATTTCTCGCCGGCATAGCTCGTTCGATGCGAAGCGAGGGGGACTGCCGGTGATGAAGACGAGCGTGCGTGCAGGCGAGTTGTCGGCGTTGCTGGACAGCGCGCCGGCGGGGGTTCGAATCCTCTCGCTCGACTGTTTCGACACCTTGTTGTGGCGCGACGTCAACGCACCCGCCGACGTCTTCGCCGATCTGCCGATACCCGGCGGCGGGCTCGAACCGCGGCGCCGTGCCGAAGCCGCCGCGCGGCTAGGCCATTCGGCCGGGCACGGCGGCACCGAAATCCGCATCGAAGCGATCCACCAGAAGCTGACGGGCGGCGACGATGCCGCCGCTGTGGTCTCGGTCGCCGCCGAGCTCGCCGCCGAGCGGCGGCATTGCTTCGGCTTCGCGCCGGTCATCGACCTGATTGCCGAGGCGAAGCGCCGCGGGCTCGAGGTAATCGTCGTCAGCGACACCTATCTCGACGCCGGCCAGCTGCGCGCGCTGATCGCCGATTGCGCCGGCGAAGCGGTCGCCGCGCAGATCGACCGCATCTTCTGTTCCTGCCTCCATGGCGCAAGCAAGGCCGGGGGGCTGTTCCGCACCGTCCTTGCCGAGCTCGGCGCCGATCCGGCGACGATCCTCCACCTCGGCGACAATCCCGCCGCGGACCTCGAGCCGGCCGCCGCGCTCGGCATCAACGCCGCGCACCTCGTCCAGTTCGACGAGGATGCGGCGCACCGGCTGCGGCTCGAAGCTGCCGCAGCCAGCGTCTTCGATCCGCGCATCCGCGCCGCGCTCCCCGCCTTCCAGCCGCACCGGCCGCTGGTTGCGATGCGTTCCCGCGACGATGCCGCCTACGTGCTCGGACACGATGTGCTCGGGCCGCTGCTGACCGGCTATGCGCGCTGGCTGCGCGAGGAGACCGCGGCGATCCAGGCGGCGAGCGGGCGCACGACCCATCTGCTGTTCCTGCTGCGCGACGGGCATTTGCCGGCGCTGATCCATGGCGCGCTGTTCGGCAATTCGGCCGCCCGCACCGCCGAGATCAGCCGTCTGACCGCGATGCGCGCGGGCCTGACCGACGAGGCGGCGGTGCTGCGCCATCTGCATGGGCAATCCCGCCACGCCGACCCGCGCACGCTGGCGAACCAGCTGCTGCTCGGCCGCGACGAAACCGACCGGCTGAAACCCGGCGCGGTGGCCGACGCCGGCTTCGTCGCCCGGCTGAAGCATCCGGCGACGCTCGCCAAGATCACGCGGCGTTCGGCGAAGTTCGCCGACGGCCTGATCGCCCACCTGAGGCAACTCGGCGTTACCGAGGGCGATGCGGTGGTGCTCGCCGACCTGGGCTACAACGGTTCGGTCCAGAACATGGTCGCGGACGTGCTCACCCAACGGATGGACCTCGCCGTCAGCGGCCGTTACCTGCTGCTCCGCGAGGAGGTGCCGGCCGGGCTCGACAAGCGCGGCTGGTTCGACACGCGGAATTTCGACTACCGCACGCTCGACGCGCTGTGCGATCCGATCGCGCTGGTCGAGCAGCTCTGCACCAAGGCGGGGGGTTCGGCGACCGGCTACAAGCCCGACGGCACCCCGATCCGCGCCGACGAGGATATCAAGGGCACGCAAAGCGAAACGCGCGAGCGCGTGCAGGAAGCGGCGATCGCCTATGCCGCGGCGTGCCGGCGGACGCCCGCGCTCGATCCCCGCGCCGGCGATCTCGACGCCCAGCGGATCGCCGCGACGGGGCTGCTGGGGAGGCTGCTGTTCCTCCCCTCGCCCGCCGAGCTCGACGTGCTCGAGAGTTTCGAGCACGACTTCAATTGCGGCAGCACGCAGACCTTGAAGCTGGTCGATCCCGGCCAGTCCGAAACCGAGCTGCGCCGCCGCGGGCTGATCTACACCGGGGGCGCACAACGCATGTTCCTGCCGGGCGAACTGCGCCGCCACGGCCTGCCGCTCAACCTGTCGCTGCTGGCGACGCGCCGGTTCCGGCTCGACCTGCGCGGCGCCGATTTCGCCGCCAAGCGGATGACGCTGCCCGTGGTGCTGATGGACCAGCACGACACCGCGACAATCGAGATCGAGGCCCAGGCAACGCACGACGGTTATTACGCCGCAGCGATTCCGGTGGGCGCGGCGCGCTATACCGCGGCGATCCGCTGGGGGCAGGTCGCCGACTGGGTCGAACTCAACGAGGCGAGCTTTCACCGCGTCGAAGATTTCGGCGGGCTCGACCGCTCGGTGCCGCAGCCGCCGATTCCAGGCAGCTTCATCACCGATGCGATGGAGTGCGTCGGCGGCTCGCTCTATCGCTGCAGCGAGGGCGGGGTGACGCTGATCCAGCCGCCGCGCGGGGGGACCCGCGATCCGATGCTGCTATGCGTGGTCTTCCGTCCGATCGTCTCGCGCGGCGCGGCAGCGGTGCGCGCGGCGGCTTGAGCTCGTCCGGCTCCATACA
Organism: Sphingomonas sp.; assembly: GCA_035776635.1. GTDB lineage: Bacteria > Pseudomonadota > Alphaproteobacteria > Sphingomonadales > Sphingomonadaceae > Sphingomonas. The sequence goes on along the minus strand of DASTWI010000018.1, from coordinate 18,846 downwards.
GCCGTTCGTGTCGAGCGAAATCGAGACACGTATTCGGGCGCCGCGGGAATTGACCTCGACTGCGCTCGACAGCGGTTCTCGACTGCGCTCGAATGGAGGGGAATGGATCTCCAGCGCATTTACCGAGGTAACGCGAGCGAACCCGTCATCGTGAAGCTCCCCGCTACGCCCGGCGCACCGGTATCGGGCTGACCGCCCCCAACCCACAGGCGGTAGGTGGCGGACGTCACGCGCATTACTCCTCTGTCGTCGGCGAAAGCGAGGTCGCGGGGATCGAGCGCGAAGGTCACGGTGCGATGCTCGCCCGGCGCGAGGTGGACGCGCTGATAGCCCTTGAGCGAGCGGATCGGGGTTTCGGCGCGGCCGGGAACCGACACATAGAGTTGCGCGACTTCGTCGCCCGCGATCTTGCCGGTGTTGGCGATCGTGACGCTGACCGTCTGCTTGCCGCCGGCCGTAATCGACGACGCGCCGAGCTTCAGGCCCGAATAAGCGAAGCTGGTGTAGCTGAGGCCGTGGCCGAAGGCATATTCAGGTGCGCCGGCGAAATAGCGGTAGGTGCGGCCCTTCATCGCATAATCGGTGAACGGCGGCAGCTGGTCGGTCGAAGCGTAGAAGGTGACCGGCAACCGGCCGCTGGGATTGACCTTGCCGCTCAGCACGTCGGCGACCGCCTCACCGCCTTTCTCGCCCGGATACCAAGCCTCGATCACCGCCTTGGCGCGCGCGCCCTCATCGCCCAGCGCGACCGCCGAGCCCGATTGCAGCACGATCACCACCGGCTTGCCGGTCGCCTCGAGCGCGGCGAGCAGCTCGCGCTGCGCCTGGGGAAGCGCGATGCTGGTGCGGTCGCCGCCGTCGAAGCCGGGGATTTCGAGCGACATCTCCTCGCCCTCCAGCCAGGCGTTGAGACCCACGAAGGCGACCACCAAGTCCGAATCCTGCGCAAGCTTCACCGCCTGGTCGCGTAGCGCGGTGACCGGCGGCTTCCAGGCGAAGGTGACGTCGCCCGCGCGAGTCCCCTCATGCGCAAGCTCGACAGTGATCCCTCGCGGGCGGGTATCGGCGAAATGCACGACGAGCGGCGCCGGCTTGTCCTCGCCGGCCTTGCAGCCGGTCACGCTTTGATCGGGCGCGCCTTCGATGCGGATCGTAATCCGCTCGCTGCCCTTGCCGTTGCAGCCGCGGCGCGTCTGGAGCGCAAATTGATAATCCCCCGGCGCTGGCACCGCGATGCGGCCGCTCCAGCGCACCGAGAAGGTATCGCGATTCACTCCCGGCGCGGGGTCGATCCCTGCCCAGTTAACGTCGATCTCCTTGGCCTGCCGCGTCGCGACCGGGGCGCCCGAGAGGGTCGCGTTGTTGTAGAAGGTCGCGGTCAGCCCATCGGGGAATGCGGTGCGCGGCACCATCACGGGAAGCTCGGCGACGAAAGGCGCACCCTGGGCATAGCCGATGCGGCTCGCGCCGAACGCCGACTCGAGCCCGTCGAGCGGCAGGACCGGATCGACCGGCGTGCCGTTGTAATTGCCTTCGAGGTCGATCAGCGCGGTCGCCGTGGGGCCGACCACCGCGATCTTGCGGTATTTCTCGCCGAGCGGGAGGACCCCGTCGTTCTTCATGAGCACGATCGATTCGCGCGCGGCCTTCAGCGCCAGCGCCTGGTGCGCGGCCGAGTGGTTCTCGGTGATCGGGATCGCGGAGAACGGCACCTTCGCCGGCGGGTCGAACATGCCGAGCCGGATGCGCGCGGCGAACAGCCGCTCGACCGCGGTGTCCATCTGCGCCTCGGTCAGGTAACCGGCCTTCACCGCCTTGGGCAGGTCGAGCATCTCGTCCTTGAAGTCGCAGCCGGTGTCGGTGCCGGCCTTGACCGCCAGCGCCGCGCCTTCGGCATTGGTCTTGCTGTTATGATGGCCGTTGGTGATGTCGTCGATCGCGCCGCAGTCGGAAGTGACGAAGCCGTCGAAACCCCAGTCTTTGCGCAGGATATCGCGCATCAGCAGCGTATTGGCGCACGCCGCGGTGCCGTACACGGCATTGTAGGCGCACATCACCGACTGCGCATGGCCTTGCGTCACCGTGCGCCGGAAGGCGGGAAGGTAGGTCTCGGCAAGGTCGCGCGGCGAGGGATCGACGTTGAACTCGTGGCGCAGCGGCTCGGGCCCGCTGTGGACGGCAAAGTGTTTGGGCGTCGCGATCGCCTCCAGATAATGCGGATCGTCGCCTTGCACGCCCTTCACGAACGCGGTGCCGAGCGTGCCCGTCAGATACGGATCCTCGCCCAGCGTCTCCTGCCCCCTGCCCCAGCGCGGATCGCGGAAGATGTTGATGTTGGGCGACCAGAAGGTCAGGCCGTAATAGCGATCGTAATTCTTCTCGCGCTGCGCCTGGTTGTATTTGGCGCGGCCTTCGATGGCGACGGTGCGACCCTCGGCGTGGAGCAGGTCCTTGTCGAAGGTCGCCGCCATGCCGATCGCCTGCGGAAAAACGGTCGCCTCGCCGGCGCGCGCGACGCCGTGCAGCGCCTCGTTCCAGTAATCGTAGGGCGGGATGCCGAGCCGCGGGATGCCGGGCGCGGCGTTCTGCATCTGCGCCGCCTTCTCCTCGATCGTCATGCGGCTGACGAGGTCGGCGGCACGCTTGGCGACGGGGGCGGTCGGGTCCTTGTAGAGCTGCGCCGAGGCGGCGCCTGCCAATGCGGTGCTCGCCGCCAATACCGAAAGTGCCGCGCGCCGAACCCGCTTGCCGATCATGCCGTCTCTCCCTGTTTTTGGCGTGGTGGCGGCACCACGCGCTTGCCCTGGTTCAGGGTGAGAGCCTTAGCAGGATGACACCAGCAATGGTAGCGCTCTCATCGGGCAAGGGAAGACGTGGCGCTCAGATCGCCTCGACGGTCTGCTCGATCGCTCCGAAGATCGAATGGCGCTGGTCGTCCTCGGCCCAGATGCGGACGGTGTCGCCGGGCTTGAGGAACGGCGTCGCGGGCTTGCCATGGCGAATCGTCTCGACCGTGCGCACCTCGGCGAGGCACGAATAGCCGACCCCGCCGTCTGCGATCGGCCGCCCCGGCCCGCCGTCGGCATCGCGGTTGGAGACGGTGCCCGATCCGACGATCGTGCCCGCGCCCAGCCGCCTCGTCTTCGCCGCATGCGCGACGAGCGTGCCGAAATCGAACGTCATATCCTCGCCCGCTTGCGCGCGGCCGAACGGCGCGCCGTTGAGGTCGACCATCAGCCTGCGGTGGAGCTTGCCCTCGCGCCACCAGTCGCCAAGCGCGTCGGGCGTCACGAACACCGGCGAGAAGGCGCTCGCCGGCTTCGACTGGAAGAAGCCGAAGCCCTTGGCGAGCTCGGCCGGGATCAGGCCGCGCAAGCTGACATCATTGGTGAGGCCGACCAGCCGGATTGCGGCGAGCGCCTCCTCGCGGCTCGCGCCCAGCGGCACGTCCCCGGTGACGACCACCACCTCCGCCTCGAGATCGCAGCCCCAGGCCTCGTCCTTGAGCGGGATCGCATCGCGCGGCCCCAGGAACCCGTCGGAACCGCCCTGGTACATCAGCGGATCGTGCCAGAAGCTCTCGGGCATCTCGGCCCCGCGCGCCTGCCGCACCAGCGCGACATGGTTCACATAGGCCGAGCCGTCGGCCCATTGATAGGCGCGCGGCAACGGCGCGGCGGCATGATGCTCGTGGAACCGTTCGCGCGGAATCGCCTCATGCTCGAGGTCCGTCGCCAGGTTCCTGAGGTCGGGCTCTAGCCGGTCCCAGCCATCGAGCGCCGCCTGCAGCGTCGGGGCGATATGGCGCGCATCGGCATACCAGGCGAGATCGTTCGAAACGACGACCAGCGTGCCGTCGCGGCCGTGCTTCAGGCTGGCGAGTTTCATACGCTCTCCCGTGATGTGTGTCGGGACTGCCTTAGAGCAAGATATTTCGAATCCAAACCGTTCCTCCGCCGCCTTTCCTTTTCCCTCGATCCGGAGTAAGGCGCGGCGATTTTTTCTCTCGATCTTAAAGAGGTTTTGTTTGGCCAAGGAAGAACTTCTCGAAATGCGCGGGCAGGTGGTCGAGCTGCTGCCCAACGCCATGTTCCGCGTCCGGCTGGAGAACGACCACGAAATTCTCGGCCATACCGCCGGCAAGATGCGCAAGAACCGTATCCGCGTGCTGGTCGGCGACGAAGTGCTCGTCGAGCTGACGCCCTACGACCTGACCAAGGGCCGCATCACCTATCGCTTCAAATAAGGGGCGCGCCGCCTCATGGCGCTGATCCTCGCCTCGACCAGCCCGCGCCGGCGCGACCTGCTCGCGCGGCTCGGCGTCACGCCCGACCGCATCGCCGCGCCCGATATCGACGAGACGCCGCGCGCGGGCGAGCTGCCGCGCGCCTATGCGCTGCGCCTTGCCGAGGCCAAGGCGCGCGCCGTGCCGCACGAGCCGGGCGATATCGTCATAGCCGGCGATACCACGATCGCGCTCGGCCGCCGCATCCTGCCGCCGGCCGAGGACGAGGCCGTCCAGCGCCGGCTGCTCGCGATGCTGTCGGGGCGGCGGCACCATTGCCTGTCGGCGGTGTGCGCGATCGACGGCGAGGGGCGCGCGCGGACGCGGCTCGCCGACACGATCGTCGCGTTCAAGCGGCTGAGCGAGGCCGAAATCGACCGCTACGTCGCGTGCGGCGAAGGGCTCGGCAAGGCGGGCGGCTACGCCATCCAGGGCCGCGCCGAAGCGTTCGTGCGTTTCCTGTCGGGCAGCCATTCGGGCGTGGTCGGTCTGCCGCTGTTCGAGACGCGCGCACTGCTCGAAGCGTCGGGCGTCCCGCTTGGCTGAATGGCTCTACGAGGCCGGTATCGGCGAGGCGCGCGCCGCGCTGGTCGAGAACGGCGCGCTCCGCATCGCCCGGATCGAGCCCGATGACCCGGCCCCGCGCGTCGGCGCGATCGTGTCGGCGAAGCTTATCGAAATCACCGTCAAGGGCCGCGAGGGCATCGTCGCGCTGCCGGAAGGCGGCGAGGCGCTATTGTCGCCGCTACCGGCCGGGATCACCCAGGGCGCCAGCGCGATGGTCGAGATCGCCCGCGCCGCGCTTCCCGAGCGCGGACGGACCAAGCGCGCGCGCGCGGTGCCGGCACCCGCCGACGCGGTCGAGCGGCCCGGGCCGGACCTTCTCGCGCGCATTACGGCGAGCGGTATCCCCGTCCGCCGGCTGCTGCCGCATCAGCCCGACGACCTCGAGGCCGCCGGCTGGTCCGAGGCGCTCGAGGAAGCGCGCACCGGCGAGATCGCCTTTGCGGGCGGGACGCTGCGCGTCGCGCTGACCCCCGCGATGACGCTGATCGACGTCGACGGCCAGCCGCCGCTCGACCGGCTCGCACTCTCCGCCGCCGCAGCAGCAGCAGCGGCGATCGAGCGCCACGGCATCGGCGGTTCGATCGGCATCGACTTTCCGACGCTAGAAGGCCGCGCTGCGCGCCAGGCGGTCGGCGCGGCGATCGACGCGCACCTGCCGCCGCCGTTCGAGCGCACCGCGATGAACGGCTTCGGCTTCGTCCAGATCGTCCGCCGGCGCCGGCGCCCCTCGCTTCCCGAGCTGATCCGCGACGATCCCGTCGGCGCCGCGCTGCGGGCGACGCTGCGCCGGATCGAGCGCACCCCGCCGCCCGGAATGCGCGAATGCCGCCTCCCGCGCGCCCAGCTCGCCTTGATTCGCGCGCGGCCCGATTGGATCGAGGCCCTTGCGCGACGCACCGGCATCCCCACCTCGTTCGACGAGGAGCGTTGACGTCATGGCCCAGTCCCCCGCCTGCCCGATCTGCGGCAAGCCGCAGGCACGCGAGTTCGCGCCGTTCTGCAGCCGCGGCTGCAAGGATCGCGACCTGCTCAAATGGCTCGGCGAGGGCTATCGCCTGCCGGGCTCGCGCGCCGACGAGAATGGCGAAAGCGGGCTGGACAGCGGCAGCGGGCGCGACTAAAGGCCGCGTCTCTTTCCGATGCCCATCGGTAAAGTGCCCAGGTAGCTCAGTTGGTAGAGCATGCGACTGAAAATCGCAGTGTCGGTGGTTCGATCCCGCCCCTGGGCACCATTTCTCCATCAGCCATAAGCGCCGACCGGGCCGACTGCATGATGGACAGGCCCTAGCCTCGTCCGGCCAATCCGCCTATCTGGGCCGCCGTCCCTGCCGGCCCGCGCCGGCTGCCAATCGCAAGGTGTGATTTCATGGGTTTCCGCTGCGGCATCGTCGGCCTGCCGAACGTCGGCAAATCGACGCTTTTCAACGCCCTCACCGAAACCGCCGCGGCGCAAGCGGCGAATTATCCGTTCTGCACGATCGAACCCAATGTCGGCAACGTCGCGGTGCCCGATCCGCGCCTCCACAAGCTCGCCGAGATCGCGCATTCGGCCAAGGTGATCGAGACGCAATTGGGCTTCGTCGATATCGCCGGTCTGGTGCGCGGCGCGTCGAAGGGCGAGGGGCTCGGCAACCAGTTCCTCGGCAACATCCGCGAGGTGGATGCGATCGTCCACGTCCTGCGCTGCTTTGAGAATGACGACATCCAGCATGTCGACAACCGCGTCGATCCGATCGCAGATGCCGAGACGGTCGAGACCGAGTTGATGCTCGCCGACCTCGAAAGCCTCGAAAAGCGCGTGCCCAATTTCGCCAAGAAGGCCGCGCAAGGCGACAAGGAAGCGAAGATCGCCGCCAGCGTGCTCGGCCAGGCGCTCGACCTCCTGCGCGAGGGCAAGCCTGCGCGGCTGGTCGAGCCGAAGGACGAGGAAGAAGCGCGGGTATTCGCGCAGGCGCAGCTGCTGACCGCCAAGCCCGTGCTCTACGTCTGCAACGTCAACGAAGAGGACGCCGCGAACGGCAACGCTTATTCCGAGCGCGTGTTCGACAAGGCGAAGGTCGAGGGCGCCCAAGCGGTAGTCGTCTCGGCGGCGATCGAGGCCGAGATCGCGACGATGGCGGCGGAGGACCGCAAGGAGTTCCTCGCCGACCTGGGGCTCGAGGAAACCGGGCTCGCCCGCGTGATCCGCGCCGGCTACACGCTCCTCCACCTCATCACCTTCTTCACCGCCGGCCCCAAGGAAGCGCGCGCCTGGACGGTCGAAAAGGGCGCCAAGGCGCCGCAGGCCGCGGGCGTCATCCACACGGACTTCGAACGCGGCTTCATCCGCGCCGAGACGATCGCCTATGACGACTATGTCGCCTTTGGCGGCGAGGCCGGCGCACGCGAGGCCGGCAAGCTGCGTCAGGAAGGCAAGGAGTATGTCGTCCAGGATGGCGACGTGATGCTGTTCCGGTTCAACGTTTAGCTCCACTCCCGTTCGTGCTGAGCGAAGTCGAAGGGCGGATTGCCCCAAGTGCTTCGACTTCGCTCAGCACGAACGGGTGTAGTCGATCTCACCCTCACCCCTTCCGCGGCCCCGCTGACGCGGGTCCACTCCCTCCTCACAGGGAGAGTGAGGGAGTGCAGGCTATCCGATCATCCTTCCCAAAAAGAAAGGCCGCGGCTCCCCCCGAAGCCGCGGCCTTCCACTCGGGTGACGAATTGGAACGCGGGGTACTCAGGCCACGGCGGCCTGTTTCTCTTCTTCGACGTCGCGCAGCACATAGCCGCGGCCCCAGACCGTCTCGATGTAATTTTCGCCATCGCAGGCCATCGACAGCTTCTTCCTGAGCTTGCAGATGAACACGTCGATGATCTTGAGTTCGGGCTCGTCCATCCCGCCGTAGAGATGGTTGAGGAACATTTCCTTGGTCAGCGTGGTGCCCTTGCGGAGCGACAAGAGCTCCAGCATCGCATATTCCTTGCCCGTCAGATGCACGCGCGCGCCGTCGACCTCGACCGTCTTGGCGTCGAGATTGACCGCAAGCTTGCCGGTGCGGATCACCGACTGCGAATGCCCCTTCGAGCGGCGGACGACCGCGTGGATGCGCGCGACCAGCTCCTCGCGATGGAACGGTTTGGTGACGTAATCGTCGGCGCCGAAGCCGAAGCTGCGCACCTTCGAATCCATTTCGTTGATGCCCGACAGGATCAGCACCGGGGTCTGCACCCGCGCTACGCGCAGCTTCTTGAGCACGTCGTAGCCGTGCATGTCCGGCAGGTTGAGGTCGAGCAGGATGATGTCGTAATCGTAGAGCTTGCCCAGATCCAGGCCTTCCTCGCCCAGATCGGTGGTATAGACGTTGAATCCCTCGGACGAGAGCATCAGCTCGATCGCCTTCGCCGTGGTCGGCTCGTCCTCGATCAGCAGCACGCGCATTGGGCTGTTCCCCTGTCAATCGCTGCCGAAGCCCCCAGCCTCGACATGCCCCGACGATTCATTAACCAAAGAACCTCTGAAGGCAAAAGGTTAATTTCCTCTTAAGCGGTCGGAATCAAACGCGCTCCCCGGCGAATCGTTCACCTCCTCGTCGCCGCCGGGCCGCTCGATCGGCTCGCCGAGCACCTCGCGCAGGTAAAGGCTGCGGATCAGCGTATAGGCGGTGACGAGGATCGCGGCGGAGAAGAACAGCCCGAACAGCCCGAAAACGTAGCCGATCGACAGGATCGCAAACAACGTGATCGCCGGCGGAATGTCGATGATGCGGTTCTGGATATAAGGCGTGATGAAATTCGACTGGATCAGCCGCACCACGGCATACGTGGCGAGTGCCCCGGCCACTTGCCCTGCGCCCGCGGTCGCGGCGAGGCCCAGCGCGGGCAGCATCGCCGCGGTCGGGCCGACATAGGGAATGAACTCGCTGATGCCGGCAAGCAACCCCAGTGCCGCCGACGACGGCACCCCGGCGATATAGAGCCCGACCCCGACCAGCACGCCCATCGAGGTCATCAGGATCAGCTGCGCGCGCAGCCACAGCCTCAGCGTATGGCCGAGGTCGTCGAGCGCGTCGGCAACGGCCGGCCGCTTCGAGCGCGGGATCAGCAGCAGGAAGCCGCGCTCGTAGACGCGCGGATTGGCCGCGAAGAACAGTGAGCCGATAATCAGCACGATGAAATTGAGCACCAGCTCGATCGAGCCCAGTGCAAACCCGCTCGCCTCTTGCGAAATCCGCGATCCGGCGAACGCGGCCTGGATCGAATCGACCATCGTCGCGCCGACCGGCGAGCGCGACAGCTCGGCGCGCCATTGATCCAGGATGCGCGGCAACTCGGTGAAAAGCGTGCCGATCTGCTCGCCGAACTGAACGGTGAACAGCCAGACGAGGAAGGCGAGCGCGGCGAGCCCCGTCGCCATGCCCATTCCTACCGCGACGCGCGGCGGCACGCGCAGCTTCTCCTCGCAGAACTCGGCGACCGCGTGAACCGCGACCGCGCCGAGCATCGAGCCGAAGGCGAGGATCAGCAGGTCGCCGGCAAGATAGAGCGCGCACGTCACGCCCGCGATGACGATGACGATCACGACGCGGCGAATGAAGCGCACGTCGTCGTCATCGGGGCGCAGGCGGTTCATGGACCGGTAACGCCAAGGTGGCGGAACCGCTCCGCCAGGAAGGCGATCAGCGCTTCGACCCGCGCGGGCCGCAAGGGGCTGGGCGGGGTGAGCAAATGGAGCGCGATCGCGGGCGGCGCCCAGTCGGTCAGCACCGCCTCCAGCGTCCCTGCTGCGAGGTCGGCGCCGACGATGAAGTCGGGCAATCGCGCGATGCCAAGCCCCGCGCGCAGCGCCGGCAGCATCGCGTCGCCGCTGTTGGTGGCGAGCGGTCCGGTCGGCCGCACCGCCGCCTGCTCGCCGCCGGGGCCGGTGAAGCGCCACACCCCGCCCGGCGCGTTGGTGTAGCCGAGGCAGGCGTGCTCGGCGAGCTCGGCCGGATGGCTCGGCCGCCCGTGCGCGTCGAGATAGGCGGGCGCGGCGACGACGTGGATCGCGATGCCGCACAGCCGCCGCGCGCGCAGCGAGCTGTCGGGCAAGTCGGCGATCCTGAGCGCGATGTCGAACCCCTCGGCGACGATATCGACCCGCGCGTCCGACAGGTTAAGCTCGACCTGGATGCCGGGATGCGCAGCGAGGAACTCGGCGATCGCCGGCGCGAGGTAGGTCATGCCGAAGGTCATCGGCGCGGCGATGCGGACCAGCCCCGCTGGCAGCGTCGCGCTGTCTCGCGCGGCCTCCTCGGCCGCCTCGGCCTCGGCGAGGATGCGCCGCGCGTGCTCGGCGAGCGTCCGGCCGCTCTCGGTCAGCGTCAGCTTGCGCGAGGTGCGATGGAACAGGCTGGCGCCGAGGTGCGCCTCCAGCCGCGACACCGCCTTCGACACGGTCGCCTTCGACACGCCGATCGCCTCGGCCGCCGCGCTGAACGAGCGATGCTCGACCACGCTCGCGAACATCGCCCAGGCTTCGAGATCGGGCAGGCGCATGGCTTCGGCTCCACTCCCTCCGCGAAGGCGAGCATAACCCCACCGTTCGGTTCGAGCGAAGTCGAGAACCGCTGCCGAGCGACGCCGAGGCATTCTCGCTTCGCTCGGACACGTGTCTCGACTTCGCTCGACACGAACGGAACTTATCATGGTCTCCACCGGAAACAATCCGTTTCCACCGTTTCTGTTTTCATCTCGATCCGCGCCCTTATCTTGGCGTTCAAGCACTTCCTTCGGGAGACGACCAATGATCGAGAAACGTCCCTTCGCCGGCCTCGGCCATGCCGATCACGGCTGGCTCAACGCCCGGCACCATTTCAGCTTCGCCAATTACTACGACCCCGACCGCATGGGCTGGGGCGCGATCCGGGTGTGGAACGACGACGAGATCGCCGCCAACTCGGGCTTTCCGCCGCATCCGCACCGCGACATGGAGATCATCACCTATGTCCGCACCGGCGCGATCACACACCAGGACTCGATGGGCAACCAGGGCCGCACCGCCGCCGGCGACGTCCAGGTGATGAGCGCGGGCACCGGCGTCCGCCACGCCGAATACAATCTCGAGCCCGAGACGACGACGCTGTTCCAGATCTGGATCGAGCCGAAGCGGCAGGGCGGCAGCCCGTCCTGGGGCGCCAAGCCCTTCCCCAAGGGGGACCGCTCGGGCAAATTCGTGACGCTCGCCAGCGGCTTTGCCGAGGACGAGGGCGCACTGCCGATCCGCGCCGACGCCCGCGTGCTCGGCGCGACGGTCAAGGCGGGCGAGAGCCTGACCCACACCGTCGGCGACGGCCGCCATGCCTATCTCGTCCCCGCCACCGGCGCGATCGAGGTCGACGGGCAGCGCTTCGACGCCCGCGACGGCGCGGCGCTCGACGGCGGCCAGACGGTGACGATCACGGCACTCGAGGACAGCGAGATCGTTCTCGTCGACGCGGAATGACCGACACCCCTCCCGTTCGCGGGAGGGGCAGGGGGAGGGCCTGTCCCCCCCTCCCAAGCATGACAACCCTCCCCCACCCCCTCTCGCGAGCGGGAGGGGCCATTCTCCAAGGAGCCCCCATGACCAAAGTTCTCGTCCTTTATTATTCCTCCTACGGCCATATCGAGCAGATGGCCGACGCGATGGCCGAGGGCGCGCGCGCCGGCGGCGCGGAGGTCGACATCCGCCGCGTCCCCGAGACAGCGCCGCCCGAGGTGGTCAAGGCCGCTGGCTTCAAGGCCGATACCGCGCACCCGGTGATCGAGAGCGTCAACGCGCTCGCCGATTACGACGCGATCATCATCGGCGCGCCGACTCGCTTCGGCCGGATGCCGAGTCAGATGGCGGCGTTCCTCGATACTGCGGGCGGGCTGTGGGCGAGCGGAAAGCTCAACGGCAAGGTCGGCGGCGCCTTCACCTCGACCGCGACGCAGCACGGCGGGCAGGAGATGACCTTGTTCTCGATCATCACCAACCTGCTCCACTTCGGCCTCGCGGTGGTCGGGCTCGACTATGGCTATCCGGGGCAGCAGGGCGTGGACGAGGTCCACGGCAGCTCGCCTTACGGCGCCACCACGATCGCCGCCGGCGACGGCAGCCGCCAGCCGAGCGAGATCGACCTGGGCGGCGCCCGCTACCAGGGCAAGCGCATCGCCGAGACCGCGGCCAAGCTGAAGGGGTGAGCCCCCAAACCCCCTCCCGTTCGGTTCGAGCGAAGTCGAGGCGAGTTCTCGCTTCGCTCAACACGAACGGGCGAGGGTCACTCCCAGCTCGCGACCGGCGGCAGGCTCATCAGGATCGCATCGATATTGCCGCCGGTCTTCAGCCCGAACAGCGTGCCGCGGTCATAGACGAGGTTGAACTCGGCATAACGCCCTCGCCAGGCGAGCTGGCGCGCGCGATCCTCCACGGTCCACGGCGTTGTCAGCCGCCGCCGCACCAGCGTCGGAAAGATGTCGAGAAACGCGCGCCCGACGTCCTGGGTGAACGCGAAATCGGCCGCGAAATCGCCCTCCAGGTGATCGTAGAAGATACCCCCCACCCCGCGATGCACGCCGCGGTGCGGGATGTAGAAGTAATCGTCCGCCCATTTCTTGAACCGCGGATAATGCGCCGGGTCGTGCGCGTCGCACGCCGCCTTCAGCGCGGCATGGAAGTCGCGCGTATCCTCCTCATAGGGAATCGGCGGGTTGAGGTCGGCGCCGCCGCCGAACCAGCGCTTCGTCGTGACCAGGAACCGCGTGTTCATATGCACCGCGGGGACGTGCGGGTTCGCCATGTGCGCGACGAGGCTGATTCCGGTCGCGAAAAACCGCGGATCCTCGCCCGCGCCGTGGATCGACTTGGCGAATTCGCCCTCGAAGCTGCCGCCGACGGTCGAGACGTTGACCCCGACCTTCTCGAACACGCGGCCCTTCATCAGCCCGCGCACTCCGCCGCCGCCCGGCGCACCCGACGAATCGGCGCGCTCCCACGGCGTGAAGACGAACCGCGCGTCGGAGCCGGCCTCGGCCTCGATTCCCTCGAACGCCGCGCAGATTCGATCGCGCAGGTGCTCGAACCAGTCCCTGGCTGCGGCTTGTTCGTCGTCGAGAGTCATGTCCTCCCCTCTGCCGTTCGGTTCGAGCGAAGTCGAGAACCGTTAGGACCGGTGTCTCGACTTCGCTCGACACGAACGGGATTGGTCAGGGCCAGCTATCGGTTTGCCGCAGCGCTTCGCCAAGCGCGAGCGCGGCCGCCACCGCGACGTTCAGGGACCGAAACCCCGCGCGCATCGGAATGCGCACCCGCACGTCGGCGCGGTCGTGGACTTGGCGCGGCACTCCCGCGCTCTCGCTGCCGAGCAGCAGCACGTCGTCGGCTGCGAACCGCGCCGCATCGAGCCGCACCCCGCCGGACGTGGTCAGCAGCACCAGCCGCCCGCGCGTGCCGGCCTCGAACGCGGTCCAATCGACGTGCCGCACCACCTCGGCCCCGGCGGCATAATCCATCCCGGCCCGTGCCAGCGCGCGGTCGCTCCATGCGAACCCCATCGGCTCGATCAGATCGACCGCCACGCCCAGGCACGCCGCGAGCCGCAGGATCGTGCCGACGTTTCCGGCGATATCGGGCTGGTAGAGGGCGATGCGCATCGTGCGCTGCGTTAGGGGGCGACCGTGCTCCTGCGCAAGCGGGAGCCCAGGCGTGCGCTTACAATTCCGGGCTCCTGCTTTCGCAGGAGCACAATTTCCCGGATGGCGACGACAACATGCCGAGTGCCAGAAAAGCCATTGGCAAACCGGCTTTCGCCCGGCTATCACCCCCGCGGCGCCCGTGGGGACGGGTGCCTCGGTAGGGCGGGGCCGGCATAATCACACCTCCCGCCACGGGCGTTCGCCCATTCGAAGGCAGAGGCAGGTGAATGGCAACGGTAGATGACGCGATTCCTCCCGGTGAAGCGCCGGGCCCCTATCACGAAGAAGTCCACGATCCCCGACGCCGTGATTTTCTGAACATCGCCGCGGTCGCCTTTGCCGGCACCGGTGCGGTCGTCGCGGTGCTTCCGCTCATCAATCAGATGAACCCGTCGGCCGACGTGCTGGCGCTGTCGACGACCGACGTCGACCTGTCGAAGATCGGCAAGGGGCAGGCGGTCACCACCAGCTTCCGCTCGCAACCCTTGTTCGTGCGCAACCTGACTCCCAAGGAAATCGCCGAGGCGAACGCGGTGCCGCTCTCCGACTTGCGCGATCCGCAGACGCTCGCCGAGCGCACCAAGGAGGGGCACGCCGACTGGCTGATCGTGATCGGCGTCTGCACCCACTTGGGCTGCGTGCCGCTGGGCAACAAGGAAGGCGAGCCGCGCGGCGAGTTCGGCGGCTATTTCTGCCCCTGCCACGGCTCGCAATACGACACCGCGGCGCGCATCCGAAAGGGGCCGGCGCCGAAGAACCTGGTGGTGCCGGACTATAAGTTCAACACGCCGACAACGATCACGGTGGGGTCCTGAGATGAGCTTTCCCTGGGCACAGCAATACCAGCCGAAACAGCCGCTGATGCGCTGGCTGGACGAAAAGCTGCCGCTGCCGCGGCTCGTCTACAACGCGGTCGGCGCGGGCTATCCGGTTCCGCGCAACCTCAACTATTTCTGGAATTTCGGCGTCCTCGCCGGCGCCGCGCTGGCGATCCAGATTTTGACCGGCATCGTGCTGGCGATGCACTTCGCCGCCAACGCCGATATCGCGTTCGACTCGGTCGAGCACATCATGCGCGACGTCAACGCGGGCTGGTTCATCCGCTACGCCCACGCGACCGGCGCGAGCATGTTCTTCATCGTCGTCTATCTCCACATCTTCCGCGGGCTCTATTACGGCTCCTACAAGGCGCCGCGCGAGATGGTGTGGCTGCTGGGCGTCGTCATCTTCCTGTTGATGATGGCGACCGCGTTCATGGGCTATGTCCTTCCCTGGGGACAAATGAGCTTCTGGGGCGCGCAGGTCATCACCAACTTCTTCTCGGCGATCCCGATCGTCGGCGAGAATATCCGTGTCTGGCTGCTCGGCGGCTATGCGCCGGGCGACGCGGCATTGAACCGCTTCTTCTCACTCCATTACCTGCTGCCGTTCGTCATCGCCGGCGTCATCGTCCTCCATATCTGGGCGCTGCACATTCCGGGCTCGAACAACCCGACCGGCGTGGACGTCAAGGGCGAGCAGGACACGGTGCCGTTCCATCCCTATTACACCGCCAAGGACGGCTTCGGACTCGGCATCTTCCTGCTGGTGTTCGCGGTGATCCTGTTCTTCGCGCCCAACTACCTCGGTCATGCCGACAACTACATCCCGGCCAACCCGCTCTCGACCCCGGCCGAGATCGTGCCCGAATGGTATTTCTGGCCGTTCTACGCGATCCTGCGCGCCTTCACCGCCAACTTCCTGTGGATCCCGGCGAAGCTGTGGGGCGTGATGGCGATGTTCTCGTCGATCCTGCTCTTGTTCTTCCTGCCGTGGATCGACGCCTCCCCGGTTCGCTCGGCGAACTACCGGCCGACCTACCGGATGTTCTTCTGGATCTGGCTGATCGACATCGTCGTGCTCGGCTGGTGCGGCGGTTCGCCGGCGACGCCGGAATACATCATCCTCGGCCAGTTCGCCGCGGCCTATTATTTCGCGCACTTCCTGATCATCGTGCCGATCATCTCGCGCACCGAGCGGCCGCGGCCGCTGCCCAACTCGATCACCGAGGCGGTGCTGGCGAAGAGGAGCGGCCTCAAGCCGAGCGAGTCCGCGATGAGCGGCAGCACGGTTCCGGCGGAATAAGGGGCAATCACGATCATGGTTCGCAACATCGCATCCGCCGTCGGCGCGCTCTTCGTCCTTTCGCTGCTGGTCGCCTTGTGGGGCAGCATCGGCGGGCTCATCACCGATCCGCCGCAGAAGACCGCGGCCGAGATCTTCCACAAGGAGCCCAAGGCGCTCAACCTCGCCTCGGACGGGCCCTTCGGCAAGTTCGACAAGCAGCAGCTCCAGCGCGGCTTCCAGGTGTTCAAGGAAGTCTGCTCGAACTGCCATTCGCTCAAGCTGGTGGCGTTCCGCGACCTCAAGGGCATCGGCTATGACGATGCGCAGGTGAAGGCGATCGCCGAACAATGGGCGGTCGAGCAGCCGACGATCAACCCCGACACCGGCGAGCCTTCGACGCGCAAGAACCTGCCGTCTGACCACATCCCGCCGCCGTTCGCCAACGACGTCGCCGCGCGCGCCGCGAACAACAATGCGCTGCCGCCCGACCTGTCGCTGATGGCCAAGGCGCGCGAGGGCGGGGCGCCGTACATCTATTCGATCCTGACCGGCTACGAGCCGATTCCGGCGGCGCTCAAGAAGAACTTCCCCGATTCGCTGCCGCTGCCGGGGCTGCACTACAACCCCTATTTCCCCAGCCTCAACATCGCGATGGCGCAGCAGCTGACCACCGAAGGGCAGGTCCAGTATCAGGACGGCACCAAGCCGACGGTCGATCAGATGGCGAAGGACGTCTCCGCCTTCCTCGTCTGGGCGGCCGAGCCCAAGCTCGAATCGCGCCACGTCGCCGGGCTGGCGACGGTGGTGTTCCTGGCGATCTTCTGCTTCCTCGCCTGGGGCGCCTATCAGAACGTCTGGCGCGACGTTCACCACTGATCGGCGGCGACGCCGCCAGTCGCAAGGGGCGCCCGATCGCAGGACCGGGCGCCCTTTTTGTTTACCCGCCCCGGTCCGGCGGCTGATCTTGCGCCGCGGATGACGGCTTGGGATTGACCGCCGCCTCCCCCATATTGCCGGCCATGCCCATCCAGATCCGCACCAGCCTCGCCGAACCCGAGACGGGGCAGGCGTTCGTCCCGCATCGCCCCAACCGGCCCGACAAGGCGGAAGGCGGCAAGCGCTTCACCATCGTCAGCGACTACGAACCGTCGGGCGACCAGCCGACCGCGATCGCCGAGCTGGTCGAGACCGCGCTCGCCGGCGAGCGCGATCAGGTGCTGCTCGGCGTCACCGGATCGGGCAAGACCTTCACCATGGCCAAGGTGATCGAGGCGCTGCAGCGCCCCGCCCTGGTGCTCGCGCCCAACAAGATCCTCGCGGCGCAGCTCTACGGCGAGTTCAAGTCGTTCTTTCCCGACAATGCAGTCGAGTATTTCGTCAGCTATTACGATTACTACCAGCCCGAGGCCTATGTGCCGCGCTCCGACACGTACATCGAGAAGGAAAGCTCGGTGAACGAGGCGATCGACCGGATGCGGCATTCGGCGACTCGCGCGCTGCTGGAGCGCGACGACGTGATCATCGTCGCCTCGGTGTCGTGCCTCTACGGCATCGGCTCGGTCGAGACCTATTCGGCGATGATCTTCGATTTGAAGAAAGGCCAGACGGTCGATCAGCGCGAGATCGTGCGCAAGCTCGTCGCGCTGCAATACAAGCGCAACGACGCCGCCTTCGCGCGCGGCAATTTCCGCGTGAAGGGCGACAATCTGGAGATATTCCCCTCGCATTACGAGGACACCGCGTGGCGCGTGTCGTTCTTCGGCGACGACATCGAGGAGATCGTCGAGTTCGATCCCTTGACCGGCAAGAAGGTCGCCAGCCTCGACCATATCCGCATCTATGCCAACAGCCATTATGTGACGCCTGGGCCGACGCTCAAGCAGGCGATGGAGGCGATCCGGCACGAGCTCGCCGAGCGGCTCAAGGAGCTTCATGTCGAGGGGAAATTGCTCGAGGCGCAGCGGCTCGAGCAGCGCACCAACTTCGACCTCGAAATGATCGCGGCGACCGGCTCTTGCGCGGGGATCGAGAATTACTCGCGGTTCCTGACCGGCCGCCTCCCCGGCGAGCCGCCGCCGACGCTGTTCGAATACCTCCCCGAGAACGCATTGCTGTTCGTCGATGAGAGTCACCAGACCGTACCGCAGATCGGTGCGATGGCGCGCGGCGATCATCGCCGCAAGATCACGCTCGCCGAATACGGCTTCCGCTTGCCGAGCTGCATCGACAACCGCCCGCTGCGCTTCAACGAATGGGACGCCATGCGCCCGCAGACGACCTTCGTCTCGGCGACGCCCGGCCCGTGGGAAATGAACGAGACCGGGGGCGTCTTCTCCGAGCAGGTGATCCGCCCCACCGGCCTCATCGACCCGCCGGTCGAGATCCGCCCCGCCAAGACCCAGGTCGACGACGTGGTCGACGAGATCCGCTCCGTCACCGCCGCCGGCTACCGGACGCTGGTCACCGTGCTCACCAAGAAGATGGCCGAGGACCTCACCGAATACATGCACGAGCAGGGCATCCGCGTGCGCTACATGCACTCGGACGTCGACACCATCGAGCGCATCGAGATCATCCGCGACCTCCGCCTCGGCGCCTTCGACGTGCTGGTCGGCATCAACCTCCTGCGCGAGGGCCTCGACATTCCCGAATGCGCCCTCGTCGCCATCCTCGATGCCGACAAGGAAGGCTTCCTGCGCTCGGAAACCTCACTGATCCAGACCATCGGCCGCGCCGCCCGCAACGTCGACGGGAAAGTGATCCTCTACGCCGACAGCACCACCGGCTCGATGGAACGCGCCCTCGCCGAAACCAACCGCCGTAGAGAAAAGCAGCTCGCCTACAACGCGGCGAACGGCATTACACCGCAATCGGTCAAGTCCAACATCAAGGAGATCGTCGACAGCGTCTACGAAAAAGACCACGTCACCATCTCCATCGGCAAGGACAAGAGCGGGAAAGAGGAAATCCAGGTCGGCGCCAACCTCGCCGCCGTCATCAAGGACCTCGAAACCCAGATGCGCGAAGCCGCGACCAACCTGGAGTTCGAACGCGCCGCGAGATTGCGCGACGAAATCAAGCGCCTCCGCGAGATGGAACTCGACACCCTCGAAGGCGCCACCGACTAGCCCATCCACACCGCCTCCTGTCCCACCCGCCACCTGTCATCCCCGCGAAAGCGGGGACCCACCCCGCCCACGTCTTACGCACAA
>DASTWI010000017.1:0-184070 GCA_035776635.1 Sphingomonas sp. | reverse complement strand
CGACCGACGTGCTCGACGCCGACATCCACGGCACGACGGCGTTCGTCACCGTCGCCGGCTTCCTCACGCCGACGAGCCTCTGGCAGGTGAACGTCCCGCGCGGCACGAAGGCGCTGGCGAAGTCGATGCCGGCGCAGTTCGACGCGTCGCGCGACACCGTCGAGCAGCTCGAGGCGACGTCGACCGACGGGACGCGGATACCGTACTTCGTCGTCCACCCGAAGGGGATGGCGCTCGACGGCAACAACCCGACGATCCTCACCGCGTACGGCGGCTTCGAGGTCTCGATGCTGCCGCACTACTCCGGCGTCATCGGAAAGCTGTGGCTCGAGCGCGGCGGCGTGTTCGTGCTCGCCAACATCCGCGGCGGCGGCGAGTTCGGGCCGGCGTGGCACGAGGCGGGGCTCAAGACGCACCGCCAGATCATCTACGACGACTTCGCGTCGGTGGGGCGCGACCTCGTCGCCCGCCACATCACCAGCGCGCGCCACCTCGGCATCATGGGCGGCTCGAACGGCGGGCTGCTGATGGGCGTCGAGCTGACGCAGCACCCCGAGCTGTGGAACGCGGTGGACATCCAGGTGCCGCTGCTCGACATGCTGCGCTACGAGCAGATCGAAGCGGGGGCGTCGTGGGTCGATGAATACGGCAGCGTCAAGAACCCCGCCGAGCGCGCGTTCCTGGCGAAGATCTCGCCCTACCAGAACTTGAAGCGCGACGGGCATTACCCCGAACCGTTCATCTGGACGACGACCAAGGACGACCGCGTCGGCCCGGAGCATGCGCGCAAGTTCGCCGCGCGGATGAAGGAATACGGGCTGCCGTACCTGTTCTACGAGGACACCGCCGGCGGCCATTCGGGCGACGCCGATATCGAACAGGGCGCGCGGCTGCAGGCGCTGCAGATGGTCTATTTCTCGCAGAAACTGCTGGGGAAACCCTGACCTGTAGAGCGCTCAGCCCGACGGCGGCGTCCAGGTCGGCGCATAGGCGTCGATCAGCGCGCCGACGTAGTCGGGGTGGCGGCCGGTAAGCTGCGGCGCCGGCTCGGCGGGGCGGACGCCTTCAGGCGCGTCGTCCGCCGGCGTGCCGTAGATGAAGCCGTAGATCGGATAGGTCGAGCTGCCGAGGCCGTTCATGTCCTTGTACCAGACGCGGACTTGGCTCCAGTCGTTGTCCTTCGACACGTCGAACAGGGTCACGTCCTGCTCGGCGTGCCCACGCTCACCGTCGATCCGCGACCAATTGGCCTGGGTGATCAGCGCGACGCGGCTATCGACGATCCGGCTGATCACTCCGACGTGGCCGAGCGGCAGACGTGATGTCTTGGCGAAGACGATGACGGCGCCGACGCGCGGGGCGTGCCCGCGCTGGTAACGGTCCTTGGCCTGATCCCACCAGGTCCAGGCGTCGCCATAGATCTGGATGCCCGAGGCCGCACGCGCGAACGGCACGCATTGGCCGACATAGTCGAGCAATGACGCGGCCGTCGTCGGCGTCGAAACCGCCGCGATCGCCGCGGCGGCGAACAGCAACACAGGTGTACGCATCGTTACCCCTCCGGCGTACTTGCCGGTTACTCGAACAGCAGCTGTTATCCTGTTGATCGTCAGGGTTAATAAATGGTTAAAGGCACAGGTCAGCGCGCGTGGGGAACGTGTCGGCGAATTGTGTAGGGGGTGCTCAGCGATTCGCGTGCTCCTGTCTTCGCAGGAGCACGGATGATTCTACGGCCGCTGGCGCCGCGCCATTAAGGCGAGCCGTTCGAACAGCATGACGTCCTGCTCGTTCTTGAGCAGTGCCCCGTGGAGCGGCGGAATCGCCTTCGTCGTGTCGCGGCTTTGCAGCACGTCGAGCGGCAGGTCCTCGTGGAGCAGCAGCTTGAGCCAGTCGATCAGCTCGCTGGTCGACGGCTTCTTCTTGAGGCCGGGCACCTCGCGCACCTCGTAGAAAATGTCGAGCGCGCGGGCGACCAGCAGCTTCTGGATGCCGGGGAAATGAACATCGACGATTCGCTGCATCGTCTCGCGATCGGGGAAGACGATATAGTGGAAGAAGCAGCGGCGCAGGAACGCGTCGGGCAGTTCCTTCTCGTTGTTGGAGGTGATGACGACGATCGGGCGTTCGGCGGCGCGCACCGTCTCG
Organism: Sphingomonas sp.; assembly: GCA_035776635.1. Classification (GTDB taxonomy): domain Bacteria; phylum Pseudomonadota; class Alphaproteobacteria; order Sphingomonadales; family Sphingomonadaceae; genus Sphingomonas. The sequence continues at coordinate 181,925 of DASTWI010000017.1, read as the reverse complement.
CCGGTTTCGTAGACGTGGAATTCCATGCGATCGAGCTCGTGGAGCAGGTCGTTGGGAAATTCGATATCGGCCTTGTCGATTTCGTCGATCAGCAGCACGGGCACGCGCGGCGCCGTGAAGGCCTCCCACAACTTTCCCTTGCGGATATAGTTGGCGATGTCGTGGACGCGCGGATCGCCGAGCTGCCCGTCGCGCAGGCGGGCGACCGCGTCATAGTCGTAAAGGCCTTGGCTGGCCTTGGTGGTCGATTTGACGGTCCAGGTGATCAGCGGCGCATCGATTGCGCGCGCGATCTCCTCGGCCAGCACGGTCTTGCCGGTGCCTGGCTCGCCTTTCACCAGCAGCGGCCGGCGGAGCAGCACGGCCGCATTGACCGCGACCTTCAGGTCGTCGGTCGCGACATAGGTTTGGGTGCCTTCGAAACGCTGCATCACCGCTCCCGATCCGGATTCGAAAATCGGGTTTGGCATAGGGGGAGCGGGGGTCGCGGCGCAAGCGCGCCAATTCGCACTCACTCACTCACTCTCCCGTTCGCTTGGAGCGAAGCCGAGGTATCTTGACGACGCGCCAAGCCGTGTCTCGACTTCGCTGGACACGAACGGAGAGGGGGAAAAGCGTTCCGAAAGTTATTGCTGGTCGCGGGCGCTCTTGCGGGCGTCGAGCAGGTCCCACAGGCCGCGATGCTGGGCAAGCAGCTGCTGGGCCCCGAACGTCATCGCCCGCTCGACCGCGGGAGTGGCCGCGAGCGTGGCGACGAGGGAGCCGGTATCGACATCGAGCGGCACGGCAAGCGGCGGCGGCAGCACGCCGAGGCGCAGCGCGGCGGCATCGAGCACCGTGCGCACGCCGCGCCAGTCGAGGATCAGGGCCACCGCGGCGCCGATCGCGCAGCCGACCCGGCCCGACTGCGCGAGCGTGTCGAGCGCGTGCGCCTGCGCGACGATCGCCGCCTCCGATTCGGCTTGCCCTGGCGTGGAGGGCAGCGGCCCCGCGGCTGCGGTCAAGCGGGCGAGATAGCCGCGCTCGGCGGCAAAGGCGGCGGCGGCCTCGGCGAGCCATGCGCCCGCGGTCGCATCGCGATTGTGCGTGACGGCGTGGTCGATCGCGCCGGGATAGCGGCCGTGCAGCATACACAGGCCATGCACCGCATCGGCGACGTCGCGCAGCGGGCCATGGCTGACCGTCAGCGCCTGCGCGAGCGGATGCGCGGCGGTGCCGTCCGCCGCGACCAGCGCGGCGACGGAACCCCAGCAGCCATCATCATGCGCGACGCGAAGCGTATCGAATGCCATGTTCCGCTCGAACTCCGTTGCGATGTGCCGGCGCGGCCGGCGGTCACAGAGCTTCTCGCCGAAGGTCTATACCGAAGCGCGTAAAGACGTGGTGTATGCGCGTTTAAGGCTTTTCCAACCGGTCTCCGACCAGCACCGCGGCGACGCCGTCGGGCGCGACGCCACGGCGCAGCAGGCTCAATCCGATACGGATCGGGCGCACGTCGGCGCGGTTGACCGGCATCCGCGCAGTGACGCCGCGTGGGCTCCCGTCGGCGATCACCGCTTCGATCGCATCGGCCACCGCGACGCGCGAGCCGACTTCGAGCAGCGTCACGAATCGCACGCTGGCGAGCGTTTCGAGCGCGATGCCGGTCAGCGCGGCGAGCGACGGCGCCGGGTCCTCCAGATAGCCGCGCAGGTTGATCCGCGCCGCCGCCGCGTCCTCGACCGCGGCGAGCGCATCGTCGAGCGCGCGGACGTGCCCTTCGGCCTCGCGGCGCTCGTCGTCCAGCGTGACGTCCTCGGCGATCAGCGCCGCGCCGCCGCCCCACGGCAGGATGTCGATCGACAGGCGGCGGCCTGGACGGCGCGTCGTGACGATTTCGACCGTTTCGGCGAGCCCGCGCTCGATCGCACGGCGGGTCCGTTCGGCAAGGAAGTCGGCGACCGTGGGGCTGCCGAGCTGGTCGAGCGCCGGCATTGCGGTTCGATCGAGACCGAAATAGCGGCGCGCGGCGAGGCTCATCCGGGCGATGGCAAGATCGGCATCGACGATCACGACAAGCTCCCGGATCGCGTCGAGCAGCGCGCCGATCTCGGCACCGTCACCGCCGGGCGATTGGGAGGCGCACAGCGCCTCCATCAGCTCGATCGAGGCGAGCGCGAGCCGCGGCCGGCCGCGATGCATGACATAGACCGGCGCGTGCGCGGCGCGTTCCTGCCACAGTCCGAACTGGCGGACGAGGGTCGAGGCGGTGACCGTCTGGGCAGCGCCGGGGCGAAGCTGAGTGAGCGGAGCGTTCATGGCGCCGATAGGGTACGCCGCGGCGGTCCGGCGCAACCCGACCGCGCCGATTCGGACGCGGCCGCGCCTCGAATTGCGCGAAACCGCTCCGCAACGGAGCAATCTATCGCGCTCGATGCCGGTTCCGGGCGCGCGCGCCGACACCAACCGCGCAGTTGCGCCGGAACGTGCGATATGCCGTCCGGCAACGCGCGCTCGCTAGAACCGGGATGCGGGTCGAGAAGGCAACCGGGTCCCCCACAGCCTTTCGATCAAGCCTCTCCAGCCATCCACGGGAGAGGCGCCCTCGGCCCCGGCGAAAGACTGGTCCTCTCTCGCCGGGGCCTTATGGGCCGCTTTGGTTTCGGCGCTTCCCTTCAAGAGAGGCATTCCCGTGCTCCTGCGAAAGCAGGAGCCCAGTGTTTCAGGGGCAAGCTCGCATCGCTGGCTCCTGCTTTCGCAGATGCACGGATGCTCAGAAATACCGCGCCAGCGTGAATTCCACCCGGCTGCGGCTCATGTCGTAGAGGCGGAGCGTCGAATCGATCCGCGTGAACGACCAGCTCACTTGCGGCGACAGGCCGAGGATCCGGATCTTGCGGTCGCCCAGCGTCGCGCGGGCAACGAAGCGCCAGTCCTTGCGCGGGTTCGCATCGAAGAACACGATCGGCGCGTCATAAACCGCGCGCGAGGCGCCGGCGCTGAGGCCGAAGTCGATTCCCATCGGCATCTCGCCGCCGACCCCGACATTGGCGCCGACCTCGGTGTTCGAATAGGCGGGCTCGGTCAGCCAATCGCGGCGGATGAAGGGACTCGCCGAGACCACCACCGCCGGCGCGATCGCCTGTTCGTAGGTGGCGTAGAGCCCGCCCTGCCAGCCGTCATAGCCGTGGTTGAACAGCGCCTCGGTGTGTCGAAGGTCGATCTGAACGCCGACCTGGCGCTTGGTGTCGAGCAGCCGCTGCGCGCCAGCCTTGACGCCGACCTGGCGGCTGACGACGTCGCCCCCGAACCAGCGCTGCGCGACCACGCCCTCCAGCGAGACGCTCGCGCGCTGCGACAGCGTCAGCTCGACGCCGGTCGCGCCCTGGACGGTGAAATCGTCGTAGGCGCTGCCCGAATAATTGGTGCCGAGGCCGTCGAGATCGACCAGCGCAGCGAGCTTGCCGCCGACCGGCAACCGCAGCCGCGCCGAGACGCGGCCGGTCTCGCCAATCCCCGAATGCGCCTTCGCCTTGTCGTCGAGTTCGAGCGGGATCGACGTGCCGGCGAAGTTGACGGTGATCGTGTCGGCCGCGGTCGCACCGTTGATGTTGCTGTCGGGCGCAAGGCCGAAGCTGATATCGACCTGCCACGGGCGCGAGGCGCGGATCGTGTCGCGGACCTTGCGGATCGTGCGCAGCACCTCGGGCGGCAATTGATCGTCCTGCTCGGCGATCTTGAACTGGCGGTCGGCGGCTTCGGGCTGGTGAAGCGCGAGCATCGTCTTGGCGAGCGCGAGCCGCACCCCCGTCTGGCGCGGATCGTCGGCAAGGATCGCGCGGTAATAACCCGCCGCCTCCTCATACCGTCCGTTCTGCTCGGCGACATAGCCGGCGAGGAACCGGCTCTTCATCAGATAGCCGGGCGCCTGGCGCAGCGCGGCGATCAGCGGCGCTGCCTCGGCATAGCGCTTGGCCTTGACCAGCCGCTCGGCCGCGGCCTCGAGCTGGTCGGGGGTCAGCCGGACGCGGCAGGTGCCGGCCGCGCAGCGGACCGGCGCCGACTGCGCCGTGGCCGGATGCGCGAGCATCGTCGCGGCGAGCGCCATCGCGCCCGCCAGCCCCGCGCGCCGCATGGTCGCCTCCCGTTACTTCTTGGCGCCGGTGAAGGCCCCCAGGATATCGACGCGGGTGTTCGGCACGCCGCCGACGATGCGGAAGTTGCCGCCGATCTCCTTCGCGCCCGGCCCGTAGAAGGTGCCGTCGATCGAGCTGCCGCCGGCGGTGTTATTGGTCGGGTTGACCGAGGTGAAATCGACCGGGAGTTTGGTGCCGCCGGTGGTGGTGAAGAAGGCCGAGGAGAACTGGCCTGCGAAGGCGCCCGAGCTGCTGTTGAGCTTCGCCGAGCCGGTCGCGTCGAATGTCGCGCCGGCAAGGGCGCTGGTCGCGGGCGCGCCGTTGGCGAAGCTCGATCCGACGACGCCATCGAGGCTCAGGCCGACGGTCGATTTGGCGAAATCGACATCGATCGCGCTGGTGCCGCTGAGCCAGGAGAAGGTCGTGGCATCGACCATTGTCGCCAGGAAATCGCCGTCATAATGCCCGCTGCCGGTCGTGGGGACCTGCAGCGCCGGGGTCTGGCTGCCGAACACCATCGCGCCGTGCTGGTCGTTGGTCAGCACCTTCTTGTCGGTGTCGTAATCGGTGTGAACGAAGCCGGCGAGCGTCACATAGCTCGTCGTCGTGCCCGGGCGCTGATAGAAGAACGTGTTGTTGGTTACGGTCGTCCCGCTGGATTCGCCGCTCGTCAGGTAGTTGTAGCCGGCATAGTCGGGCACCTCGAGCGACTGAAAATCGGTGCGGTGCGCGGGGTCCTGATAGCGCAGGTTCTGCGACACGCCCGCGGCGGTGTCGTTGAGCACCAGCGTGAAGATGCCGTCGCGCGGGTCGTAGGTGACGGTGCCGCTCGGCGTCGCCACCGTGCTGGCGTTGCCTTGATAGAGCGTGCTCCCGCTATCGGGATCGACGGTGAGCGACTGCAGGCTGCCCACCGCGTTGAAGGTGGTCGGCGCCGACACGTCGAGGAAGGTCTGGCCCGGCGTCGGTTCGGACGGCGGCGAGAGCGAGCCGATCGTATTGAGGCCGCCGCCGCCGCACGCGGCGAGCGACAGCAACGGCAGCGACAGCATGGCAAGCGATACGCGCATGAAGACCCCCTTTGCCTCCTGAAATCAGGTCCGGCTTCGGCGGTCAGGCCTACGCGAGAACGGTTAACGGCGGCTAAACGGTCGGTTCGGCGGCTTTCCGTGCCGCAGCCGCCGTTCGTAGCGGATCAGCAACCCGATACCGATCAGCGTCAGCAGCGCCAGCGCGAACCAGGTGATCGCATATTGCAGGTGCGCGTTGCGGAAATGAACGACTGTCAGTCCGCCGACCGGCGCATTGGGAGGAAGCACGATCTTGTCGGCATCGATGAAATACGGGGCGACGGTGCCGAGACCTCCCGCGCGCGCGATCGCCGTGACATCTCGCGAAAACCAGCGGCCGTGTTGCGGATCGTTGTGACGGAGCAGCGTGCCCCTGGGCTCGGTCACGCGCAGCAGTCCGGTGACGCTGGTCTCCCCAGCGATCTGCCCCTCCGCGCGCGTTGCCGGATCGCGATGCTCGGGCGGGACGAAGCCGCGGTTGACCAGTATGGTGAAGCCGCGCGCGGTGTCGAACGGCGTCAATACCCAGAAGCCGGGGCCGAGCTCGGTATTCGCCTGGACCAGCGTCTCGCGGCCGTTCTCGTAATGCCCGCGCACGACGACGCGGCGATAGGCGTCGGCATCGGCGGTGATCGTCGGCCAGGCGGCGGGGCCGGGGGCGGGAACCGGGGCGGCGTGGATGCGGTGCGTGACATGATCGATCAGCGCCAGCTTCCACGCCCGGCGATGGACTTGCCACACGCCCAGCGCGACGAACCCGGCAAAGATCAGCGCCGCAAGGACGAGGATCGCCCCAAGCGCGAACGCCGAGCGGGGTTGCCGCTCGGCGTCGTCGTCGGGCAGGGGCGGCGCGGCGGGCGGATCACCGCCCGGCGTCACGGCGCGTTGATCGCCATCGCCGGGGTCATCGGCATCATGTTGGCATTGAGGTGGTACATCACCCAGATCGAGCCCGACAGCGTGATGATCACCATCACCAGCGTGAAGACCAGCGCCATCATCGACCAGCCGCCTTCCGAACGCGTGTTCATGTGGAGGAAATAGACCATGTGGACGAAGATCTGCACCGCGGCGAGCAGCAGGATGGTGAACGCGGTCCAGCCGGGGCTGGCGAAGACGTGGTCCATCACCAGCCAGAACGGGATCGCGGTCAGCACTACCGACAGGCCGAAGCCGGTCAGATAGCCCTTGAGCGAGCCGTGCGCGGCGGCGTGGTCGTGCCCGGTCGGGGTGTCGTGGTGCGGGGCGGGGGCGTCGGCGCTCATCCCAGGACTCCCATCAGATAGACGAAGGTGAAGACGCCGATCCACACGACGTCGAGGAAATGCCAGAACATGCTGAGGCACATCAGGCGGCGCTTGTTGGCGGGGATCAGCCCCTTCTGAGCGGTCTGCACCATCAGCACGATCATCCAGACGAGGCCGGAGGTGACGTGCAGCCCGTGCGTGCCGACAAGGCTGAAGAACGAAGTCAGGAAACCGCTGCGCCACGGGCCGTTGCCCTCGGCGATCAGCCCGGCGAATTCGTGCAGCTCGATGCCGATGAACGCCGCGCCGAACAACCAGGTGACGGCGAGCCACAGCAACGTCTGGCTGCGGCTGTTCCGCTCCATCGCCAGCATCGCGAAGCCGTAGGTGATCGACGAGAACAGCAGCATCGCGGTGTTGAGCGCGATCAGCGGCAGCTCGAACGCCTCCCGCGGGGAGGGGCCGCCGGCATAGCTGTGGCCGAGCACGCCGTAACAGGCGAACAGGCAGGCGAAGATGAGGCAGTCGCTCATCAGGTACAGCCAGAAGCCCAGCATCGTGCTGCCGCCTTCCGGATGATGCTCCTCCTCGGTGACGTAGAAGGAGAGGGCGCCGTCGCCGGCAGCGATCGCTTGCGTCGTCATGTGCTTACCCTTGCGTCGCGAGGCTGTGGGGGCGTCCGCCCTCGACCTCGGCGACCTCGTCGGCGGGGATGTAATAATCGCGGTCGTAGTTGAAGGTGTGGAAGATCGCATAGGCGATCGCCGCAACGAACGAGATCGCCGCCAGCCACCACATGTACCAGATCATCGCGAAGCCGAACGCGGTCGCCAGCGCGCCGAGCACGACGCCGGTGCCGGTGTTCTTCGGCATGTGGATGGCATGATAGCCCTTGGTCGGATGCTCGGCGCCGCGCGCCTTCATGTCCCACCAGGCGTCCATGTCATGGACGACGGGGGTGAAGGCGAAATTATATTTGGGCGGCGGCGAGGTCGTCGACCATTCGAGGCTGCGGGCGTTCCACGGGTCGCCGGTCGTGTCCTTCAGCTTCTCGCGGTCGCGGATCGAGACGTAGAACTGCATCAGCATACAGCCGATGCCGCCGGCGATCAGCAGCGCGCCGAACGCCGCGACGATGAAATAGGGCTGCAGCGTCGGATCGTCGAAATGGCGCAGGCGGCGAGTCACGCCCATCAGGCCAAGCACGTAGAGCGGCGCGAATGCCACCCAGAAGCCGACCACCCACAGCCAGAACGAGCGCACGCCCCATTTGTGGTCGAGCTTGAAGCCGAACACCTTGGGGAACCAGAAGTTGATCGCTGCGAACATGCCGAACAGCACGCCGCCGATGATCACGTTGTGGAAGTGCGCGATCAGGAACAGCGAATTGTGCAGCACGAAGTCGGCGGGCGGCACCGCCAGCATCACCCCGGTCATGCCGCCGATCACGAAGGTCAGCATGAACGCGAGCGTCCACATCATCGGCAGCTCGTAGCGGATGCGGCCGCGGTACATGGTGAACAGCCAGTTGAAGATCTTGGCGCCGGTCGGGATCGAGATGATCATCGTCGTGATCCCGAAGAACGAGTTCACGCTCGCGCCCGAGCCCATGGTGAAGAAGTGGTGCAACCACACCAGGTACGACAGGATGGTGATGACGACGGTGGCGTAGACCATCGAGGTATAACCGAACAGCCGCTTGCCGGTGAAGGTCGGCACGACCTCCGAATAGACGCCGAACGCCGGCAGGATCAGGATGTAGACCTCCGGATGGCCCCAGATCCAGATGAGGTTGATATACATCATCGGGTTCCCACCAAGCGTGTTGGTGAAGAAGTGGAAGCCGAGATACCGGTCGAGCGTCAGCATCGCCAGCGCCGCGGTCAGCACGGGGAAGGCGGCGACGATCAGGATGTTGGTGCATAGCGCGGTCCAGGTGAAGACCGGCAGCTTCATCATCGTCATGCCCGGCGCGCGCATCTTGACGATCGTCGTGACGAAGTTGACGCCGGACAGCAGCGTGCCGATGCCCGCTATCTGCAATCCCCATATCCAGTAATCGACCCCGACATCGGGACTGTAGGCGAGGTCGGAGAGCGGCGGATAGGCCAGCCAGCCGGTGCGCGCATATTCGCCGACGAACAGCGAGATCATCGTCAGGATAACGCCCGAGACCGTCATCCAGAAGCTGAAGTTGTTGAGGAACGGGAAGGCGACGTCGCGCGCGCCGATCTGCAGCGGCACGATGAAGTTCATGATGCCGACGACCAGCGGCATCGCCACGAAGAAGATCATGATCACGCCGTGCGCGGTGAACACCTGGTCGTAATGGTGCGCGGGCAGATAGCCCTGGTCGGCGCCGAACGAGATCGCCTGCTGGCCGCGCATCATGATCGCGTCGGAAAAGCCGCGCAGCAGCATGACCAGCGCCAGCACGATGTACATCACGCCGATCTTTTTATGGTCGACGCTGGTGAACCACTCCTTCCAGAGATAGCCCCACAACTTGAAATAGGTGATCGCGCCGAGCAGCGCGATGCCGCCGAGCGCCACGCCGATGAAAGTCACCACCAGGATCGGCTCGTGATAGGGGATCGATTCGAGGCTGAGGCGCCCGAAGATGATCTTGGCGAGGTCTGACGTGTTGGTCATGGCTGGGTCTATCGGTTCGCTGTCGCGCGCGGCGCGGTGAAGGGGTGGCGGAGGGCGGCGGCCATTACGATACGCCCCGGTTCTTCTGGCTGCCGGGCTCGGCATTGCCCGGCTTGTTCGGCGCGAGCGGCTGGCTCTGCTGGGGTCCGGTGCCCTTTTCCTGCGGTGATTTGAACAGAGCGCCCTTGGGATTGCGTCCCGGCGCGACCGTCGTGTCGTTGACCGGCGTCTTGCTGCCCTTGGCCATGTCCTGCATCATCACGTCGGCGATGCAGGTCTCGCCCGGATGCGTGCAGCGGTTGAGGATCCGGCCGTAAAGCCCCGGCGCGAAACCCGAAAAGCCCATTGGTTTCACGTTCTCGCTCGGTTTTTCCAGCTTCAGGTAATTGGCGTTGCTCAGCTGCAGGTTGCTGCCGCGCACGCCCGCGATCCAGCGGTCGAACCCGGCGGCGTCGAGCCCGAGGGTCTTGAAGTGCATGCCCGCGAAGCCCGCGCCGCTGTAATTGGCGGAAAAACCTTCGAACGTGCCGGGCGCGTTGAGCACGGCGTTGAGCTTGGTCTCCATGCCCGGCATCGCGTAGATCTGCCCGGCGAGCGCGGGGATGTAGAAGGAGTTCATCATCGAGGTCGATGTGATTTTGAACTCGACCGGGCGATCCACCGGCAGCGCGAGCTGGTTGACCGTCGCGACGCCGTATTGCGGGTAGAAGAACAGCCACTTCCAGTCCATCGCGACGACATCGACCTCGAGCGGCTGGACCTTGGGATCGATCGCCCGGGTGCTGTCGATCCGGTCGAGCGGGCGGTACGGGTCGAGCGTGTGGCTGCCGAGCCAGGTCATCGCGCCGAGGCAGATGATGATCAGCAGCGGCGCCGACCAGATCAGCAGCTCCAGCCCGGTCGAATGGTCCCAATCGGGGAGGTAGGTCGCCTCGTCGTTCGAGGCGCGATAGCGCCAGGCGACGATCACGATCGCCACCATCACCGGCACGATGATCAGCAGCATCAGCAGAGTCGAGGCGACCAGCAAGTCTCGCTGTTGCGCCGCAACATCACCCGAAGGCTGCAGCACCACGGCGTGGCAGGCGCCCAACAGCGCCAGCGCAGCGATCGAAACGGTAGCACGAATCGCGCGTTTCCGCGCAAAATGGGCAAATCGGATCGGGATCATGCGGGTCCCCATAGGCCTTATTTTCAAAAATTCCCATAGGACAGTTTGTCGAAACCTTCCGCATGTGCGAAAGGGCCGCGGCAGACGATGGTGGATGCTGGCGCGCGGACTTATATGCTATGTCTGCGCGGAGTGCGAGACGAGGAGTCGAATCGATCATGAATGCAGGGACCGCAGCGGGATCGGGCGAGGCCGAACGCGACGCGCGGGTGATCAACACGCGCGACACGCATATCGCGCCCGGCGAGATCGCGATCGGCGTGATCATCGGCCGGACGTCGGAATTCTTCGACTTCTTCGTCTATGCGATCGCGTCGGTGCTGGTGTTTCCGGCCTATTGCTTCCCTTATGTGGATCGGCTGACGGGGACGCTTTATGCGTTCGCGATCTTCGCGCTGGCGTTCGTCGCGCGTCCGTTCGGCTCGCTGATCTTCATGGCGGTCGACCGCAATTACGGCCGCGGGGTCAAGCTGACCGTCGCGCTGTTCGTGCTCGGCGTCTCGACCGTGTCGGTGGCGTTCCTGCCGAGCTACGAAAGCGTCGGCAGCGCATCGTGGATCCTGCTCGCGTTCTTCCGCATCCTTCAGGGCCTTGCGCTCGGCGGCGCGTGGGACGGGCTCGCGTCGCTGTTGGCGATGAACGCCCCTGCCAATCGCCGCGGCTGGTACGCGATGATCCCGCAGCTCGGCGCGCCGCTCGGCCTGATGGTGGCGAGCGGGCTGTTCTGCTATTTCGTGATCGAGCTGACCCAAGCCGATTTCCTCAGCTGGGGCTGGCGCTTCCCGTTCTTCTGCGCGTTCGCGATCAACGTCGTCGCGCTGTTTGCCCGCCTGCGACTCGTCTCGACCCCGGACTTCACGCACCTGTTCGAATCGAAGGATCTGCAGCCGTCGCCGGTCCTCGCGACGCTTGAGAAGGAAGGGCGCAACATCATCATCGGCGCGTTCGCCCCGCTCGCCAGCTTCGCGCTGTTCCATATGGTGACGGTGTTCCCGCTGTCGTGGATTGCGGTGTTCACGCACCAGCAGGTGTCGCATTTCCTGATCATCGAATGCGTTGCGGCGATTTTCGGCATCGTCGGGATCGTCGCTTCGGGCTATCTCGCCGATCATGTCGGGCGGCGCTCGCTGCTCGGGGTGTGCGCCGCGGCGATCGCGGCGTTCAGCGGCTTCGCGCCGCAGCTGCTCGACGCCGGCGACTTGGGCGAGATCGTGTTCATGGTGGTCGGCTTCACCATCCTCGGCTTCTCGTTCGGCCAGTCGTCGGGCGTGGTCGCGTCGAACTTCCCCAGCCTGTCGCGCTACACTGGCGCGGCGCTGACCTCGGACATCGCCTGGCTGTTCGGCGCCGGCTTCGCCCCGCTTGCGGCGCTGTGGCTTGCCGCCAATTTCGGGGTTATGGCGGCGGGCGCCTATCTGCTGTCGGGCGCGCTCGGCACGCTGATCGCCTTGTGGATCAACAAGGCGCTCGGCACCGACCGCCAGGAACCTGCGCCCGCGGAGTGATTCCCACGTCCGTTCGCCCTGAGCTTTGTCGAAGGGCGGAACTGCGCCGCAACCCGTTCGTGCTGAGCGCAGTCGAAGCACCTGGGGAAACCCGCCCCCTTCGACTGCCTGCCAAGGCAGGCGCTCAGGACAGGCTTCGACTTGGCTCAGGGCGAACGGAAGTGAGGCGAACCTGAGCTCGGGGAGCGGGGGATATCAGCTCGTCATGCCTGGCAGGTCGAGCCCCATCACACGCGCGCAGTCGATCGCGATCTCGTAGCCTGCATCGGCGTGGCGCATGACGCCGGTGGCGGGGTCGTTCCACAGCACGCGCGCGATGCGGCGCGCGGCATCTTCGCTCCCGTCGCAGACGATCACCATCCCGGCGTGCTGCGAATAGCCCATGCCGACTCCGCCGCCGTGGTGGAGCGACACCCAGGTCGCCCCGCTCGCGGTATTGAGCAGCGCGTTGAGCAGCGGCCAGTCCGACACCGCGTCGGAGCCGTCGCGCATCGCCTCGGTCTCGCGATTGGGGCTGGCGACCGAGCCCGAATCGAGGTGGTCGCGGCCGATCACCACCGGCGCCTTCAATTCGCCCTTCGCCACCATCTCGTTGAACGCGAGGCCCAGGCGGTCGCGGTCGCCCAGCCCCACCCAGCAGATCCGCGCCGGCAAGCCCTGGAACGCGATCCGCTCGCGCGCCATGTCGAGCCAGCGGTGGAGGTGCGCATTGTCGGGCAGCAGCGCCTTCACCTTGGCATCGGTCTTGTAGATGTCCTCCGGGTCGCCCGACAGCGCCGCCCAGCGGAACGGGCCGACCCCGCGGCAGAACAGCGGGCGGATATAGGCGGGGACGAAGCCGGGAAAGTCGAACGCGCGCGCGCAGCCGGCGTCGAACGCCATCTGGCGGATGTTGTTGCCGTAATCGACCGTCGGCACGCCCTGGTCGTGGAACGCAAGCATCGCCTCGACGTGGCGGCGCATCGAGTCCTTGGCCGCCGTCTCGACCTTCGCCGGGTCGCGTTCGCGCCCCTCGCGCCATTGATCGAGCGTCCAGCCGGCCGGGAGATAGCCGTTCAAGGGATCGTGCGCCGAAGTCTGGTCCGTCACCATGTCGGGTCGAACCCCGCGGCGGACCAGTTCGGGGAGCAGCTCGGCGGCGTTGCCGAGCAGGCCGACCGAGACCGGCTTCGTGGCGGTCGTGACGATCTCCAGCGCCTCGTCGAGAGTGGCGGCGGCATGGTCGAGGTAGCGCGTCTTGAGCCGCATCTCGATCCGGCTCGGCTGGCATTCGATCGCGAGGCACGAGGCGCCCGCCATCACCGCCGCCAGCGGCTGCGCGCCGCCCATCCCGCCGAGACCCGCAGTGAGCAGCCACTTGCCCGAAAGATCGCCGCCATAATGCTGGCGACCCATCTCGGCGAAGGTCTCGTAGGTCCCCTGAACGATGCCCTGCGACCCGATGTAGATCCACGAGCCAGCCGTCATCTGGCCGTACATCATCAGCCCGGCGCGATCGAGCTCGTGGAAATGCTCCCAGGTCGCCCATTTCGGCACGAGGTTGGAATTGGCGATCAGCACCCGCGGCGCGTCGCTGTGCGTCCGGAACACGCCCACCGGCTTGCCCGACTGGACGAGCAGGGTCTGGTCGTCCTCCAGCCGCTTCAGCGTATCGATGATCCGATCGAAACTCTCCCAGTCCCGCGCCGCCCGGCCGATTCCGCCATAAACGACCAGTTCCTGCGGGTTCTCGGCGACCTCGGCGTCGAGGTTGTTCATCAGCATCCTGAGCGGCGCTTCGGTGAGCCAGCTCTTCGCGTTGAGTTGATCCCCACGCGGCGCGCTGATGTGACGGCTGTTGTCGAGGCGAGTCATAGCGGCTCCAGGCAGGCTTGGATGACGCGGGTCAGCACGTCGGTTATCGGACGGGCGTAGTCGGGGTCGAACGGCACCGGCCACGGCTCCGGATCGGGCCCGACCGGCTCGTCGAGATAGCGGCGGCAGGCGAGCTCCATCTGGATCGCATGGACGCCGCGTTCGGGCGCGCCGTAATGGCGCGTCGTCCAGCCGCCCTTGAAGCGGCCGTTGGTGACGCGGCTGAACGCGCTCGCCTCGCACACCCGCTCCACCCGCGCCTGAAGCGCCGCGGAGCAAGTCGTACCGTTATACGTCCCGATGTTGAAATGCGGCAGCTCGCCGTCGAACAGGCGCGGGATCACCGAGCGGATCGAGTGGCAGTCATAGAGCACGACACGGCCGTGCGCGTTGCACAGCCGGTCGAGCTCGGCGGCGAGTGCATCGTGATAGGGCTCGAACCAGCGCGCGGTGCGCGCCTCGACCTCGGCCTCGTCGGGCTGCTCGCCGGGCCGGTAGAGCGGCTCACCATCGAAGGTGGTGAGGGGGCACAGCCCGGTCGTCGCCTGCCCCGGATAGAGCGACAGACCCGACGGATCGCGATTGACGTCGATCACGCTGCGCGACATCGCGGTCCGCACCATCGTCGCGCCCATGGCGGCGGCGAACGCGTAGAGTCGATCGACCCACCAGTCGGCATCCTTGCGCGCCAGCGTCGGCGATACGAGCCGCGCTTCGAGCTCCGCCGGAATCTCGGTGCCGGTGTGCGGAAAGGCGAGCACCAGCGGCGCGTCGCCGCGATAGACGGTGAGCCAGCCGGTCACGCCGCGATCCGCGGCAGCGGAATGCCGGCCTCGCCGAGCAGCTCGCCCAGCACCCCCGACCGCACGATCGCCAGCGCCGCGTCGATATCGGTATGCATGTAGCGGTCGTGATCGAGCGAAGGCACTTCGCTGCGCAACCGGGCGCGGACGGCCTCCAGCGCATCGCTGCTGGTGAGGGGCGCGTGGAAATCGCACCCTTGCGCCGCCGCGAGCAGCTCGATCGCGAGCACGCCCGCAAGGTTCGCCGCCATTTCCGGCAGCCGTCGCGCGCCGTGCGCGGCCATCGACACATGGTCTTCCTGATTGGCCGAGGTCGGGATCGAATCGACGCTGGCCGGATAGGCGCGCTGCTTGTTCTCCGAAACCAATGCCGCCGCCGTCACTTGCGGGATCATGAAGCCCGAGTTGATGCCGGGCTTGGGCGTCAGGAACGCGGGTAGACCCGACAATGCGGGATCGACCAGCATGGCGACTCGGCGTTCCGCGATCGAGCCGATTTCGCACAGCGCCAGCGCGATCATGTCGGCGGCGAAGGCGACCGGCTCGGCATGGAAATTGCCGCCGGAAAGCGCGACATCATCTCCCGCGAACACCAGCGGATTGTCGGTCACGCCGTTCGCCTCGCGTCCCAGCGTCGCCGCCGCCTGCTGCAGCACGTCGAGCACCGCGCCCATCACCTGCGGCTGGCAGCGCAGGCAATAGGGATCCTGCACGCGCGGATCGTCGGTAACGTGACTCGCCCGGATCGCCGATCCGACGAACAGCGCGCGCAAGCTCTCGGCGACGGCGATCTGCCCCGGCTGGCCCCGCAGCGCGTGGATGCGCGGGTCGAACGGCGTGTCGGAGCCCTTCGCCGCCTCGGTCGAGAGTGCCCCCGTCGCCAGCGCGGCGTGGAACAACCGTTCCGCCTCGAACAGCCCGGCGAGCGCATAGCTGCACGAGAATTGCGTGCCGTTGAGCAGCGCAAGCCCCTCCTTGGGGCCCAGCACCAGAGGCTCGAGCCCGGCATCGGCGAGCGCCTTGGCGGCCGGCGTGCGGCGGCCCTCGACCCAGATCTCGCCGGCGCCGATCATCGCCGCGGCCATGTGCGCGAGCGGCGCGAGGTCGCCCGACGCGCCGACTGATCCCTGCGCCGGCACGACCGGCAGCAGGTCGCGCGTCAGCATCGCCTCGATCCGCTCGACCGTCTCGAGCCGCACGCCCGAAGCCCCGCGTCCCAGGCTCGCCAGCTTGAGCGCGAGCATCAGCCGTACGACCTTGCGCGGCATCGGCGCGCCGGTCCCGGCGGCATGGCTGACGACGATATTGTGCTGGAGCTGCGCCAGATCTTCATGTGCGATGCGGACGGTCGCCAGCTTTCCAAAGCCGGTGTTGATGCCATAGACTGGCGCATCGCCGGCGATCATCCGCTCGACCGCCCTGGCGCTGTTGGCGATATCGACGCGGCATGCCGGATCGAGCGCGACCGCCTCGCCGCGAGTGATCGCGCGCCAATCGGCGAGCGTGGCTTTGCCGGGCGTCAGGATCACGCAGGCACTCCGTTGACGACACGTTGATGAAGCGGATTGAAGCCGATCCGGTAGACCAGCTCCGCCGGCCGCTCGATATTCCAGAGCGCGAGGTCGCAGGCCTTGCCGCCCTCGATCGTCCCGATCGTATCGCCGAGCCCCAGCGCGCGCGCGGCGTTGCGGGTGACGCCCGCCAGGCATTCGGCGACGGTCAGCCGGAACAGCGTGGCGGCCATGTTCATCACCAGCAGGATCGAGGTCATCGGCGCCGTGCCGGGATTGCAGTCGGTGGCGAGCGCGATCGGAATGCCAAGCGTGCGGAGCGTGCCGATCGGCGGGACCTGCGTCTCGCGAACGAAATAGAAGGCGCCCGGAAGCAAGGTCGCGACCGTTCCCGCGCCCGCCATCGCCGCGAGGCTTTCGTCGCTGGCATATTCGACATGGTCGGCCGACAGCGCCCCGAACCGCGCCGCCAGCCCCGCGCCGCCGAGATCGGAAAGTTGGTCGGCATGGAGCTTGACCGGCAGCCCGCGCGCCTGCGCCGCGGCGAACACGCGCGCGGCCTGTTCGGGCGTGAAGCCGATCCCTTCGCAGAACGCGTCCACCGCGTCGGCAAGTCCGGCGTCGGCGATCGCGGGCAGCATTTCGTCGGCGACCTCGCGGATATAATCGTCGGCGTCGCGGCCCGGCGGCAGCGCGTGCGCGCCGAGAAAGGTAGTGGTGACGCGCACCGCCCGTTCGACACCGAGGGCACGGGCGGCACGGAGCTGCTTCGCTTCGGTATCGGCGTCGAGGCCGTAGCCCGACTTGATTTCGACCGTGGTGACGCCTTCCGCCAGCAGCGCGTCGAGCCGGGGGAGAGCGCTGGCGACCAGCTCCGCTTCGCTGGCGGCGCGAGTCGCGCGCATGGTCGAGACGATGCCCCCGCCCGCGCGCGCGATTTCCTCATAGCTCGCGCCGGCGAGCCGCAGCTCGAACTCTTGCGCGCGGTCGCCTGCGTACACCAGATGCGTGTGGCAATCGATCAGGCCCGGCGTGATCCAGCGGCGCTCGCAATCGGTTCGCTCGCGGGTGTCGAAGGCGGGCGCTTCGGCCGCCGTGCCGGCGAAGACGATCCGCCCGTCGCGACTCGCGATCACGCCGTCAGCGACCTCGCCCAGCCCCTCGCCCGCCATCGTGGCGAGCCGGGCATTGTGCCAGACGCGGTCGCAGAGCATCGACTTGGCCTTTCCGCTGGCAGGTGGGCGTTGAATAAGTATATACATAAGTTACGGGGCAACGGTCCAGCCCCAACCTCCGTTCGCCCTGAGCCTGTCGAAGGGCGCATTTCCTCGCGTGGGTTCGTGCTTCGACAAGCTCAGCACGAACGGGATAGGATTGGCCGGAATGACCGATCTCTGGTTCGAAACCGCGCTGCTCCCCACCGGCTGGGCCGATCGCGTCCGCATCACGTTCGAGGGCGAGCATGTCGCCGCCGTCGAGCCGGGCGCCGCTCCGGGCAGAGCGGAACGCTATGGCGCTGCACTGCCGGGCCTCGGCAATCTCCACAGCCACGCCTTCCAGCGCGCGATGGCGGGCCTCGGCGAAGTGCGTCGGCCGGGCGACGACAGCTTCTGGACCTGGCGCGATGTAATGTACCGCTTCGCCCGCGCCCTCACGCCTGAGGCGATGGAGGCGATCGCCGCGCTGGCCTTCGCCGAAATGCTGGAGTCGGGCTTCACCCGCGTCGGCGAGTTCCATTACCTCCACCACCAGCCCGATGGCGCGCCCTATGCCGATCCCGCCGAAATGGGCGCCCGTCTCGCCGCGGCAGCGGACGCGACCGGCATCGGCCTGACGCTGCTCCCGGTGCTCTATATGCATGGCGGCTTCGGCGGCGCTCCGACAGGGGAGGGGCAGCGGCGCTTCGTCACCGGTCTCGACCGCTACGCTGCGCTGCTGGACGCCAGCCGTCTTGCGACCGCAGCGCTACCCGATGCCATGGTCGGCGTTGCGCCGCACAGCTTGCGCGCGGTCGGGCCGGAGGCGCTGGCCGAGGCGGTCGGCCTGAGCCATGGCCCCGTCCACATCCACGTCGCCGAACAGCAGCGCGAAGTCGAAGATTGCCTCGCCTGGAGCGGCGCGCGACCGATCGACTGGTTGCTCGACCACGCCCCGGTCGATGCGCGCTGGTGCCTCGTCCATGCGACCCACATGACCGCCGGCGAGACCGCCCGGCTGGCGGCGAGCGGCGCCGTCGCCGGGCTCTGCCCGTTGACCGAGGCGAGCCTCGGCGACGGCATCTTCAACGGCCGCGACTATCTCGCCGCAGGAGGGCGCTACGGCATCGGCTCCGATTCGAACGTGCTGATCGACGCCGCGCAGGAGCTGGCTGCGCTCGAATATTCGCAGCGCCTCGCCCATCGGCAGCGCAACGTCATGGCGGCAGGCGAAGGCTCGACCGGACGCAGCCTGTTCGACGCGGCGCTCGCCGGCGGGGCGCAGGCATTGGGCGTCGCGCCCGCGCGGATCGAGGCGGGCGCGCCAGCCGATTTCCTCGCGCTCGATCTTGGCAATCCGTCGTGCGCGGGCCGGCGCGGCGATGCGCTGATCGACGCCTGGGCGTTCGCTGGCCAGCGGCCGCTGGTGGATGCCGTCTGGCGGCGGGGGCGGCAGGTGGTGCGCGGTGGCCGCCATGTCGCGCGCGACGGCATCGTCCGCCGCTACCGCGCGGCTGTCGAGGCGCTGCTCGATGGCTGAGCGTCCCGAGGGCCGCTCGATCGAAGCGCATATTCGCGCCGTGATCGAGGACCGCATCATGTCGGGCGTCTGGCACCCCGGCGACCGCGTGCCCGCCGAGCACGAGTTGATGGTCGAGTTCGGCTGCTCGCGCATGACGGTCAACCGCGCCCTCTCCGCGCTGGCCGACGCCGGCTTCGTCGAGCGCCGCCGCCGTGCCGGCACCGTCGTGGCGCGGCCGAAGCGGCAGATGGCGGCGATCGCCATCCCCGACATCCAGGCGCAGGTCGAGGCGACCGGCGCGCACTACCGGCTGGAAACGCTGGCGGTCGAGACCGTCGCGGGCTGCGCCGTGCCGTCAGAAGCCCGGCTGGCCGACGCCGCAGCGGTGCTCGCGATCACCTGCCGCCACCACGGCGCGGGCGTGTTCGCGCTGGAGGAGCGCTGGATCAACCTCGACGCGGTGCCGCAGGCGGCGGCGGTCGATTTCGCATGCGTCGCGCCGGGCCGCTGGCTGCTCGACCACGTCCCCTGGACCGAGGGCGACTACCGCATCACCGCGATCGCCGCCGGGGCGAGGGCGGGACTGCTCGAAACGAAACCCGATGCGCCGTGTCTGTCGTTCCAGCGTTGGACCTCGCGCGCCGGCGCGACGCTGACCTATGTGCGGCAGGTCTTCACCGGCGCCTTCGGGCTGACCGCGGGCGAGTGACCGCAGACGCCGCGCTTGTGACTCCGCAGGAGCACCGTCACGGATTCGGGATCGGCGACCCCTCCGGCTCCGGCGCGCTGGGCTTCGGCCCGTTCGCCGTCGCGTCCAGCGTCGCATCGCCGCCGAGCGCGGTATAGAGATCGACAAGGTTGGTCGCCTTGGCGAGCTCGGTCGAGACATAGTTCCGCTGCGCGCCATAGAGCGTGCGCTGCGCGTCGAGGCTGCTCAGGAACGTATCGATCCCGCCGCGATAGCGCGCGTCCGACAATCGGTAATTGTCGAGCGAATGCGCGACATTGTTGCGGTCGGCCGTCACCTGCGCGTCGATCGTGCCGCGCCGGGCGAGCGCGTCGGCGACATCGCGGAACGCCGACTGGATCGCCTTTTCATAGGTCGCCACCGCCGCGTCGCGCGCGGCCTTGCTCTGGGCGACGGTCGCGCGGCCCGCGCCGGCGCGGAAGATCGGGTAACTGACCGACGGGCTCACCGACCAGGTGAACGCATCGCCGGTGAACAGCGAGCCGAGCGCGGTGCTCGCGAACCCGGCGAGCCCGGTCAGCGAGATGCGCGGGAACAGCGCGGCGCGCGCCGCGCCGATCTGGGCGTTGGCGGCGCGCAGCTGATATTCGGCCTCGACCACGTCGGGACGCCGCAGCAGGATCGACGAATCGAGTCCCGCCGGGATTTCATGGAGCGTCGGCACGACCTGCTCGATCGACTCGGGCAGCAGCGCTGCGTCGATCGGCGCGCCGACCAGCAATTGCAGCGCGTTGACATCCTGCGCCAGAAACGTCCGCTGCTGCGCGGCATCCGACTGCGCGGTGTCGAGCACCGTCTGTGCCTGGCGCAGGTCGGTGCGCGGCGCGATCCCGCCCTCCAGCCGCGCGCGCGTCAGATCGACGCTCTTCTGCGCGCTCGCCACCGTGTCCTCGGCAATCTTGAGCAAGCTCTTGTCGGCGGCATAGGTCAGCCACGCAGAGGCGATCTCGCTGACCAGGCTGAGCCGCGTCGCGCGCGCGCCCGCCTCGGTCGCGAAATAGCGGTCGAGCGCGGCGTGGTTCAGCGATCGGACACGCCCGAACAGGTCGATTTCGAACGCGCTCGTCCCGACGTCGGCGGTATAGACATGGCTGGCGCTCGATCCGCTCGCGCCGCCGGTGCCGGTCCCCACCGACCGGGCTCCGCCGCCGCGGAAGCTCGCCTGGCCGGTGGCGTCGATCTGGGGGAACAGATCGGCGCGCTGGATGCGATAGGCGGCGCGCGCCTGCGCGATATCGGCCACCGCCACGCGCAGGTCGCGATTGTTGCGGAGCGCCTGAGCGATGATCTGCTGCAGCCGCGGATCGGTGAACACTTGCCGGTAATCGACGCTCGGCAGCGCCGCCTCGCTTTGCGTCAGATACGCATCGCCCTGCGGCCATGACACCGGCACCGGCGCCGCCGGGCGGACGTAATGCGGCTCGAACGAACAGGCGGCGAGGCCTGCAGCGGCGCCCAGCATCAGGATCGCGCGCGTGGTCATGCCGAAGGCTCCGCTTCAGGCGCCGGCGGGGGCGTCGGATGTTCGTGATGGATGTGCGCCAGCGCATCGCGCGTCGTGCGGCGGACCAGCACGAAGAACAGCGGGATGTAGAAGATCGCGAGGATCGTCGCGGTCAGCATCCCGCCGATCACCGAAGTGCCGATCGCGATCCGGCTGTTGGCGCCCGCGCCGGTCGCGATCGCCAGCGGGAACACGCCGAAGATGAACGCGAACGACGTCATCAGGATCGGCCGGAGCCGGATCCGCGCCGCCTCGATCGCCGCCTCGATCACGCGCTTGCCTTCCTTTTCGGCCTGCTCGGCGAACTCGATCATCAGGATCGCATTTTTCGCGGCGAGACCCATCGTCGTGAGCAATCCGATCTGGAGGTAAACGTCGTTGTCGAGCCCGCGCAGCGTCACCGCGAACACCGCGCCGACGAGGCCAAGCGGGATGACCAGCAGCACCGCGATCGGAATCGACCAGCTCTCGTAAAGCGCCGCAAGGCACAGGAACACGACGAGCAGCGACAGGCCATAGAGGATCGGCGCCTGCCCCGAGGACAGCCGCTCCTGATAGGAGAGGCCGCTCCACGCCACCGAGGTGCCGGGCAGCTTGGCGGCCAGCGCGGCGATCTCGTCCATCGCGTCGCCCGAGCTCTTGCCCGGCGCGGCCTGCCCGCTGATCTCGTACGACGGCACGCCCGAGAAGCGGCTCAGCGTCGGCGGCGCGGTCGACCAGGAGATTTGCGAGAACGCGGAAAAGGGCGCCATCTTGCCGTCGGACGAACGCACGTACCAGCTCGCAAGGTCTTCGGGGCTGGCGCGATAGGGCGCGTCGCCCTCGACATACACGCGCTTGACGCGCCCGCGATCGACGAAATCGTTGACATAGGTGCCGCCCCAGGCGGTGGCGAGCGTGCTGTTGACGTCGGCCTGGCTCAGCCCGAGGACGGAGAGCTTCTGCTGGTCGATCTCGATATGCAGCACCGGCTGGTCTTCAAGGTCGGTGGCGCGGACCTGCGCCAGCTTGGGATCGGCACGCGCCATGTCGAGCAGTTTGTCGCGCGCGGCCTTGAAGTCGTCGCGGCTCAACCCGCCCGAATTGAGCAGCTCCATGGTGAAGCCGGTCGATTGGCCCAGACCGCGCACAGACGGCGGCACCAGTGCGAAGACCCGCGCGTCGCGCAGCCCCGCGAACGCGGCGCTCGCGCGATCGGCGATGCTCATCGCGCTGTTTTCCTTGCCGGGCCGCTGGTCCCAGCTCTTGAGAGCGAGGAAGCCCATGCCGGTGTTCTGTCCGCCCGTGCCGCCGCCGCCGAAGCCGGTGGCGGTGAACACCGCCTTCACATTGTCCTTTTCCCGGGTGAGGAAATAATGCTCGATGTCCTTCTGCACCTCGAACGTGCGGCCCTGCGTCGCGCCCGGCGGCAGGTTGAACTGGACGATCGCGCCGCCCTGGTCCTCGGTCGGCAGGAAGCTGGTCGGCAGGCGGAAGAACAGCAGCACCAGCAGCGCGACGACCAGTGCGTAGATGATGAGGAACAGCCACTTGCGGTCGACCACCTTGGACACGCTGCTCTGGTAGCGGTCGACCATTGCGTCGAAGCGCGTATTGAACCAGTCGCGGGCGCCCGCCAGGCGGCGGCCGATCGGGCCGGGCTTTTCCTCGCTCTTGCGTTTGAGCAGCGTCGCGGTCAGCGCCGGGGTCAGGATCAGCGCGACCACCACAGACAGCACCATTGCGGAAACGATGGTGAGCGAGAACTGCCGGTAGATCACGCCGGTCGAACCGCCGAAGAACGCCATCGGCAGGAACACCGCGGACAGGACGAGCGCGATCGCGATCAGCGCGATCTGAATCTCGTTCATCGACTTGAGCGTCGCCTCCTTGGGCGACATCTCGGGATTTTCCTCCATCACGCGCTCGACGTTCTCGACCACGACGATCGCGTCGTCGACCAGCAGGCCGATCGCCAGCACCAGCCCGAACAGGGTCAGCGTGTTGATCGAGAAGCCCGCGGCGGCGAACACCCCGAACGTGCCGAGGATCACGACCGGCACCGCGATCGTCGGGATCAGCGTCGCGCGCCAGTTCTGGAGGAAGACGAACATGACGATCACGACCAGCACGATCGCCTCGAACAGCGTCTTCACCACCTCGTCGACCGACACCTTGATGAAATCGGTCGTGTCGAACGGGAAATCGTATCGGTAGCCGGGCGGGAAATCGCTGGCGTGCTGCGCAATGTAGGTCTTGACCGTCTCCGCCGTCGTCAGCGCGTCGGCACCCGGCGCGAGCGAGACCGCGATGCCCGCGCCCGGATGGCCGTTGACACGGCTGATGACGCCGTAGCTCTCGGCGCCCAGCTCGATCCGCGCCACATCGGAAAGATGGACGGTCGAGCCGTCGGGCAGGGCCTTCAGGATGATGTTGCGGAACTGCTCGGGCGTGTTCAGCTTCGACTGCGCGGTGACGGTCGCGTCGAGCATCTGCGACATCGGCATCGGCTGGCCGCCGACCTCGCCCGCCGCGATCTCGGTGTTCTGCGCGCGGATCGCGCTCACCACGTCGCTCGGCATCAGCGCGTAGCTTTGCAGCCGCGCCGGATCGAGCCAGATGCGCATCGCATATTGCGATCCGAAAACGCGGATGTCGCCGACGCCGGGCAGGCGCGCGACGGGGTCCTGGAGGTTCGACGCGAGATAGTCGGAGACGTCCTGATTGGTGCTCCGGTTGGTCGTGTCATAGACCGCGGCGATCAGCAGGAAGTCGGGGTTCGACTTGCTGACGCGAAGGCCTTGCTGCTGCACTTCCTGCGGCAGGCGCGGGATCGCCGACTGGACGGCGTTCTGCACCTGCACCTGGGCGATATCGGGGTCGGTGTCCTTGCTGAACGTCGCGGTGATCGTCACCGAGCCGCGCGAGCTCGACGTCGACTCGAAATAGAGCAGCCCGTCGATGCCCGTCAGCTGCTGCTCGATCACCTGCGTCACGCTGGTTTCCAGCGTTTCCGCCGACGCGCCCGGATAGGTCGCGCGAATGTTCACGTTCGGCGGCGCGATGTCGGGGAATTGCTCGACGGGAAGCGAAAAGATCGCACCCGTGCCGAGCAGCATGATGATGATCGCGATGACCCACGCGAAGATCGGCCGATTGATGAAGATCCGGGATATCACTGGGGATCAGCTCCCGGCCTTGCCGCCGGGCTGGCCCTTGGCGCCTTGGGGCGGCGCGATCTTCTGCGGCGTGGTGGCGGGGACGGGGCGGATCGCGATTCCGGGCCGCGCGTTGAGCGTCCCTTGCGTAATCACCTTGTCGCCCGGTTTGAGGCCGTCGGTCACCACCCAGTCGCTTCCCTGCGTCCGGGTGGCGGTCACCGTCTTCTGGACGACCTTGTTGTTCGGCCCGACCAGCAGCACCGTCGCATTCCCCTTCGGATCGTGCTGAACCCCCGCCTGCGGCACCAGGATCGCGTGCGGATTGATCGCCTGCGCGAACTCGGCACGCACGAACATGCCGGGCAGCAGCAGGCCGTCGGGATTGGGGAAGCGCGCGCGCAGCGTGACGGTGCCCGTGTTCGGATCGACCGTCGCCTCGGAAAATTCGACCTTGCCGACAAGGCCGTAGTCGCTGCCGTCGTCGAGCTTCAGCCGCACCTCCGCGCTGGCCGGGACGACTCCGCCCTTCGCCAGCGAGCGGCGCAGCGCCAGTTCGTCGCTGCTCGACTGCTGGATATCGACATAGATCGGGTCGAGCCGCTGGATCTGCGCCAGCGCATCGGTCTGGCCCTGCGTCACCAGCGCGCCGACGGTGTAGAGCGACCGGCCGATGCGGCCGGTGATCGGCGCCGGCACCGTCGTATAATGCATGTTGATCTGGGCGGTCTGGACTTGCGCCCGATATTGTTTGACTGCCGCCGCCGCCTCGCGCGCCGCGGCGAGCGCGTCGGTATAATCCTGCTTCGACACCGCCTGCATGTCGGCGAGCGGCTTGTAGCGGTCGGCCTTGATCTTCGCGGCCTCGGCGGTCGCTTGGGCATTGGCGAGATTGGCGCGCGCCTGCGCCAGCGTCGCCTGATAGAGGCTGGGATCGATCAGGTAGAGCGGCTGCCCCTTGTGGACCAGCGAACCCTGCGTGAAATAGCGTTTGCGGATGATCCCGGAAACCTGCGGTCGCACATCCGACATTTCGAACGCGGCGGTGCGCGCGGGCAGCTCGACCGTCACCGGTACGCTGCTTTCGTCGACGGTCACATAGCCGACCTGCGGCGGGGGCGGGGCTGCTTGTTGCTGACCGCCGCCGCCGCACGCGCTGAGCGCCAGCAGCGCGGGGGCCGCGATCGAGGCCGCGAGCCGGGACCGCAAGCCGCGCGGCGCGCCGGCCGGCTTGCGGGAAATGCGAAATGCCGAGTTCACCTGGTCTGTTTCCTACCCGGGGTCGGCCATGAACCCCGGCGGACGCCGATGGTTGCCAAGGCCTGTTCAACACAACCTGCTCTGCCGTGCCCCGCCTGCCGGCGGCCCCCTCGGCAACGTCAGCTGATCGACCGCGACCGGAGTCTTGTTCGATCGAACAACTCGCGCCCCCTTAGTCGGCGTTTTCCACGCTTGTCCAGCCCCGTATTCGCCGACGTGGTATTTTGCATCGCCTCGTCCTAATCGGTTGCGGTCCCGTAACGGCGGCACTGCGCGCTTGCAGTCTGCGCGCAATGTCTATTTATATCATTGTTCCTATTTGCTGCGGGGCGGAGGCAGGATGGCGATCAATCCGAACGAAGTGCGCACGTCGCTGGGGCGCAATCTCACTTATGGGATGCTCGATCACCTCGGGAAGGCGATCGTCACCGGCGCGTACGAGGATACGCCGTTCCCCACGGAGGCCGAGCTTTCGAAACAGCACGCGGTCAGCCGCTCGGTAACGCGCGAGGCGGTGAAGATGCTCACTGCCAAGGGGCTGCTGTCCGCGCGGCCGCGGCAGGGGACAATGGTCCAGCCGGTCAGCAACTGGAACCTGTTCGATCCCGACGTGCTGCGCTGGCTGCTCGACCGCAAATTCTCGATGGACCTGCTGAGGCAGTTCAGCGAGTTGCGAAGCGCGATCGAACCTGCCGCCGCGGCGCTCGCCGCCACTGCCGCCGATGCCGACGGATTCGCGCTGATCCGCGCCGGCTTCGCCCGGATGGAGGCGGCCGAGGCGGGCGAGGACGATCCGCTCGAGGCCGACATCGCCTTTCACGTTGCGATCCTCCGCGCCTCGGCCAATCCGTTTTACGATCAGTTCCGCGATGTCGTCTCGACCGCGCTCAGGACCTCGATCCGCTTCACCAACCGGATCAAGGGGCGCACCGCCGACCTCGCGCAGCACAGTGCGGCGATGGAAGCGATCGAGCGCCGCCAGCCCGACGCCGCGCGCGCGGCCATGGCGGTGCTGATCGACGACGTGCTCGACCTGATCGCCAGGCACGGCGCCGATACTTAGGCCATCGATGCGCGCAATCGTGTTGGCGCCACGCCCCGTTCGCCCTGAGCTTGTCGAAGGGCCCTTCTTCTTCTCATCGAAAGGCAGAACGGTGCTTCGACAAGCTCAGCACAAACGTCTTTGCGTGCTGACGCGCTAGCAACTGTGGGGGAGGGGACAATGCGCACATTCCTGGCGTTCCTGCTCGGCGTGGCGCTCGCCGCGCCGGCGCTTGCCGACGAGCCGCCCAAGCCGCTCGACGCCAACGGCCTCGCGCTCACCCCGCCGATGGGCTGGAACAGCTGGAACAAGTTCGGCTGCGACAACAATGAGGCGACCGTCCGCGCCACCGCCGACGCGATGGTGACGAGCGGGATGCGCGACGCCGGCTACGTCTATCTCGTCATCGACGATTGCTGGCAAGGCAAGCGCGACGCCGACGGCTTCATCCACGCCGATCCGCAGAAATTCCCCTCGGGCATCAAGGCCGTCGCCGACTATATCCATGCGAAGGGCCTGAAGTTCGGCATCTACAGCGACGCCGGCGCGCTGACCTGCGGCGGCCGGCCCGGCAGCCAGGGGCACGAATATCAGGACGCGCTGCAATATGCGCGCTGGGGGGTCGATTACCTCAAATACGACTGGTGCTCGACCGGCTCGCGCGACGCGCAGGAGGCCTATCGCACCATGGCCGAGGCGCTGCGCGCGACCGGCCGTCCGATCGTCTTCTCGATCTGTGAATGGGGCACGTCGAAGCCGTGGTTATGGGCGACCACCACCGGCAATCTGTGGCGCACCACCGGCGATATCTGGGACGGCTGGAAGGGCAGGAACGCCAACGGCTATTCGCTCGGCGTGATGGATATCGTCGACCTGAACGAACCGCTCTGGCCGTTCGCGGGCCCCGGCCACTGGAACGACGCCGACATGCTGGAAGTCGGCAACGGCGGGATGAGCGACGACGAATATCGCGCGCATTTCTCGCTCTGGGCGATGATGGCCTCGCCGCTGATGGCGGGCAACGACATCGCGCACATGACGCCGGCGATCCGCTCCATCCTGCTCAACAAGGCCGTCATCGCGGTCGATCAGGACCGCCTCGGCGAGCAGGGCCGCCGCATCGACGCCAAGGGCGACATGGAGGTGTGGATGAAGCCGCTGGTCGGCGGCGCCCGCGCGGTGCTGTTCCTCAACCGCGGCGAGGCGCCCGGCACGATCGGCGTCACATGGGGCGCGCTCGGCTACCCCGCGCGGCTCGAGGCGAAGGTCACCGACCTGTGGACCGGCGAGGTGACCGAGCGCCAGTCCAGCGCCCTGACCCGCACCGTACGGCCCCATGCGGTGGTGATGCTTCGGATCGAGCCTTGAATCCAATTGTCCGATAATATCTTGCGCCCGCCGCGCTAATCGGTGACAAGGCGCATCACCGGAACATAACCGACAAAAGGGGAGCGGAATGAGGAACACCTGCACCGCGGCGCTCGCCGCTGCAGCGATGATGGTAGCGCTACCGAGCGGCGCGTCGGCCGCAGAGACGCCGATTCCGCACATCGCGACCAACGGCACCCGCCACGCGCTGATCGTCGACGGCGCGCCCTTCCTGATGCTCGGCGCGCAGGCGAACAATTCGAGCAACTATCCCTGGGCGCTGCCGATGGTCTGGCCGGTGCTCGACCGCATCCACGCCAACACGCTCGAAATCCCCGTCGCCTGGCAGCAGGTCGAGCCGGTCGAGGGCAAGTTCGACTTCTCCTGGGTGCAGACGCTGCTCGATCAGGCGCGGCAGCACGACAAGCGGCTGGTGCTGCTTTGGTTCGGCACCTGGAAGAACACCAACCCCAATTACACCCCCGAATGGGTGCGCACCGACAACGCGCGCTTCCCGCGGATGAAGAAACCCGACGGCAGCGACTGGTACGTCCTCTCGCCGATGTTCCGCTCGACGCTGGACGCGGACAAGCGCGCGTTCGTCGCCTTCATGGCTTACCTGAAGGCGCACGACCCCCAGAACACCGTCATCATGGTGCAGGTCGAGAACGAGACCGGCAGCTACGGCAACCCGCGCGACTATGGGGCGCAGGCGAACCGCCTGTTCGCCGGTCCGGTCCCCGCCGACCTGACGAAGGCGCTCGGCAAGCCGGCCGGCACCTGGAGCCAGCTGTTCGGCGAGCAGGCCGACCGTGCGTTCAACACCTGGTACACGGCGCGCTACGTCGGCGAGATCGCCGCGGCGGGCAAGGCGGTGAAGCCGCTGCCGATGTACGTCAACGCCGCGCTCGCCGGCGCATTCGGCACGCCCAAGCCGACCGGCGTGTCGAGCGGCGGACCGCAGCAGGACGTGATCGACATCTGGAAGGCCGCTGCCCCCGCAATCGACCTGGAGGCGCCCGATATCTACGACTCGGTCAGCGCCAATTATGCCGAATACCTCCGCCGCTACGACCGGCCCGACAACGCGCTGATGGTCCCGGAAACCGGCAACGCGCCCAAATTCGCGCGCTATTTCTACGAGGTCCTCGGCCGCGGCGCGCTGGGCTTCGCGCCGTTCGGCATGGATGACACCGGCTATTTCAACTACCCGCTCGGCGGCGGCGCGCTGGAGGACGAGATCCTCGACGCGTTCGGCAGCAAATACGGCGTGTTCGCGCCGATGATGCGCGACTGGGCGGCGATCGCCTTCCGCCACCCGACCTGGGGCGTCGCGCGTCCCGACGACGGCGCGTCGCAGACGACGACGATGGGCGACTGGACGATCACCGCCGAATACGGCCAGTGGCAGTTCGGCGGCGAGGAGCGCAACAAGGAGCGCGGCAACGCCCCGCCCTGGGCCGACAAGCCGGTCGGCGGCGCGGTCGTCGCGCAGCTGTCGCCCAACACCTTCCTCGTCACCGGCGACCATGTCCGGCTGAAGTTCGACCCGTCGCCCACCGGCCCCAGGCACCCGTTGATGCTGCGCGTCGAACAAGGGCATTTCGACCACGGCAACTGGGTGGTCGATCGCCTGTGGAACGGCGACCAGACCGACTACGGCATCAACTTCATCGACCGTCCGTACGTGCTGAAGATCGTGATGGGGAGCTATCGCTAGCCTCTCGACCTCCCCCTCCTTCAGGGAAGAGGAGGTCTACCGTCGGAACGCCCGGAAGCTGTGCGCCGGCAGCGTCACGGTGAACTCCGTCCGCCCCGGATCGCTCGCCGCGCCGCCGACCGGCGTCAGCGTCTGCTCGATCCCGATCGCCGACAGCGACGCCGCCGCGCCCGCGACCGAAATCCCCACCGTCGCCGGCTCGTCGCGGTAATTCTCGACGATGAACGCGCCATTGTCATAGGCGAACAACGCGACCTTGGCCGGCGCGTCGATCCGCACCGGGAAATCAGCCATCGCATAGCGCTTGATCTGCGTCAGCGCCGCCTGCGGCAGGTTGTAGAGGTCGCCCATATTCTCGGGCACCGTCAGCATCAGGATCGTGCCTTTCGAGTAATGATCCATCAGCATGATCGGAAAGCCCTTGGCGCTCGCCACGCCGCGGATGATACCCCAGCTGTCGTTGGTGTAGAAGCGCACTTCGGGGAACAGCACCTTGGGCCCCGGATGCGCCGGATCGTCGAGCCGCGTCCCCGCACCCGCGCCGAAGCCGTTGACATAGTGATCGATCAGCACCGAATTGCCCGTCGGCGTCCACTCGGCGATGTCGCGGAACCCCCGGTCCTGCAGCGCCTCGACCAGTCCGGAAGTAACGATCAGCGTCTTGCCCGCCTTCAGCGCCGCCTTCATCTCCTCGACGATTCTGGGATCGCCCGCCGCCGCCTCGGTCAGCAGGATCGTCTGCGCGTCCGCGGGAAAGGTGGGGTAGAGCTCGATCGGCAGCCCGATGTTGCCGAGGTAATTGTGCAGGAAATCCTCGCCCGAGGATTGATAGGGCTTGTAGCTCGCGATCCCGATCGGAGTGCCCAGCGCCCCCACCACGCGATCGGCGATGCCCAGCGCCGCCCCCGCCGCGCGGCCCCAGCCCGGCGGCGTGTCGTGCCCCTTGCGCCAGGCTCGCGCGATCGCGTCCCAGTCGAAGCTGGTTGCCGCATCGGCCCACGGCCGCGTGCCCCCGTCGATTCCGGCCGCTTCCGACATCGGGTGCCAGTTGAACAGCGTGATCTCCGGCGCCTTGGCGAAGGCGGTGTCCCAGATCTGCTCGGCATAGCGATCGGCCGAATGCACGTCATAGGTGTCCATCCATCCGCCGAGG
Organism: Sphingomonas sp.; assembly: GCA_035776635.1. Lineage (GTDB taxonomy): Bacteria > Pseudomonadota > Alphaproteobacteria > Sphingomonadales > Sphingomonadaceae > Sphingomonas. Next base: position 151,347 of record DASTWI010000017.1, on the reverse strand, counting down.
TTCCCGCCCGGCCGGACATGGTCAAAATAGCGAACGATCTCGTAGCTCTCATATTGCTGGAGCAGCTGGTCGGTGATCGCCGGATCGCGCGTCTCGGTGCCGGTGTAGATCGCGTCGAACATCTGGCTCTGCTTGTCGAGGTCGTAGCCCGATCCCTGGAAATGCTCGTACCAATTGGGATATTTGATGATCATCCGCACCCTGGGATTGACCGCCTTCGCCGGCCCCAGCACCAGCTCCTGCGACACCTTGCGCATCGTCTCGAGCCGGTATTGCGACCAGCTGCGGTCGCCCTTGGCGGCGATGTCGGCGTCGCTCTTCGAGTTGAAGAAGAAGAAATCGTCGAGGATCACCTCGTCGAAATGCTTCGCCGCCAGCCGTACCGCACGCTCGCACTCGGCGCGGTCGGCGGGGTCCTCGTAATCGAACGTGCCGAACTGCCCGCCCGATCCGCCCTTGGCGAGCGTGATGCCGCCCGACACGCGAACGCCCTTCGCCTCGAACTCCCGCTTCACCGCCTCGAGCTGCGCGTCGGTCGCGAACGTGCCGTCGCGATAGGCCTCGACATAGACATGGTCGAAATGAAGCTGCGACGACGCTCGCGCGAAATCCGCGGCGAAGGTCGCCGGATCGGCGAGCCGGATCGTGTCGCGCACGGTGACGTAGATCGCCACCTGAAAATTGCGATACCCCGCGCTCGCCGGCGCGGCCTGCGGCGCGGCGAACGCGGGCTGAGCCAACGGCAGCGCCAGCGCGCCGAGCAACAATCCGAACCGTGTCATCCTCATCCCCCTGTCTCCTGGTCCACCTCCGTTCGCCCCCGGCCTTCGCCGGGGTAGGCTCTGAACCTGTCGAAGGGCGCGTGCCGCCACCCACACACCCGTTCGCCCTGAGCTTGTCGAAGGGCGAGTGCCCCACCCGCTGCACCAGGCCACACAACCGTTCGTGCTGAGCTTGTCGAAGCACCGCCCTTTTTTTCGCAGAAAGAAGAACGGCCCTTCGACAAACTCAGAGCCTGCCCCGGCGAAGGCCGGGGGCGAACGGGGCGTTGTTCATCCGCTACTCCACGGTCGTCGTCCGGATCGCATCGACTGCGGTCTGCAGCCACCCCTTGCTGTCGTCGTAGAGGTTGTAGGTATTGTCGTATCCCCACGCGCAGCTTTGCAGCCCGATCGAGGCGAACGCGCTGCTGACCGTTCCGTAATAGAGCGTGCGCATATCGTCGGGCCGCTGCACCGGCGCGCCGTACTCGCCGACGAACGGCACGCGCCCGGTCTTCGCCATATAGGCCTTGGCCTTGTCCAGCCGCCCCTTCAGATACGCCATGTCGTCCGCCGTGCCGAAATCGTTGCGCTCCGCGGGCGTCATGTACGGCGCATTGTCGAGCGCGAAATTCTGCGGCTCGTAATAATGGAAGGTCGGCACGACGTTGGGGTCGCTCGGCATGGTGAAGCTGTCGATCGAGTCCAGCCCCGCCCAGCTCGGCCCGTCGATCACCACCTTGCGCGTCGGATTGGTCGCGCGCACCGCCGCCAGCGCCGGGTCGATGACGCTCCTCAAATTGGTCGCGTCCAGCTTGTCGTTGGGTTCGTTGATCAGTTCGAAATAAACCGTATCGGGCTCGTCCTTGAACTCGGCCGCGACCTGCCGCCACAGCTCGGCGAAGCGCGCCTTCTGTCCATCGGGGTCGCTGAACAGCTCCAGATAATGGTGCATGTCGAGGATGACGTAGAGGTGCGCCGCGACCGCCAGGTCGACGACGTGCCGCACGCGCGCCATGAACGCCGGGTCGATCGTGTAGGGCGCCGTGGTCGCCGCATGGCTCGAAAAACGCACGGGGATGCGCAGGCCGGTGAAGCCCTCGTCGGCGATGTTCTGGATATCCGAATCCTGGAACTTGCGCCCCCAGTCGCCCTCGTTGGGCGCCTCCAGCATGTTCGACAGGTTGATGCACTTGCCGAGCTTCAGCGCCGCGCCGGTTGTCGGTCTGGCCGCGGCGGCCGGGGTGAAGGCGGCCGGCGTCGGCGTCGGCGTCGGCGTGGGGCTCGGAGTCGGCGAGGGCGAAGGCGTCGGGGTGGGCGAGGGCGCCGGCACGACCGGAATCGTGCTCGCACCTCCGCTGCTCCCGCCGCACGCCGCGACGGCGAGCAGCGCAAAGGCCGAGGTGAAGCGGCGGGTGACGGCGATCGTGTTCATTCGGGCTCTCCTCCAACCGCCCGCTTGTCCCGCGAGTCGGCGTTAGCGTTAACAGTCCCGCCGGCGGCCATGCGCCTGCCAGGGCGCACGTCGATGAGCGGAAAGGCGCAACCGCGCGTTACCGATCATACTCGAAGTCATTTGTAAGACAAGACTGCGATGTGCTCCGGCGAACCCGGAGCCAGGGAATGCGTCCGCGCCGTATCTGGAGCCCGTTCGTGTCGAGCGAAGTCGAGACACGTTTCGAGCGAAGCGAGAATAATGCCTCGGCTTCGCTCGGCAGGCCCCTCGACTACGCTCGGGACGAACGGAAATTAACGCCCGGCCAGGTCCGGATGCGGCCGCTTATCCCGCCAGCGTCTTCATGATCAGCATCGCCTGCTCCGCCCCCGATTGCGGGACGATTTCGCCGCTGCGGTCGGTGATTTCCGCCCAGTGCGCCGCGACCCCCTCGGGCGTGCAGTCGCCGCCGGTCAGCGCCACCCCCGGCGTCAGCGTGACATAGGCCGCCTGGAACACGCCCGCGCCCGCCCCGACGATCGCGTTCGACGGCGCGTCCTCCGACACCAGGAAAAGCGCGGCGGGCGCGACCTTGTCGGGCGCGAAGGCCTGGAACGCTTCCTCGGGAAACAGATCTTCGGTCATCCGCGTGCCCGCGGTCGGCGCCAGCGTGTTGACCCGGATATTGTATTTCGCGCCTTCCAGGTGGAGCGTCTTGGCCAATCCGGCGAGCCCCAGCTTCGCCGCGCCGTAATTCGCTTGCCCGAAATTGCCGTAGAGCCCGGTCGAGGACGCGGTCATCAGCACGCGGCCATAGGCCTGCTCGCGCATCGTCTCCCACACCGCCTTCGTGCAATTGGCCGAACCGATCAGATGGACCTTGACGACGAACTCGAAATCCGCCGGCTCCATCTTGGCGAAGCTCTTGTCGCGCAGCACGCCGGCGTTGTTGATCAGGATATGGACGCCGCCCCAGCGCTCCTTGGCGCGCGCGACCATCTCGGCCATTTGCTCGTATTCGGTGACGCTGCCGCCGTTCGCCATCGCCTCGCCGCCCGCGGCCGCGATCTCCTCGACGACCTTCAGCGCGGCGTCCGAATGCCCGGTGCCGTCGCGCGCGCCGCCAAGATCGTTGACCACCACCTTCGCGCCGCGCCGGGCCAGCTCCAGCGCATAGGCGCGTCCCAGCCCGCCGCCGGCGCCGGTGACGATGGCGACGCGGTTGTCGAAACGGATGGTCATGCGCGGTTTCCTCTCGAACGGCTGGTGTGCCGTCCGCCTAGCGCATTTTTTGCTCGCGCGGAATCTGGTGCCGCCCGAATCGACAACACGGCGCGGGCGGCGACGCCACCCGCGCTAAAGTCATCGCCGCCGGCCGGATTTACCCGCCGCGCTGCATACAATGGTCGGTCTGGCCCTTCTTGCAGATCGGATAATGATCCAGCGGCGGGGGCGGCGGGAACGCCTGGTCGGGCGGGACCGACGGCTGGAACACCACGGTGGCGCCGGGCTGCGCGGGCGCCGACATCGGCGGGGTCGCCGGCTCATACCCGCCCGCATGTTCGGCGGCCGAGGCATCGACGGTGCCCGTCGCGGTCGCCGCCGGAGTGGCGGCGGTGGTCGACATCGACTGGTCGGTCGACATCGACTGGTCCTGCGGCGTGGTGTCGGTCGTCGCGCTGGTATCCGTCTGGGTCTGGGTCTGCGTCTGATCGGTGGTCGTCTGCTGATCGGTGGTCGTCTGCGCCATCGCCGGGACGGCGATCGCGGCGGCCGCGGCTAAGAGGATGAGCTTCATGCCGTTCTCCTGTGCAACTTTGAAGCGCGACCTGGTGACTGCGCGCGGGGCGAAAACGCACGTCGGCCCGGATCGTTGCGCAACCGATCTTGTTTTATTTGAGGCTCACGTCCCCGTGTCGAGCGAATAGCCGGCGGAACGCACGGTGCGGATGATGTCGGGCCGTCCGCCGACATTCAGCGCCTTCCGCAACCGCCGGATATGCACATCGACGGTGCGCGATTCGATATCGGCGTCGTGCCCCCACACCGCGTCGAGCAGCCGCTCGCGTGAGAACACCCAGCCGGGATGCTCGAGGAAGTGCCTCAGCAGCCGGAACTCGGTCGGCCCGAGCGCGATCGCCTGTCCGCCGCGCCGCACCTTGTGCCCCACCGTATCCATCTCGATGTCGGCATAGCTCAATTGCTCGCCCGCCAGCGCCGGCCGCACGCGCCGCAGCACCGCGCCGACCCGCGCGACCAGCTCGCGGGGGGAGAAGGGCTTGGTGACATAATCGTCCGCCCCGGTCTCGAGGCCGCGCACGCGGTCCTCCTCCTCGCCGCGCGCGGTCAGCATGATGATCGGCACGTTGGCGGTCTCGCTCATCCGCCTCAGCCGCCGGCACACCTCGATCCCCGACAATCCCTCGACCATCCAGTCGAGCAGCACGATATCCGGCGGCGCCTCCTGCGCGAGCAGCAGCGCTTCCTCGCCGTCGCCGGTACGGCGCACGTCGAAGTCCTCGCGCGCGAAATGCCAGGCGACCAGCTCGGCGAGCGCGGCGTCGTCCTCGACCAGCAGCATCCGCGCGCGGTTCACCGCCGGGCTCCTGCGCGGGGGAGGGGAAGTCGCACCATCATCGTCGCTCCGTCGTCATCGGACCGAGTCGCCTCCTGTGACATCCGCGTTACCCTTTGATGACAGCGCGCGCGGGCAGCAGCACCGTAACGGTCAGCCCCGCCCCCGGCGCGCTGGCGAGGTCGAGCCGCCCGCGATGCCGCTCGACGATATGCTTGACGATCGCGAGGCCCAGCCCGGTGCCGCCCAGCCCCCGGCTCCGCCCGGCATCGACGCGGTAGAAGCGCTCGGTCAGCCGCGGCAGGTGCTCGGTCGCGACCCCTTCGCCGCCGTCGCGCACGCTGAGCTCGACCATGTCCCGCGCCGCCGGGGCGACCGAAACCGCGACCGGCGTGCCGGCGGGCGCGTATTTCATCGCATTGCCGACAAGGTTGTGGAGCAGCTGCGACAGCTGCGCGCGGTCGCCCGCCACCGCCGGCGCATCGGCGAGCGCCAGCGCGATGTCCTCCGCGCGCGGGTCGCCGCTCGCCGCGATCTGCGCGATCACCTCGCGCACCAGCGCGCCGAGATCGACCGCGGCGTCGGGCAGCCGGTATTTCTCCGCCTCGATCCGCGACAGCGACAGCAAGTCCTCGATCAGCCGCTGCATCCGTCCCGCTTCGCCCGCCATGATGCCCAGGAACCGCGCGCGCAAGCCGGGATCGTCCCCGGCGCCCGCCTCGCGCAGCGTCTCGACATAGCCCGCCAGCGAGGCGAGCGGCGTCTTCAACTCGTGGCTGGCGTTGGCGACGAAATCGACCCGCATCCGCTCGGCCGCGGCGCGCGCGGTGCGGTCGACCAGATGGACCAGCCGATACCCGCCGGCCTCCGCCGAAGCGCGCATCTCCCAATGCCGGTTCTCGCCGCCCAGCCCGACGAACTCGACCGCGCGGTCGCCGCCGTCGCCGTCCGCGAGCCGTTCGAGCGCGACCGGATGGCGGATCGCCAGCCGCACGTCCTCGCCAAGGCTGGCCTCGCCCAACAGCGCCCGCGCCGCGCGGTTCGCCTCGACCACGCGCCCCTCGTGGAGCACCAGCACCGGATCGGCGATCGCCTCGATCAAGACGCCGACCCCGCCCGGCGCGCCCGGTCGCGGATCGTCCGCCGCAGCCTCGCCGCGCCCGCCGCGCCACCAGCCGCTCAACGCCGAAAGAAGCGAACCTTGTGCCATTCTGACCCGCCTTACCGCAGTTTGCGCGCGCAACGAACCGCCGAACGCTTGCACCTGCTTTACGAATGTGAAAGGTCCAAGACGGCAGGATGGGGACGATGAGCACCAAGGACGAGACGCCGCCCGTCGAGGGCACCACCCGGCGCCGCGCGCTGATGCTCGGCGCGGTCGGCGCGTCGGCGATCGTCTCGATCCGCCCCGCGCTCGCGCAGACCAACGCGTCCGTCGTCAATTGCGAGATTCCGGTCCCCGACGCCGGCCGCGCGGGCAGCTACATCGCCGCCGACGGCTCGGTGGTCCCGGCGGGCACGCCCGGCGCCTTCCCGCCGGCGGCGTTCGCGTTCAAGGGCGAGGACGTCAGGACCGCGCTCGGCGGCGGCCAGCTCCCCGGCACGAGCTACGAGCAGAGCCAGGCCTATGTGAAATACATCCGCCGCCTGCAATCGGGGACCAGCGGCTTCACCTGCTTCGCCTCGCTGCAAATGCCGCGCGGCTGAGGCCGCTCCGATGGCGGAGCGGCTGTACCACGCCGAACCGGCCGAGGCCCTGCGCATCGTGCCGCTCGACGACTTCACCCTCGTCTTCCACCGCCCCTCGGGCCTGACGCATCTCGTCGCCGCCCCGGCGCCCGAAATCCTCGCGGCGCTCGCCGAGGGGCCACTCACCCGCGACGCGCTCCTCGCGCGCCTCGCCCGAACCTACGACCTCGCCGACGCCGCCCCCGAGGCGCTCGACGCCCGCCTCGCCGAGCTGATCGCGGTGGGGCTGGTCCGCGCGGCATGAGGCACGTCTTCCACGTCCGGATCGGCCCGGTCGGCTTCCGCGTCGGCGCCGACTGGCGCGCGCCCGTCGCCCAGCTCGAACGCCTCTACGCCGACTATCCCGATCCCGACGACGGCATCCCCGATTTCACCGTCCGCCTGTTCGCCGCGCGGCCATGGCGGCGCTGGCTGAGGCCATCGGTCACGCTCGGCGGCGACTTCGTCCTGCCCGAGGCCGCGCCGCTGCCGCTCTCGCAAGGCCTGCTTGCCGCCGAGATGGCGATGAACCTGCAGATGGCGCTCGGCCAGCGCCGCTATCTCCTGCTCCACGCCTCGACCGTCGAGCGCGACGGCCGCGCGCTGCTGATGACCGGCCTGTCGGGCGCGGGCAAATCGACGCTCGCCGCATTGCTCGCCGCGCGCGGCTGGCGGCTGATGGGCGACGAGTTCGCGCTGGTCGATCCCGAAACCGGTCTCGTCCACGCCTTCCCGCGCCTCGTCAGCCTGAAGAACGGCGCGATTCGCATCGTCCGCGCCGCGCTGCCCGACGCGCGCTTCGGCCCGCTCATCGCCGGCACGCCGAAGGGCGACATCCGCCACTTGGTCCCCGACGCCGCCGCGATCGCCCGAATGGGCGAACCGGCGGCTCCCGCGCTGATCCTCTTCCCCCGCTTCGGCTTCGATCCGGCCGAGCGCCCGGTCGGTCCGAGCGAGGTGTTCGTCCGCCTGACTCAGGCTTCGACCAATTACGTCGCGCTCGGCGAACGCGGCTTCGACGCGCTGACTCGCCTCGTAACGCAGGTTCCCGCGCGCGCGATCGACTATCCCGACGCCGACGCGGCGATGGCGCAGGTCGAGACGTTGTGGAGCGCGCTATGACCGACGCCATGCTCCTCGCGGCGGCGCTGCGCGACCCGGCGGGCTTCGCACAGCAGCGTTCCCCCGCGAAAGCGGGGGTCCAGGATCGCGAGCGGATCGCTTCGGACTCTGGATTCCCGCTTTCGCGGGAATACCGGGAAAACGAAGCGGCCCGAAAAGGCTCCCCATGGCTTACCCTTCTCGCCATGGCGCGCGCCGAACAACTCCTCGGCACCCTCGCGATCCGCCTCGACGGCCAGCCGATGCCCTCCGCCGCCGCGCGCATCCTCGCCGACGCGCGCGCCTCAGCCGCCGAGCAACGCCGCGTCGCCTTGTGGGAAGCCGAAGCCGCGCGCCGCGCGCTGGCAAGCGTCGGCTGCCCGATCGTCCTCCTCAAGGGCACCGCCTTCGCCGCCGCGGGTCTGAAGGCAGGGGAGGGCCGCTCGATCGGCGACCTCGACATCCTCGTCCCCCGCGACGCGCTCGACGCGGTCGAGGCGGCGCTGCTCGCCGCCGGCTGGGAATGGGTCAAGCCCGATCCCTATGACGACGCTTATTACCGCCGCTGGATGCACGAGCTGCCGCCGCTGATCCACCGCGAGCGCGACCGCATGATCGACGTCCACCACACGATCCTGCCGCTGACCGCGCGCATCGCTCCCGATGCCGGCGCGCTGATCGCCGACAGCGTCGCGCTTCCCTCGGGCCTGCGCGTGCTCGCCCCCAACGACATGATCGTCCACGCCGCCGCGCATCTGTTGGCCGACGGCGATCTCGCCGGCGGGATGCGCAACCTGTGGGACATCCATTGCCTGATCAAGGAGTTCGGCGCCGCCGGCCTCGCCGGTCGCGCCCGTGATCACGGCCTGTGGCCCGCCGTCGCCCGCGCCGCCCGGCTCTCCAACGCGCTCTACGGCACCGCGATTCCCGAGGAGTGGCGCACGAGCGCCGCGCTCGACCCGCTCTATCGCCGCCGCCTCACCGCGCGCGATGGTTGGGGCCGCCCGACTCGTCCGCTGCTCCGTCAAGGCTTCTACGTCCGCTCGCACTGGCTCCGGATGCCGCCGGCGATGCTTGCGCGGCACCTGTGGACCAAGTGGCGCAAGGGCCACCGTCCCGCTTGACCGACAAATAGCGCTCCCATAGCCTCCCTCCCGCACGGCCGAACGCGCCGGCAGCTAAGGAGGGGACGATGACCGAACGCTCGGATCAAACGATGGTGCTCGACGCCAACCCGGCCGCCCTGGGGCTGGTCGCGTTCGGCCTGACGACGGTGCTCTTGAGCCTGATCAACGCCGGAATCCTGCCCGCGGGCGGGGAGCCGGTGGTGATCCCGCTGGCGCTCAGTTTCGGCGGGCTGATGCAGATCGTCGCCGGGATTTGCGAATTCCGCCTGCGCAACACCTTCGGCATGACCGCGTTCCTGAGCTACGGCGCCTTCTGGTGGTGGTTCGCCTTGCTGCTGCTGTTCGCCGGCAACGGCCTGATCGATCTCAGCGCCGCCGGGCCGACCGTCGGCGTCGCGCTGCTGCTGTGGGGCGTGCTGACGCTCTACCTGTGGATCGGCACCTTCCGCCTCGCCAAGGTGCTGTTCTTCGTCTTCCTGACCTTGTGGATCACCTTCCTGCTGCTCGGCCTCGGCGCCGCCATGGCGTCGCCCGGCCTGACCCATGCCGGCGGCCTTCTCGGCATCGTCTGCGGCGCGCTCGCCATGTACGGCAGCTTCGCGATCGTCACCAACGCCACCTTCGGCCGCACGGTGATCCCGATCGGCGCGACGCCGGTGCTGAAGTAAGGCGAGCTCTCATCACCTCTTTCTCCCTCTCCCCGTGGGAGAGGGAGGGAGCGCCGCCGCGCCAGCGGCGACGCGGAAGGGCGAGGGCGACAGGGCATCCAGCCCTCCGGGCGCAACCTCCCGTAGTTCCCAGGCGCAACCTCCCGTAGCCCCAAGGGTGCAGCCTCTCGTAGCCCCCAGGCGCAACCTCCCGTAGCCCCTAAGCCCCCCTCCCGTTCGCCCTGAGCGAAGTCGAAGGGCGGCTGCGTCGCTCACCACCAACGTCCTGATCGCACCGACCTCAAAGCCCCCGGAGCGCCGACACCAGTTCGCCATACCCGCCGATCACCGCATCGGCGCCCAGCCGTTCGACCGGACGGTCGGCGAATCCGAAGCTCACCGCGACGCACGGCAGCCCGGCCGCGTGCGCCGCCTCGACATCGAACGTCGAATCGCCGACGAACGCCGCGCGCCCGCCGCCGCGCCGGCGGATCATCTCCAGGATCGGATCGGGCGCGGGCTTGCCGCGCGCTACGGCGTCGCCCCCGATCACGCAGGCGAACCGATCGAGCAGCCCCAGCGCATCGAGCAATTTCGTCGCCAGCCGCCCGCCCTTGTTCGTCACCACCGCCAGCCGCACGCCCAGCGCGGCCAGTTCGTCAAGCGCCTCGGCCACGTCCGGATAGGGCCGCGTCGCATCGGCGATATGCTCTTCGTAATAAGCCAGCAGCGCCGCATAGCGCGCGTCGAGCGCTTCCGGTTCTTCGATCCCTGCATCGGCCAGGCTCATCGCCAGCATCCGCCGCCCGCCGCCGCCGATGTTCTGCCGCACTTGCGCCTCGCTCAGCGGCGGGCAGCCCAGCCCGGCGAGGACATGATTGACCGCGGCGGCAAGGTCCGCGCTCGAATCGACCAAGGTGCCGTCGAGGTCGAACCCGACGAGGTGAAAGGGAAAATCGGTCATCGCACTTCCGCCTGCCAGCGCTGCTATGGAATTGGCAAGACAATCATGGCAGGGCGCGAGGCAAAGGAGCGCGCATGACCCAGCCTCTCGCCGCGATCATCCTTGCCGCCGGCAAGGGCACGCGGATGAAGTCCGATCTCCACAAGGTGCTGCACCCGATCGCCGGGCGGCCGATGCTGCTGCACCTCATCGACAGCGTCGCGGCGCTTTCGCCTGCGCGCACCATCGTCGTCACCGGCGCCGCCGGCGAGCAGGTCGAGGCCGCGGTCGCGCCCCTGGGCGTCGCCACCGTGCCTCAGGCCGAGCAGCTCGGCACCGGCCATGCGGTGCAGCAGGCCGAGGCAGCACTCGCCGGGTTCGACGGCGACGTGCTCGTGCTCTACGGCGACGTGCCGCTCGTCACCGCCGCGACGATGCGCGCGATGCTCGACCGGCTCCACGCCGCCGATGCGCCCGCCGCGGTGGTGCTCGGCTTCCGCCCCGCCGATCCCGGCGCCTATGGCCGCGTCATCGCCGATCCCGACGGCCGCATCGTCAAGATGGTCGAATACAAGGACGCGAGCCCCGAGGAGCGCGCCGAGACCCTCTGCAACTCCGGTCTGATGGCGGCGCGCTCGCGCGACCTCTTCGCGCTGCTCGCCCGCGTCGGCAACGACAATGCCGCGGGCGAATATTACCTTCCCGACATCGTCATGCTCGCCGCCGCCGACGGCCGCCGCTCGGCGGTGATCGAAACCCATGCCGACGAGGTTGCCGGCGTCAACAGCCGCGCCGAGCTCGCCGAGCTCGAGGCGCGCTGGCAGGTGAAGCGCCGCGCGGCGGCGATGGCCGACGGCGTCTCGCTCGTCGCGCCGGAGACCGTCTGGTTCGCCTGGGACACGCAATTGGGCCGCGACGTGACGATCGAGCCCGATGTCGTGTTCGGACCCGGCGTGACCGTCGGCGACCGCACGAAGATCCACGCCTTCAGCCATATCGAGGGCGCGACGATCGGCGAAGGCACCGCAATCGGTCCTTTTGCGCGTTTACGGCCCGGTACGATCATCGGCGAAAAGGCGCGCGTCGGCAATTTCGTCGAGATCAAGAAGGCGGTGCTCGGCCCCGGCGCCAAGGCTAACCACTTGACTTACCTGGGCGATGCCGAGGTCGGCGCGCGCGCGAACATCGGCGCGGGGACGATCACCTGCAATTACGACGGCTATTCGAAGTTCCGCACGAAAATCGAAGCCGATTCCTTCATCGGCTCGAATTCCGCCCTTGTCGCCCCCGTAACGATCGGCGCCGGCGCGATCGTCGCGGCGGGCAGCGTGATCACTCGCGACGTCGATCCCGACGCCTTGGCGGTCGCTCGCGGGCGGCAGGAAAGCCGCCCTGGATGGGCTAAGGTCTTCCGCGAAAAGAAGAAGGTTTAGAACACGATGTGCGGCATTGTTGGTATCGTCGGTAAGGATGAAGACGTCGCCGATCGCTTGCTCGACGGCCTCCGTCGGCTCGAATATCGGGGCTACGATTCGGCGGGTATCTGCGTCCTCGACGGCGGCGCCTTCGACCGCCGCCGCGCTCAGGGCAAGCTCAAAAACCTTGCGCAACGCCTTATAGAATCACCGTTATCTGGCACGACTGGCATCGCTCATACGCGCTGGGCAACGCACGGCGCACCGACCGAGGACAATGCGCATCCGCACATCGTCGGCGACGTGGTCATCGTTCACAACGGAATTATCGAGAATTTCAAGCCCTTACGCGACGAGCTGATCGCCGCGGGCCGCACCTTCGCCAGCCAGACCGACACCGAGGTCGTCGCCCACCTCATCGCCCGCGAGGTCGAAATGGGCGCCTCCGCGCGCGAGGCCGTTGCACGAATTTTACCAAGACTTCACGGTGCTTTCGCACTCGCTGTTATGATACGGTCTGAACCCGATCTGATCATCGGCGCCCGCCTCGGCGCGCCGCTGACCGTCGGCTATGGCGAGGGGGAGAATTACCTCGGCTCCGACGCCCTTGCGCTCGCTCCGCTGACCCAGCGCATCGCCTATCTCGAAGAGGGGGATTGGGTTGCGGTTCAACGCGATAGCATCGAAATCTACGACCGCGACAACGCTCGCGTCGAACGTCCGATCGTCCATTCCGGCGCCTCGGGCCAGCTGATCGACAAGGGCAACCACCGCCACTTCATGCAAAAGGAGATCTACGAGCAGCCGGTGGTCGTCGCGCAGACCCTCGGCAGCTACATCCGCCCGCTCGAAGGCGTCGTCGCACTCCCTGACATGGATTTCGACCTCGCCAGCGTCGAGCGCGTCGCGATCGTCGCCTGCGGCACCGCGAGCTATGTCGGCATGATCGGCAAATACTGGATCGAGCGCTTCGCCCGCCTGCCGGTCGAAGTCGATGTCGCGAGCGAATTCCGCTACCGCGACCCTGTCCTGCTGCCCAACACGCTTGGCCTCGTCATCTCGCAATCGGGCGAGACCGCCGACACGCTGGCGGCATTGCGCCACATGAAGGCGGCGGGCGTCACCACCGCGGGTATCATCAACGTGCCGACCAGCTCGATGGCGCGCGAGGTCGACCTGCTGCTCCCGACTCACGCGGGCCCGGAGATCGGCGTCGCCTCGACCAAGGCGTTTACTTGCCAGCTTGCGGTAATGGCCGCGCTGGCGGTCAACCTCGCGCGTGCCAAGGGCCGCCTCGATGCGGCGGAGGAAAAGGCCATCGTCCGCCATCTGGCGGAGGTCCCCGGAGCAATGGGCGAGGCGCTGGCGCACGACGAGGAGATCGAGGCAATGGCTCCGCGCATCGCGCAAGCGCGCGACGTGCTCTACCTGGGCCGTGGCCCCGACTATCCGATGGCGCTCGAAGGCGCGCTGAAATTGAAGGAAATCAGCTACATCCATGCCGAAGGTTACGCGTCGGGCGAAATGAAGCACGGCCCCATCGCGCTGATCGACGAGCATGTGCCGCTGATCGTCATCGCCCCGTCGGGCCCGCTGTTCGACAAGACCGTATCGAATATGCAGGAGGCGCAGGCGCGCGGCGCGCAGGTGGTGTTGATCTCCGACGCGGACGGTATCGCGCAAGCGGGCGAGGGGACGGTGGCGACGATCGAAATGCCCAAGGTCCATCCGCTGATCGCGCCGCTGGTCTACGCGATTCCGGTGCAGCTGCTCGCCTACCACGTCGCAGTCGCCAAGGGCACCGACGTCGATCAGCCGCGCAATCTCGCAAAGTCGGTGACCGTCGAATAGCATCCTTCCCCCCGATGCCGCGTTCGATGGCCATGGTGCGCTATTCGGTCCGGCGGGCGATCAGGGGGCAGGTGCGGGCGCTGTTCAACGACGCCGCGCGGGGTGAGGCGCCAGTGGTGCGCCGTCCCGACGGGCTGTTCGGGCCGCGGTCGGTCGCGTGGCGCGTGCATGGCGACGTAACGGCGATGATGGTCGGCGGCGTTGCCGCGCTGCTGCTGCAGATGCTCCATCCCGCCGTCCTCGCCGGCGTGTGGGATCATTCGAGCTTCCGCGGCGACATGCTCGGCCGGCTGCGGCGCACTGCGCGGTTTATCGCGGTCACGACCTATGGCAGCCGCGAGCAGGCCGAGGCGGCTATTGCCGAGGTGCGCGCGATCCACGCCCGCGTGCGCGGCACGCTGCTCGACGGCACGCCTTACGCCGCCGATGATCCCGGCTTGCTCGCCTGGGTCCATGTCGCCGAGGTGACGAGCTTCCTCGCCGCATGGCGTCGTTACGCCGAGCCGTTAATGTCCGGCGCGGCGCAGGATCGCTATTACGTGGAGACCGCGCGGATCGCGATTGCGCTCGGCGCCGATCCCGTGCCGACCAGCCGCGCCGAAGCCGCACGCCTGATTGCGAGGGTGCGTCCCGCGCTTGCAGTTACCCCACGCACCCGGGACGTCGCTCGTTTCGTCCTGCGGCGGCGGTCGTCGAGCTTGGCGCTCGCGCCGGTCCAGGTAGTCACCTTCCAGGCCGCGGTCGATCTGCTGCCGGACTGGGCGCGCGCGATGCACGGCCTCTCCGATCCGCCGCTCGCACGTCCCGTGGTGCGCGCCGGAACGCTGGGCATTGCCGAGACGCTCCGTTGGGCCTTCCGCTGAGCGACTATTCCTCGGTGCGGATCAACACCGCCTCGCCGATCAGGAAGAACAGCAGGAACGGCGCCCAGGCGGCGAGGAACGGCGGATAAGCGCCCAGATTGCCCATCGCGAGCGCGAAATTGTCGGCGACGAAATAGGCGAAGCCAAGCGCCATGCCGATCACCGCGCGCAGGAACAGCTTGCCCGACCGCGCGATGCCGAATGCGGCGACCGCGCCGAGCAGCGGCATCAGGGCCGCCGACAGCGGACTCGACAATTTGTGCCACAGCGAGCCCTCGAGGTCCTTGGTCGGCCGGCCCGCCGCGCTGAGGTCGGCGATGGCCGTCTTGAGCGCGCCGAACGACAGCCCGTCGGCATCGACGCTCGCCAGCGTGAACTGGTCGGGGCGCACGCCGTGGCCGACCACGACCGGACCGGACACCGTCTGCCGGCCCGAGGCGACGTCGAAGCGTGTGACCTTGGGTCCGATTCGCCAGCCGTCGCCGGTGCGCTCGCCATTGGGCGCCGAGATGATGCTGAGCAGCCGTCCGTTGCGCCGATCGAATACGGTGATGCCGCCAAGCTTCGCCGCATTGCCCTTGCCGCTGATCTGCGCGACCTGGATGAGGTCGTCGCCGGCCCTTACCCAGACATTTGAGCGGTTTCCGCGATCGATCGGCAGCGGCCCGTAATCGACTGCCTGCCATTGATCGAGCGTCGCGGTCGCGCGCGAGACGACTCGGTCGTTGAACGCGAAGGCGATCACCGCGACGCCCAACGCCGAGATAATGAGCGGCGCGAGCACCTGATGCGCCGACAGGCCCGAGGCCTTGAGCGCGATGATCTCGCTGTTCTGGTTCATCGTGGCGAGCGTGATGATCGTCCCGAGCAGCACCGAGAAGGGCAGCACGAAGGCAATGATCTGCGGCGCGCGCAGACCGACATAATGCCACACCTGCTCCTGCCCGTTGCCGGGATGCGCGAGGATCCGGCCCGACTCGCTCAACAGATCGAGCGTCTGCAGGATCAGCACGAGCCCCGCGACGATCACGAAGGTGCGGACGAGGAACATCCGCGCCATGTAGAACGACACGGTGCGCGAGGGGAAAAAGCCGGCGAGCGTCATGCAATTCCCCTGCGGCGGCGCCCGGGCAGCAGACGGGTGACCGACCTCGCGAGTTTGGCGAACCAGCGTTCGAGCGCGCCGATCGGCTGCCCGCCCGGCACATAGGCGATGGTGTAATACATCCACAGGATCAATGCAGCGAACAGCACGAATGGCGTCCACAGCGCGATGATCGGGTCGATCTTGCCCAGCGCGGCAATGTCGGCGGCATATTGATTGATCTTGTGATAGGCGACGATCAGCACGATGCCGAGGAACACCCCGAGCGCCGAGGTCGAGCGCTTGGGCGGCACGCCGAGCGCGAGCCCCATCATCGGCAACAGGAACATGATCGCCACTTCGACGACGCGGAAGTGGAATTCGGCGCGGCTCGACGCGCGCACGTCGGCGGGCACCTTCTGGTCATGGCCGTAGAAGGCGAGCTCGGGCAGCGTCAGCTCGAGATTGCGCCCGCCGCGGCGGCGGAAATTCTCGTATTTGGGCAGCGGTATGGGCAAGTCGTGAAGACTGAATGACAGGATGCGCGGCGCCTTGAAGTTGGGCTCGCTGTCGATCAGCGTGCCGTTGGTCAGGCGAAAGATGATCGTGTCGGGATCGTCGGTCGCGAGGAATTGTCCGGTCTGCGCGGTGACGGCGAGCCAGCCGCCATTGTCGTTCTTGCGATGGAGGAAGATGCCGGTGAGCTTGCGTCCCTTGTCCTCGCTCTTCTCGATCCGCAGCGTCATCTTGCTGCCGAAATTGGTGAATTCGCCGATCTTGATCGAGGCTCCGAGCGCGCCGGTACGTAGCTCGAAACGCAGCCCCTCGTAATTGTATCGCGCGTAGGGCTGAATGAACCCGACAATGCCGAGATTGAGCGCGGCGAGCGCAACCGCGTAGAAAAAGGGCACGCGCAACAGCCGGCCATAGCTCATCCCGACGCCGCGCATCACGTCGAGCTCGGAACTGATCGCAAGCTTGCGGAAGGTGAGCAATACCCCCAGCAGGAGGCCGATCGGCACGCCCAGCCCGAGATATTCGGGGAGCAGGTTGGCGAGCATTCGCCAGATCACGCTGATCGGTCCGCCCTCGGTCGCGACGAAATCGAACAGCCGGCGAATGCGGTCGAGCACCAGCAGCATCGCCGCGATCGTCAGCGTCGACAGCAGCGGCACTGCGATCAGCCGGGCCATGTAGCGATCGATCGATTTCATGGGCGGACGGCGTGACCTTGGGCGAAACGGCGCGAGGCCGGACCCGTGCGGCTATATCGAGCCGCGCCCGGCGCGTCAGCCCCCGATCATTGCGCGGCGATCCGTCCAGGCGCGGCCGGCCGCTTCACCGCCATCGCCTCGCCGACCGCGCGTTCGAGTGCGGCAATCGTGAAGGGCTTGCGCAGCACGACGTGCTTGCCGAGCGCATCGCCCGCGACATCGCCGGCAAAACCCGTGACGAACAGCACCGCCACATGCGGATAGGCCGGCGCAAATGCCGTGACCATTTCGGGCCCGGTCTGTCCGGGCATCAGCACGTCGGAAATGACGAGATCGATATCGTGCCTGGCAAGCAAATCGGGAACGGCAAGCGGATCGCCGCAGCCGATCGGCTGATGACCGAGTTCGCGGATCGCCGCGATCGTGCCGGCAAGCACGCGCGGATCGTCCTCGACGACGAGCACGTCGAGTCCGATGAGCGGCGGCAGGACTTCCTCCGCTGCCGGGGCTTTCACAGGCTGCTGGACCTGCCCCGATACCTGCCTCGGCAGATAGAGCGTCACCGTCGTCCCGCGCCCCGGAACCGAATCGATCGCGATTTGCCCCTCAGATTGACGGACAAAGCCGAAGATCTGGCTCAGCCCCAGCCCGGTGCCCTTGCCGACCGGCTTGGTGGTGAAGAACGGCTCGAACACGCGCTCGCGCACTTCGTCGGACATTCCGCAGCCCGTATCGGTGACCGCGATGGTTACATAATCGCCCGGGGTGCAGGTGCCGATCGCTCCGGAGTCGAGTCTAGTCCCGCCGGTGGCGATGACGAGCGCGCCCCGCCCCTCCATCGCGTCTCGCGCGTTGACGGCGAGGTTGAGGATCGCATTTTCGAGCTGATGGCGATCGGCCCAGACCGACCAGCCGTTGCCGTCGTCGCGCGTTTCGACGGTGATTGCATCGCCCAGCGCACGGTCGAGCAGGTTCGACATGCCCGCAATCAGCGCGCGGACCTCGATCGCTTCGGGCAGCAGTGGCTCGGCGCGCGAAAAGGCGAGCAGGCGCCGGGTCAGCACGGCGGCGCGGTCGGCACCTTCCGCGGCGTTGTCGAGGTGGCGGCGAACTTCTTCGGGATCGGACGTCAGGTTTCGCTTGGCGAGTTCCAGTCCGCCGATCACGATCGCCAGCATGTTGTTGAAATCGTGTGCGATGCCGCCGGTGAGCTGGCCGACGGCCTCCATCTTCTGGACTTGTCGTAGTCGCGCTTCCTTTTCCTGCAGTTCTGCGGTGGCGGCAGCGACCGCAGCCTGGAGATCGCTGACCCGCTCGCGTTCCAGCTCGGCTTCGGTGCGCGCAGCGGCGCGTTCGGCGAAGGCCTTGACCGCCATCCAGCCGAGCGCCATCGCACCAAGGACGATCAGCACACCGAACCCGATCAGCACTTTGACGACGCGGTTCGAATGCGCCAGCGAATGCGCGACCGCATCGCTGCGCCGCGCGAGCAGCATACGCTCGCTGTCGTTGATCTCCTTGAGCAGCTCGTTGATGTCGGCCAGCGACTGCGCCTTGCGCGCCTGATAATAGAGCGCCAGCGCCTGGTTGTTCTGATGATAGACGGTGTTGAGCGCGACCTGGGCCAGCTCCTTGCCGCGCGCGGTATAGGCGGCGCGCAGCGCGTCGATACGGCGCTGCTGGCTCGGTCGGTCGCTGGCGCGGTCGAGCCGGTCGAGTAGCGTTCCGGCGCGCAGCCACTGATCCGAATAGAGTTGGCCGAGCTGCTTGTCGCCGCTGATCACATACCGGCCGAGCGACGCTTCCGCGTCTGCGATCATCCCCGACAGGTTGCTGGCGACGATCATCACTTCGTAGCTGCGCGACTGCAGGTCGAGCGCGCGGTCGCGTTGGCGGTCGGCAGCCCTCAGCGTGAGGACGAGGGCGGCGAGCACGCCCGCGCCGAGCACCGCCGTCATCACCAGCATGATGGCTCGCCAGCGCACAGTCGGGCTCTTGCCCGCGGCTTGATCGCCCCCGTTCATGGTCGGGAATCTACCCCAGCGCGAGTCGCGGGGAAAGCCGAACTTCGGCTCAGCCGATTACGCCCAGGGCCCGCCCGGCCGCGCGGAACATCTTCAGCACCGTTTCGACCTGCTCGGCGCTGTGCTCGGCGCACAGCGAACAGCGTAGTAGAAAGGTGCCGGCCGGGGTAGCAGGTGGGCGTGCCATGTTGACGTAGAGCCCGCCGTCGAGCAGCGCCTGCCACATCGCAACCGCCTGGTCCTGATCGTCGAGGATCACCGCAACGATCGCGCTGTCCGGCGTCTCGGTGCCGAGACGGAATCCCATCGTCTTCAGGCCGCCGTGCAATTGTCGCGCATTCTCCCATAGATGGGCGCGTTTGTTGTGTGCGTGCATGAGCTTGCGGATCGAAGCTTCGGCGGTCGCCACCACCGACGGCGGCAGGCTGGCGGTGAAGATATACGGGCGGCAGGCGAGGCGGATCGCCTCGAACTTGGGGTGGTTCGACACGCAGAAGCCGCCGACGGTGCCGACCGATTTGGAGAAGGTGCCGACGACGAAATCGACCTCGCCCTCCAGCCCCTGGTCCTCGTAGACGCCGCGGCCGTTGGGGCCGAAGAAGCCCATCGAATGCGCCTCGTCGACCAGCACCATGCAGCCGTGCTTCTTTGCGACCGCGACCATCTCGCGGAGCGGCGCGATGTCGCCGAGCATCGAATAGACGCCTTCGAGCACCACCAGCTTGCCCGTCTCGGCGGGCAGGCGGCCGAGCCGCTTGTCGAGATCCTCGACCGAATTGTGGCGGAACCGGACGATCTCGGCATCGCCCTGCTTGCACCCGTCGTAGATCGAGGCATGGCTGTCGGCGTCGAGGATGACATATTCGCCCTTGCCGGCGAGCGTCGAGATCATGCCGAGATTAGCCATGTAGCCGGTCGAGAAGACGATCGCCCCCGACATGCCGTAGAAGTCGCGCAGCGCCTGCTCGACGCCCATATGGTCGCGGAACGTGCCGTTGAGCATCCGGCTGCCGTTGGTGCCCGATCCGAACTGGTCGAGCGCGTCCTTGCCGGCCTGGATGACGTCGGGATCGAACGTCATCCCCATGTAATTGTAGGTGCCGAGCAGGATCGTGTCCTTGCCCTTGATCACCGCCTCGGTCGGCGACTTGACCTGCTCCATGACGATCGCGAACGGGTCGGTGACGCCCGAATCGAGCAGCGCCCGGCGCTCGGCGATCAGCCGGTCGAACTTGCTCATCAGGTCGCGCTCGGGGGCAATCGACGGCGGGTTCGCGGGCAGCGCGTCGGCGGTCTGGGCGGCTTCGGTCATCTCATCGTTCCCAACATCCGTTCGCACGAACGGAGCATTCATCCCTTCAGCTTCTCGACCGCATCGATCAGCTGGCCGACGGTCTCGATCTCGGCCTGCATGTTCATCGTGATGACGATGTCGAACTCGTCCTCGATCGCGGCGACGAAGTCCATCACCGTCAGGCTGTCCCATTCGAGATCGCCCTGGAAGGTGGTCGCCTCGCTCAGCGCGACGCCCTTCTTGTAGAACGGCTCGATCAGGCGGGCGACGGTGTCGAAGGTCTGCTGGCGATCGCTCATCTCATGCTTTCGTCAAGGAGTGTGGAGCCGCATCTGGCGGACAAATGCGGCGGCAATTCGTCGCGGCTATAGCAAGGAATGGGCGCGATACCATGCCGCGGTCGCGGCGAGCCCTTCAGGAGTCGGCACCTCGGGCCGCCACAGCGCCGGATCGGGGCGCTTGTCGGGATCGACCGTCCAGTCGGGATGGCAGAAATAGGCGACGCGGTCGGGCGTCAGCTTGGCGCGCTTGCCGCGGGCCAGCCGATCGCCCCAGGCGGCGAGCGTCAGCAGCGGGCGGGGGAGAGCGATCGGCCGAACCGGCCTGCCGACTGCCGCGCCTATCGCGCGCGCGAAGTCGGCGTGGGTCCAGCCGCCCGGCCGGCCGTCGTCGGCTTCGAGCAGGCGCTGGTTGCCGGCGGTTCCGGCCAGCGCGATCAGCAGCCGGCCGAGGTCGCTCACCTCGATCACCGACAGCCTTCCCGCCGGCGGGGTCAGCGCGATGCCGAATTTGGCGAGGCGGAACAGCTCGCGCATCTCCATGTCGCCGGGCCCGTAGATCGCCGGCGGCCGCACCATTGCCCAGTCGAGGCCGGAGCCCTCGACGACGTGCTCCGCCTCGGCCTTCGACCAGCCATAGGTCGACAGCTGCGGTTCGCGTGCGGCGAGCGAGGAGACGTGGACGAAGCGGCGCACCCCCGCCTGCTCGGCGGCGGCGACGATCGCGCGCGTGCCCTCGACGTTGCCCGCGGCGAAACCCGCGCGGTCGGGCGCGTTGACCACGCCCGCGACATGGATCACCGCATCGGCTCCCGCGACCAGCTCGTCGAGCGCGTCGGGCGTATCAAGCGCGCCGGAAACCCAGGTGACGCCGGCATGTTCGGGCTGCGGCCGCCGCGTCAGCGCGCGGACATGGTGTCCGGCGCCGCGGGCGAGGTTGACCAGCGTGCCTCCGACGAATCCGGTCCCGCCGGTGACGGCAAGCACGCTCATGCCGACTTCCCTTCCGGGGCGGGCGGCGGGCACGCCCCCATCACACCAGCGCCATATGGTTACGATGGACCAGCGCCGAGCGCGGCTCGTGACCGAGGACCTCGGCGAGCTGCTCGCTGCGCCGGCCGACGATCAGCCGCGCCTCGGCCGCATCATATTCGCTGAGCCCGCGCGCGAGGCGCTTGCCGTCGGGCCCGACGATCTCGACCACGTCGCCGCGGTGGAAGCTGCCCTCGACCGAGGTGACGCCCGCCGGCAACAGGCTGGTCCCGCTCTTCAGCGCCCGCGCCGCGCCCGCATCGACGCGGATCGTGCCGCCCGAGGTGAGCCCGCCCGCGATCCACGCCTTGCGCGCGCTCGATCCGCGCTCGCCGAGGAACACCGTGCCGCGGCCGGTCTCCGCGAACCGGGCGAGCGCGTGCGGCACGCGGCCCGAGACGATCGCCAGGTCGATCCCGGCGCCGGCGGCGATCCGCGCCGCCTCCACCTTCGACACCATCCCGCCCGATCCCATGCCCGACGCCGAGCGGCCGTCGGCCATCGCCTCGATCGCCGCGTCGATCCGCTCGACCAGCGGGATGAAGCGCGCGTCGGGATTGCCGTGCGGGTTCGAATCGTACAGCCCGTCGATGTCGGACAGCAGCAGCACCCCCTGCGCCCCCGCCGCCTGCGCTACGCGCGCGGCGAGCCGGTCGTTGTCGCCGAACCGGATCTCCGCGGTGGCGACCGAATCGTTCTCGTTGATCACCGGGACGACGCCCAAATTGAGCAGCCGGTTGAGCGTCGCCGAGGCGTTGAGATAACGCCGCCTGTCCTCGAGATCGTCGAGCGTCACCAGCACCTGCGCCGCGACCAGCCCCCGCGCCGACAGCAGGTCCGACCACATGTGCGCCAGCGCGATCTGCCCGGCCGCCGCGGCGGCCTGCGCGTCCTCCAGGCTGGCGCGCCCGCCGCCGGGAAGCCCGAGCCGCCGCGCGCCCAGCGCAATCGCGCCCGAGCTGACGATCGCCACCTGCTGCCCGGCCTCGATCCGCGCGGCGACGTCGGCGACCAGCGTCTCGACCCATTCGGCATGAGGCTCGCCGCGCGCGCTGACCAGCAGCGCCGAGCCGACCTTGACGATCAGCCGGCGGCAGGCGTCGGGCGAGAAGCGGTTCGCTTCACCGGCCAAGGGAATTGCTACCTGTGGCATTGTCTTTTCACTTCCGTTCGCTTCGAGCGAAGTCGAGAAGCGTGTTCCGCGCCAGCCGTTTCTCGACTTCGCTCGAAACGAACGGTGCTGATCATCACACCGGCGACCATTCGATCGCGTCCTCGCCCTCGTCGTCGGCGGGCACGGCGGCATGGCCGGGCCCGATCGCAGCGACGAGCGTGTCGAGCACCGCGTCCAGCCCTTGCCCGGTCGCCGCCGACAGCGGCATCACCGCGGCGCCCGAGGCTTCGTTGAGCTCCTTCGACACCATCGCGATCAGCTCGTCGTCGAGCAGGTCGGCCTTGCTCAGCGCGATCACCTGCGGCTTGTCGTCCAGCCCCGCGCCATATTGCGCCAGCTCGTCGCGAACGATGCGATAGGCCTCGACCGGGTCGTCGCCGTCGGCCGCGACGAGGTGTAGCAGCACGCGGCAGCGTTCGATATGTCCCAGGAAGCGGTCGCCGATCCCCGCCCCCTCGGCGGCGCCTTCGATCAGGCCGGGAATGTCGGCCAGGACGAACTCGACGCCCTTGTGGCTGACGACGCCCAGCTGCGGGCGGACGGTGGTGAAGGGATAGTCGCCGACCTTGGCCTTGGCGTTGGTGACGGCGTTGATGAACGTCGATTTGCCCGCGTTGGGCAGCCCGACCAGCCCGGCGTCGGCAAGCAGCTTGAGCCGCAGCCACACCCACGCCTCCTCGCCCGGCCAGCCGGTGCCGTGCTGGCGCGGGGCGCGGTTGGTCGAGGTCTTGTAGGAAAGGTTGCCGCGCCCGCCGTCGCCGCCCTTCAGAAACACCTCGCGCTGTCCTTCGCGGGTGAAGTCGATCAGGACGTGCTCCTTGTCCTCGGACAGCACCTGCGTGCCGATCGGGACCTTGATGACGAGATCGCCGCCGCCCGCGCCGGTGCGGTTGGCGCCGGCGCCGCCCTTGCCGCGGGGCGCGCGGAAATGCTGCGTGTAGCGGAAGTCGATCAGCGTGTTGAGGCCGTGGACCGCCTCGAACACGATGTCGCCGCCCTTGCCGCCATTGCCGCCATCGGGACCGCCATATTCGATGAACTTCTCGTGCCGGAAGCTCACCGCGCCGGGCCCGCCCGCGCCCGAGCGGACATAGATCTTGGCCTGATCGAGGAAATGCATGGGCCGCTCAATAGCGCGATTGGAGGGATTGGCTACCCTTCCAAAGGTAGCCGGTGCGCCGCGAGCAGCGAATCGGTCGCGAGCGCGCGTGCTCGGTCGCGCGGCAGGCTCAGCGCCTTGGCCATCGGCCCGCCGAGCAGCGCGTCGCCCAGCGCGGTCAGCACGAGCTGCAGCGTCTCTTCCTGCAGCGTCCAGCCTGTCTCGTGGTCGTGATCGGCCGCAAGGTCATCGACCAGCCGGTGGATCGCATCGAGTACCGGATCGAGCGCGTCCTGATTGCCGGTGATGATCATCCAGCTCGCCAGCTGCCCCGCGCCGTGTGCGAAAGCGTCGAAGGCGAGATCGACCACCTCGCGCGGGTTGCGGTCGGTTTGGCGCGCGCGGCGCGCCGCCTCGGCGATTCGCGTGGTGATGTTCTCGGTCAGCCGCCCGATCAGCGCCTGCTGCAGCCCCGCCGCCGAGCCGAAATGGTGGAGCAGGTTGGCGTGCGTGCGCCCGATCCGCGCCGCGACCGCCTTCAGCGTCACCGCCTGCGGCCCTTCCTCGATCAGCAGCGCCCGCGCCGCCTCCAGCGCGGCGTCGCGCGATTCTTCCGGGCTCATCCGGCGGCGGGAGGCGAGGGCGGTTGCGACCATTATTCCTTCTCTGTCGGCGGATTTGTCCGGGAGATCAAGGCGCACCCCTATGTTCCTGCGAAAGCGAGCAGGGTTCCACTCACCACTCCCGTCATTCCCGCGAAGGCGGGAATCCAGAATGGCGAACGGTGCGAAGGCGCGTCAAAGGTCGTGCATCTGGATCCCCGCTTCCGCGGGGATGACGAAGATGGTTCGCGAGGATCTCGCGCCCGCAGGCCCTCACGCCGCCATGCGCATCGGATCGCCGGCGTCGTCTTCCGCCAGCACCAGCTCGAACAGCGCGCACGGCGCCTCGCCGCCGCGCGCCGCGGAATGGCGCGGCTCGATGCCGACCGAACGGAAGCCGAGCTTGGCGAGCACGCGGCCCGAGGCGGGGTTGTCGACGAAATGCCCGGCATGGAGCCGGCGGATGCCCAGCGTCCGCGCGATCTCGACCACCTGCCGCCCCGCCTCGGTCGCATAGCCGCGTCCCCAGGCCGACGGCGTCAGCCAATAGCCGAGCTCGTGCCGCCCGTCCGCGCGCCGCTCGATGCCGATGCCGCCGACGATCTCGGCGCCGTCGCCTTCGCGCGCGACGATCAGGAAGCTGGGCTGTGCGCTCCCGCGCGGGCGCGCCAGGAACGCCTCGGCATCGCCCAGCGCATAGGGCCAGGGCACGCGCGCGAGCCGGGTCACGACCGCTTCGTGGCCGATCGCCTCCGACAGCGCCCGCGCATCCTCCGGCCAGCCGGGCCGGAGCGTCAGTCTCTTGGTGCGAGCGAACATCATACACTCTCCTCACGCAGCTTTTGCGCCGCCGTATCGCACATCACCGTGACGCGCCCGCGACAGCGAAGGGGAGGGAGCATGAAAAAAGGGAGCCGGGGCGACCCGTCTCCCTTTTCGGTTCTTGGCAGAACCCGGATCGCCCTGGTGGGCAATCCGGATGATTGCCCGATGTTATTCGGCTGCCGCCATAATCGCGTCTACCGAGCAGAATTTGCGGCCGAGCTTGCCCTCGTGGAACGACACGCGGCCCTCGACGAGCGCGAAGAGGGTGTGGTCCTTGCCCATGCCGACGTTGCGGCCCGGATAGAATTTGGTGCCGCGCTGGCGCACGAGGATGTTGCCCGGAATGGCGACTTCGCCCCCGAACTTCTTCACGCCGAGACGACGGCCTGCCGAGTCGCGACCGTTGCGCGACGAGCCGCCTGCTTTCTTATGTGCCATGGTCTAAACTCCTCGAATCTCAGGCTTCGGCGGCCGCGGGGGCGCCTTCGGCGGTGTCGGTCTTCTTGGCGGCGGCCTTCTTGGGCGCCTTCTTCTCTTCGCCGATGCTCAGGATCTTCAGGATCGTGTGCTGCTGGCGATGGCCGTTGCGGCGGCGGTAGTTGTGGCGGCGGCGCTTCTTGAAGACGATGACCTTCTCGCCCTTCGCCTGCGCGACAATCTCGGCGCCGACGGTGAGGCCGGCGACCGCCTTCAGGTCCGAGCCTTCGCCCGCGAGCAGCACGTCGCCCAGCGTGATCTTGTCACCGGCTTCCCCGCCGATCTTCTCGACGACGATCTTGTCTCCGGCGGCGACGCGATACTGCTTGCCGCCCGTGCGCACGACTGCGAACATGGCCCTCATCACTTTCCAAATGCATGTGCCCGCGCGAGCGCTGCCCGGCGAGAAAGACGGCCCGCCTAAGCGACGGCGGTGATTCTGTCAACGGGATGTGTGTGTGTCATTAAACATGCCCCCCACCGTTCGTCCCGAGTAGCCATCGAGCTTGTCGAGAGAGCGTTTCGAGGGAAATGCCCGAAAGAAGGCGTCTCGATAGGGGTTCTCGACAAGCTCGAACCCTACTCGACACGAACGGCGGGTTAGAACGGCGATTACATTCCCGGCGCGGTGAGTGTGTCCAGATGTGCGGCTCGCTTGCCGGCGGCGAACAGGCCGATCAGGCTCAGCACCGCGGCGCCCGCAAGGTAGAGGCCGACCGGCGCCAAGCCGCCGCGGTCGGCCATCATCTGGGCCAGCGCGGGGGTCAGCCCGCCGCCGATGATCCCGCCGATGTTGAAGGCAAGGCTCGTGCCGGTATAGCGCACATGCGGCGGGAACAGCCCCGGCAGCCACGCGCCGAGCGGGCCATAGACGAACCCCATCGCCAGCAGCGCGATCGCCAGGAACAGGAACGCCCCCGCGATCGACCCGCCGCCGAGCAGCGGCGCGATCAGCGCGCCCGACAGGATCGTGCCGAAGCAGCCCCAGACCAGCACCCGCCGCGGGTTGGTCCGGTCGGCGAGCCAGCCGGCGAGGACGATGCCGACCGCCATGAACAGGATCGCGCCGAGCTGCGCCTGCAGGAACGCCTGGCGCGAATAGCCGAGCGCGGTGGTGCCGTAGCCGAGCGCGAAGGCGGTGGTGATGTAATAGAGCGCGAAGCAGGCGATCACTGCCAGCATCCCCGCGAGCGTGCGCCCGAGATGCCCGCCCAGCACCGCGCCGATCGGCACGCGCGGCGGCGGCGCGGCCTCGAGCGCGGCGGCGAAGGCGGCGGTCTCGGTCAGCTTGAGCCGCACCCACAGCCCGAGCGCGACGAGCAGCGAGCTCGCCAGGAACGGCAGCCGCCAGCCCCAGTCGCGGAACTGGTCGGGGGTGAGCGTCGCGCCCAGCGCGAGGAAGAAGCCGTTGGCGGCGAGGAACCCGACCGGCGCGCCCAGCTGCGGCATCATTCCGAACCGCGCGCGCCATCCCGGCGGCGCATTCTCGACCGCAAGCAGCGTCGCGCCGCTCCACTCGCCGCCCAGCCCGACGCCCTGGCCGAAGCGCAGCAGGCACAGCAGCAGCGGCGCGACCCACCCGACCATCGCATAGGTCGGTAGCAGCGCGATCGCCGCAGTCGAGAGTCCCATCAGCAGCAGCGAGGCGACGAGGGTGGACTTGCGCCCGATCCGGTCGCCGAAATGCCCGAACAGCGCCCCGCCGATCGGCCGCGCGAGGAACGCCAGCCCGAAGCTGGCATAGGAGGCGAGCAACTGCGCCGAGGCCGAGCTCGCCGGGAAGAACAGCGGCCCGAACACCAGGCTCGCCGCGGTCGCGTAGATGTAGAAATCGTAGAACTCGACCGAGGTGCCCACCAGGCTGGCGATCAGGATTCGGGCGGTTTGTCGGCGATCGGCCATAAAGATATTCCCCGGACGGCATGGGCGTTCAGCGCATTGCGGACAAGCGGCGGCGGCGTCAATCTCGCACCCGTGCCCGGTGGCGTTGCTGCGTTCGCAAGTCGCCTCTAGGGTAGCGCCGGCTGCTGACGGGGAGAGCGTGACGAACGACCAGCGCGATCGACGGATCGAGGAACTCGAGCGCGAAGCGGCGGGGCTGCGTGAGGCGCTGGCCGGAAAACGCGCGGCATACAGCGCGCGGCTGCGTGCGATCGCCGACGCGATCCCGGCGATGATCTCGTACGTCGATGCAGGCCAGCGTTTCCGCTTCTGCAACCGCATCTACGAGGAGTGGTTCGGTCTGCCGCTGGCGGACATCGTCGATCGGCCAATCACCGAGCTGATGACCCCGGCAACCTACGCCGTGCGCCGGCCCTATGTGGAGCGGGCGCTGGCGGGCGAGCGCGTCACCTATGAGGCGGTGTTCCCGCACGCCTCCGGCCCGCGCCACACGGTGATCCACCATGTTCCGCATGTCGAAGACGGCGCGGTGCTGGGCTTCTACGCGCTCGTCCAGGACGTGTCCGAACAGTGGCGCGCGCTCGAAACGGCGCGCGAGAGCGAGGCGCGGTTCCGCCGTATCGCCGACAGTGCGCCGATCCCGATGTGGCTGACCGCACCCGACCGCACCCGCGCCTTCGTCAACATCGCCTATATGAAGTTCCTCGACCTGCCGTTCGAAGAGGCGTGCCGATTCGACTGGCGGACGATCCTGCACGAGGAGGACCACGACCGCATTCTAGCCGAATCGCTGGCGGGCGAGGCGAGCGGCGAGCGCTTCGAACTTGAAGCCCGTTATCGTCGCGCCGACGGGGCATGGCGTTGGATCCGCTCGATCTCGCAGCCGCGATTTGACGCCGAGGGGATGCCCGAAGGGTTCGTCGGGGTCGCCGAGGACATTACCGAAGCGAAGCGCGCCGAGGCCGCGGCCCGGACGCATGCCGAGGATTTGAAGGAGCGGGTCGATCGCCGCACGCGCGAGCGCGACCGCGTCTGGGACCTGTCGCAGGACCCGATCGTCGTTTGCGATCGCGCGGGCGTCTGGCGCAGCGCCAGCCCGGCGTGGGCGGCAGTGCTCGGCTGGCCGATCGATCGATTGCTCGGCCGCACCTCGGAATGGCTCGAGCATCCCGACGATCGCGCTGCCGCCGACGCGGGCCGTGCCGGGCTGGCGGACGGCGTGCTGTTGCGCGGCTTCACCAGCCGGCTTCGCTGCGCCGACGGAAGCTATCGCTGGCTGAGCTGGAACGGCGTGTTCGAGGGCGACTATTGCTATTGCATTGCCCGCGACGTGACGGAGGACCGTGAGCGGGCGGAGGCGCTGCGCATCGCCGAAGATGCGCTGCGCCAGTCGCAGAAGATGGAGGCGCTCGGTCAGCTGACCGGCGGCGTCGCGCACGACTTCAACAACTTGCTGACGCCGATCCTCGGCGCGCTCGATCTGCTCGCGCGGCGCACCGAAGACGATCGCTCGGCGCGATTGATTGACGGCGCGCTGCAGTCGGCGACGCGCGCGCGAACGCTCGTGCAGCGGCTGCTGGCGTTTGCGCGGCGCCAGCCGCTCGAGCCGCGGTCGCTGGCGATCGACGCGCTGGTCGGTGGTATGGTGCAGCTGCTCGAAAGCACGGTCGGCGGTGCAATCACCCTCGACATCAGGATCGACCCCGATCTGCCGCCGGCGTTGGGCGATGCCAACCAGATCGAGATGGCGCTGCTCAACCTGGCGGTCAACGCGCACGACGCGATGCCAGACGGCGGCACGCTGACGATTGCGCTAAGCGCGCGCGACATTCTCGATGCCAAGGGGAACCTCGAGCCCGGGCGCTACGTCAGCATCGCGGTCGGTGACACCGGCGCCGGGATGGACGAGGAAACGCGGCGGCGCGCGGTCGAGCCATTTTTTTCGACCAAGGGATTGGGGTCCGGTACGGGGCTCGGCTTGTCGATGGTGCATGGTCTCGCCGGGCAGCTCGGCGGCGCGCTGCGCATCGACAGTGCGCCGGGACACGGCACGACGGTCGAGTTGCTGCTGCCGGCGACGGCTGCGGAGGATATGCGCGAGACCGCGGCGCAAGACGATGCCGATGCGACGACAGCACCGCTCAAAGTGCTGCTGGTGGACGACGAACCGCTGGTTCGCGCCAGCACCGCAGCGATGCTGCAGGCGATGCGCCACGACGTGATCGAATGCGCCTCGGGTGCCGAGGCTCTGCAAGCGATTGAGGACGGCTATGCTCCGGACCTGCTCGTCACCGATCAAGTGATGCCGCACATGATGGGCGACCGACTCGCCGCACTCGTGCGCGCGCATCGGCCTGCAGCGCGGGCATTGATCATCTCCGGCTTTCGCGGCGCTGCGGTCGATACCGGCTCGGCGGGCGGCTGGCTTGCCAAGCCGTTCCGCGCCGAGGAACTCGCAGCGGCGATCGGCGCGGTGATGCGCGGCTAGGCGCCGCCGCGGTTGATCAGCGCGCCGGCGATCGAGCCCAGCCAGACGAAGACGAGGCACAGCACCACCGACAAGACGACGTTGCTGCCCGCCTCGGCCATGTCGCCGTCGCGGATCAGTGACAGCGTCTGCAAGCTGAACGAGGAAAAGGTCGTGTAGCCGCCGCAGATGCCGACCAGCACGAACTGGCGCACATCAGGCGCCACCATCGCGCGGCCATCGGGACCGCTCAGCACCGCGAACGCGCCGATCAGGAACGACCCGGTGACGTTGACCGCCAGCGTTCCCCAGGGAAAGGTCTCACCGATCCAGAAGCTGAACAGCCGCGACACCCCGTATCGCGCCATGCTGCCCAAAGCGCCGCCCAGCGCAATCCACAGATAGGTGATCACGGACGCCTCCTCCTCATCGGACGGGGCGCGAACGCCCCACGGGACAGGACAGGAGTCATCAGCTTTTCCGAACGGAAAGGCGGTTGCGGGGGAACCCCATCCCCGGTGGCCGAGGCCACAGCGGCAGCGCTATCGCCGATTGTCCCGCGCCGGGCAAGGGGGCAGGT
Organism: Sphingomonas sp.; assembly: GCA_035776635.1. Taxonomy (GTDB): domain Bacteria; phylum Pseudomonadota; class Alphaproteobacteria; order Sphingomonadales; family Sphingomonadaceae; genus Sphingomonas. The sequence continues at coordinate 120,849 of DASTWI010000017.1, read as the reverse complement.
TCGCCGGCGCCGCCCCTAGAGTGCGCGCACCGCCACCGTTTCGGGATCGAGCGGCGTCAGCCGATTGCCCAGCGGCGCTGCGAAGGCCGTCGCCGAAACCTCGAACGCGTCGCCTGCGCGCGTCGCGATGCCATCGCCGAACGACAGCGTCGCGGTGAGCGCGAAGGCGGGGAAGAAGAGATCGTGGCCGACCCCACGAGCGATGTCGTCGCCCTCGCAGAACCATTCGGACTGGACTCCGGCGGTGCTTTCCGCGGATTTTTGCTTGCGTCTGCTCGCCTGAGTCGGCAGGCATATTGTCAGTGTTATATGATTTATGGCCGGGTGCAACCGGCGCTCATCGACGGAGCAGGATTTCCGAATGCCGACCCAGCCCCTTGCCAGTGCGGCGCCCCTGAATGCCGGTCCGGCGCGCCCTTATCGCGGTGCGCTGGCGATGCTTGCCTCGCTGTTTTTCATCTGGGGCTTCATCACGGTCATCAACAACACGCTGCTGCCGCATCTGAGGAGCGTGTTCGACCTCAACTACACTCGCACGACCCTGATCGAGAGCATCTGGTTCATCGCCTATTTCGTCGCGTCGATCCCTTCGGCGAAGCTGATCGAGGCGTTCGGGTACAAGCGATCGCTGGTGATCGGCCTCATCGTCATGGCGGCGGGCGCGCTGCTGATGATTCCGGCGTCGATGATTCCGTCCTACTGGTTCGTCGTCGTCGCGCTGTTCATCATCGCCAGCGGCATCACCTTGCTGCAGGTCGCCGCGAATCCGTATGTTGCGGTGATCGGCCCGCCGGAGACCGCTTCGTCACGCCTCAATCTGGTGCAGGCGTTCAATTCGATGGGAACGACACTGGCGCCGCTGTTCGGCGGATATCTGATCCTCGGCCGGTCGATTTCGGGCACCGCGAAGCCGGGCACCGTCCTCACTCCGGCGCAGCGGCTGGCCGACGCGCAGTCGGTGCAATTGCCGTATCTGATCTGCGCCGGAGTGCTGGTGCTGCTCGCGATAGCGATTGCGCTGTTCAAGCTGCCGGAGATGAGCGGCGAGACTCGCCGAGTCTCGCGCGAGGAACGGCACCGCCATTCGCTGTGGCGGCACCGCAACCTGGTGTTCGGCGTGCCGGCGATCTTCATTTACCTGATCGCGGAGATCGGGGTCGCCAACCTGTTCATCAATTTCATCTCGCGCCCCGACATCGGCAATCTGACGCACGAACAGGCCTCCAACTATCTCTTCGTTCTGTGGGGCGGGATGATGATCGGCCGGTTTGTCGGCAGCTGGCTGATGCAGCGGGTGCGCGCCGAAAGCGTGCTTGCCTGGTTCAGCGTCGGTGCATTCGTCGTGATGCTGCTCACCGTGTATACCTCGGGCGCCGTCGCGATGTGGGCGCTGATTGCCGTCGGGTTATTCCACTCGATCATGTTCCCGACGATCTTCACGCTCGGCATTCGCGGTCTCGGACCGCTCACCGAAGAAGGGTCGGGACTGCTGATCATGGCGATCGCCGGCGGGGCGCTGGTGGTGGTGCAGGGCTGGCTCGCCGACCGGTACGGCCTGCAGGCATCGTTCCTTCTGACTGCTGCGTGCGAGCTCTACACGCTGTTTTATGCGCTGTGGGGAAGCCGGCCGACAGCGGCGCTGGAGGACCAGGACTTGACCGCCGGCTAGGACGCGGCGCGCTCGACCGGCGTCGCTGTGGCCCCCGCAGCATTCCCGGCGGCGGCGGTCCAGCCGCCGCCGAGCGCCTTGAACAGGTCGATCTGATCGTCGGAGATCTGTGCGTCGGCGGTGGCGAGCGCCGCTTGTGCGTCGGCGAAGGTGCGTTCGGAATCGAGCAGCTCGAGCGAATTGACCGCGCCCTCGCGCTGTTGCGCGCGGGTGATCGTCACCGCGCGCTGGGCCGCGTCGAGCGCGGCTTTCAGCGCGGTGCGGCGGTCGAGATCGTGGGCATAGGCCGACAGCGCCGTCTCGGTCTCGCGCAACGCGGTCAGCACCGTGCCGTCGAACGTGGCGAGCGCCGCCTGCGTGTCGGCCTTCGCCCCCGCGATCTTGGCGCGCGCGCCGCTGGTGTTGGGGAATGCCCAGCTGATCAGCGGCCCGAGCAGCCAACGCAGCGGCCCCGCGCCGAACAGGTCGCTCATCGAATTACCGGTCGAGCCGATCGACGCGCCGAGCGAGATATGCGGATAGAGATCGGCGGTCGCCACACCGATCCGCGCGGTGGCGGCGGCGAGGCGGCGCTCGGCGGCGTGGACGTCGGGGCGGCGCGCGATCAGTGCCTGGCCGTCGCCGACCGGAATCGGCTGCGTGAGCTCAAGCGTCGTCGTCCGCTCGCCGGCGATCGGCGGCAGTTCGGCGGGGGCGCGGCCGGTCAGCGTCGCGAGGCGGAACAACGCCGCTTCGCGCTCGGCCTCGATCGCCGGCACGTCGGCGGCGCGCTGGTTGCGCAGCGCCGCGATCCGCGCGGTGTCGAGGCCGGTCGCCATGCCCGCCGAATGCCGCCGCTGCGTCAGCGTCAGCGATTGGTCGAGTAGCGCGACGATATGCTTCGCCACCGCCAGCCGCGCCGCGGCGGAGGCGGCGTCGGCATAAGCGCGGGTCGTGTCGGCGACCACCGTGACGCGCACCGCGTCGGCATCGGCCTGCGCGGCGGCGACATCGCCCTTCGCGGCCTCGACGTCGCGACGGACGCGGCCGAACAGGTCGACCTCATAGGCGACGTCGAGTCCCGTATCGATCGCCCAGTCCTCGCGCTTGGCCCCCGGCGCGCGCTGGTCGGCGGGCAGGCGGTCATAGGTCGGATTGGCGCCAATCGTGGTCTGCGGCAATTCGTCGGCGCGCGCCGCCTTCAGCCCCGCGCGCGCCTTGGCGATGTTGGCGATCGCGACGCGAACGTCGGTATTCTCCTTGAGCGCGTCGGCGACCAGCCCGTCGAGCACCGGATCGTCGTAGAGCCGCCACCAGTCGGCATCGACCGGCGCAGTCGAGACCGCCGGCGTATCGGCGGAAAGGAAGGGGCCGGACGCTGCCGCGCGAGGGGCAGGGGCGACATAGTCCGGCCCCGCCGCGCACGCGGCCAGCGCGAGCGCGGAAAGCGAGGCGAGGAGGGGCTTCGCCCGCCCCGTGCTCCCGCGAAAGCGGGAGCCCAGGGTCGCGGACGGACTCGTTTGTGGCTCTGGATTCCCGCTTTCGCGGGAATACTGGTTGAGAACGGTCATCACTTTTTCCTTATTCGGCAGGCTGCAGCATCGGCTCTGCGTCGGGCCGGCGGCGGAGCCGCGCGAACCGGTCGCCGAGCGCGCGGCACACCACGTAGAAGGTCGGCGTGAAGATCAGGCCGAAGCCGGTCACGCCCAGCATCCCGAACACCACCGCGGTGCCCAGCGCCTGCCGAAGCTCGGCGCCCGCCCCGCTCGCGACGAGCAGCGGCACCGATCCCAGCACGAAGGCGAAGCTGGTCATCAGGATCGGCCGCAGCCGGTCCCGCGCCGCGCGCACCGCCGCCTCGACCGGCGACAGCCCATCATCTTCCTCGGCCTGGCGGGCGAACTCGACCACCAGGATCGCGTTCTTCGCCGCCAGCGCGATCAGCACGACCAGCCCGATCTGGGTCAGCACATTGTTGTCGAGCCCGCGCAGGTTCACCCCGATCATCGCCGCCAACAGGCACATCGGCACGATCAGGATGATCGACAGCGGCAGCACCACGCTCTCGTACTGCGCGGCGAGCACCAGGAAGACGAACACCACCGACAGCCCGAACACCAGCCCCGCGGTGTTGCCCGCGCTCTTCTGCTGGAAGGCGATGCCGGTCCACTCATGGCCATAACCCGCGGGCAGCGTCTGGTCGGCGAGCTTCTCCATCGCCACCAGCGACTGGCCCGACGAATAGCCCGGCGCGGTGTCGCCATCGACCGCGACCGCGGGATGCAGATTGTAGCGCATCACGCGATACGGCCCGGTCTTGCTCTCGAAAGTCGCGACCGAGCCGATCGGCACCATCGCGCCCGAGTTCGAGCGGGTCTTGAGGTTGGCGATGTCCGCCGGCGTCTCGCGATGCGGCGCATCGGCCTGCGCGGTCACATGATAGGTGCGCCCCAGCAGGTTGAAGTCGTTGACGTAGGCCGAGCCGAGATAGACCTGCAGCGCCTCGAACACCCGCTCAGGCGGCACACCGAGCATGTCGGCCTTGCGCCGGTCGATATCGGCGAAGATGCGCGGCGTCGCGGTGTTGAAGAAGGTGTAAACCTGCTGCAACCCCTTGGTCTGGTTGGCCTTGCCGATCAGCGCATAGGCGTTCTTGCCCAGCGCGTCATAGCCGTGGTCGCCCAAATCCTCGACCATCATGCGATAGCCGCCGGCCGAGCCGATCCCCTGGATCAGCGGCGGGGGCACGATCATCAGCCGCGCCTCGTTGATGTCGGCGGTGCGCTTCCTCGCCTCGTCCATGATCTGCTGGAAGCTGACGCCGAGCTCCTTGCGCTTCTCGAACGATTCGAGCGGCACGTAGGCGGCGGCGGCGTTGGGCGCGAGCGTCTGCGACGGCCCGTCGAACCCCGCCAGCATCACCGATCCCTTGACCCCCGGGATCGGCAGGATGCGCTCGACCACCTTGCGCATCACCGCGTCGGTGCGCTCGAGCGAGGCGCCGGGCGGCAGCTGGATCACGGTCAGGAAATAGCCCTGGTCCTGCGCCGGGATGAAGCCCGAGGGCGTCACCCAGAACAGCCCGATCGTCGCGGCGATGAGGCCCGCGTAGGTGACCATCATCCGCTTCGGCCGCGTCACCAGCCGGCGGGTGAGCCGGGCATAGCCTTCGCTCAGCCGCTCGAAGCCGCGGTTGAAGCGGTCGCCGGCATGGTGGAGGGCGCGGACGATCGCATGCCGCTCGCCGCGATGGTCGTTGGGCTTGAGCAGCAGCGCGGCAAGCGCCGGCGACAGCGTCAGCGACAGCACCAGCGAGATCACCGTCGCGGTGGCGATCGTCACCGCGAACTGCTGGTAGAATGCGCCCGACAGCCCGTTGAGGAACAGCGTCGGCACGAACACCGCGCACAGCACCAGCACGATCGCGATCAGCGCCGCCGACACCTCGTCCATCGAGGTCTTGGCCGCCTCGAGCGCGGAGAGGCCCCGCTCGAGGTTGCGCTCGACATTCTCGACCACGACGATCGCGTCGTCGACCACCACGCCGATCGCCAGCACCATGCCGAACAGCGACAAATTGTTGAGCGAATAGCCGAACGCCGCGAGCGCCAGGCAGCTTCCCAATAGCGACACCGGAATCGCCACCACCGGAATGATCGCCGCCCGCCACTTCTGCAGGAACACGACGATCACCAGCACGACCAGCAGCACCGCTTCGCCCAGCGTGTGCATCACCGCGTCGATCGACTGCGCGATGAACTCGGTGGGGTTGTAGATGACCTTGTATTGGAGGCCCTTGGGGAAGGTCTTGGCGACCTCGGTCATTTCCTTCTGCACGGCCTCAGCGGCGGCGAGCGCGTTCGATCCCGGCCGCTGGAACACCGCCATGATGACGGTCGGCTTGCCCGACAGGTAGGTGTTGGAGGAATAATCGTCGGCGCCCAGCTCGACCCGCGCCACGTCCGACACGCGGACCTGGTGGCCGTCGACGTCGGTGCGGATGACGATATTGGCGAACTGCGCCGGATCGACGAAGCGGCCCTGCGCCTCGACGTTGAGCTGGAAGGCGTTGCCCTGCGAATAGGGCGGCTGGCCGAGCGTGCCCGCGGCGACCTGCACGTTCTGCGCGCGCAATGCCGAGACGATGTCGCCCGCGGTGAGGTTCAAGGCGGCGGCGCGGCCGGGATCGATCCACACCCGCATCGCATAGTCGCGGCTGCCGAACAGCCGCACGTCGCCCACGCCGTCGATCCGGGTCAGGCGGTCGCGGATGCGGGTCAGCGCATAGTTCGAGATATAGCCGCGATCGAGCGAATTGTCGGGCGAGATCAGGTTGACGACCATCAGGAAGTCGGGCGACGTCTTCTGCGTCACCACGCCGAGCCGCTGGACCTCCTCGGGCAGCGTCGGCACCGCGATCGCGACGCGGTTCTGCACCAGCACCTGCGCGGCATCGAGATCGGTGCCGATCTTGAAGGTGACGGTGATCGTCAGCTTGCCGTCGCCGGTCGATTGCGACGACATGTAGAGCATGTCGTCGACGCCGTTGATCTGCTGCTCGATCGGCGCGGCGACGGTGTCCGCTACCGTTTGCGCGGTGGCGCCGGGATAATTGGCCGTCACCGTCACCGTCGGCGGGACGATGTCGGGATATTGCGACACCGGCAGGCCGAGATAGGCGATGCCGCCGACGATCGTGATGACGACCGCGATCACCGCGGCAAAGATCGGCCGCGTAATGAAGAACCGCGAGAGGCGCATATGCCTGCTCCCTGAATGAGGGTCTGGAACCCTGGAATCCGTTCGCCCTGAGCTTGTCGAAGGGCGCTTTCCGCGCGGGCCGGGCTTCGACAGGCTCAGCCCGAACGGGTTTGGAGTGGCGCTCAGCTCACCGCGAAGGTCGCCTCGCCGCTGGTCGGATCGGCGACCGGCGGCGGCGGATCGTCCGCCGTGACCGGCGCGATCCTGCCCGGCTTGGTCAGCACCTTCGCCCCCGGCTGCGCGAGCTCGGGATCGCTGATGATCACCCGATCCTGCGGCGAGAGCCCGCTGCGGATCACCCGCAGCCCCTTGACCACCGGGCCCAGCTCGACCGGCTTCGCCTGCGCGGTGCCGTCCTTGCCGACCACGACGACCAGCTTGCGCGCCTGATCGGTCTCGATCGCGGCGTCGGGCACCAGCATCGCCTGACTCGCGCCGCCGCTCGACAGCCGCGCGTTGCCGAACATGCCGGGGGTGAGGAACAGCCCCGGATTATCGACCAGCGCGCGCACCCGGATCGTGCCCGATTGCGGGTCGATGCCGTTATCGGTGAAGTCGAGCTTGCCCTTCCAGCGATAGGCATTCTCGTCCTGCAGCTTGACCTCGACAGGGGAGGGGGCGTCGCCCTTCTCCTCAGCGCGCTTGGTCTTGAGGAACAACGCCTCCGACGCATCGAAGCTGAAATAGATCGGATCGAGCGCGTTGATCGTGGTCAGCAGGCTCGCCGCCGATCCTTCGCCGCCCGCAACCAAATTGCCGGCATCGACGCGGCGGTCGGAAATCCGCCCGCCGATCGGTGCGCGCACCTGGGTGAAGCTCAAATCGAGCGCCCGCGCCCGAACGGCGGCCTCCGCCCCGGCCAGCGCCGCTTGCGCGGCCTGCTGCTTGGCGCGGAGCTGATCGACGTCGCTCTGCGACACCGCATCGACATCGACCAGCTTGAGCGCGCGGGCGAGATCGGCGCGCGCGAGATTGAGCGAACTCCGCGCACTCGCGACGCTCGCCTTCGCCTCCGCCAGCGCCGCCGCGAACGGCCGCGGGTCGATCGTGAACAGCAGGTCGCCCTTGTGGACCACCGCGCCGTCCTTGAAATGCACGCCGGTGATCTGGCCCGAGACGCGCGGGCGCACCTCGACCGTCTTGGTCGCCTCGAACCGCCCGACATAATCGTCCCACAGGTCGACCGAGCGGACCAGCGGCGTCGCGATCGTCACGGTCGGCGGCGGCGGGGCGGCCGCGGCGGGGTTGCCGTGGTGCGTGATCGCATAGCCGCCCCAGGCGGCCAGCACGAGGGGCACCCCGATCATCAGCCCCCGTCGCCACGGCGACGGACGTAGTTCGGTTTCCGGCGCGTCCTGGTCGGTGCGCCCGATCTTGGTGATCATGTTCATCAATGGACTCGCTGATTGAGGGCGTCGCGGCCGCGGCTGATGCTGGCGAGCACCAATTCGTATTGCGCCATGGTGAAGCCGGCTTGCTTGAACGCGCGGATTTCGGAGGTGGCGATCGCGTAGCCGCGATGCCAGGCGAGCACCGCCAGCCGGCGCAGCGCCTCGAGCCGCGGATCGGCGAGGTCGGGATTACGGCGGTTGCCGAACAGCCGGCCCATCGCCACCGCGACACGGCCCGGCCGATCGATGCTCGACAAACGGTCCTTCTGCGCCAGCGCCACCACAGACCATTCGAGCGGCGACAGCGTTGCGCGGGCCGGTTCGGCGACCGGACGCGATGCGGAGAGGGCAGGAGCCGCCTCGTGCAGCTCGGTGAAATTGACATAGGCCATCGGCGGTCTCCCTGATGCAGGCGCACGGCTGCGCCTCCCGAAACGATCGTCTCCGATCCGTCCGGCGATGAAATACGGACGCACCTGTCCCGCGCGCCGAAATGAGCGGCGCGTGATGGTGCGGAATTGTGAAAGAGCACGGCCGATACGCTACTCGTGGCCGCTAGTCCGATGCTGCCGTTGCGACTGCGCCGGTCAGCCCGACCCGATCAGCAGTGCAACGCTCCCGTTGCGGGGCGATGACACATCGCTTTCCCCTTCGCTGTTTCGTACTGACCGGTATATAAATCGGAGATGAACAGCGTCAAGATGCTATTCCATACCGATCGATATTTTTTTGTGCAATGCGATATTTTCAGCGCCCCGGCCACATCGCCAGACCGGTCTCGACCAGCCGCTCCAGGTCGGCGCGGCTCGCACCGCCGCCGGCCTGCACCGCCATGCCCTGCATGATCGCGATCAGGTAGCTGGTCAGGCCGGCGACGTCGGTGCCGGGCGGCAGGTCGCCTTCGTCCTTGCCGCGCTCGAACCGCTCGACCAGCGCCTTGTGCGAGGACGCGCGGCGCGCGATCACCTCTTCGCGGATCGCCTCGGCCTCGGCGCCGCACGCGACCGAGCTGATGACGCGCAGGCATCCCTTGGGCTCGCAGTCGCTGCACTGGCTGTCGAGCGCGCCGCGCAGCATCCGTTCCGCCACGCCCTTCGCCGTCGGCGCCTCGAGCGCGCGGCGAGTGTAGGCGAGCTTTTCCTGCTCGTAGAGGTCGAGCGCCTTGCGGAACAGCGACTCCTTGTTGCCGAACGCGGCGTAGAGGCTGGGGCGCGTGATTCCCATCGCCTCGGTGAGGTCGGTCAGCGACGCGCCTTCATAGCCCTTGCTCCAGAATACCCGGAGCGCGGCGGTAAGCGCCTCGTCCACATCGAATTCGCGCGGCCGGCCCTTGAGCGGCGCGCAGAGGTCCATTTTCATAACCACCGGTATGTAATGCGCCGTGCCGGCAGAGTCCAGCGGTGGTCAGAATGCGGCGCTAATCCGCTGCAACATGTCCTGCCGCGCCGGCGGGCCGCCGTGCGAACCAGACCAAAGCAATCATCGCCAGCGAAATCCATCCCGAAATCCAGAACAGGTCGTCGGCGGCGAGCAGATAGGCCTGCTGCACCATCTGGTGCGCAATCGCGCCAGCCGCCTGCCGCGCATCGGCGCCGAGCGCCTGGAGCGTGTCGAGCGCCCCGCGATACGACAGCGAGAAGGCGGTGAAATGATCCGCCAGCCGGCTCTGGTGCAGCGCCTCGCGCCGGTCCCACATCGTCGTGATCAGCGACGCGGCGAAGCTGCCGCTGGTGATCCGCGCGAAGTTGGAGATGCCGGTCGCCGACGGGATGCGCTCGGGCGGGATGCCGTCGAGCTGGATCGTCAGCATCGCGACGAAGAAGGTGCTCATCGCCACGCCCTGCACCAGCAGCGGGATCGTATAGGTCCAGAAATCGTCGTTGGTGGTGAACCGCGAGCGCATGAAGAACGACAATGCGAACGCGACGAACGCGATCGTCGCCATCACCCGCGCATCCACCCGGCCGCTCGACCGCGCGACGAACGGCGTCAGCACGATCGCCACCATCCCGCTCGGCGCGGCGACCAGCCCGGCCCAGGTCGCGGTATAGCCGAGCTGCGTCTGCATCCACAAAGGCATCAGTAGCACGTTGGCGAAGAACACCGCATAGCCGAGGCAGAAGGCGATCGTGCCGAGCGTGAAGTTGCGCCGGCGGAACATCCAGAGGTCCACCGCGGGATGCGCGTCGGTCAGCTCCCAGATCAGCCAGGCGAGGAACACGATGCCCGCGACGACCGCCGCGACGATGATGAAGGTCGAATTGAACCAGTCGGCGTCCTTGCCCTTGTCGAGCACCACCTGCAGCGCGCCGACCCAGATCACCAGCATCGCCACGCCGATGCTGTCGATCGGCAGCTTGCGCGTCGGCGTCTCGCGCGACTTGAGCCCGCGCCAGCAGATGAATGCGCAGAAGATGCCGACCGGCACGTTGATCAGGAAGATCCAGCTCCAATGGTAATTGTCGGAGATGTAGCCGCCGAGGATCGGTCCCGCGACCGGGCCGATCAGCGTGGTCATCGACCACACGCCGAGCGCAGTCCCGCGCTTTTCCGGCGGAAAGATCGAGATCAGCAGCGCCTGGCTTCCCGGGATCATCGGCCCCGAGACCGCGCCCTGGAAGATGCGGAAGGCGATCAGCGAGCCAAGGCTCCACGCGATGCCGCACAGGAAGGAGGCGAGGGTGAACAGCGCCACCGACACGACGAAGGTCCTGACCACCCCGAACCGGCCCATCAGCCAGCCGGTCAGCGGCACCGCGACGCCGTTCGCCACCGCGAACGAGGTGACGACCCAGGTCCCCTGGTCGGCGCTGACGCCGAGGTTGCCGGCGATCGTCGGCAGCGAGACGTTGGCGATGGTCGAATCGAGCACCTGCATGAAGGTGCCGAGCGCCAGCGCGAAGGCGATCAGCGCCAGCTCGCCGCCTTGCAGCGGCGCCTGGGCCTGCGGCCCGCTCACCGCACGCGGTCCGCGTTGGCGGCGATGATGCGGGCGATGTCGGCCTCGACATCGGGGCTGTCGCTCGGCCGGGTCGCATAGGCCTGCCGCGCCTGCCGCCCGAGCAGCGAGCCCGAGGTGTTCGAGGTGTCGACCTCGACCTCGACCGACAGGCCGATGCGCAGCGGATGCTTGTCGAGTTCGTGGCTGTCGAGCGCGATACGCACCGGCACGCGCTGGACGATCTTGATCCAGTTGCCGCTGGCGTTCTGCGGCGGCAGCAGCGCGAAGGCGTTGCCGCTGCCGGCGCCGAGGCCGACGACATGGCCGTGATAGGTGACGTCGCCGCCATAGGTCTCGGTGGTGATCGTCGCCGGCTGGCCGACGCGAAGGTCGGCGAGCTGGGTCTCGCGGAAATTGGCATCGACCCACACGCGTTCGAGCGGGACGACCGCCATCAGCGGCGTGCCGGCGGCGATCTGCTGGCCGATCTGGACGGTGCGCTGCGCGATCGTGCCGTCCACCGGCGCGACGATATGCATGTGGCTGCGGCGGATCGCGGCGCGGCGGTAATTGGCGATCGCCGCCAGCACCGCCGGATTGGTGTGAACGTCGGCGCCCTGCACCTGCGTCTGGGCCTGGGCGAGCTTGCTCTGCGCGAGGTTGAGCGCGGCGGTCGCGGTCTTCACCGTGTCGGCAGCGTGCGCCACTTCCTCGCCGGAAACCGCGCCCTGCTGCGCCGCCTGCTGACGGCGCGAAAGGTCGTTGCGCGCGCGGGCGAGGTCGGCATTGGCCTGGGTCACCTCGGCGCGCGCGGCGTTGACCGCGGAGAAGTCGGCGCGCACTCCGCGCACCGCCTGACCGAGCTGCGCGGCCGCGGCTTGCAATTCGACGTCGGCGGTGGCGGGGTCGAGATCGACCAGCGGCTGGCCGGCGCGCACCCGCTCGGTGTCGTCGGCATAGAGCGCGATGACCGTGCCCGGATCGCGCGCGGTGACCGTCACCGTGTCGCCCGCGACATAGGCGTCGTCGGTCGTCTCGCTCGGCGTCGCGAAGAACAGCCGCCATACGCCGTAGAGCACCAGCGCCGCGACCACGACGATCGCGAGAATCCCCAGCCACCGGCGCCGCGCGCGCCGATTGCCGGATTCGACCGGCGGCGCGGTTTCGATCCGGGGCGCCGCGTCTTCGGTGATGACCTCTTCGGCGGGTTCGTCGCGGCGGAGTTCGTCTTGCATGGCGTCGGTCATCGGGCGTTCCTTGCATCGGCAACGGCAGTCGCGGCGGCGGGATCGAACCCGCCGCCGACGGCGACCAGCAACTGGACTTGGGCGACGGCCTTGTCGGCCTGCAGATTGGCGGTTTCCTGCTGCGCCTGGAGCAGCCGGACGTCGGACCCGATCAGCTCGAGCCGCGAGCTGAGCCCGGCCGACACGCGCACGGTATTGAGCCTTCGCACATCGGCGAGCCCCGCGGCCGCCTGCCGCTGCTGCGCGAGGTCGGCGCTCACCGTCTGCACCCGCGTCAGCGCGTCGGCGGTTTCGCGCACCGCGCCGAGCACCGCCTGGTTGTAATCGGCTATCGCCGCATCGACCTTCGCGGTCGCGCCTTCGTAATCGGCCTTGAGCTTGCCGCCTTCGAAGATCGGCAGATGGATCGCCGCGCCTGCGCCGTAGGTCGAAGCGTCGCTGGAGAACAGGTTGCCGATCCCCAGCGCCTGCAAGCCGACCAGCCCGAGCAGATTGATGTTGGGATAGAAGGCCTTGCGCGCGACCTGCCGCCCCGCCGCCGCCGCCTCGATCCGCGCCTTGGCGCCGAGGATGTCGGGGCGCCGCGCGAGCAGGTCGGCGGGCAGTTCCTTCGGCAGCGGCAGCACCGCGTCGAGCTTCAGCGTCGTCGGCCTGATCGTCGGATAATAATCGGCTCCCTTGCCGGCGAGCAGCGCGAGCGCGTGGATCACCGTCTCGCGCTGCCCCTGCGCGCGCACCAACGCCTGCCGCGCTTCGGCGAGCAGCGTTTCGGCCGCGCGGACATCGATGTCACTGTCGAGCTGGCTTTTCACGCGCAGCTTGGCGAGCCGCAGCGACTGGTCGCGCTGCTCGACGGTCGAGTGCGCGATCGCGACCTGCCGCTCGGCGCGGACCAGCTCGACATAGGTCTGCACCACCGACCCGGCGAGCGCGAGCCTTGCCGCATCCACATCGAGCGCGGCGGCGGCGGCCCCGGCCCGCGCCTGGCGGATCGCGGCGGCCTGTCGGCCCCAGAAATCGAGGTTCCAGCTGAGGTTCGCCTGCGCTTGCCCGACCCAGCGGAAGCTGCCGCCATAGGGCGGGGGAATGATATAGACGCTGCTCAGCCGCTGGAACTGCTCGCTGGCGTCGCCGGTGACTTGCGGCCGCTTCGCCGCCTCGGAGGCGGCGAGCGTGCTCTGCGCCAGCCGGACCCGCGCCATCGCCGCATCGAGCGTCGGGCTCCCCGCGAGCGCGTCGCCGACGATCCGGTCGAGCTGCGGATCGCCGAGAGCGGTCCACCAGTCGGCGGCGACCGCGGGGGCGGCATCGGGCCCGAGGCCGACCGACGGCGCGGCGAGCGGGGTGACGGCGACCTGGGCGTTCGGCACGGCGCAACCGGCCAGCAGGAACGCGCCGAGCGAAGGCGCGGCGAAAAACGCACGTTTCATGGTCATTGCCCCTCTCGGTTTTCGAGCTCCTCGAACCGGACCAGGAGCTTGTTGAGCGTGGCAATCAGCTGGAGCACCTCGCCGCGTTCGAATCCCTCGAGAACCTCGTTCCAGGCGCCCACGACGCTTCGTGCGAGCTGGGCGAAGGTGTCCTTGCCGAGATCGGTGACGACCAGCTTGCTGACGCGCCGGTCCTCCGCATCGCGCTGGCGGACGAGCAGCCCGCGCTCCTCGAGCTGGTCGATCACGCGGGTCATCGCGCCGCTGTTGTGGTCCATGTCGCGCGACAGGTCCCGGCACGTATTCGCCGTCCCGCTGGCAACCAGCGCGAGCACCACCCATTGCGTGAAGCTGATGTCGTTGCCGTCGAACGCCGCCTCGACCCGGCTGGTGCTGAGCTTGTTGATCCGGCGCAGCAGATAGCCGAGCGAGATGCGCGGCGTCAGTTCGTCCACCGTGTAGAAGCCGTCCATAAAATAATTGCCCAAGCAATAATTGCCGAGGCAGGTATTGCGCGATCGGGCCGATTGCAAGGGGGAATTGTAGAATATTGTGATCGGACCGGCGCGCCGCAATGCGGCCAGGCCTTTGCGCACGGGCAGGGCGAGCCGGTCCGAACGAAAGAGACGGAGAGATTTTGCCGGTCCCTGCGGCACCGGCGCGGCCGGCGTGCGTTGATTCCCCTCACGGACAAAGGAGACGATGCCATGCCAGCCAAATCGGCAGCGCAGCAGAAGGCCGCCGGCGCGGCGCTGGCCGCCAAGCGCGGCGACGAGCCCAAGTCGAAGCTCAAGGGCCCTTCAAAGCACATGGAGGAATCGATGAGCGAGAAGGAGCTCGAGAAGATGGCCTCGACCAAGCGCAAGGGCAAACCGGAGCACAAGAGCAAGAGTTGAGCCCCATGGGCGTCACCGGCTGGAAGCTCGATCGCCACGCGCGCGCCGCATTGCTCGTGCGTTTCCCGCCCGAATGGCCCGACGTGATCGCCGATCACGTCACGCTCGACATGAATGCCGGCCCAGACACGCCATTGCCGTGCGAGACGCACGGGGCGATCGTCGGCGGGATCAACGACGAGGCGGGGCTGCAGGCGATGGTCGTCGCGATCGGCGGCACGACAGCGCGCCCCGACGGCAGCACCTATCACATCACCTGGTCGCTCGACCGCGCGCAGGGCCGCGAGCCGATCCAGAGCAACCAGGTCATCGCTAAACACGGCTGGCGCCCGCTCGACGACCCGGTGCCGATCGCGCTGACGCCCGCGCGCTGGCCATGACTCGCGACTTTGCCAGCCAGCGCGAGCAGATGGTCGAGGTGCAGATCGCCCGGCGCGGCGTGCGCGACGCGCGCGTGCTCGATGCGATGCGCGCCGTCCCGCGCGAGCGCTTCGTCGGCGAGGCCGTGGCCGAGTTCGCCTATGAGGATTCGCCGCTGCCGATCGAGGCCGACCAGACCATCTCGCAGCCGTATATCGTCGCCGCGATGATCGAGGCGGCCGAGGTCGCGCCGGGCGACCGCGTGCTCGAGGTCGGCGCCGGGTCGGGCTATGCCGCCGCGGTGCTCGGCCGGATCGCGGATGAAGTCTATGCGATCGAGCGGCACGAAGAGCTCGGCCGGATCGCGCGCGAGCGAATGGCGGCGCTCGGTTACGACAATGTCGAGATCCGCGTCGGCGACGGCAGCACCGGCCTTGTCGAGGCGGCGCCGTTCGACGCGATCCTCGTCTCCGCCGGCGGCCCCGCCGTGCCGCACGCGCTCAAGGAGCAGCTCGAAATCGGCGGTCGCCTCGTCATGCCGGTCGGAGAGCCGGGCAGCCAGAAGCTGCTCAAGCTCGTCCGCACCGCCGCCAACCGCTTCGACGAGGAGGATTTCGGCGCCGTCGCCTTCGTGCCGCTGATCGGCGAGCAGGGCTGGCGCGAGGACGGCAGCCGCGCCGCCACCAATCACCTGCCCGGCGCGTCGCGCAGCCTGTCGCTGCCCGAGATGATCGCCGAGGCCGCCGAGGACCTGCCCGATTTCGACGATCCCGCGTTCGGCGCGCTGTTCGACCGCTTCGCCGACCGCCGTGTGGTGATGCTGGGGGAGGCGAGCCACGGCACCGCCGAATTCTACCGCGCCCGCGCCGCGATCACCCGCCGCCTGATCGCGCATCACGGCTTCACCATCGTCGCGGTCGAGGCCGACTGGCCCGACGCCGCCGCGGTCGATCGCTACGTCCGCCACCGCCGCTTCCTCGGCGTCCCCGATCGCCCGTTCCAGCGCTTCCCGACCTGGATGTGGCGCAACACCGAGGTGCTGGCGCTGATCGACTGGATGCGCGACCATAACGACAGCGTCGCCGAGATGGACGCGCGCGCGGGCTTCTACGGGCTCGACATCTACAACATGTCGGGCTCGATCGCCGCCGTGCTCGACTATCTCGATCGCGTCGATCCCGAGGCGGCGACGGTCGCGCGCGAGCGCTACGGCTGCCTGACGCCGTGGCAGCGCGAGCCGGCGACCTACGGCCGCGCGGCGCTGACCCGCGGCTATGCCGAATGCGAGGCGGCGGTGATCGCGCAATGCCGCGAGCTGCTGGGCAAGCGGCTCGATTATGCCGCGGAGGACGGCGACGGCTTCCTCGACGCCGCGCAGAATGCCCGCCTGATCGCCGCGGCCGAACGCTACTATCGCATCATGTATTACGGCGGCGCGGAAAGCTGGAACCTGCGCGACACGCACATGTTCGAGACGCTCCAACACCTGCTCGACGCGAAGGAGGAGGGGAGGGCGATCGTCTGGGCGCACAACAGCCATATCGGCGATGCCCGCGCGACCGACATGGGCGCGACCCGCGACGAGCTCAACATCGGCCAATTGGTGCGCGAACGGTACGGCCGAGAGGCGGCGCTGATCGGCTTCGGCACGCATACGGGGACGGTCGCGGCGGCGACTGACTGGGACGGCCCGATGGAGGTCAAACACGTCCTGCCCTCGCGCCGCGACAGCTACGAACGGCAATGCCACGAGACGGGGCGTCGGCGCTTCCTGCTCGACCTCTCGCCCGGCCGCCACGAACCGCTCCGCCGCCGCCTCGCCCAGCCGCACCTCGAACGCTTCATCGGCGTGATCTACCGCCCCGACACCGAGCTGTGGAGCCACTACAGCCAGGCGATCCTGCCCGAACAGTTCGACGCCTGGGTCTGGTTCGACGAAACCGAGGCGGTGACGCCGCTCGGCCCCGAACATGCGCGCGAGGGCGTGCCCGACACCTATCCGTTCGGCGAGTGATTCCCCTCCCGCCTGCGGGAGGGGAGATTATTGCCCGAACCGCGGCTCGCTCGCCCGCGCGACCGCCTCGCACGCCGCGGCGAGCAGCGCCCCGGCCTTGGCCTCGCACTCGCGCTGTTCGTAAGCCGGGTCGCTGTCGGCGACGATCCCTGCGCCCGCTTGAACGTGCATCGTCCCGTCCTTGACCACCGCGGTCCTCAGCACGATGCACGAATCCATCGATCCGTCGGGCGAGAAATAGCCGACCCCGCCGGCATAGGCGCCGCGCACCTCGGGCTCCAGCTCGGCGATGATCTGGCACGCGCGGACCTTGGGCGCCCCCGAGACGGTGCCCGCCGGGAACCCCGCGAACAGCGCGTCGAGCGCGTCCTTGTCGGCCGCCAGCCGCCCGGTCACGTTCGACACGATGTGCATGACATGGCTGTAGAATTCGACGCCGTAGCTATGGGTCACGCGCACCGTCCCCGCCTCGGCGACGCGGCCGGTGTCGTTGCGGCCGAGGTCGAGCAGCATCAGATGTTCGGCGCGCTCTTTGGGATCGGCGAGCAGGCTTTCGCGATTGGCCTCGTCCTCCGCCGCGGTGCGGCCGCGCGGACGCGTGCCGGCGATCGGGCGGATCGTGACCTCGCCGTCGCGCACGCGCACCAGGATCTCCGGGCTCGATCCGGTCAGCGCGAAGCCCGGCAGGTCGAGGTGATAGAGGAACGGCGACGGGTTGATCCGCCTCAACGCGCGGTAGAGCTCGAACGGCGGCAGTGCGAAGGGCGCCGAAAAGCGCTGCGCCAGCACCACCTGAAAGATGTCCCCCGCGACGATATAGTCCTTCGCCCGCCGCACCATCTCGCCGTAGCGTCCCGGCTCCAGCGCGGGCGTATAGGCGACCTCTGCCGCCTCCGCCTGCACCGGCGGCGGCAGCTGCGCCGCGGCGAGCCGCGCGGCGACCGCGTCGAGCCGGTCGGCCGCAGCGGCGATCGCCGCGTCGGGTTCGCGCCCGGCTTCGGGCCACACCGGCGCGACGAGGAACAGCGCGTCGGCGAGCCGGTCGAAGATCAGGATCACGGTCGGCCGCACGAACATCATGTCGGGCAAGCCGAGCGGGTCGGCGGCCGGGCGCGGCAGCGTCTCGACCAGGCCGAACGTCTCATACCCGAAATAGCCGACCAGGCACGCCAGCGCGCGCGGCAGCTCCTCGGGCACGTCCATCCGGCATTGCGCGACGAGTTCGCGCAGCGCTTCGAGGCTCGGCTTTTCGCACGGCGCGAAGGCGTCGCGGTCGGTCAGCCAGCGCCGGTTGACCTCGGCGCGCTCGCCCTGGGCGCGGAACACCAGGTCCGGCGCCAGCCCGATCAGGCTGTGCCGCCCGCGCGTCGCGCCGCCCTCGACCGATTCGAGCAGGAAGTCGCCGCGCCCCGGCTCGATCAACTTGAGCGCGGCGGCGACCGGCGTTTCGGTATCGGCGACTTGCCGCCGCCAGACCAGCGCAGGCCGCTCCGCACCCAGAGCCGCGCGCGCCGCGTCGAGGCCGTGGACCGCCCCGGCCTCAGGGCTGGGCATTGGCGCCGTCGCCCGCCAGCTGGCTGCGCACGCGGGCGATCGCCGCGTCGTTCTTCTTGACGCCGACCGCCTGCCGCACCGCGGTCGCGAACTCCTCGGCATATTCGTTGCCGACAAAATGGCCGAGGTCATTGCGCGTCGCCTTGACGACATCCGGCTTGGTGGTGGCGTCGCCGGGGGTGATCGTGTCGGTATAGACGATCAGCCAACCGGCATTGTTGGGCGCCTCGAGCAGCTTGGCTTCCTTGGCCGGCGTGGTGAACATCAGCGCGAGCGGCGGCGGCGCGCCCTGCGGATTGGCGGCGAGCTGCGCGCGCGTGGCATGGACCGGCTGCACCGGCGGCAGCGGCAGCTTCGCCTGGGCGAAGGCGTCGCGCACCGCGGTCCCCTTGTTGATCGCCGCGACGATCGCGCTCGCTGCCTTGTGTGCGGCCTCGGCGGCGCGGTCGAGCATCGCGTCTTTCGTCACTTGATCCTTGATCGCGGCGAGCGGCTGCGGCGCGGCATGGACGATCTTGCCGAGTGCGGCGACTGCGAACGAGCCGTCCTGGCCGACCGGCACCAGCTCCGGAGTGTCGCCTTCCTGCGCGTCGAAGCCCGACTGGATCACCTGTGCGAGGTTCGGATCGGGCTTGCTCGCCGGGTCGAGCGGATCGACCCCGGCCTGCGTCACCGGCGGCGTCTGCTGCGCCGTCAGCTTCTGGTCGGCGACCACCTCGTCGAACGTCGCGCCGCTGTTCAGCTTGTCGTCGATCGTGTCGTGGAGGCGCCCGAGCAGGTCGTTGGCCTTTTGCGCGGCGATCTCCTTCGCCAGCGTATCGTGCGCCTGGGCGAGCGTCTGGCCGGGCACCTGGGTCACCTTCTCGACTCGCGCCACGATCCAGCCGAGCGGCGCCTTGACCGGCCCGATCACATCGTCCTGCTTCGCCGCGAACACCGCATTGGCGAGATCGGCCGACGCTTGCTTGGCATAGTCGTCCTTGGTGGTGTCGCTGATCGTCCGCGCTTCGAGCCCGGCGGCCTTCGCGGCGGCGTCGATCGAGGTGCCCGCCTTCACCTTCTTGGCGAGCGCGTCGGCCGCCGCTTGGTCCGCGACGACGACCTGCTTCACGCTGCGCTTCTCGGTCGGCTGGAACCGCGCTGCTTGCGCCTTGTAGGCTTGCGCGATTTCGGCGTCGGTGGGGGCCGCCTGAGCCTTCACCGCATCGGGCGAGACGATCGCGTAGCGCACCACGCGGCGCTCGGGCACCGTGTAGCGGTCGATATGATGCTGGTAATAGGTCGCCAACTCCTGGTCGGTCGGCGCCGCGCCCTTCGGCATCGCCTGGGTCGGAACAATGCCGATCATCCCGGTGCGCTGCTCGAGCAGCAGCGAGGCATAGGGCATCGCCAGCCGCTCGGGCACCTGCGTCGCGCCTTGGGTCGGAGCGGTCAGCATCCGGCCATAGGTCGCCTGCTCGATCTCGGCGCGAATGCCCGCGTCGGTCAGCCGCTGCTGCGCGAGGAACTGCTTGTAGAGCGCGGGATCGAACTTGCCGTTGACGCCCTGGAACGCGGGAATGCCGGCGATCTGCCCATCGACCGACCGCTTGCTCACCGCCATGCCCTGATCCCGGCCGAACTGCTCGAGCGCAAGCGAGTTGATCAGCCGCTGCAACGTCGCGTCGAATCCGCCGCCTTGGACATATTGCGCCATCGTCAGCTCGGGATTCTGCTGGCGATAGGCATTCATCTCGTTCTGCGTTTCGGTCTTCAGATCGTCGGCGCGGACTTCCACCTTGCCGACGCTCGCGACCGTATCCGACCGCGCGCTTGTTCCGGGCCCGCTGCTGTATTGGGTTATGTCCCCCGCGGCGAACGCCAGAGCGATCACGACCAACGCGGCGAGCGTCACGAAGACGCCGATCTTGGAACCCGTAAGGCGGCGGAGGATGGAAAGCATGGCGTCCGTTCAGTCAGGAAAAAGGCGCGCCTGCTTTACGGTCCAGCCTCGCAAACCGCAACAATCGTCGTCGGCGGGGCAGGGCTCTTCCGGCGGCACTTTCCTACAGGAGAATGTTCTGCTAATGTTCCCAAAAGCTCTTTGACACGGCGAATATTCGTTTCCCACCGCGGGCACTCACGCGCGTGTGAGGTATGACTTTTGTGACCTTTCGGTCGGATTGGGATCGGGAAAGGCGGGGCGCCGTCATCACCGCCGAAGCGGGACGGAAGCCTTCATGGCGCCGGTAGCGGGATTCCCGCTTTTGCGGGAAGGTGCCGGCTGCGTGGAGTCCGACGCCGGCAGCAAAAAAGCGTGCGCTTTACTGCAGAAAGACAAAGGGGGCGGCCGCCTGCGATCGCATCGGCGCCCGCCCCCGAAAGAAACGTCAGGCCTTGACGTGCTTCGAGATATGCTTGTTCATCTCGAACATCGACACCTTGTCCTTGCCGAACACCTTCTTCAGCTTGTCATCGGCCAGGATTTCGCGCTTGTTCGCGGGATTCTGCAGATTGTTCTTCTTGATGTGGTCCCACACCTTGCTGATCACCTGGCTGCGCGGCAGCTTGTCGTTGCCGACGATCGCAGCGAGCTCGGGCGAGGGCTGAACGGGCGCGTGGATTCCGCCGGTCTTGGGTGCTTGGGCCATGGTTGTCCTTTCCTTTCAGGTCGCCGGCCGCGGCGAATCATCGCGCGGCCGCACGCCTCGTGCTTGTGCGCTGCCTTCGCGCATTTGTCACGTCCCGGTGCGCAGGCGGAATGGTTGCATCGCGAAGAGCTTGCCCGCATGGATGCGGATGAGCCGAGGAGGACCCTGTGATGAAGACCCGCGCTGCCGTTGCGTTCGAGGCAAAGCGACCGCTGGAGGTGGTCGAACTCGACCTCGAAGGCCCCAAGGCGGGCGAGGTGCTGGTCGAGATCATGGCGACCGGCATCTGCCACACCGACGCCTATACGCTCGACGGGCTCGACAGCGAGGGTCTGTTCCCCTCGATCCTCGGCCACGAAGGGGCCGGCATCGTCCGCGAGGTCGGTGCGGGCGTGACTTCGGTCAAGCCGGGCGATCACGTCATCCCGCTCTACACGCCCGAATGCCGCCAGTGTAAGTCGTGCCTCAGCCGGAAGACCAATCTCTGCACCGCGATCCGCGCCACGCAAGGCAAGGGGGTGATGCCCGACGGGACCAGCCGGTTCAGCTACAAGGGACAGACGATCTATCACTATATGGGCTGCTCGACCTTCTCCAACTTCACCGTGCTGCCCGAGATTGCCGTCGCGAAGATCCGCGACGACGCGCCATTCGACACGAGCTGCTATATCGGCTGCGGCGTCACCACCGGGGTCGGCGCGGTGGTCAACACGGCGAAGGTGGAGCCCGGCGCCAATGTCGTGGTGTTCGGCCTCGGCGGGATCGGGCTCAATGTCATCCAGGGGGCGAAGATGGCCGGCGCCGCCCGGATCATCGGCGTCGACATCAACCCGGACCGCGAGGACTGGGGCCGCAGGTTCGGCATGACCCATTTCCTCAACACCAGGGGCATGAAGCGCGAGGAGATCATCGCCCGAATTCTCGAGCTGACCGACGGCGGGGCCGATTACAGCTTCGACGCGACGGGCAACACGGAGGTGATGCGCACGGCGCTGGAATCTGCTCACCGCGGCTGGGGCGAGAGCATCATCATCGGCGTCGCCGAAGCGGGCAAGGAGATTGCGACGCGGCCGTTCCAGCTCGTCACCGGGCGCGTGTGGAAGGGCACCGCGTTCGGCGGCGCGCGGGGTAGGACCGATGTGCCGAAGATCGTCGACTGGTACATGACGGGGGCAATCGAGATCGAGCCGATGATCACTCACCGGCTCAGCCTCGATGAGATCAACAAGGGGTTCGATCTGATGCACGCCGGCGAAAGCATCCGCTCGGTCGTGATCTATTAGGAACGGGAGGAGCGCGATGTTCAGTCACGTGATGGTGGGTGCCGACGATATTGCGGCATCCAAGGCATTCTACGATGCGACGCTGGGCGCGCTCGGCGCCAGGCCGGGCATGGTCGACGACAAGGGACGCGTGCTCTACCTGCACAACGGCTCGCTCTTCATGATCAGCACGCCGATCGACGGCCAGCCGGCGACCCACGCCAACGGCGGCACGATCGGCTTCGCCGCCGCCTCGCCGGAGCAAGCCGACGCCTGGCACGCCGCGGGCGTCGCGAACGGCGGCACCTCGATCGAGAACCCGCCCGGTATTCGTGAGGGCGGGTTCGGCAAGCTTTATCTCGCCTATTTGCGCGATCCCGCCGGCAACAAGCTTTGCGCGGCGCACCGCCTCGGCTGAGCGGAATGGAGACGGTCTCCGCCAGTCGCTGCCACGGTGGCATTCAGGGTGTCTATCGTCACGCCTCGACCGCTACCGGCACCGACATGATCCTCTCGGTGTTCGTGCCGGACCACGCGCCGGGCACGCGGCTGCCGGTGCTCTGGTTTCTGTCGGGGCTGACCTGCACGCACGCCAACGTCACCGAAAAGGGCGAATATCGGACCGCCTGCGCCGAGCATGGCATCGTCTTCGTCGCGCCCGACACCAGCCCCCGTGGATCGGACGTGCCCGATGACGACGCCTACGATTTCGGCCAGGGCGCCGGCTTCTACCTCGACGCTGTGCAGGCGCCTTGGGCGACGCACTTCCGGATGCGCAGCTATATCGAGGACGAGCTGCCGGCACTGGTAACCGCCCATTTCCCGATCGATCCCGCGCGGCAGGCGATTACCGGCCATTCGATGGGCGGCCACGGCGCGTTGACGACGGCCTTGCGCAACCCCGGCCGGTTCCGCTCGGTCTCGGCCTTCGCGCCGATCGTCGCGCCGGGCCGGGTGCCGTGGGGCGAGAAGGCGTTCAGCGGCTATCTCGGCGCCGACCGCGTCGCGTGGCGCCGCTACGACGCTTGCGCGCTGATCGAGGACGGCGCGCGAGTGCCCGAACTGCTGGTCGATCAGGGCGACGCCGATCCGTTCCTCGCCGAACAGCTGCGCCCCGAGCTGCTGCGCGACGCCTGCACCGCGGCGGGGATGGATCTGACGCTCCGCCTTCAGCCCGGCTACGACCACAGCTATTATTTCATCTCGACCTTCATGGCCGATCACATCGCCTGGCACGCCGCCCGGTTAAGGTGAGCGGGCGGCCGTCCGCTCCTTTCCTTGCGCAAGGCGGCTCCGCCCGCTCCTAGAACTTGAAGCCGATCGCGGCGCCGTATTGCCTCGGCTCGATCGTGAAGGCGTTGGTGAACAGACCCGACGACTGGTCGGTCACATATTGACCGGTGATCGCCTCATTGTTGGTCAGGTTCTTGACGAAGCCGCGGATGTACCAGCGATCGTCTGCGCCGTTGAGCGTGATCTGTGCGTTGACCACCTCATAGCCCTGGAGGCGATCGATCTGGTTGTTGAAGATGCTGGCATAGCTGTTGCCGGTATAATTGAGGTCTGCGCGCGGGACGAGCGTCATGTCACCCAAATGGAAGGTATATTGCGCGCCGACGGCGAATTTGTAGGTCGGCGCCTGGGGCAGGTGATTGCCCCGGATGTTCACCGGCGAGCCGTCATTGACGGTGAACGCGTTCATTCCGAACGCGCCGTTGACGCCCAGTTGCAGCAGGTACAGCGGCGAGGTGGTGGGCGTGGCGTTGTTCGCCAGTTGCTGCAGCGTCGAGCAAACGCTGAACGCGCCCGTCGTATTCGTGCCGGGGATCGCGGTCGTACCTTGCAGCCCGAGCGCCGCAGTGTTCACGAGATTCACGAACGCATTGGCGCCGGCGCCGTTGCCTGTCGTGGTCGGCGTTACCGCGCAGTTCGACGCATTGGTAATATCCTTGATGATCACGACATCGGAGCGCCCGCCCGAGGGATCGCGCGGATTGACGAGATATTCGTCCTGCGAGACCTTGGAATGAAGGTAGCTGAGGTTCGCGTTGACGACGAAATCAGGAGTCGGCGAGATCACCGCTTCGGCCTCGATGCCGTAGATGTCGGCGCTGATATTATCGTTCACCGCAGTACGCGCGACGATGCGCGCGAGCTGCAGGTCCTTATATTTGTAATAGAATCCGGTCAGGTTGAGCTGCAGCGTGTTATCGAGAAAGGTGTTCTTGGACCCGATCTCGAAGGCGTCGACCTGTTCGGGCCGGAACACGGTCTGCACGTTGAAGATCGCCGGGACGGGCGGATTGATGCCGCCCGATTTGTAGCCGCGCGAATAGGACGCGTAGAGCAAGTTGTTGGGCGTGATCTGGAAATCGAGCACCGCGCGCCCGGTCAGGCGCGAGAAACGCGCATCGTCAAGCGCGTACGGGGGCGCTCCGATCCCCTGATCGATGCTGGTCGCGCCGTAGGGAAGCACGGCGTCGAGCGTCGTGGTGCGCGCCTTGAGGAATTTCTGATCGTGATTGTAGCGCAGGCCGAGTGTCAGCTTGAGTCGGTCGGCGAGGTCGAAATAGGTCTCGCCGAAGATGCCGTACGACTTCAGGCGGTAGCTATCCTCGTCGTTGCGGTAGAATGGCGTGGAAAGCTCGAAACCGGGCCCCGCTTCGGCGGCGCCGAGCACGCCCGCGCCGTAATCGAGGCCGAACGAGGCGACGAAATAGTCGTTGTTGGTAATCTTCTGGTCGAGATAGATGCCGCCCAGCAGGAAATTGAACATCCCGTCGAAATGGCTGTCGACGTGCGCCTCGACCGACCACTGACGGGCGTTCGCCCGCGAACGGTCGAAATCGAGGCTTTGGTGATAGCAGCCCACGCTGGCGCCCGAATAGACGCCGCCGTCGTTGGGCGTGAGATCGGACTGGCAGACCCCGCCCGCGGGGCCGTTGGGAATGATCGTTTGAGCCAGCGGCGTGAACGGGTTCTTGTTACCATAGGTGGGGAACGCCGCGCCGGGCAGCGACGCCAGATAGGCGAGCGTCGTCAGGCCGGTATTGTTGTCCAGGCTGCTTTCGACCGCATTGGTGTAGTCGGTGCGCGAATCGACCCTGTTCTGGGCATAGCCGCCGGTGATGTTGAGCGACAGCTTTCCGAAGTCGTGGAAGAACTTGGCCTGGTATTGCTGTTCTTCGGCGAAATAGGTCGGGTTAAAGTCGACATCGACGACGCGGTTGTCGGCGGGGGTGATCGCGTTGGCGAAAACGTCGGTGCCGTAAACGCTGCCCAGCCCAAGCGACCCGATCGTGGCGCTGCCCGTGGCGATCCGGAAGAATTCGTTGGAGCTGATGATCGAGCCCAGTGTCGAATTGCCGTTGGTCGTCTCATAGGCCAGCCGGTCGGGAAGACAGCCGAGAATGCCGGTCGGATCGCGGTGGCAGAGCTGCTTCTGGATGCGTGAGCGGTCGTCCTTTTCGTGGAAATAATAGCCGATCAGGTCGAGCCGCGTATCGCTGTCGGGCTCCCACGACAATGTACCGCGCACCGAATAAAGCTTGCGGCCGTCGATCCGGCTGTCGTCGTACAGATTTTTCGTGAAGCCGTCACGGTTGAGCCACAGCCCCGCGACGCGCACGCCGATCGTGTCGCCGACCGGCAGGTTGAACATCGCCTTGGCCTTCTTCGAATCGAAATTGCCGTATTCGAATTCGCCGTTGGCGTGGATGCCCGACAGGTCGGGCTTGGCAGTGATGAAATTGACCACGCCGGAGGTCGCGTTGCGCCCGAACAGCGTGCCCTGTGGTCCGCGCAGCACTTCGATCCGCTCGAGGTCGTAGAACTCGGTTTCGAACAGGCGAGTCGAGACGAGCGGCATGTCGTTGACATGGATCGCAGTCGCCTGGTCGCACGACGTGCCGGTGCAGAGATCGCCGATACCGCGGATCGTGAAGCTGGACGAGGTGAAGTTGGTCTTGGTGAAGCTGACGTTGGGCAGCGACTGCTGCAGCGCCGCGGGATTGACGATCTGCTGCTGCTGAAGATTCTGCGCAGTGAACGCGGAGACCGCGATCGGCACTTCCTGCAACCGCTGCGACTGGCGTTGCGCGGTCACCACGATGTCCTGGATGCCACTGGTCTGATCTTGCGCTGTCCCTGCCGTCGTCGTCGCCGCGGAATCGGGTGCCGGCTCGGTCTGGGGCGGCGGAGCGGTGTCGGTCTGCGCGAGGGCCGGGGTCGCCGAAAGCAGCGCGATCGCGGACGCGGCGAGCAGTTCGAACTTCTTCATGATAGACATCCCCTCCTGCCGGTTGCCGGTCTTGCCGCCGGCTGAACGGTGTTCGTGATTCAGGTATGCAAATCTAACGTTCAAAAATTTCCCCCGTCAATGGCGTATCTATAGGAAAACTGCGGGGTTGCGGAGGTGTGGCGTAAATGAGACAGTTTCAAAATCGAACCTGTGTTGTGGAAAACCCTGATTGCCGTAGCGTTCGCGGCGATTCGGCCGGACTGGAGCTCTGATGACCCCCGATCATCCCGAACCCGACGACGGCGATACCGTCGCCTCCCCGGCCAAGGTGGCCGTTCCCGACGACGTCGCGGAGGCCGTGCGCACCTTGATCCGCTGGGCCGGTGACGACCCGACCCGCGAAGGGCTGATCGACACACCGAAGCGCGTCGCGCGCGCGTGGCGGGAATATTGCCAAGGCTACGCCGACGATCCCGCGCACCACCTGTCGCGCGTTTTCGAGGAAGTCGGCGGCTATGACGAGATCGTGCTGCTCAAGGACATCCCGTTCCAGTCGCATTGCGAGCATCATCTGGCGCCGATCATCGGCAAGGCGCACATCGCCTATTTGCCCAGGGATCATGTCGTCGGCATATCCAAATTGGCACGCGTGCTCCACGCCTTCGCGCGGCGGTTGCAGGTGCAGGAACGGCTGACTGCCGAGGTCGCCGACTGCATTTGGGAGCATCTGAAGCCGCAGGGGGTCGCGGTGGTGATCGAGGCGAGTCACGCCTGCATGACGGCGCGTGGCGTGCGAACACCGGGCGTCACGATGGTGACCAGCCGGATGATGGGCGTGTTCCGCGAGGACGAACGGAGCCGCAAGGAAGTGCTTGCGCTGATGGGATTCGAAACGCGGTGAGCGGAGCTGGAGTGCGAACCGTTCTGGTTACGGGCGGCGCACGTCGGCTGGGTGCGGCGATCGTCCGTGCGCTGGCCGCTGCCGGGCATCGGGTCGTGGTGCATCACCATCGCTCGGGCGATGCGGCGGCGGCGCTGGTCGAGGAGCTTGGACGCGCTGCGGTCACGGTGAGTGCAGACCTCGGTGACGAGCAGGCTGTGCGTGGGTTGATCCCCGCTGCCGCAGAGGCGGCCGGCGCGATAATCGACGGGCTCGTCAACTGCGCTTCGGTGTTCGAATTCGACCGCCCGCCACTCGATGACCTCGCGTTGCTGCAGCGACTGACGGCGGTCAATCTCGGCGCGCCGGTGCTGCTTGCTTCCGCGTTCGCGCGGCAGCCGGGATTGGCTGACGGAGCGGTGGTCAACGTGCTCGACCAGAAGGTCGCCAATCTCAACCCCGACTTCTTTTCCTATACCTGCACCAAGGTGGCGCTTGCCGGCGCAACCGAAATGCTGGCGCAGGCGCTCGCGCCGGCGGTGCGGGTCAACGCCGTGGCGCCGGGCCTGACGTTGCCGAGCGGGGAGCAGACCGAGGCGGAGTTCGAGGCGGTCTCGCGCGAGAATCTGCTGCGGCGCCGCGTCGATGCCGCCGAGATCGGCCGCGCGGTCGAATTCCTGCTCACCTCGCGCAGCATCACGGGGCAGACGGTGTTCGTCGATTGCGGCCAGCGGTTCCTTCGTCGCGACGGGGACGTCATGTTCGAGACGCGGAGGCGGCCGTGACCGGGTTCGACACCTGGGCAGGCGCCGGGCGCTATGCGACGATGCTCGAGCGGCTCGAGATCACGATGCGGCTCGGCATCCATCCCGACGAAGTGGCCCGGCCGCAGCGCGTGCAAGTCGCCGTGACGCTGTATATCGACTATGGCGGCACGCCGCCGCGGGACGATATCGCGGAGGCGGTCGATTATGATTTCGTCCGGCTCGGCATCGTGGGGCTCGCCGACCGCCATTTCCGGCTGCAGGAGACGCTGTGCGAAGCAATCGCGGCGCTGTGCTTCGCCGACCGGCGCGTGCGCGGGGTTCGGGTGCGCACGACGAAGCCCGACATCTACCCCGATGCCGCAGTGGGCTGCGAAATCGTTCGCGAGAACCCCGCGCGCTGACGTCGATCAGCGTCGGGGCGGCTCCGTCGAGAAGCGGAAGCTGATGTGGTTGTCGTAGCTCTGCCCCGGCGCGAGCCGGACCGAGCCGAAGTTCGGGTGGTTGGGCGTATCCGGAAACTTCTGGGGCTCGAGCACGATCGCGTCGCCCTCGCGATAGATATGGCCCGATTTGCCGGTGATCGTGCCGTTGAGGAAATTGCCCGAATAGAACTGGATGCCGGGCTGCGCCGACCACACTTCCATCACGCGGCCCGACACCGGGTCCTCGACCCGCGCCATCATGCGCGGCGACGAGACTTCCTTCCGGCTGACCACCCAATTGTGATCGTAGCCGCGGCCGAAGCGCAATTGTTCCGACCTGCCGTCGCGCACACGTAGCCCGATCGGCGTCGCGGTGCGGAAGTCGAACGGCGTGCCTGCGACCTTGCGAAACTCTCCGGTCGGTATCGCGGTCTTGTCGGTCGGCGTGAACTCGTCGGCGGGGATGGTCATCAGCAGCCCCATCGCGCCGCGTGGGCTCCCTTCGCCGGCGAGGTTCCAGTAGGTGTGATTGGAGATGTTGACGACGGTCGGCGCATCGGTGGTCGCGTGATAATCGACCGACAAGTCGTCCTTCTCGTCGAGCGAATAGGTCGCGGTCGTCGTCAGCGTGCCGGGATAGCCCTGGTCGCCGTTGGGGCTGACGTAGCGCAGCACGACCTTCGCGGTCGGCCCGCTCGAGACCGAGACGACTTGCCACACCACTTTGTCGAAGCCCTTGGTGCCGCCGTGGAGCGAATTGGGGCCGTCGTTGACCGGCACCTGATACTGCTTGCCGTCGAGCGTGAACTGGCCCTTGGCAATCCGGTTCGCCACGCGGCCGACCGTCGCCCCGAAATAATTGGGAACGTCGAGATAGCCCTGCAGGTCGTCATAGCCGAGCGCGACGTCGGCGAACTTGCCGTTGCGGTCGGGCACGATCACCGATTGCACCGAGGCGCCCAGCGTGATGATCGTCGCCTTCATGCCCCTGGCATTGGAGAGCGTGATCGCTTCGACCCTGGTGCCGTCCGGCATCGTCCCGAACGAGTGCCGGGCAACGTCGGCGGCATGGGCCGAGGTTGCCGTGGCCAAGGCGATGACGGCGCAAACAGTGCCTCGCATGAAGCTCCTCCCGATTGGTCTATGTTCGAAAATCGGAATAATCGCGACGGCTGGAATGTCCACTGTTTTATATGACAAATGAATCGGAAAAGATCGTGCCCAGATCGGCGCGCCTTACCGGGTCAGCAGTCCGTGATGTTTCTTCCCTGCCGAGATGCGCACCGGCGCATCCCCCACGATTACCGCGTGCGCTTCGTCAGATACCTTGCCTCCATCGACGCGGGCGCCGCCGCCCTTGATCAGCCGGCGTGCCTCGCCCTTCGAGGCGGCGAGGCCGAGCGCGACGAGCGCATCGACGAGGCCGATCGAGCCCGAGGGCACCGCATGGCTCGGCAAGGCGTCGCCCGCAGAGCCTTCCTCGAAGGTCTTCCGCGCGGTCTCGGCGGCCTGGGCGGCGGCCTCCGCGCCGCGGCACATTGCAGTGGCGGCGTCGGCGAGCACCTTCTTCGCCTCGTTGATCTCGGCGCCTTCGAGGGCCTCCAGCCGGGCGATCTCGTCGAGCGGGAGGTCGGTGAACAGGCGGAGGAAGCGGCCGACGTCGCGGTCGTCGGTGTTGCGCCAGAACTGCCAGTAATCATAAGCGGGCAGCGCGTCCTCGTTGAGCCACACCGCACCGGCCATCGTCTTGCCCATCTTGCCGCCGTCGGCGGTGGTGATGAGCGGCGTGGTGACGCCGAACACCTCGACGCCGTCCATGCGGCGAGTGAGCTCGATGCCGTTGACGATGTTCCCCCATTGGTCCGAGCCGCCCATCTGGAGACGGCAGCCGGCGCGCTGGGAGAGCTCGCGGAAGTCGTAGGCCTGGAGGATCATGTAGTTGAATTCGAGGAACGACAGCGACTGTTCGCGGTCGAGCCGCATCTTGACCGAATCGAAGCTGAGCATCCGGTTGACCGAGAAATGCTGGCCGACCTCACGCAGGAACGGAATGTATTCGAGCCGGTCGAGCCATTCGGCATTGTCGAGCATGACCGCGTCCGACGGTCCGTCGCCGAAGGTCAGGAACCGTTCGAAGATGCGGCGGATCGAGGCGACGTTGGTCGCGATCGTATCGGCCGTCATCAGCTTGCGCGCCTCGTCCTTGAACGAGGGATCGCCGATCTTGCCGGTGCCGCCGCCCATCAGCACGATCGGCTTGTGACCGGTCTGCTGAAGCCGGCGGAGCAGCATGATCTGCACCAAACTGCCGACATGGAGCGAGGGCGCGGTGGGATCGAAGCCGATATAGCCGGGAACGACCTGTTTCGCCGCGAGCGCGTCCAGCGCGGCGGCGTCAGTCACCTGGTGGATGTAGCCGCGTGTCGAGAGCAGGCGGAGCAAGTCGGAAGCATAGGTCGTCATGGCGGAGGCGCGCTTAGCATGGCGATCAGCGACCGTCATCCCGGCGAAAGGCCAACGACGAGGCCGGGGAGCCGGCGCTTCAGAGCCGGTCACATCAGGTGAAGTGGAGAAAGTGGAGAGTGTCGCGCGCTTTTTGCCAAGAGGCGGCAAGCGCCGAGGTTCAACCAATTGGTTCACCGTCGTGCGCCCGTGCCGCATGAGTCCTTTGGTGGCGGAAGTTTTCCAACATTCCAAGAGGGTCGGTTGGGTGGAAAGGCACGGAGGTGGCGGAGCGGATCACGAGCTCCCTGACAGCGCACCGAGCGGGTCCACGGGGTCGCGGCCCTTGCGGATTTCGAAGTGGAGGCTGGGCTGAGTCACCGCGCCGGTTTCGCCCGATACCGCGATTTCCTGGCCGCGCCGCACCGACTGGCCGCGTTGGACGAGCAGCTTCTTCGCATTGCCGTAGACGGTCGTGTAGCCGTCGCCGTGCTTGACGATGACGAGCCCGCCGAGCGACGGGATGCTGCTGCCGACATAGGCGACGACGCCGTCGGCCGCGGCGAGCACCGGCGTGCCGTCGGGCACGGCGATCTGGATGCCGTCGCTGCGCGCGCCGCCCTTGCCCGGTCCGAACGGGGTGATGACGCGCCCGCGCACCGGCCAGGAGAAGCCGCCGACCAGCCGCGCCGGAGTTTCGACCGGGGTGGTCGAGGCGAGCACGCGCGCGGGCGATTTGCTGGGCCGTGCGGGCTTGCGGTTCGCGGCGACCGCGGGTTCGCTGCCGGTGACGAGATCCTCGACATCGAGGTGGAAGGCGGCGGCGCGCTCCGCGGCGGTCGAAGGCGCGGTGCCGCCCGGCCCGCCGCCGGGGATCAGCAGCAGCCAGCCGGCGCGCAGCAGGTAGGGCGGGGTGAGCCCGTTGGCATCGACGATATCCGACCATGGCACGCCATAGGCCTGGGCGATGGCAATGCCGGTATCGCCGCGCTTGATGAGGTGATAGCGGCCGCCGGGAATGGTGAGCCGCAGGCCCGGGGTCACCGCATAGGGCGGCGCGAGGCCATTCGCCCGCGCGATCGCGAGCACGCCTGCCCCGGTCCGCTCGGCGATGCGGCCGAGCGTGTCGCCCGGCCGCACGACGACGGTCGAAGCCGCGACGGTGCGTGCGCTGGCGGTGGCGGGATGCGCTTCCCATGCCGGCCGGGACGAAGGCAACGTCGAGACCTGCTGGTCGCGCGGACGCGGCGCGGGCGCACTTTCGCGTGGCGCCGTCGCATAGCGTTGGGGCGGTTCGTCGATATGCGGGATGCACCCGCCCAGCGCCATCGCCAGTACCAGCACGCCGGCGCGTGCGCGCACTCCCCCGATCCCGCTCAAGCCGTTCCCCCCTTCAGCGATACGCCTCGTCGAGCATAGCAAGCGAATCGCGGTGCGTCAGGTCCAGATGCAACGGCGTCACCGCGATGTAACCATCAGCGATCGCTTCGAGATCGGTCGAATGCGCGGGCGTCTCGACGGTCGGACCGAGCGCGAACCAGTGATATTCGTAGCCGCGCGGATCGCGGTTGCTGACGATGCGCAGGCGGCCGTAATCGCGCAGGCCCTGAGTGACGACGCGCACGCCCTTCACTTCGTCCGGCGGCAGCGCGGGGAAGTTGACATTGACCAACGTGCGCGGCGCGAGCGGCGCCTCGATCAAGGGCCTCAGCACGCGCTCGCCCCAGGCGGCGGCCGCAGCGAAGGGGACGGTGTCGCCCATGCCCTCACGGGCATAGACCTGGCTCAGCGCGATCGCGCGGACGCCGGCGAGCGCGCCCTCCATCGCCGCCGAGACCGTGCCTGAATAGGTGACCTCCTCGGCGAGATTGGCGCCGCGGTTGACGCCGGAGAGGATGAGGTCGGGCGGCGCGTCGGCCATGATCCTGGCGAGCGCCATCATCACCGCGTCGGTCGGCGTGCCGGAGACGGCGAAGCGCCTGTCCTCGAAGCGGCGGATGCGCAGCGGGCGCGTGAGGGTGAGCGAATGGCCGGCGCCCGACTGCTCCTCGGTTGGGGCGACGACCCAGATGTCGTCGGAGAAGCGGCGGGCGATCTCCTCGAGCACCTTGAGGCCGGGGGCGTGATAGCCGTCGTCATTTGTCAGGAGGATGCGCATTCGAGCCTTGGTTTCGGAGGGCGGGGCGGTCGGGCTTCGACAAGCTCAGCCCGAACGGGGGTTGGAGCATATGCGCGGGCCTTCCGTTCGCCCTGAGCTTGTCGAAGGGCGATCGGGGCGATCAGCCCATCGGCTCAATCCTTTCGAGGTCGTGGATATACGGCCGGAACACCTCCGGAATCGTGACCGAGCCGTCGGCGTTCTGATAATTCTCCAGCACCGCGACCAATGTGCGGCCCACGGCGAGGCCCGAGCCGTTGAGCGTGTGGACGAAGCGCGTGCCCTTTTCTCCTTCGGGGCGGTAGCGCGCGTTCATGCGGCGGGCCTGGAAATCGGTGCAGGTCGAGCAGCTCGAAATCTCGCGATAGCGGCCCTGGCCGGGGAGCCACACTTCGAGGTCGTAGGTGCGCGCGGCGGAGAAGCCCATGTCGCCGGTGCAGAGCTTCACCCGGCGGAACGGCAGGCCGAGGCGAGTGAGCAGGTCCTCGGCGCAGGCGGTCATCCGCTCGTGCTCCGCCTCGGATTGGTCGGGGGTGGTGATCGAGACCATCTCGACCTTGTCGAACTGATGCTGGCGGATCATGCCGCGCGTGTCGCGGCCGGCCGCGCCCGCCTCCGAACGGAAGCAGGGGGTCAGCGCGGCGAAGCGAAGCGGCAGCTCCTCCGCGCTCAGGATCTCCTCGCGGACGATGTTGGTGAGGCTCATCTCGGCGGTCGAGATCAGCCAGCGGCCGTCGGTGGTGCGGAACAGGTCCTCGGCGAACTTGGGGAGCTGGCCGGTGCCGAACGCCACCTCGTCGCGGACGAGGAGCGGGGGCACGACTTGCTCGTAGCCGTGGTCGCGCGCCAGCGTGGTCAGCATGAACTGGCCGAGCGCGCGGTAGAGTTGCGCGACGGGGCCGCGCAACAGCGTGAAGCGCGCGCCGGCGAGCTTGACGCCGGTTTCGAAATCCATGCCGAGCGCAGGGCCGATCGCGTCGTGCTCGCGGGGGTCGAAGTCGAAATGCGGGAGCGTGCCGTGCTCGGCGATCACCACGTTGTCGTTCTCGTCGGCGCCGTCGGGGACGTCCGCGAGCGGCAGGTTGGGGATCGCGGCCAGCTCCGTCGCGAGTTCGTCGCCGAGCGCCTTTTCCTCGGTTTCGAGTGCGGGCAGGCGTTCCTTGAGCGCGCCGACTTCGGCCATCAGCGCTTGCGCGGCCGCCTCGTCCTTCTGCGCCTTGGCGGCGCCGATCGCCTTCGACGCTTCGTTGCGGCGCGCTTGCCCCGCCTGAAGCTCGGTGATCACCGCGCGGCGGCGCTCGTCGAGCGCGATCAGCTCGGCGGCGCGGGGGGGAAGGCCGCGGCGGGCGAGACCGGCGTCGAAGGCTTCCGGATCGTCCCGGATCGAACGGATGTCGTGCATGGGCACGGGCTATGGCGGGGCTGTCGGCGCCGCGCAACCCTCGGGCGGCGGCGGGCGTTCTCCTCCTGACCAGCCAGTCACGAGGAGGATCGACGATGCAGCTCCCGCACGACACGTTCGTGGTGGTCGCAGACGGCCGCAAGATGCTGTTCTTCCGCAACGAAGGCGATGGCGAGTATCCGCACCTCGTCGTCGAGCACGCCCGCGCGCACCCCAGCCCGAAGGACAGCGACCAGAAAACCGACGCGGCGGGCGGGGCGAGCTCGACTCAGGCGGGGGCCAATGCGCCCGGCGGCGCGGTCGGCGGAGACCGGCACGCGCTCGGCGGCGGCGCGCAGTTCGCCCCCTCGCGCGGCACGATGGAGGAGACCGATTTCCACAACCAAGAGGAGGACCGCTTCGCCGCGGAGACCGCCGAGTTCCTCAAGACGCGCGCGTTGGCGCACGAGTTCGAGTCGCTGGTGGTGGTCGCGCCCCCCAAGACGCTGGGCGAACTGCGCAAGCATTATCACCAGGAGGTGACGGACCGGCTGGTCGGCGAGCTCGACAAGGACCTGACCGGGCTGCCGGTGCCCGAGATCGAGGCGGCGATCAGCGCGGCGTGATGCCGGACTCAGGCCCTCAAGCTTGCGCCTGCTTTGCCCCCGCGAAGCGCTTGCGCGCGACGAGGGCGGCCGCGGCGGCGCCGAACAGCAGCACCATCGGCGGCGCCGGCACCGGCTGCGGCGGGCCGCCCGACGAGCCGGGCGGATGATGGTGGCCGTGATGGCCGCCCCCGCTCGAATGCCAGCCGTGGCTGCTCGACCCGTAACCGTTCGACGATGAGCTGCTGCTGGTCGAGGAACTGGTGCTCGAGGAGGACGAGGTCGACGACGACGAGCTGGTCGAGGACGAGGAACTGGTCGAGGAGGACGACGACACGTTGCCGCTCGACGAGCTGGTGCTGGAGACGTTGCCCGAGCTCGATGTGCTCGACACATTGCCCGAGCTCGACGTGCTGGAAACGCCGCCGGTGCTCGACGAGGTCGAGGAGGAGCCGCCGCTCGAGGTCGAGGAGATGACGATGCTGCCGCTCGATCCGGTGCTGCCGCCGCCGAAGAACCCGCCGGCGAAGAAGCCGCCGCCGAACCCGCCGAACCCGCCGCTGCCGCCGACGATCACCGGCGGGCTGCCGCCGCCGGTCGAGATGACCGGGGCCGGGGGCAAGGGAATCGGCGCGCCCTGGCTGGTCACCGTGACCGTGGCCGGCGCACAGGCGGTTTCGGTTTTCGTCACCACCCTCTTGCGCACGGGAGCGTGGTGGACCGTGCGACGCACGACGTGCTTCGCCGCCGGCCGCTCAGCCACATGAACCGCGCCGCCGCCGACGATCGCGCCTCCGCAAGCGCAGGCGCACAGTTTTGCCAAGGCCATCCGCACCGACATGACGTCTCTTCCTCGCTGCTGGCGACCAATCGCCAGGTCACTAATGGTCGACGAAATATCTCGCCTGTCGTTCACAAGGCAGAAACAAGGAATGAAGTTCAAGCGCGTTTACCAACAGTTGCGGCGGCAATCGTCGATTTTCAGGACAACCCCGCCAGAATTCATGGTTAACGTGCCAGCGCGGGACGGTTTTGCCGCTTTTCGTTTCGACAGCCCGCGGTTGGCGATATGCGCGCGGAGTTGCTTGTGGCGCGCTTGCGGCATGGCTATAGGCGCGCTCGGGTCGGGATGATGAGATGCGGACAAACGCATCGGCGTACATCCCGCCGGGAGGGATGTATGGCTACGGTGTTGAAGAGCGTGGACGAACCGGGAAAACTGCCGCCGCCTCCAGTGTCCGACGACGGCTATCGGCCGAGCGCGGACGAGCCGTTCATGAACGAACGGCAACTGGCCTATTTCCGCCAGAAGCTGCTCGACTGGAAGGAGGCGATCCTGCGCGAGGCGCAGGGCACGATCTCCCAGCTCCAGACCGAGTCGCTTCGTGAGGCGGACCTCACCGATCGCGCGTCGAGCGAGACCGACTGGTCGATCGAGCTCCGGACGCGCGACCGGCAGCGCAAGCTGATCAGCAAGATCGACGCGGCGCTGCGCCGGATCGAGGACGGCGAATACGGGTTCTGCGAAGTGACCGGCGAGCCGATCTCGCTCGCGCGGCTCGAGGCGCGGCCGATCGCGACGATGACGGTCGAGGCGCAGGAAAGCCACGAGCGGAACGAGAAAATCTCGCGCGAGGATTGATCGGCACGGCGAAGCGCGCCATCGTCGGTCATTCCTTTACCGATTTGATAAGGATTGGTGGTGTCATGCATCGCCGATCGATGGAGCGTTTCGAGCGGATGGAACAGGCTCAGCACAAACCCAGGCACGAGGCGGCAGCCGCGTCGGGCGGCGGGCAGCGCCAGGACAGCCGCGACAGCCTGTTCCTCAGCGCGCGGTTTCGCCTGAAGGGCGAGAAGGCGGTCGAGCAAATCCGCATCCGCAACCTGTCTGCCGGCGGGCTGATGGCCGAACTGCCCGAAGGGATCGAGCCCGACACCGAGGTCGAGGTCGAGGTGCGCGGGATCGGCTGGATTTCGGGCCGCATCGCATGGACGGCGGTGGGACGCGCCGGCGTCGCCTTCGACAAGCCGGTGGACCCGAAAAAGGCGCGCAAACCGGTGGGCGCGCGCGGGGCGTCAGCGAAAGCCTGATTCGGTCGGGGCAGCGCGCTGTCCGGGCGCTGGTTCTTGCGACGAGGGGAGAACGGCCCTTCGACAAGCTCAGGGCGAACGAGGGTGGTGCTACTCGGATTTTGCGTCCCGTTCGGGCTGAGCCGGTTGCCGTGCCGCGCAGATCGCCCTTCGACAGGCTCAGGGCGAACGGAGGGGGGGGGACGGCCCTCGACACTCAGGGCGAACGGAGGGGGTTTCGGCGCGCTTTGACAAGCTCCGGGGCGAACGGGGGCAGCGCCGTTCGACAAGCTCGGGCGAACGGAGACGCGCGGTCCTCCGGGGGCCTTCGACAGGCTCCGGACGGACGGCGGACGGTGGTGATCGATGTGACGCTGCGGGGCGCCTGGGGGCGACCCGCAACGCCGGGAGTCGGGCGATCAGATCGCCAGCAACTCCTCCTTTACCCGCAGCTTCTGCTTCTTGAGGTCGGCCAAGGTCCGCGAGTCGGGAAGCGGTCGCTGCGACTCGGCGGCGATCTGACGCTCGAGCACGGCATGCTTGGCCTCAAGTGCCGAAAGATGCGCGTTTTGCATGGAAGCGGTCCTCCTTGGTTGATTGACCGGGACCGAGTAAATCACGCATTGGTTCCGATGTCGCCCCCGAACATGGTTACATTCGACCAAAGGGGGCGATTCGCGCGATCATCGGTTGGCGCGACGCTGGCCGTCGCACCATCGCCACGACCCGTCGGAGGGGGAAGCCGGGGTGGAAGACCAGGACGAGCTCAGGGCCCGAATCGCCGCGCTGAAGACCGAGCATCGCGACCTCGATCTCGCGATCGACGCGCTGGCGGAGAAGGGCGCGGGCGATCAACTGAGCATTGCGCGGCTGAAGAAACGCAAGCTGGCGCTACGCGACGAGATCGCCTTGCTGGAGGACCAATTGATCCCCGATATTATCGCGTGAACCATTGCGCAGCCGAATCGTTTCGGCACAGGCCTCGCAATTCGGGCGTGTCGCGGGCCGGGCTTTGTGGCAGGTTGACGGAATGGAGTCCGCACCCGAATCGCGCATCTATCGCAAGCTGATCGACCAGCTCTATGTCGAAGCGATGCTGCTTGCCGACGAGGCGCGCGGCTATTTTGACCAAGCGGGGCGGAGCGATCGCGACGAGCTGACGCCGCTCGAACGCGTGGCGTTCTCGTGCGAGTCGCTCAAGGTGACGACGCGGCTGATGCACATCATCGCGTGGCTGCTGACCCAGCGCGCGGTCGATGCCGGCGAGATGCCGCGGCGCGATGCGCTCGATCCGTCGCGGCGGCTCGGGACTGCGCCGCAGTCGGACCCGTCGGCGATCGCGGCGATGCCCGAATCGGCGCGCGGGCTGATCGAGGCGAGTGCCGACTTGTACCGGCGGGTTGCGCGGCTCGATGCCGCGCAAATCCAGGACGACGCGCCGGCAAGCCCGGCGCGGACAATGCTCGACCGGCTGTCGCACGCGTTTTGAGGGGATCGGTTTGAAGGAGGGCGGCGGTCTTCTCCATCGTCAGCCGTAGTTGTTCCGGCACCCTCGGTTGCCCACAATCAACGACTTGCAGGACTCATACGCCGGTGGACCCCGGAACAAGTCCGAAGTGACGGGAGGCTTTTGTCGAGGCCCGGCTTGGTGTTTCGACAAGCTCGGCACGAACGGAAGTGGGCTATGTCCCGCAGAGCCTCGCCCGCGCCGCCTGATAGTCGCTCGCGAGGCGGTCGATCCGCACTGCGGCGGGCTCGACCGCATCGATGACGCCGATGCCCTGGCCGGAGCCCCAGATGTCGCGCCACGCCTTCGCCTTGGCGCTGTTGCCGCCGCCGAAATTCATCGTCTTCAAGTCGCCTTCGGGCAGATTGTCGGGGTCCAGCCCAGCGGCCTCGATCGACTGGCGCAGGTAGTTGCCGTGGACGCCGGTGAACAGGCTTGAATAGACGATGTCGGCGGCGCGGCCGGCGACGATGCCCTGCTTGTAGGCATCGACCGCGTTGGCCTCCTCGGTCGCGATGAAGGGCGAGCCGATATAGGCAAGGTCGGCGCCCATCGCCTCGGCCGCGAGGAT
The DNA here is from genome assembly GCA_035776635.1 of Sphingomonas sp. Lineage (GTDB taxonomy): Bacteria > Pseudomonadota > Alphaproteobacteria > Sphingomonadales > Sphingomonadaceae > Sphingomonas. Next base: position 81,669 of record DASTWI010000017.1, on the reverse strand, counting down.
CGCTCCGCCGTTGGCGATCGCGCCGGAGAGGGCGAGCGGCCCTGCGAACCACTGGCGGATTTCCTGAACCAGCGCGAAGGGCGACAGGCGTCCGGCATGGCCTCCCGCACCGGCGGCGACCGCGATCAGGCCGTCCGCGCCCTTTTCGATCGCCTTGCGCGCGAAACGGTCGTCGATGATGTCGTGGAGCGTGATGCCGCCCCAGCCATGGACCGCGTGGTTGAGATCCTCGCGCGCGCCCAGCGAGGTGATGACGATCGGCACTTGCCATTTGGCGCAAGTCGCAAGGTCCGCCTCCAGCCGGTCATTCGAGCGATGGACGATCTGGTTGACCGCGAACGGTGCCGCCGGCCGGTCGGGATTGGCGCGGTTCCACGCCGCCAGCTCCTCGGTGATGCGATGGAGCCATTCGTCGAGCTGGCTCTGCGGCCGCGCGTTCAACGCCGGGAAGGCGCCGACGATCCCCGCCTTGCACTGCGCGATCACCAGATCGGGGCCGGAGATGATGAACAGGGGCGCGCCGATCATGGGCAGCCGCAGGCGATCGAGCGGGGCAATGAGCGTCATTCCCGTTTCATAGCGCAACCTATCGGCCTGTCCAGCGGACAAGGCGTTTGCCATTGGTGTCCGTTGTTACTAACCCGTCCGCGAAAGAAATCTTGGAGCGGAGTGGGTCATGAAATTCGGCGTCGCCTTGGGCTTGTTGCTGACCGTCTCGACGCCCGCGCTGGCGGCGGGATCGCTGCCGGACACCGTCGCGCCGGTCGCCTATGACATCACGGTCGATCCGAACGCGCAGGCGCTGACCTTCACCGGCAGCGAGACGGTGACGGTCGACGTCAAGCAGCCGACCCGGACGATCACGCTCAACGCCGCCGATCTCCAGATTTCCAAGGCCGCATTCGACGGCAAGCCGGCGCCGGTCAGCTATGACAAGGCGCAGCAGCAGATCACGGTGACGCTGCCCTCGGCGGCAAGCGCCGGGCGGCATACGATGACCTTCGCCTGGACGGGCAAGATCAACGAGTCGGCGGCCGGATTCTTCGCGATCGATTATAGCAATCCCGACGGATCGGCGGCGCGGATGCTGGCGACGCAGTTCGAGGCGCCCGACGCGCGTCGCTTCGCGCCGATGTGGGACGAGCCGGGCTTCAAGGCGACGTTCAAGCTGAGCGCGGTCGCGCCCGGCGACCAGACCGCCTTTTCCAATATGCCGGTAACCTCGATCGACAAGCAGGCGGACGGCAGCAAGCTCTATCATTTCGATGTCACGCCGAAGATGTCGAGCTATCTGCTGTTCCTCGGCATGGGCGATGTCGAGCGCAAGACGATCCAGGACGGCAAGGTCGAGATCGGCGTCATCACGCGGCGCGGCGTGGTCGATCAGGGCGATTATGCGCTGCAATCGGCCAAGCGCATCCTCGATTATTACAACACCTATTTCGGCCAGCCCTATCCGCTGCCCAAGCTCGACATGATCGCGGGTCCGGGGTCGAGCCAGTTCTTCGGCGCGATGGAGAATTGGGGCGCGATCTTCTATTTCGAACCGACGTTGCTGTTCGACCCCAGCCATGAGCCGGAGAGCCAGAAGCAGGAAGTGTTCGGCACCGTCGCGCACGAAATGGCGCACCAGTGGTTCGGCGATCTGGTGACGCCGTCGTGGTGGGACGATCTGTGGCTCAACGAGGGCTTCGCCTCGTGGATGGCGAACAAGGTGACCGGCGACCTCAACCCGGCGTGGAATGCGCCGGCGCAGGCGGTCGCGTTCACGCGCGAGGGCGCGATGGGGCTCGACGCGGTGGCGACCTCGCATCCGATCATCCGTCATGTCGAGACGGTCGACCAGATCGGCGAGGCGTTCGACGACATCACCTATTCGAAGGGGCAGGAGGTGATCGGGATGATCGAGTCGACGCTCGGTCCCGACGTCTTCCGCGACGGAATCCGCCGCTACATGGCGAAATACAAATACGGCAATACCGTCACCGACCAATTGTGGGCGGAGCTGTCGGCGGCGGCGGGCAAGCCGGTCGCGACGATCGCGCACGACTTCACGCTGCAGAAGGGCGTGCCGCTGATCAAGGTCATGGGCGCGACCTGCTCGGGCGGGCAGACGCGGCTGAGCCTCAGTCAGGGCCGGTTCGGGCTCGACGAAGCGTCGAAGGCGCCGCAGACCTGGCATGTGCCGGTGACCGCGGCGGTGGTCGGCGGGACGCCCGCCGAGGCGATCGTGACGGGGCCGAGCACCAGCACGATGACGCTGGCCGGCTGCGGGCCGGTAGTGGTCAATCTGGGCAAGGGCAGCTATTTCCGGACGCAATATGACGCGAAGGACCATCAGGCGCTGGTCGCGTCCTTCGGCAAGCTCGCGCTGACCGACCAGATCGGGACGCTCGGCGACGATCTCGCGCTGGCCTTTGGCGGGTATCAGGATCTCGGGCTCTATTACGACACGCTCGATGCGGTGCCCGCCGGCGCCGATCCGATCGAATGGTCGACCGTCGCGAGCCAGCTCGGGCGGATTGCCGGACTGTATGAGGGAACGCCGCTCCATGCCGGGATCGAGCGAAAGAACATCGCTCTCCTGTCGCCGCAGCTCGACACGCTCGGCTTCACGCCGCGCGCCGGCGAGACGCAGGCTGCGGCGGAGCTGCGCGACCGGCTGATCGGGCAGCTTGGCGCCAGCGGGGACGCCAAGGTGCTTGGCCAGGCGCGGCGCTATGTCGCGGCGCTGCGGGGCGATCCCGACGCGATCCCGCCGGCGATCCGGTCGGCGGTGCTGGAGACCTTCGCCTATAACGCAACGCCCGCCGAATGGGAGCAGCTGCTGGCAATGGCCAAGGCCGAGACCAATCCGGTGGTCAAGAACAATTACGTCAGCCTGCTTGGACAGGCGCACGACGAGGCGCTGGCGCGGCGCGCGCTCGAGCTGGTCAAGACCGACACCTTCACCGCGCCGCAACGCGCGATCCTGCTGCGGGCCGTGTCCTATGACCATCCCGACATGGCGTTCGACTTCGCGGTGGCCAATGCCGGCATGGTCAACGGCTTCCTCGAGGAAAGCACGCGCGCCGGGTTCATCGTCAGCCTGGGGGCGGGATCCAACGATCCGGCGATGCCGGGCAAGATCCAGGCCTATGCCGAGAAGAACCTGCCCGAGCAGTCGCGCGGCGGCGCCGAGCGGGCGGTGAAGACGATCACGGTGCGCAAGGCGATCGCCGACAGGCTTCGGCCGGCGGTGACGGCCTGGGTGGGGAAATAGGGCGGCCCGCCCTGCTCCTGCGGAAGCGGGGGCAGGCTTGTAAGGTGTATTCCCGCGTTCGCGGGATACAGCTCAGTCCACGCGTTCGAGTCCGGCGGCGTAGCGGCCGGCCTTCTCGACATAGTGCGCGGCCGACAGCTTGAGCATCGCCAGCGCGGCTTGGTCGAGCTGGCGGACGGCGCGGGCGGGGCTGCCGACGATCAGGCTGCCGGGAGCGAATTCCTTGCCTTCGGTGACGAGCGCGCCGGCGCCGACGATGCAGTCGGCGCCGATCACCGCGCGGTTGAGCACGACCGCGCCCATGCCGATCAGCGCGCGGGAGCCGACCGTGCAGCCGTGGAGGATCGCGTGATGGCCGACCGTCACGTCCTCGCCGATCGTCAGCGGCGCGCCGGGATCGGAATGGAGCATCGCCGATTCCTGGATGTTGGTGCGCGCGCCGACGAGGATCGGGGTGTTGTCGGCGCGGATCACCGCGCCGAACCACACGCTCGCCGCTTCGCCCAGCCGGGCGTCGCCGATCACATCCGCGCTGGGCGCGATCCAGACGCCGGAAGCGAGGGAGGGACGCTGGCCGTCGATGGCGTAACAGGGCATGGCAGCTCCTACGCGGCGTGATGCAACGAGCCGGACGACGCGTCGGCGCGCCGGCTGCGGCGGTCGCGGTCGGCCATCCACCAATAGGAGAACATCGCAATCGCGTAGAGCAGCCGCCCGTGATCGCGCCGGCCGCTCGCCTGCTCGGCAAGCACGCGGTCGAACGCCGCCGGGTTGATGTAGTCGGCCGCGGCGAGCCCGCTGTCGTGCCACAGCTCGCGGACGTGGCGGCCGAGATCGCCCGAGAACCACGAGCCGAGCGGGATCAGGAACCCCTGCTTGCGGCGGTCGAGGATGCCGGGCGGCAGCCAGGGCGCGACCGCCTGGCGGATAACGTATTTGCCGACGCCGCCGCGCAGCTTCATCTCGGCGGGCATCGCCAGCGCGAGGTCGATCAGCGCGTTGCCGAGCATCGGCACGCGCACCTCGAGCGAATGCGCCATGCTCGCGCGGTCGACCTTGGTCAGCATCTGGCCGGGCAGGTTGAGCGCGAGGTCGCCCATCGCGAACTGCTCGACGGTATCGCGCGAGATGGCGCGGGGGTGAGGGAAATATTCGGCGGCGAGCGCGGTCAGGGCGTCGGCCTCGTCGCGGCCGGAGAGCAGCGTGTCGGCGAACAACGCCCGGCGCAACGCCGGCGCGGTGATCTGCGTCTTGGCGAAAAAGCGCGCCATGCCGTCGGGCAGCCCGGCGCTGCGCGCGGTCTTCTGCCAGCGCTGATAGGTTTCGGCGCCCGCGCGCCACGGCATCGGCGGCAGCGCCCCGAAGGCGCGCGCGGCGTGGCGGATCGGAGCGGGCAAGCGGCCGACCTGGCGTTCGGTGAGGTGGCGCTTGTAGCCGAAGAAGATCTCGTCGCCGCCGTCGCCCGACAGCGCGACCTTGACGTGCTCGGCGGCCATGCGGCTGAGATACCAGGTCGGGATGGCCGAGGAATCGGCGAACGGCTCGTCGTAGCAGCGCTGGATCTTGGGCAGCACGTCGCGCGCGTCCTCGATCCCGACGATCAGCGTGCGGTGGTCGGTGCCGAGGTGGCGCGCCACGCTCTCGGCGAGCGGACTCTCGTCGTAGCGCTTTTCGGGAAAGCCGATGGTGAAGGTCTTGACCGGGCGGTCGGCAATCCGCTGCATCGCCGCGACCACGGCCGAGGAATCGACCCCGCCGGAGAGGAACGCGCCGACATCGACGTCGGCCAGCATCTGCGACTTGACGACGTCGAGCCAGGTGTCGCGGAACCGTTCGATCCATGCCGCTTCGGAGAGCTTCTCGGGCGCGGCGTAGCGGGGCGTCCAATAAGCGTGGAGCTGCGGCTCGCCCGTCTCGCCGACCGTCAGGACATGGCCGGGCGGCAGCGTCCTGACCTCCGCGTAGATCGAGCGCGGTGTGCGGACGTGGCCGAAGCTGAAATAATCGTGCGCGGCGCGCGGATCGACCGTGAAGGCGTGGTCGGGCAGCACCATCAGCGCCTTGAGCTCGGAGGCGAAGGCGAAGCCGGCGGGCTGGTCGGTGTAATAGAGCGGCTTGATCCCGGTGCGGTCGCGCGCCAGCGTCAGCCGCCGCTCCAGCCGGTCCCAGATCGCCACCGCGAACATGCCGTCGAGCCGCGGCCAGGCGTCGTCGCCCCATTGGCGCCACGCATTGAGGATCGTTTCCGCATCGCCCTCTGTGGTGAAATGGTGGCCGAGGCCGATCAGCTCGCGGCGGAGCGCCGGGAAATTGTAGATCTCGCCGTTGAACACCAGCGAGTGGCGATGATCCCCTGCATGGATCGGCTGATTGCTGCCGGCAATGTCGATGATGCTGAGCCGCTGCATCCCGAAGCCGAACTCGCCGTCGACCATCAGTCCGCGGTGATCGGGGCCGCGGTGGACGATCGTCTCGCACTGCGCCGCGATCAGCGCTTCGCCGACGGGCCCGCGCCCGCGCGCAAAAAGACCGGCAATGCCGCAGATGGTCATTCTCCCGCCGCGAAGCCCTGCCTCGCCGAGCCGCCGCCCTAGCCGATGCGGCCCGCGGTGTCACCCGCCGCGGGCTGTTTCGGTGGGTTGCCGGAGGCTCGTTACGGCGATAGTCGAACGCGACGCGCATGACCGATTCCCCGCACCGCTCGCGTCGTCGCTCCCTGCCCGAAGGGGTTCGCGCGACAGCGCGGAATCTCGGCTGGCTGATGGCGAGCCGCGGCGTCATCGCAGTGCTGTCGCTGGTCTATCTCGGCGTCGCGACGCGTTCGCTGGGCGTCGCCGACTTCGGCCGCTTTGCGCTGATCACCGGTGCGGCGCAGGCGATCGCGGTGATGGTTGGCTTCCAGACCTGGCAGATCGTCGTGCGCTATGGCGTCGATCACGTCGCCGCGGACGACGAGGTGAAGCTCGGCCGGCTGTTGCGGCTGTGCGTGCTGCTCGACTGCGCGAGCGCGGTGGTCGGCGGCATCGTTTCGACGATCATCCTGGAAATCTGGGGCGATTCGTTCGGGATCACGCGCGACCTGCTGCTCGCGACGATCGGGTTCGTCTTCATCGAGCTCATCACGATCCGCTCGACCCCGGTCGGGATTCTCAGGTTACGCGATAAATTCTCCCTCGCCGCGCTTGCCGACAGCACGACGCCGGTGATGCGCTTCCTCGGCGCGATCGCCGCGGCGCTGCTGATGCCGACCGTCACCGGATTCCTGATCGCCTGGGCGGTGGCCGAAGTCGCGACCTCCGGCACCTATTGGCTGATGGTGATGCGCACCGGCGATCTGGCCCTTGTCGGGCGAGGCCGCGGACGGGGGGTGTTCCGCGAGAACGCCGGTCTCGTTCGCTTCATGCTGAGCACCAACGCGACATCGACGCTCGGCCTTTCCACCAAGCAGGCGCCGCTGCTGCTGGTCGGCGGCTACGTAGGCCCAGCAGCGGCGGGCGCGTTCCGGCTGGCGTTCCAGATCGCGCAGGCGCTCGCCAAGCTGTCGCAGCTCCTGTCGCGCGCGGCCTTTCCGGAGATCGTCCGGGCGGTGCGCACGCCCAAGGCGCGCAACGTTTCGCGGATGATCGTGCGGGTGTTCCTGGTTTCGGCGGCCGCGGCGCTGGTGATCCTGGCGATCGTCGCCGCGCTGGGGCATCCGCTGCTGCTGCTCGTCGGGGGCAAGGACTTCCGCTACGGCCGCACGGTGATGCTGTGGCTGGCGGCGGCGGGCTGCGTCGATCTGGCGACGGTGAGCTTCGAACCGGTGCTGATGGCCGCGCACCGCGCCGGCACCGCGCTCGCTGCGCGCGTCGTCGCCGCGGTCGCGCTGATCGGCGTCTCGCTCTACCTGCTGCCGCGCTACGGCACGTCGGGCGCGGGCATGGGGGTGATGGCCGGCTCTGCGACGGCTGCGCTGCTGCTCGGCTGGGCGGTCATCCGCTACGTCCGCAGCGAGCGTGACGAAGGACCGGCATCGGGGCCGGGGCAGGCGCGCGCCGGTTCGGGCTGAGCGCGACGCGCCCTTCGGAAGGCCCAACGGTTTCGGCGCGTCGTCAGCTTTCCAGCAGCAGCCGGCGCGCCAGGTCGAGGTCGGCTGGCTTGTCGACGTCGATCGCCGCACGGCCGTCGCGCGCCGGGACGATCGCCGCGCTGATCCCGGCGCGCTCACCGAGACGCGCGACGGCATCCGCCAGCGTCAGCCTGCGCGCAAGGTAGGCGAGCAGCATCGCCGGGCCGAGCCGCCGCACGATCCGCCACGGCCGCTTGCGATCGGCCTCGACCGCTTGCCACAGCGCGATCGCCCGCGCCGCGGCGGGGGTGGCGAAATGGAACAGGTTGCAGCCCGACCAGTCGCCGTCGGCGAAGCGCAGATAGGTGCGGCGCGTGTCGGGAGCGGCATCTTCGATGAGGTCGCGGCGGGCGAGCAGCGCGGCGACATCGGCATCGCGCGGCACGTCGTCGAGGAACGCGCGCACCCAATCCGCGCGGAGCAGCGCATGGTCGGCGGTGGTGAGCAGCAGCGGCGCGCCTAGCAAGGCCAACCCCTCGCCGGCGCTGCGGCTGGGACCGGGCGCGGCGGCGAGCGGCTCGGCGCCGAGCGCGGCAGCGTGATCGGCAACCGCCGGGGAGGAAGCGGAGACCGCGATGCGGCCTGCCCCCGCCTCGCGCAGCGCGGCAACCACGCGGGCGAGCATCGTCGCGCCGGCGATCTCGATCAGCGCCTTGTCGGCGAGCCCGGCATAAGCCGCGACGGGATCGGCCCCGCCGCGCGAGCCGGCGAGGACCAGCGCGTTGAAGCTCATCGCTGCCCGGCCGTGCGCCAGACCCGCCACAGCACGCCGGGCGCGGCGAGAATCGGATGGCGTTCGCGCCATGGCGTCAGCGGGACGTGGAGTCCGGTGTGGCGCTCGACCTTCCAAAGGGCGTAGCGCGCCGCGCCGTCGAAGGTGAAGGCGGCCTTGGCCAGTCGAGCGAGGTTGAGCGGCTTGCCCGCGCGCCGCCGCCGCCGCCACGCGGCCAGCAGGCGCCGCCGATCGGCCGCGGCAAGGCGGGGGATGAGCGTCTCGCGGTCGTGCTCGAACGCAAGCCCCGCCGCTTCCCAGGCGAGCGGCAGCAGCATGTCGAATCGGGCAGGGGCGTGGCCGATGATCTGCCCCTCGCGCCCCGGCCGCTCGACGCGCAGCTCGGTGCGGTAGGTGGCGGCGAACAGCGCCCGCCAATAGTCCCGCGCCGGGCCGCGCTCCGGCCCCAGCGCCGCGGCGAAGCGCGCTGCGGTGACGACGGCGGCCGCGACACCGGCGCGCACCGCCTCGGCAGCCTCGGCATTGCTGCTCCACGCAAGCACTGCAGGCTGGACGAAGCGCGTCCAGATGGTCGTGTCGAGGAACCGCCCCCCGGCGGCGGCGGTGAAGGTGGCGAGCGGCATCGTCGCGACCTTCGCCCGGATCGTGCGCCCGGCGATTGCGAACTCGTGATAGCTGACGTCGGGCCACAGCCAGCGGTTGGCGAGCCCGCGCAGGCCGCGGCGGCGCTGGCCGTCGGTCAGCACGTAGAAATCGAGCACGCCATCGAGGTCGCCCGTGCGCAGGACCGAGCCGTAGAACAGGACAGCGCAGCCGTCGAGCTCGGCGGCGAGACGCTCGGCAGCGGCGGCAATCTCGGGCGGCAGCGCGCGATCGAGCTCGGCCGCGACGAACGCGGCGAGGGTGGTCACGGCGTGACGAAGTCGATCGGCGCGCCGGTCGCGATGTCGAGCTCGCCGCCGGGATAATGTTCGCCGTCGAGGATGAACTCGCCTGCCAGCGTCAGCCGGAACGAGTCCGGATCGCCGTGATGATAGCCCGCACGGCGCAGGCGCTCGCTCTGCGAGCCGGCGAGCAGCGCGGGAACGTGAAGCGGAATCGCCTTGGGCGGCGCATCCACCGCGAGCACCTTGAGACCAGGCCGGGGACGCCCGAACGGCTTGAGGCCGAGCGGCAGGTTTTCGAGCGTCGCACCGATCAGAATGTAGAAATCGCGCGTTGCCGAGCGGCCGTCGGCGGTGACGATCGCCATCCGCTCGCCAGTGCGCCAGGCATTCGATTTCGAGCCGAACAGCGTCTGGCCGAGCGCGAGCGTCAGCGACAGACCGACCGCGAGCCCCTTGAACGCGCCCGCCCGATGGGTGCGCTGCGCGAGCGCGGTGGCACGGACGAACGCGCCGGCGCCGAACAGGAAGCCGCGCACCGGCGGCTCGGCAGTGCCGACGCGGGCGATCTCGATCGGCGCGCGCTCGACGAACCGGCCGGCGCGCGCGGCCAGGATCGCCTCGGTAACCGTCCAGCTTGCCGGCAGGCCGAGGTCGATCGCCAGCGCGTTGGTCTTGCCCGAGGGCACCACTGCGATCCGCGGCAGGCGATCGGCGAAAAATTGCGGCGCGGCGGTGATGACGTCGCGCACGGTGCCGTCACCACCGTCGATGACGAGGAGGTCGATCCCCTCCGTCGCGAACCGGGCCAGCGCGGCGGACAGATCGGCGGGCTTTCCCGGCGTGGCGAACAGTCCGGCGAGCTCCGCGGACGGGGCGGTGATGCCGGTGATCTTGTTGCGGTGGCTGCGCGCGTTGCTGATCACCGCGACGCGGTCGGGCGACAGCCCGGCGCCGCGCTGCGAGACGAGGTCGCGCGGCTGCGCGGACGGGCGCAGCGTCAGCCCCTCATGGAGCATCCGCGGCGCGCCGAGCGCAGCCGGATCGACGGCAATGGCAGGGCTGGGTCTCGTCAAGAACCGGTCATCCGTGTCGTTACGCCGAAGCGGCACATTCCCCCGATGTGGCGGTTCGGCGGGATTTGGCAAGGGCGCGACGCGACCGGGCGCCCGGATCGCGCGGCGTTCAGGCCAGCCAGCTGGTCACCGCTCCTCCGCCCTGGCGCAGCAAAAAGGCCTGAATGAGGCGGACCAGATGGACGACGAGCGACAGCGCGGTCCACGCCGCCACGGCGATGATGCCGAGGTCGGGGCGCGCCACCAGCATCGAGGCGAACAGGATCACCATGTTGGGATTGCGCCGCGCGGTAATGAGGCGGAAGTCGCTGTCGAACTTGCGCCAGACGTGGATGTGCATCCCGAAACCGGCGATGAAGGCGCCCTCGATCAGCCGCTGCGCGACATAGCCGGCGAGCATCGTGCCGATCACGATCCAGAAGGTCGTGTCGTCGAGCGGGCGGCCATAAGCGGCGCAGCCGCTCGCCCAGGCCCACCACCAGACCGGCGGATGGACCAGATCGATGCCATGGTCCCAGGCATTGCCGAGCGCCGAGGAGGTAATCGTGCAGCGCGCGAGCTTTCCGTCGACGGTGTCGAGCACCATGAAGACGAGGCCGATCGCAAGACCGCTCCAGAACCAGCCGGTCCAGAACGCGACGGTCGCGACGATGCACAGGATCGTGCCGATCGCAGTGACGCCGTTGGGCGACAGCCCGATCCGCGCGGCGAGGCGAGTGAGATGGAACGCCCAGGTCGGCCAGAGATATTTGGTCAGGAGGTCGGTCACGCCCTTGTACGCGCCGGCATAGCTCGCGCGCTCGATCGCCGGCACGGTGGCGGGGGTCAGCCGCTCGGCGAACGGACGTTCGCGCTTGCGCAAGCTTTCGTTGTAGATGCCCGCTTCGTCTTCGGCGGGATGGAGCGTCAGGCCTTGAGAAGGGGCGAGGGCGCGGTCGGCGCGCATCGCATGCTCGATCGCCGCGCGTTGTTCGGCGGTGGCGCAGTGCGCCAGCAGGGGGACGCCGTTCCGCGTCACGACCAGGCCGGGGCGAGCGCGGAGATACGGCATCCACGCCGGATCGAAGGCGAACGCAAGGTTCGCGAGGATCGCGGCGCCGTCGGTCGGGACATCAAACGAAAGGCCCTGCTGCGCGGCGATGCGGCGCAGCCGCTCGCGTGCCGACATGCCCCAGATCGGGGTCGAATTGTCGCCGACGGGGATGACGACGGGGGTGTCGATTTCGCTCATGGCTCGCGCCGATAGCCGATCGCGCGGATTTTGCGAATCTCAGCCGTCGAGCGCGGCGCGGATCGCCGCCGCGGCACGCGCGGCCGACCGGCCGTCGAGCGGGCCGAGCAGTTCGGCGGCGAGCGCCTGTTGGCGGGCAGCGAAGCCGGCATGGCGCGCGGGCGCGCGGTCGAGAACGGGAAGCAGCTGTTCGATGTCGGTCACGACCTCGCCGGTCGACCACATGTCGTATGCGGGATTGCCGCGCCAGTCGGCGCCGAGCGCATCGAGGAACACGGTGGGGCGCGGGCGGATGAGGAACTCGACGACCTGGCTGGAGGTGTCGCCGAGATAGACGTCGGCGGCCGCGGCATAGCTGCCGTCCACCGTCGCGAAGCTGGTGAAGTCGCAATGGACCGAAGGGTCGGGAGCGAGTTCCCGGCACAGCTCGGCGACCTCGGGCGCGCGCTCGACGAGCCGCTGATGCGGCGCGAAGATCACATTGTAGCGGCCGCTCGCGACGATCCGCCGCACCGTCTCGGCGCCCCAGCGCCACCAGGACGAGCGGTGCTGCTGCCAGTGCGGGTTGTAGAGGACGATCGGCCGCGCGTCGGTGAACAGCCGGGCGGCGGGCGTGCGGTGAGTGAATTCGGCCTTGGCATAGCCGGTGACGGCGATTCGCGCGGGATCGATCCCGACCGCCGCCAGCGCCGTGCGCTCGCGCTCGGCGGGCACCAGCGTGCGCCAGGCGGCGCGGCGGCGGCGGTCGTCGCGCTTCATCAGCGAGCCGGCGCCGTGCGGCGCCTTGATGAAGCGGCTGCGGAGGGGCAGCAGCGTCGGCAGCCACAGGCTGGTCTGCTCGGCACAGACCACGACGGGCGTGCGTGCGAGCCGAGGAGCCAGCCGCGCCAGCATCGGCAGCTTGGCGGGAAGCGGCGGGTTGCTGCCCTCGTCATGGCCGGGCAGCACGCGGAAGCCCGGCGCGCGGCGCAACCGGACGGCGTTGGGGCCGAGCGTTTCGATCCAGCGGCCGAGCAGCCGTTCGTGGATCGAAGTGGAAATCCAAAGGTCGATCGGCAGCGTCGGTTCGACCGCCGCCAGCGCCTCGACGATCGGGTAGAGGTGCGGGATCAGCAGCGTTTCGCCGAGGAACAGGAACGCGACCCTGCGCGTCATAGCGATTGCGGCGCCGGGCTGTGCGTCCAGCGGTCGATGTCCTCGGGCCGGTCGATTTCCTGCCAGCCGCCATGGCGATCGACGATCGCGCCGACGCCGACCGTGCCGGCGAGGGCGGCGACGATATCGTGGTGATAGGCGTGGATGCCGTCCGGCCGCGCGATCACGGTGTCGAGCGCATCGCGATAGGCATTTCCGCCGGTCGAAAGGATCACGCCGAGCGAGCGGTAATGCGCGCGCGCCGGATCGAGCGTCTTGGCGACGGCGCGGACGCGGTCGCGGTCGACCTCGACCAGCATGTCGTCGAGCTCGGGCGCGGTGATCGGCTCGACCAGCAGCCCGATCCCCTCGGGCGCGGCGGCGATCGCGCCCGCGACGATCGCCGCGGCGAAGACGGTGTCGCCGTTCATCAGGCAGAACGGCTCGGCAAGATGCGCGCGCGCCGCCCAGACGCTGCCGATGCTGCTCGACACCGCCCAGAAGGGGTTGGTCACCAGCGTGACCGGGAGCGGCGGCGGCGCGGCGGCGAGATGCTCGGCGACCTGACCGCCGCGATAGCCGACCACCACCACCGCTTCGGCGACGCCGGCGACGGTAAGCGCATCCAGCTGATGGTCGAGGATCGCGCGCCCGCCGACGTCGACCAGGCACTTGGGCATCCGGCTGGTCAGCGGCAGCAGCCGCGTGCCGTTCCCGGCGCTGAGGATGATCCCTTTCATGCGGCGTGGACTGGCGTGCCGCGACGATCGTCGGAAAGGATGGGGCGGCCGTTCAACGGGTCGAGAAAACCGAGCACGAAAATCCCTAAATTCAGTCTGCCGCCAGTGCGCGGCACGGCAAAATGACCGGAGCGTAACAGGCGCTTTGCAGCGGTGATATTTGCGCTGCAGAGCTATTGCACAACCGCGCGCGCGTCCATCACGAGTTCCCGGCTATCGGAAATCGCGCGATCGGGGGACGACCCGCACGTTGCGGGGATGGCGCGCGCGGGTGATCCGCCCCGGACCCGTTTCGGTCAGCGTGTCGAGCAGATCGGTGCGGTCGATGATGCGGGTCGCCATCACATGGACGACCTTTTCCGGGCTGCATTGCACGACGCCTTCGACCTGCATCAGCCGTGACGCCATCACCGGGCGGCGCCACATCTCGAACTGGCGCGCCCACAGGACGATGTTGGTGATGCCGGTTTCGTCCTCGATCGTGATGAAGATCGCATTGCCCTTGCCGGGGCGCTGGCGGATCAGCACGAGGCCGGCGGCGCTGACGCGTCGGCCGCTCTTCATCGCGGCGATTTCGGCGCAGGTCTTCACGCCTTCGGCGGCGAGGCGCGGGCGCAGGAAGGTCATCGGATGATCCTTCAGCGACAGCCGCGTCGTCTGGTAATCGGTGACGACATGCTCGGCCCGCGACATGGCGGGGAGAGCGATATCGGGCTCGACGCCGAGTTCGCGCGCGCGCGCGGCAGCAAACAGCGGCAGCTCGGCCGACGGCGTGCGGCGCACCTCCCACAAGGCGGCGCGGCGGTCGAGGCCGAGCGAGCGGAACGCGTCGGCATCGGCGAGCAGCCTGAGTGCGCGGGAGGGTAGGGCGGCGCGGCGGGCGAGACTCTCGATATCGTCGAACGGCCCGGCGGCGCGTGCGGCGGTGATCGCGTTTCCCCACTCCTCGCGAAAGCTGTCGATCTGGCGAAACCCGAGGCGCAGCGCGGCGGCTGACGCCGTCATCTCGATGCTATTGTCCCACGCGCTCGCGTTGACGTCGATCTCTCGCACCTCGACTCGGCCCTTCTCGCGCGCATCGCGGACGATTTGCGCGGGGGCGTAGAAGCCCATCGGCTGCGAGTTGAGCAGGGCGGCGGCGAACACCGCCGGGTGATGGCATTTGAGCCAGGCGGAAACATAGACCAGCCGCGCGAACGACAGCGCGTGGCTTTCGGGGAAGCCGTAGCTGCCGAACCCCTCGATCTGCTTGAAACACCGCTCGGCGAACTCCTGTTCGTAGCCGCGGCGCACCATGCCGCCGACCATCTTTTCGCGGAATTGATCGATCGTGCCGACGTTGCGGAAGGTCGCCATGGCGCGGCGCAGGCGGTTGGCGTCCTCGGGCGAGAATTTGGCGGCGACGATCGCCAGCTTCATTGCTTGTTCCTGGAACAGCGGCACGCCCTCGGTTTTGGCGAGCACTGACACGAGTTCGTCGGATGGTCCGTGTTCGGGAGAGGGCGCGGGATATTCCACCGTTATTTTGCCCGCCCTCCTCTCGGCGCGGCGGCGCAGATAGGGATGCACCATATCGCCCTCGATCGGCCCCGGCCGGACGATCGCCACCTGGATGACGAGATCGTAGAAGATGGCCGGCCGGAGGCGCGGCAGCATGTTGATCTGCGCGCGGCTCTCGACCTGGAACACGCCGATGCTGTCGCCGTCGCACAACATCTCATAAACCTTCGGGTCGTCATCCGGCACGGTATCGAGTTCGAGGTTGCCGAGTCCGTTGGCCCGCATCAGGTCGAACGCCTTGCGGATGCAGGTCAGCATCCCGAGGGCGAGCACATCGACCTTCATCAGCCCCAGCGCGTCGATATCGTCCTTGTCCCATTCGATGAAGGTGCGCTCGTCCATCGCGGCGTTGTGGATCGGCACCGTCGCGTCGAGGTTGTCCTCGGTGAGCACGAAGCCGCCGACATGCTGCGACAGATGGCGCGGGAACTTGATGAGCTGACCGACCAACCCTTTGAGCCGAGCGACCGCCGGATCGGCGATGTCGAGCCCGCTTTCGGCGAAGCGCCGCGCCTCGACATCGCCCTCGTAACCGCCCCAGGCGGTGCTCGCGAGCTGAGCGGTAACATCCTCGGAAAAGCCCAGCACCTTGCCGACCTCGCGCACCGCACTCTTCGGGCGATAGTGGATCACGGTCGCGGCAATGCCGGCGCGGTGGCGGCCGTAGCGCCGATAGACGTACTGCATCACCTCCTCACGCCGCTCGTGCTCGAAATCGACATCGATATCGGGCGGCTCGTTGCGCTCGGCCGAGACGAAGCGCGAGAACAGCAGGTCGTATTTCATCGGATCGACCGAGGTGATGCCGAGCAGGAAGCACACCGCCGAATTGGCCGCCGACCCGCGCCCCTGACACAGGATGCCCTGGCCGCGGGCGTATCGGACGATGTCGTGGACGGTGAGAAAGTAGCAGGCATAATCGCGTTCGCGGATCAGCGCGAACTCCTCCTGCAGGAGAGCGAACATCTTTGGCGGCACGGTATAGTCGAACCGCTCGAGCGCGGCCTGCCAAGCGAGATGCTCGAGCCAGTCCTGTGGGTTCCAGCCTTCTGGCACCGGCTCGTGGGGATACTCGTAGCGCAGGTCGTCCAGGGTGAAGTGCATGCGTTCGATCAGCCGCTGCGTTTCGGCGATCGCTTCGGGATAATTGCGGAACAGCCGCGCCATCTCGTCGGGATGCTTGAGATGGCGTTCGGCGTGAGCAGCAAGCCGCTTGCCGGCCTCGCCGATCGTCGTGCCCAGCCGGATGCAGGTGACGACATCGTGCAGCGGGCGCTGCTCGGGCGTGGCGTAGAGCGCGTCGTTGGTCGCCAGCATCGGCACGCCCGCCGCGCGCGCGATGCGGGCGAGCCGCGCGATGCGGCGGACATCGTCGCCGCGGTGCAACGCTGTGGCGCCAAGCCAGATGCGATCCGGCGCTTTGGCGGCAAGTCGGGTCAGGACTTCCGACAGGACCCGTTCTCCCGCGGAAGCGGGAGTCCAGGGAACCAGGCGCAGCCTTTGCGGCTCTGGATCTCCACCTTCGCGGGGATACTGCTTTTCTTCCGGCATCGGTATCACCTCGTCCGGATCGAAGCTGCTCTCGGACAGCACGATCAGCAGCAGATCGTCGAGATGCTGCATGAGATCATCGAAATGCAGGATACAGCCGCCCTTCACTGCCTGCCGATTACCTTCGGTGAGCAAGCAGGTCAGCCGCCCCCAGCCGAAGCGCGTGGCGGGATAGGCGACGATATCGGGCGCGCCATCGGCGAAGACGAGGCGGGCGCCGACCAGCAGGCGGCAGGTGATCGCCGATCCGAGCTTTTCGCGCAGTTCCTTGAGCGCGACATGAGCACGCACTACGCCGGCAACACTGTTGCGGTCGGCGATGCCGATCGCGGCGTAACCGAGCGCGATTGCGCTCTTGACCATTTCGCCGGGATGCGACGCGCCGCGCAGGAACGAGAAGTTGGTCGCAGCGACGAGTTCGGCGTAGCCGGTCATGCCCGTTCCTGTCCGTTCTTGCGAAGGACCGCTTCTCGATTGCGCTCGAAGCGAACGGTGTTCGGAAGGGATCATGCGAACACTCCGTGGACGAACCAGCGCGGCTGCTCGGTCTCGCGGTAGAGGCCGTGGCGGAAGACCCAGAAGCGGCGGCCGCGGGCGTCCTCGATTCGATAATAATCGCGCGTCAGGCCGGCATTGTCGTCGCGCTTCCACCATTCGGCGGCGATCCGTTCGGGACCTTCGTAGCGGGTGACGTTGTGACTGGTGCGCCGCCAGCGGAAATGCTTGGGCGGCCCGTCCGGAAAAGCTGCCGCCGTCACCTCGATCGGCTGCGGCGGGTCGAACAGGTGAATCGGGCGGAGCGGCGGCTCGCCGGAGGCGGGTTCGGGCCAGCGCGCGGGGACAGGAGTCTCGACCGCCGGCAGCGCGAACACCGCTTGCTCGGGGATGTGCGTGTCGCGCGGGACCAGCCGGCGCACCCGGGTGCGGCCGAGGCGGGTCGAGAGGCGGTCGATCAGCGCCGCCAGCTCGCCCTCGCTGACTTCGCCGCCTTCGAGCGCGAGCTGGGCCGGTGCGAGCGGTTCGAGGACCGGTATGGCGAGGCGAATCAGATCGAAGCCGAAGCCGGGATCGATCGGATCGGCGAGCGCCTCGATCCGCTCGCGAAACAGGCGGTCGACGAGGCTCGCGTCGCGCGTCGGCAGGCTGGTCTCGATCGCGAGGTCGCGCGTGTCGCCGTCGCTGCGGAACAGCCGCACGGCGAAGCGCCTGCCGCCCTTGCCGCGGCGGTCCATCGCCGCACCCGCCTCGCGCGCGAGGTCGGCGATCACGGCGAGCACTTCGTCGGTGCGTGCGATCGGCTCGGCGAAGCGGCGGTCGAAGCGCAGCGCAGGCGGCGGGCGGCGCGGACTGATCCGGCTGTCGGCGCGGCCGAGGAGGCGATCGAGCATGTCGGGAACCGCATCGCCGAACCGCGCGGCGAGCGGCGCGGTGGGACGCTCGGCAAGGTCGCCGATCGTACCGAGGCCGGCGCGGCGGAGAGCTATGATGATTTCCTCGATGTCCCCGTTCGTCCCGAGCTTGGCGAAGGACGATTTGCGAAGGGCAGGACGCCCTTCGACGGGCTCAGGGCGAACGGAGGGAGGGCGGAGGGCCGCCACCGGCAACGCGCGGATCGCCGCGGCTTCGTCGGCGATCGGCAGCTCGGCGAAGCGCGCCAATGCCTGCGCCGCCTCGGGGGTGTCGGCGAAGGCGGTGCGGACGGTGACGCCCCAATGCGGCGCGAGCCGGCCTATATCGGCCGCCATCGCCGTCTCGCCGCCGAACAGATGCGTGCAGCCGGTGACGTCGAGCGTCAGTCCGTCGAACAGGTCCGGGGCGACACTCGGCGTGTAGCGGTCGCAGGCGTCGGCAAGCCGGGCAAGCAGCCGAGCGTCGGCGTGCGGGTCGTGGTCGGCGACCGCGAGGTCGGGCACCCGAACCCGCGCATCGGCGAGCGCCATTCCCGGGGCGAGGCCGAGCGCCGCCGCGGCCGCATCGACCGCGACCAGCCGCATCGCCCCGCGCTGCTTTTCGATCAGGGCGAAGGGTGGCCGATGATCCCTGAATTCAATCCGTTCGCCCTGAGCTTGTCGAAGGGTGGGTGAAGCGCGTGAACGGGCTTTGACAGGCTCAGCCCGAACGGGCGTGTGCGCTCTATTCGAGCACTCACCCCCCAACTGCCACCGGTCGGTGCTCAACCAGGGGAACCACAGCGCCAGAAAGCGGCGCGGGTTCGGCGAAAGTACGCGTGTCACGGTTCCACTCCACTCGCCAGCTGAGACCCTGGGGCCCGCTTCGCTGGCGTATCAGTTCCAGATCGAACGTCGGATGGCCCGGCGCCTCGGCCTCCAGCGCCCCCGAGGGCGCCGCCGCCACCCGCCAGCGAGTCTGCGCGGCGCTCGGGGCGGGGGCGGCGGCGATGCGCAACAGCAGCGCGGTGACACCCGAAGTCTCCGCCGCCACCGCCAGCCGTCGACTCGCGGTGAGGTCGAGCGGATGCGGCTGCCGCCACAGCTCGATCACCGCCACGCCTATCGGAGCGCAGCGCAGCACGTCCGCCGCGGCGCGCAACAAGTCGAGCGGCTCGCGCGGTACGCCGAGCACCAGCCGCGCCGGGTCGAGCCCCAATTCGGCGAGGCCCGGTCCATGCAGCCGCCCGCGCGCCTCCGCCTCGGCCTCGCGCAGCCACACCATTGGTCCCTCGTGCGCGACAAGGCTCGCCAGCATCGCCGCGAAGCCGGTCGCTGCACCGGCATCGCTCGCCTCGACGGCGAACAGTTCGTGCAGCCGCCCGAGCGCGAGCCCGCCCCCCAGTGCGGCGTCGATCCCGGCATGGCCGGTCGACGCACGTGCCCAGTCGCTCGACGGCCGCTGCCGTTCGAGACGCGCGATCCGGCGCCGCAGCGACGCCAGCGAAGAGGCGGAGGGATGAGGCATTGTTCACTATTTGTTCCAATTTGCGCCTTGCTGCGCCGTGAGTCAACCAGGTTCCGGAACCGGTTTCCCGTTCAAACGGCCGCGCCGAGGGCACCATTCGCCGTCTTCACCGTTTCCTGCACCGCAGCATCGTCACAAGCGGCTCCATCGCATCGAAGGCAGGACCATCCATGATCGACACCGACCGGCGCGAGCTGCTCGCCTTGCTCGTCATGCTCGGGCTGGCGCCGACGCGCGCCGTAGCCGCGGGGTTCGCCGATCTCGGCGCGCCGCAGCCGTTTTCGTGGGAAGCACTGCAGCAGCGTGCCGAAGCGCTCGCGCGGCGGCCGTATCGCGCACCGGCCAAGGTCGCCGCGGCGGCCGCGCTCGATTACGATGCGGTCGGCGGTATCGACTATCGCGCCGACCAGACTCTCGCCGGCGGCATCCGGCTGTTCCCGCTCGGCAAATATGCGCAGACGCCGATTTCGGTCGCGATCGTCCAGAACGGCGAGGCGCGGCCGGTGCAATTCTCGCCGGCGATGTTCACCGCGAAGGGCGGTGCGCGCGCGCTCGGCATTTCCGGCATCCAGGTGATGTCGCCCGACGGCAAGAGCAATTGGCTCGCCTATCAGGGCGCCTCCTATTTCCGCAGCGCGGGGAGCCAGGATCAGTACGGCCTCTCGGCGCGGGGCATCGCGATCGACACCGGAATCGACGGCAAGGAGGAATTCCCCGCCTTCACCGACTTCTGGATCGAGCGGAACGGGCCTTGGGCCTATACGATCTACGCGCTGCTCGACGGGGAGAGCGTGACCGGCGCGTATCGCTTCGTCTCGCGATTCGATCGCGGCGCGGTGCAGGACGTGTCGGCGGTGCTCCACCTGCGCCGCGACGTCGCGCGGCTGGGCATCGCGCCGGCGACCAGCATGTTCTGGTACGGCGAGGGCAACCGCGCAGCAGCGGTCGACTGGCGCCCCGAGATCCACGATTCGGACGGGCTCGCGATGGCGACCGGCGCCGGCGAGCATATCTGGCGACCGCTCGAAAACCCGCCGCACGCGACTCTCGACAGCTTTCAGGACGTTAATCCGCGCGGCTTCGGCTTGATCCAGCGCGACCGCGATTTCGACCATTATCAGGACGACGGCGCCTTCTACGACCGCCGGCCCAATTTGTGGATCGAGCCGAAGGGGCAGTGGGGCAAGGGGGCGGTGGCGCTGTTCGCCTTCCCGACCAATCGCGAGACGGTGGACAATATCGTCGCCTTCTGGGTGCCCGCCGATCCCGCGCGGCAGGGTCAGCGGCTCGCCTTCGATTATCGGCTGACGTGGAGTTCGACCGATCCGCTCGCCGGAAGCAACGCGCGCGCGGTCGCGTGCTGGACCGGCAATGCGGGCCGACCGGGACAGGAGCCGACCCCCGGCGCGCGCAAGCTGGTCGTCGATTTCGCCGGGGACAGCCTCGCCGGGCTCGACATCAAGAGCGGCGTCGCCGCGGTGATCGCAGTGACCGGCGGCAAGCTGCTCGGCAACCATGCCTATCCGGTGATCGGGCAGACCAACCGCTGGCGCGTCATGGCCGACATCGCGGCGGCCGAGCCCGGCCCGGCCGACATCCGCCTGTTCCTGAAACGCGGGGCGGCGACGCTCAGCGAAACCGTATTGACGCAGCTGTTTTGACCATGGAAATGCCGCCGCCGCACCTTCCGCCCGACGCTCCGCTCGCCATGCCGGTCCAGCGCTTCGGCGGCCCCTTGCCGCAGGAGATCAAGCGCGCGCGGCTGCGCAATCCGCCGTCGCCGAACGATATCCTGGGGCGCCGGGTACTGCTGATGCTGCTCACCTGCCTCGTCGCCACCGCCGCGCTCGCCGCGATCAAGGTAACGCTGGGGGAAAACGGCATCGGCTTCTGGGACGTGCTGGTGATGGTCCAGTTTTTCCCGCTGTTCGCCTGGGTCGCGTTCGGCTTTCTCAACGCGGCGGTCGGGTTCGTCCTGTTGATGGCCGGGAAGCATCCCGGCTACGTCCCGGCCCCGCGCCCGACGACGCCGTTCACCAGTCGCACCGCGCTCCTCGTGCCGATCCACAACGAGGATGTCGATGCAGTGTTCGGACGCGTCGCGCGGATGGCGCGCTCGCTCGCCGAGTTCGGCGCGGCGGCACATTTCGACTTCTTCGTGCTGAGCGATTCGGGACCGGCCGCCGAGCCTGCCGAGGAAGCCGCGTGGATGGCGCTCGCGCGCACTTCTCCGGTCAGCGTCTATTACCGCCGGCGCTCGAAGAACGTCGGGCGAAAGCCGGGCAACGTCGCCGACTGGGTCCGCCGGTTCGGCGCCGCCTACGACCATATGCTGGTGGTCGATGCCGACAGCCTGATGAGCGGGCAGGCGATGGCGGGGATGGTCCATGTCATGGAGCAGCGTCCGTCACTCGCGCTGCTTCAGACGGTCCCGACGGTGATCGGCGCGCGGACGCTGTTCCAGCGCTGGATGCAGTTCAACAACCGCCTCTATGGTCCCGTCGCGTCGACCGGGCTGATCTGGTGGTCGGGCGCCGAATCGACCTTCTGGGGGCACAACGCGCTGATCCGCACGCGCGCATTCGCCGAATCGTGCGGCCTGCCCGAGCTTTCCGGCCGGCCGCCGTTCGGCGGTCCGATCATGAGCCACGACATGGTCGAGGCGGCGCTGCTCAGGCGGCGCGGCTGGGCGGCGCACATGATCATGATCGACGAGAGCTATGAGGAGTTCCCGCCGACGCTGATCGACCTCGCCGTGCGCGACCGCCGCTGGGCGCAAGGGAATATCCAGCACGTCGCGCTGCTCGGCGCGACGGGGTTCCATTGGGTGAGTCGGCTGCAGCTGCTGATCGGCGCCACATCCTACGTGACTTCGCCCTTGTGGCTGTTGCTGATCCTGACGACGATCGCGCAGGCATTGCTCGGCGGCGACGCGGCGATCGTGCGCGGCACTTCGTTCGAGATCCTCGAGATGACGCTGGTGCTGCTATTCGCGCCCAAGGTCATGAGCGGCATCTGGGCGACCGCACATGGTCGCCGGCGCGGCGAATTCGGCGGCGCGCGAGCGATCTGGCGTTCGATTGCACTCGACGTCCCGCTGTCGGTGCTGATGGCGCCGGTGACGATGCTGACGCAGACGATCGACCTCATCAATATTTTCCGCGGACGCCGTTCCGACTGGCATCCGCAAAGCCGCGAGCGCGACGGGCTGGCGATGACCGACGTAATGCCGCGCTATCGTTTGCATCTCGCGCTGGGCATCGCGTTGCTCGCGATCGCGCCGTTCGTCCCGGCCACCGCGATAATGCTGCTGCCGGTCACGTTCGGCCTGCTCGCCGCCCCGTGGCTCGCGCGCTGGACCGCGAGCGGACGATGGGGCGCGGTATTCGCGCGTCGCGGGTTCTTCACCGTGCCGGCGGAGCGGATTCCTTAAGCCGGAACAGCGTCACATCCTTCGTGCCGAGCCCTTCGACTTCGCTCAGGAGAGCCTTGTCGAAGCACGAAAGCTGGCGGGCGCCAACCGCCCCTCGACAAGCTCAGGGCGAACGGGTGGGTTTGATGCCCGATTCCAAACTCCGTGATCGCGAAAACCGGAATTCCGATCACAACGAAAAAGGGCGCCCCCGCAAGGGAGCGCCCTTCGAAACCCTCGGACCGGGTGGTCCGCAGCGGCTTACTGCATGTTGTCGGCGACCGCGTCGGCGTTGTCGCGGACGTTGTCGGCAGCCGCATTCATGTTGTCGGCCGCGTTCTGGAGCTGATCGGCAGCAGCCGCATTCGCCGTGTTGTCGGCCAGCGCGTCCATGTTGTCGGCCTGCATTTCCATGTTGCCGGCGACGACATCCGCATTGTTCTCGACCGCGGCCGCTTCCGGCGACTTGTTGCAGGCGGCCAGAGTCATCAGGCCGGCGGCAGCGACGATAAAGGCGATTTTCTTCATCTAATTGCTCCCAAGCGTTAAGGTTCGCGGCCGACCCGATTGCCGTCGCGAGGGAGTCGCCAATAACGACCGGGGCGGACGCGTCAATCGCAAATTCATCCGGCAGACAGGTTTAACCACGCTTTTCCGCCGATCGTTGCGGGTCGAAGGCGGGCCGGTTTGCCAAGCGCGGCGCGCGCACCTATGTGCGTCGCGAGCATTCGTCCACCCAATCAGCGCAAGCGGAGCATCGCCGGCCATGGCCGTCCAGTATACCTATGTGATGAAGGGTCTGACCAAGACCTTTCCGGGCGCGAACAAGCCCGTTCTCAACAACATCCACCTCCAGTTCCTGCCGTCCGCCAAGATCGCGATCATCGGCCCCAACGGCGCCGGCAAGTCCACGCTGATGAAGATCATGGCCGGCTACGACACCGAATTCCAAGGCGAGGCCTGGCCCGCCGAGGGAATCAAGGTCGGCTATCTGCCGCAGGAGCCGCAGCTCGATCCGTCGAAGGACGTCAAGGGCAACGTGATGGACGGCGTGCGCCCGGTGGCCGACCTCGTCGATCGCTTCAACGAAATTTCGGGTTTGATGGCCGATCCCCCCGCCGACGCCGATTTCGACGCGCTGATGGCGGAAATGGGCGAGCTTCAGGAGAAGATCGACGCAGTCGACGGCTGGACGCTCGACAACCAGCTCGAAATCGCGATGGAAGCGCTGCGCTGCCCGCCCGGCGACGCCGACGTCACCAAATTGTCAGGTGGTGAGAAGCGCCGCGTGGCGCTCTGCAAGCTGCTGCTCGAAAAGCCCGACATCCTGCTGCTCGACGAGCCCACCAACCATTTGGACGCGGAGAGCGTGCAGTGGCTGGAGAATTTCCTGCGCGAATACACCGGCAACGTCATCCTCGTCACCCATGACCGCTATTTCCTCGATAACGTGGTGAACTGGGTGCTCGAGCTCGACCGCGGGCGGTACTACACCTACGAATCGAACTATTCGGGCTATCTGGAGAAGAAGGCCAAGCGGCTCGAGCAGGAGGAGCGCGAAGAGGCGGGCCGCCAGAAGGCGATCAAGGACGAGCTCGAATGGATGCGCCAGACCCCCAAGGCGCGCCAGACCAAGTCCAAGGCCCGCATCCGCGCGTTCGACGAATTGGTCGAGCGCCAGGAGAACCGCGCGGTCGGCAAGGCGCAGATCCTGATCCAGATCCCGGAGCGGCTCGGCGGCAAGGTGATCGAGGCCAAGGGCGTGTCCAAGGCCTATGGCGACAAGCTGCTGTTCGAGGATCTCGATTTCAACCTGCCGCCGGGCGGCATCGTCGGCGTGATCGGCCCCAACGGCGCCGGCAAGTCGACCTTGTTCAAGCTCATCACCGGGCAGGAGCAGCCCGATTCGGGCTCCATCGAGATCGGCCAGACGGTCAAGCTCAGCTATGTCGACCAGTCGCGCGACGACCTCAACCCGAAGAACAACGTCTGGCAGGAAATCTCGGATGGCCTCGACGTGTTCCGCTTCGGCAAGCAGGAATTGGGCACGCGCGCCTATGTCGGCGCGTTCAATTTCAAGGGTCAGGACCAGCAGAAGAACGTCGGTCAGCTCTCGGGCGGCGAGCGCAACCGTGTCCACATCGCCAAGATGCTGAAGGAGGGCGGCAACGTCCTGCTGCTCGACGAGCCGACCAACGACCTCGATGTCGAGACGCTGCGCGCGCTCGAAGAGGCGCTGGAGGATTTCGCCGGCTGCGCGGTGGTGATCAGCCACGACCGCTTCTTCCTCGATCGCCTCTGCACGCACATCCTGGCGTTCGAGGGCGACAGCCATGTCGAATGGTTCGAGGGCAATTTCGAAAGCTACGAGGAAGACAAGCGCCGCCGCATGGGCGACGCCGCCGACCGTCCGACGCGGCTCGCGTACAAGAAGCTGACGCGGTAGATTCGAGGGGAGCGCCACCAGCGCTTCCTCCATCGTGCCGCGGAACCGGGGGCGGGTCTCGCGCGTCGGGTCGGATGGGACTAGCATTCGATCCTCAGCGGGAGGAAGGTCATGGCGGACACGAAGTCGAAAGCGGAAAGCAAGGGCGCGGCGCAGGAGATCACCGATAAGGTGAAGGCGGCAGGCGAGAAGATGCGCGCGTCGGGCGAGAAGATGGCCGAGAGCGGCACCGCGCTCGGCATGAAATTGCTCGACCAGGCCGAACACAATACGCGCGAGGCGTTCGCGGCGATGCGCGCCGCCGCCAAGGCACGCGACCTTTCCGAGGTGATGCACGTCCAGGGCGAATATCTGCGCGAACAGGGCACTCGTTCGATGGCTCAGGCGCGCGAGATCGGCGAGATGATCGCCACCTTCGGCCGCGAGGCGATCGTCCGCATGACCGGGCGCGACGACGAGAAGAAATAGCGCGCGCCTACGCCGGCAACGAACGCGCTTGGAGCAGCCCGTGGGAATTGTGTAGGGCGTCCGCCACGATCGTGGAGGTGGCGATGCGCCGTGCCGTGCTGTTTCTTGCGCTGTTGCTGGCGATGGCCGGACTTGGCGCCCCGGCGACGGCGCGATCGCGACCGCCGCTGGTGCTCGCCGCGGCGAGCCTTCAGGAGTCGCTCACCGCCGCCGCCGATGCCTGGGCGAAGCGGGGGCATCCGCGGCCTGTCCTGTCGTTCGCCGGCTCGTCGGCGCTCGCGCGGCAGATCGAGGCGGGGGCGCCGGCCGACCTGTTCATCTCCGCCGACGAGGACTGGATGGATGCGGTCGAGAAGAAGGGGCTGATCGTGCCGGGCACGCGCGCCACCTTCCTAGGCAACCGGCTGGTGCTGGTCGCGCCTAAATCGCGGAGGACGCCGGTGGTGATCCGGCCCAACTCGGCCTTCGCCCGAACGCTCGCGTCGGGGCCGGTCGCGATGGCCGACGTCGGCTCGGTGCCGGCGGGGAAATACGGCAAGGCTGCGCTCGAGCACATGGGACTATGGGCGGCCGCCCGTCCGCACGTCGTCCAGGCGGAGAACGTCCGCGCGGCGCTGGCGCTGGTCGAGCGCGGCGCGGCGCCGCTCGGCATCGTCTATGCGACCGACGCGCGCGCCTCGCCCAGGGTCAAGGTGGTCGGCGTGTTTCCCGAGGCGAGCCATCCGCCGATCCGCTATCCGGTGGCGCGGCTCAAGACCTCGACCAGCCCCGATGCGGAGGGGTTCCGGCGGTTCCTGATCTCGGCCAAGGGCAAGGCGATCTTCGCAAGATATGGCTTCTCGCCGTTATGACGCGAGGGGGCCGCTGTTGATCCTCACGCCGACCGAATGGCAGATCGTTGCGCTGTCGCTCAGGGTCGGGCTGGTGGCGATGGCGGCGACATTGCCGGTCGCCTTCGCGCTCGCCTGGCTGCTGGCGCGGGGGCGGTTTCCGGGGAAGGTGCTGCTCGACGCGTTGGTCCATCTGCCGCTGGTGCTGCCGCCGGTGGTGACGGGATGGCTGCTGCTGCTCGCCTTTGCGCCGGCGGGGCCGATCGGGGGCGTGCTCGATCGCTGGTTCGGCGTCACCGTGCTGTTCCGCTGGACCGGCGCGGCGATCGCCGCCGGGGTGATGGCGCTGCCGCTGATGGTGCGCGCGATGCGGCTGTCGATCGAGGCGGTCGATCGCCGGCTGGAAAGCGCGGCGTCCTCCCTCGGCGCGGGGCCGTGGCGGGTGTTCCGGAGCGTGACGCTGCCGCTCAGCGTGCCCGGCATCCTGGCCGGCGCGGTGCTGGGGTTCGCGCGCTCGATCGGCGAGTTCGGCGCGACGATCACCTTCGTTTCCAACGTGCCCGGCGAGACGCGCACGCTGCCGCTCGCGATCTATTCGGCGCTGCAGCTGCCCGACGGCGATGCCGAGGTGCTGCGGCTGGCGCTGGTGTCGGTCGCGCTGTCGCTCGGCGCGCTGGTCGTCTCGGAGTTGCTCGCGCGGCGCAGCGGACGGGGGATGCATGTCCTTTGACGTCGATGTGACCCGGCGGCTCGGCGACGTCCAGGTCGGCGCCACGTTCACTGCCGGCGAGGGGCTGACGGTGCTGTTCGGGCCGTCGGGCGCGGGCAAGACCTCGACGCTCAATATGATCGCCGGGCTGCTGCGGCCCGACTGGGGCCATGTCCGTGTCGCCGGCGAGACACTGTTCGACGCGGCGGCGCGGATCGACTTGCCGGCCGAGCGGCGGCGTGTCGGCTATGTCTTCCAGGAGCCGCGGCTGTTCCCGCACAAGCGCGTGCGCGCCAACCTGCTCTATGGCCGGCACGGCGCGGGGGCGGCACTGGCATTCGAGGAGACGATCGATTTCCTCGGCGTCGGCCATCTGCTCGACCGCTGGCCGCGCACGCTGTCGGGCGGCGAGGCGCGGCGGGTGGCGATCGGCCGCGCGTTGCTGTCGGACCCGCGATTCCTGTTGCTCGACGAGCCGCTGTCGTCGCTCGACCGCTCGCGCCGCGAGGAGGTGATGCGGGCGATCGAGCATATCCGCGACCGGATCGGCCTGCCGGTGCTGATGGTGACGCACGATCCCGAGGAAGCCGAGCGGCTGGGGACGCAGGTGGTGCGGTTATAACCCTCTCCCGCAAGCCGGAGAGGGGCTTTAATCCACCAACTCCACGGCCATTGCGGTCGCTTCGCCGCCGCCGATGCAGAGCGCGGCGACGCCCTTTTTGCCGCCGGTTTTCTGTAGCGCGGCGATCAGCGTCGCCAGGATGCGCGCGCCCGAGGCGCCGATCGGATGGCCGAGCGCGCAGGCGCCGCCGTGGACGTTGATCTTGTCGTGCGCGATGCCGAGGTCGCGCATCGCGATCATCGAGACCACCGCGAACGCCTCGTTGACCTCGAACAGATCGACATCCTCGATCGACCAGCCGGCCTTGTCGAGCACCTTGCGGATCGCCTCGACCGGGGCGGTGGTGAATTTCGCCGGCTCGTGCGCGTGCGCGGCCGAAGCGACGACACGCGCCACCGGCGTCTTGCCCAGCTTGTCCGCGACCGACGCCCGCGTCATCACCAGCGCCGCCGCGCCGTCGGAAATCGACGAGGCGTTGGCCGCGGTGATCGTCCCGTCCCTGGCGAAGGCGGGGCGCAGCGTCGGGATTTTCGCAGGATCGCCCTTCAAGGGCTGTTCGTCCTTGTCGATCGTCTCGGCGCCCTTGCGGGTCTTGACCTCGACGGGGACGATCTCGCGGTCGAACGCACCCGATTGCTGCGCCTCCTGCGCGCGCGTCAGCGAGGCGATCGCGAAGGCGTCCTGCGCCTCGCGGGTGAACTGGTACTCGCCCGCGGTTTCCTCGGCGAAGGTGCCCATCGCGCGGCCGGGCTCGTAGGCGTCCTCGAGCCCGTCGAGGAACATATGGTCGAGCACCCGGTCGTGGCCCATGCGCGCGCCGCCGCGGTGCTTGGGGAGGAGATAGGGCGCGTTCGACATGCTCTCCATCCCGCCGGCGACGATCAGGTCGGCCGAGCCCGCGGCGAGCGTGTCGGCGGCCATGATCGCCGCCTGCATGCCGCTGCCGCACATCTTGTTAACCGTCGTCGCTTCGACCGACTTGGGCAGGCCGGCCTTGATCGCCGCCTGCCGCGCCGGCGCCTGGCCGAGCCCGGCGGGAAGCACGCAGCCCATGTAGATGCGGTCGATGGTGTCGCCCGAGACGCCCGCGCGCTCGACCGCGCCCTTGACCGCCGTGGCGCCGAGATCGGTCGCGCTGGCGCCGGCGAGGCTCCCCTGAAAGCTGCCCATCGGGGTGCGAGCGTAGGACAGAATGACGACGGGATCGGCGGACATTTGACGGGTTCTCCGGGAACAAAAGATCGGTTGCGATCTAGGATGGGACAGGGCGGTTTACAAACGCCGGCGTCTGCTGCGCGCTATTGGAAAGCTGCATCCTGAAACAAGTTCGGGGTGACGGCGAGGGCGGGGGCGTCGTATCGCTCCCGCCCATGCACGATGTGGTTGCGGAAATCCTGAATCAGAGCGCCTGGCCCTGGGCCGTGGCGCTGGGCGTGCTCGGCGCGACCGCGGGGAGCTTTATCGCGGCGCTGGTGATCCGGTGGCCGACGGGGCGCTCGGTGCTGGTCGGGCGGTCGGCGTGCGACGGCTGCGGGCGCGTGCTCGGGCCGGCGGAACTGGTGCCGCTGCTGAGCGCGCTGTGGCTGCGCGGCCGCTGCCGCTCTTGTCGCGCGCCGATCGACCCGCGCCACTGGCAGATCGAGCTCGCCGCCGTGGCGATCGGCGTGATCGCCGGCGTCGCGGTGCCGGGGCCGGCCGGGGCGGCCGCCGCGCTGTTCGGATGGGTGCTGCTCGCGCTGGCGGCGCTCGACGTGAGCGAATTCTGGCTGCCCGACGCGCTGACCGCGACGCTTGCGCTGGCCGGGGTGGTCGTCGGCGTGCTCGGCGTCACGCCGCCGCTTGTCGATCGCATCGTCGGCGGCGCTGCGGGCTTCGCCGCGCTGTGGCTGATCGCCGCCGGTTATCGGCTGGTGCGCGGGCGCGAGGGGCTCGGCGGCGGCGATCCCAAGCTGTTCGGCGCGATCGGGCTGTGGCTCGGCTGGCGGATGCTGCCGGTCGTGCTGGTGCTCGCCTGCCTTACCGGCATCGCCGTGGTGCTCGCGCGGCTGCTCGCCGGGCGCGCGGTTCGCGGCGACGATCGGCTGCCGCTGGGGGCGCTGCTGGCGATCGCGGCTTACCCGGTCGAACTGGTCGTGCTAGCCTTCCATCCATGATGCTGCGCCCGCTGCTGCTCGCCGTCGCCCTCGCCGCCGCGCCCGCGGCGGCGCGGCACGCCGACACGCCCGCGGCCAAGCCGCTCCGCGCCTCGATCGACGGCCTGCCGTTCGGCGAATTGCCCGAGCAGCAGCTGCCGGCGCGCGGCTGCGCCGCCTATTTGTGGAGCAAGGGCAATACCCACGCATTGGTCGCGATGGCGAGCGCCGATCCCGCGCAGCTGCGCCTCTCGCTCGACGGCACGATCGCCGATTATCCGCGCGTCGCGCAGCAGGGGCTCGGCGGGTTCGGTTTCGGCCGGACTACCACGTATCGCACGGGTGACGTGACCGCGATCCTCGACATGGCGATCCAGGCGCAGGCCGATCTCAGCGAGGGCGCCGCGGTGCCGTCAGGCACACTGACGCTCGAGCGGCCGGGCAAGGATACGGTGGTGCTGCCGGTCGGCGGCCTGATCGGCTGCGCGGGCGCGAGCGGGGGGACGTGATGGCGACGATGCGCGAGATGCTCGACCGGCAGCGGCAGGCGTTCATGGCCGAGCTACCGGTGCCGATCGCGGTGCGCAAGGACCGGCTGCGCCGCGCCGCCGCGATGATCGCCGATAACGCCGACCGCTTCTGCGATGCGCTGAGCGAGGATTTCGGCCACCGCAGCCGCGAGCAGTCGATGATCACCGATATCGCCGCCTCGGTCGCGCCGCTCAACCATGCGGCGAAGCATGTCGAGCGCTGGGCGGCGCGCGACAGGCGGCCGGTGCAGTTCCCGCTCGGCCTGCTCGGCGCCAAAGCCTGGGTCGAATACCAGCCCAAGGGCGTGGTCGGCGTGATCGCGCCGTGGAACTTTCCGGTCAACCTGGTGATGGCGCCGCTTGCCGGCGTGCTCGCCGCGGGCAACCGCGCGATGGTCAAGGCGAGCGAATACACGCCGCGCACCGCGGCGCTGTTCGAGGAACTGGTCGGGAGCTATTTTCCGCCCGAGGAACTGGCGTTCGTCTCGGGCGGTTCGGAGGTTGGCAAGGCCTTTGCCGAACTGCCGTTCGATCACCTGCTGTTCACCGGCGCGACCGGGATCGGCCGTCACATCCTCCATGCCGCCGCCGATAACCTGACGCCGGTGACGCTCGAGCTCGGCGGCAAGTCGCCGGTGATCGTCGGCCGGTCCGCCGATCAGCGCCAGGCGACCGAGCGCGTCGCTTTGGGCAAGATGCTCAACGCCGGGCAGATCTGCCTGGCGCCCGACTATATGCTCGTTCCGGCGGAGGAGGAGCCGCGTGTGGTGGAGGGCCTGAAGGCGGCGGCGTCGGCGATGTATCCGACGCTGCTCGCCAATCCCGATTATACCTCGATCGTCAACGACCGCCATTTCCAGCGCCTGTCCGACTGGCTCGACGATGCGCGCGGCAAGGGCGCGACGATCGAGACGGTCAATCCGGCGAACGAGGTCTTCGCTGGCGCCAACGCGCGCAAGATGCCGCTCACCATCGTGCGCGACGTGACCGACGACATGGTGCTGATGCAGGAGGAGATTTTCGGGCCCGTCCTGCCGATCCGCCGCTACGACACGATCGACGGCGCGATCGCCGAGGTGAATCGCCGTCCGCGGCCGCTCGGCCTCTATTATTTCGGGCGCGACGAAGGGGAGCGGCGGCGCGTGCTCGACCGCACGATTTCGGGCGGCGTGTCGCTCGACGACGTGATCTTCCACGTCTCGATGGAGGAGCTGCCGTTCGGCGGCATCGGTCCGTCGGGGATGGGCGCCTATCACGGGCGCGACGGATTCCGCACCTTCAGCCACGCCAGGGCGGTGTTCAAACAGGCGCGGCTCGACGTGGCGAAGCTCGCGGGGATCAAGCCGCCCTACGGCCCGGCGACGCTCAAGGCGGCGCGGCGGCAGATGAAATCGTGATCCCGGCCCGTCCGGGCGGCGTCGATCAATCCCGTTCGATCCGAAAGTCGATCGGCTTGAAGCTGCCGCCGTTGCTGTCGGGCGCCGAGCAGGCGGTGAGGCCGATCACCAGGTCCATCGCCGCGCGGAAGGCGATGTGGTCGCCGGCCTTGCTGATCGGCGGCAGCACGCGCAGTCTGCCGGTCTCGCCATCGACCGGCACGTTCATGAAGCAGTTGAACGCCACCGGGATCCGGTCGGGCGTCACGCCGTAGGGCGCCAACGCCTCGGCGAGATTGCCGAAGCAGCCGCGGTGCGGCGGCAGGTCGGGGTAGAAATGGTGGAAGGTGGCGACCGAGCAGGGCGTCAGCAGGAAGTCGTGCCGTCCTACCGTGTCCTCGACAATCTCCAGCAGCACGTTCGAGCGGTTCGAATAGAGCCTGTCGCCGGTCGTGAGGTAGATCTTCTCGGCATAATCGAGCGTGCGGCCCGACGAGATCACCTCGTCCGTATCGGCGGCGTTGAAGGCGAGGAGATCGGCGACCTGCTCGCCTTTGGGGTCGATCACCACGAGCCTGTCGCCCGCGGTGAGCCGGAACGCGGCGGCGCTGCGTTCGGGGATGCGCTGCGTTTCGGTCATGCGTCCCGGCGATAGTCGAACGGTGCCTGCCAGTCGTCGTCGACGGCGCGGCCGCTATATTGCCGCGCCTCGCTCGCCTCGCCGTGCCGCGCCAGCATCGGATTGCGCGAGCCGGCCAGCGCCTCGTCGCGCGTCAGGATTTTCTCGCGCATCCCCTCGTATTTGTCTTCGGCGCGCAGCCGTTCGAACTGGTCGTGGAGATTGAACACCAGCGCGGGCCGCGCGAAGCGGCGCGCCGGGCGGCTGGCGTTGGGGTGGAGGCCGACGATGAAGAACGCCTCGCCGCCGAAGCTCAGCGAGAAATGCGGGTTGGCGGGATCGGGGCTGACGCGCGGATCGTAGTGCTGACCGCGCCACACGTCCTTGTCCGACAGCGACTGGGCGCGTTCCCACAGCGCGGTTTCGAACCCGGCCTCGCCGAGGTCGGTCGGGCCGTCGAAGATCGCCGCGAAACTGCGGAACAGCGCCGGATCGCGCTGATAGTGGTCGGTGAACGCCAGCAGCGCGTCGTGGATGCGCAAATCGTCCCAGGCGCTGTCGATCCGGTTACAGGCGAGCACCTCGAGCGTGCCGCGCGCGAGCGCCGCCTTTGCGCCGACACACGGAAAGCCGCGGTCGGCGACGTGCGCGAACAGCATCTGCTCCAGCGCGCCCTGCGCCTCGTGCTGCCAAGGAAAGTTGGGGGAAATGGCCGTCATATGCGCACAATTACGCGCCTGTTGCGCAAGCGTTCCGAAGAATCGGGCTGATCTCGATCAGCCTCCGGGCAGCTGCGCCTTGGGAAATCCCGACCACACCTGGTCGTAATCCTCGTCGAGCGCGCTGGTCTTCAGCGCATAATCGGTCGGCGCAAACACCCAGCGGCTTTCGACCATGAACGCCATGGTGTCGTCGATCTTGTGCGGCTTCAATTCCGCCTCGCTCGCCGCCTGCCAGCTCGCGACGTCGGGGCCGTGGCCCGACATCTGGTTGTGGAGCGACAGCGCGCCGGGCCGGAAGCCCTCGGCCTTGGCGTCATAGGCGCCGGTGATCAGGCCCATGCACTCGCTCATCACGTTGCGGTGGAACCAGGGCGGGCGGAAGGTGCCTTCGGCGACCATCCAGCGCGGCGGGAAGATGACGAAATCGACATTGGCAGTGCCCGGCATGTCGCTCGGGCTGGTCAGGACCGTGAAGATCGACGGATCGGGATGGTCGAAGCTCACCGTGTTGATCGTGTTGAAGCGTGCGAGGTCGTATCTGCACGGCGCGAGATTGCCGTGCCACGCGACGACATCGAGCGGACTGCGGCCGAGGTTGGTGGTCCATAGCGAGCCGCGGAATTTCTGGACGAGTTCGAAATCGCCCTCGACATCCTCGAACCAGGCGACTGGCGTTTCGAAATCGCGGGGGTTGGCGAGGCCGTTCGAACCGATCGGGCCGAGGTCGGGAAGGCGGAACGGCGCGCCGTGATTCTCGGCGACATAGCCGCGCGCCGCGCCGTCGGGCAGCGTGACACGGAACCGCACCCCGCGCGGGATCAGCGCGATCTCACCGGGTTGCAGGTCGATCCTGCCAAGTTCGGTGAAGAGTGTCAGCCGGCCTTGTTCAGGAATGACGATCAGTTCGCCGTCGCCCGAGACGAACGCGCGCCGCTCCATGTCCTTCGCCGCGCGGTAGATATGGACCGCGACGCCGGCCTGAGTGGTCGGGCCGCCGCCGGCGACGACCATCGTCGTCAGGCTGTCGAGCCAGTCGACATCCTCATCCACCTCGAGAGGTCCCCAGCGCAACCGATTAGGCGCAAACGGTTCCTTGACCACCCCCGGCGCGAACAGCTTCGCGCCGTGATAACGGGTGAACGCCGGGTGCGCCGCCGAGGGGCGCAGGCGATAGAGCCACGAACGCCGGTTCTCGCCGCGCGGCGCAGTGAAGGCGGTGCCCGAGAGCTGCTCGGTATAGAGACCGAACGCCGGCTTCTGCGGCGAGTTGCGACCGACGGGGAGGGCGCCGGGGATGGCCTCGGTAGCGAAATGGTTGGCGAAGCCGGTCATCATGTCGTTCATGGCATATCTCCAGCCGTCCCCTGAAGGAGGGGCCTGTACGTCACGCCTCCGTCTTTGCCGGAATGACGCCGCGGCGGATCTGATCGAGTTCTATCGACTCGAACAGGGCCTTGAAATTGCCTTCGCCGAATCCTTCGTTGCCCTTGCGCTGGATGATTTCGAAGAAAATCGGGCCGACCATGTTTTCGGTAAAGATCTGAAGGAGTAAGCCGCCGCCTGTTTCGGGCGCGCCGTCGATCAGAATCTTGCGCTTGCGCATCTCGCCGACGTTGTGGCCGTGGCCGGGCAGGCGTTTGTCGATCAGGTCGAAATAGGTGTCGGGCGTGTCCTGGAAACGGATGCCGTTGGCGCGAAGGTGATCGACGGTCTTGAAGATGTCGTCGGTCGCCAGCGCAAGGTGCTGGATGCCTTCTCCCTTGTAGTCCTTGATGAATTCCTCGATCTGCGAATGTTCATCCTGGCTTTCGTTCAAGGGAATTCTGATCTTGTCGTCGGGTGCGGTCATTGCCTTGGAGAAAAGGCCGGTGGATTGGCCCTCGATATCGAAATAACGGATTTGGCGGAAGTTGAAGATACGCTCGTAATAGTCCGCCCAATAGGTCATCCGGCCGCGCTGCAAATTGTGCGTCAGGTGATCGAGCGTGTGGAGGCCTGTCGCATTGTCATTCACGCCCTTTCCTGTCGGGATGAAGTCAGCTTCGTAAATATGCGACTTCCTGTCGACGAGATAGAGATTGGCGCCGCCGATCCCCTCGATCGCCGGGATGTCGAGTTCTCCCGGTCCGTGCTCTCCCTTGACTTCGACAGCGCCGCGCTCGACGGCCATTTTCAGCGCTTTATCAGCATCGTCGACGCGGAATGCCATCGCATTGGCGCTGGGGCCGTGGGCTTCGCGGAATCCGGCGACCTGCCCCGATTTTTCCATGTTCAACAGGAAGTTGATGTCGCCCTGCGCGTAGCGGCGGACGTTCTTCGATTTGTGCGTGCCGACATGAGTAAAGCCCATCTTTTCAAAGAGATCGGCGAGCGCTTGCGGATCGGGGCCAGTGAATTCGACGAATTCGAAACCATCGAGCCCCATCGGATTGTCGCGCGTTTCGGCGGTCATGGCATCGCTCTCCAATTAGTATCTAGTGATACTATACTGCTCCGGCCCGGAACGGTCAAAGTTTTTCGATGGGTGGGTTCAAGCGGAAGTTCCTCCCGGTTTTGGCAAGCGCGGACGGTTGTTCTATGCGCGAGAGGACTCGATCGATCGTAAGGAGATTTGCGTTGCGGATGCTGGCACGTCTTGCCGGGCTGACCGCCCTTTCCACGCTGACGCTGACGGTGAGTGCGACGGCGCAGCAAGCGCAGACGGCGAGCCCGCAAATCTCGACTCGGGCGCTCGACCAGGCGAGCGCGCAGCCGGCCAGCGGCGATTGGCGCACCGCCACGCCGGTGGTGGCGCGCCACGCGATGGTCGTATCCGCGCAGCATCTTGCGACCGACGTCGGGGTGCAGATCCTGAAGCAGGGCGGCAATGCGGTCGATGCGGCGGTCGCGGTCGGCTATGCCGAGGCGGTGGTGCATCCGTGCTGCGGCAATATCGGCGGCGGCGGGTTCATGGTCGTCCACCTCGCCTCGGGCAAGAACCTGTTCCTCGATTTCCGCGAGAAGGCGCCGCTCCGCGCCACCGCCAAGCTGTTCCAGGATGCGAACGGGAAGGTGGTGCCGGGCCGCTCGACCGGCACCTGGCTGGGCGTTGGCGTGCCGGGGACGGTGATGGGGCTGAACGAGGCGCTCGCCAAATACGGGACGATGCCGCTGAAGAAGGTGATCGCGCCGGCGATCGCGCTCGCCGAGAAAGGCTATGTGCTCGCACCGGGCGACGTGAAGATCCTCGACGAGCGGACGAAGGATTTCGCCACCGAGCCCAATGTCGCGGCGATCTTCCTCAACCACGGCCAGCCGTGGAAGGCGGGCGAGCGGTTGGTGCAGACCAACCTCGCCAGGACGCTGAAGGCGATCGCCGACAAGGGAACCAAGGCGTTCTACAGCGGGCCGATCGCGACGAAGATGGTGGCGGCGAGCCAGGCCAATGGCGGGCTGTTCACGATGAAGGACTTCGCCCGCTATACCGTGCAGTGGGACGCGCCCGTCACCTGCCGGTATCGCGGTTACACGATCGTCGCCGCGCCGCCGCCGAGCTCCGGCGGGACGACGATGTGCGAGATCCTGCAGATCGTCGAAGGCTATCCGCTGGGGCAATACGGCTATGGATCGGTGCAGGCGACGCATGACGTCGTCGAGGCGGAGCGGCGCGCCTATGCCGACCGCAATACCGACCTCGGCGATCCGGCGTTCGTCCACAACCCGGTCCAACGGCTGATTTCCGAGGCGCACGCCGCCAAGCTGCGCGCCTCGATCCTGCCCGACCGGGCGACGCCGTCGTCGGAGATCAAGGGCGGCGTCTCGGCGAGCGAGGGGACCAACACGACGCATTATTCGGTGGTCGATGCGAAGGGGAATGCGGTCGCGGTCACCTACACGATCAACTATCTGTTCGGGGTCGGGAAGATGGCAGGCGACACCGGCTTCTTCCTCAACAACGAGATGGACGACTTCACCTCGAAGCCCGGCGTGCCCAACAGCTTCGGGCTGGTGCAGGGCGCGGCCAATTCGGTCGGGCCGGGCAAGCGCCCGCTGTCGTCGATGTCGCCGACGATCGTGCTGGGGCCGAACGGCAAGGTGTTCATGGTGACGGGCAGCCCCGGCGGCTCGACGATCATCACCACGGTGCTGCAGTCGATCATCAACGTGATCGATTACGGCATGAACATGAAGCAGGCGGTCGATGCCCCGCGCTTCCACCACCAATGGCTGCCCGATACGGTGATGGTCGAGCCGGGCTATCTGACGGCGGAAACGCAAGCCAAGCTGGAGGCGATGGGGTATAGCTTCCGTCCGATCTCGGCGATCGGTGCGGACGAGGCGATCCTGGTCGATCCGAAGACCGGGCTGCTGCAGGGCGCGAACGACCGCCGGCGGCCGGCGGGCGCGGCCGCGGGGTATTGAGGGAGCTCCATGCTCCTGCTTTCGCAGGAGCACGACGGAAGGGGAGGGAGTTATGTCCAATACGCTGAAGCTCGACGACTTCCTGCCGTACCGGCTGTCGATCGCGTCGAATCGCGTGTCGGGAGCGATCGCGACCGCCTATCAGGCGCTGTTCGGGCTGCGCATTCCCGAATGGCGAGTGATCGCGGTGCTCGGCGAAGGCGGGGAAATGACGCAGCAGGCGATCGGCCGCGTCACGCAGATGGACAAGGTGACGGTCAGCCGCGCCGCGATCGCGCTGGTCGATCGCGGGCTCGCCAGGCGAAGCCCCAATACCGACGACCAACGCTCGCACCATCTGTCGCTGACCAAGGCGGGACGCACGCTCTACGACGAGGTGACGCCGATGGCGGTGGCGATCGACCACCAGATTTTCGCGGGCTTCTCGGCCGAGGAACTCGCGTCCTTGCGCGGAATGCTCGAGCGGCTCGAGCTTGCGGCGGCGGCGCTGGATACGGAGCAGGGGTGAACGGTCGCCGAGGTGTTGCAATCCCGGTCGAATCGCCGCTAGGTCGTCGCGCCCTCCCCAGGCCGAACGCAGCTTTATCTTGAGGAGGAACTTCATGCCCGTCCGCGCCGGTCTCGACATCGCCGCCCCGCTCGTCCGCTTCGTCGAGGACGAAGTGCTGCCGCCGCTCGGGACCGAGGCCGAGGGGTTCTGGGCGGGGGTGGCCGACATCTTCGCGCGGTTCGCCGGCGAAAACCGGGAACTGCTCGCGAAGCGCGATGATCTGCAGGCGCGGATCGACGACTGGTATCGCGCGCATCCCGGCGAGGCGATGCCGGAAGGATTCCTGCGCGAGATCGGCTATCTTGTCGATGCGCCGGCGCCGTTCGCGATCGGTACGACACATGTCGATGACGAAGTCGCGCGGATGGCGGGGCCGCAGCTGGTCGTGCCGGTGCTCAACGCGCGATTCGTGCTCAACGCCGCCAATGCGCGCTGGGGGAGCCTCTACGACGCGCTCTACGGCACCGACGCGCTGCCCGGCGCAGCGAAGCCCGGCGGCTACGACGCGGCACGCGGCGCCGAGGTGATCGCGCGGGCCAGGGCATTCCTCGACGAAGCGGCGCCGCTCGCGGAGGGCACATGGGCTGAGGTCTGCGGGATCGGAATTCGCAATGGCGACCTCCTGCTCAACCGTTCGCTTCGAGCGGAGTCGAGAAGCAGTGACGAGGGGCAACGTGTCTCGACTTCGCTCGACACGGACGGGCGTTGGGTTGGATATCGCGGACCCGCCGATGCGCCGTCGGCGCTGCTGTTCCGCCACAACGGCCTGCATATCGAGCTCGTCATCGACCGCGACCATCCGATCGGGCGCACCGATCCCGCCGGCATCGCCGATGTCGTGCTGGAGGCGGCGTTGACGACGATCGTCGATCTCGAGGATTCGATCGCCGCGGTCGATGCCGAGGACAAGGTCGCCGCTTATGCCAACTGGCTGGGGCTGATGCGCGGCGACCTCGAGGAGACGTTCGAGAAGGGCGGGCGGATGATGACGCGGCGGCTGGCGGCCGACCGAGTCTATACGGCGCCCGATGGGGGCGCGCTGACGCTGCCCGGCCGCGCGCTGCTGTTCGTGCGCAACGTCGGGCATTTGATGACGACGCCCGCGGTGCGGCTGCCCGACGGGAGCGAGGCGCCCGAAGGCATTCTCGATGCGGTGATGACCAGCCTGATCGGCTTGTACGATCTCAAGGGGTTGGGCAGGTTCCGCAACAGCCGCGCAGGCTCGATCTACATCGTCAAGCCGAAGATGCACGGGCCCGCGGAGTGCGGCTTCACCGACCGGCTGTTCGATGCGGTCGAGGATCTGCTGGGGCTCGACCGGCACACGATCAAGGTCGGGGTGATGGACGAGGAGCGGCGGACCTCGGCCAATCTCGCGGCGTGCATCCATGCGGTCAAGGACCGGATCGTGTTCATCAACACCGGGTTCCTTGACCGAACCGGCGACGAGATTCACACCGCGATGCGCGCCGGGCCGATGATCCCGAAGGGCGAGATGAAGGCTGCGGCGTGGATCAAGGCCTATGAGGATCGCAATGTGCGGATCGGCCTCGTATGCGGGCTGTCGGGCAAGGCGCAGATCGGCAAGGGGATGTGGGCGGCGCCCGACCGGATGGGCGACATGATCGAACAGAAGATCGCCCATCCGGCGAGCGGGGCCAACACCGCCTGGGTGCCCTCGCCGACCGCGGCGACGCTGCACGCGCTGCACTATCACGCGATCGATGTCTTCGCGCGGCAGCGGGCGATCCAGGGGGAGGCCGCGCCGGGGCTCGACGCGTTGCTGACGGTGCCGGTCGCGCGCGGGCGCAACTGGAGCCGCGAGGACGTGGCGCGCGAGCTCGACAACAATGCGCAAGGCATCCTCGGCTATGTCGTGCGCTGGATCGACCAGGGGATCGGCTGTTCGAAGGTGCCCGACATCCATGACGTCGGGCTGATGGAGGACCGCGCGACGCTGCGCATTTCCTCGCAGCATATCGCCAACTGGTTGCTCCATGGCGTCGCGACGCGAGCGGAGGTCGAGGCGGCGTTCGCGCGAATGGCGGCCAAGGTCGATGCGCAGAATGCGGGCGATCCGAATTATCGGCCGATGGCGGGAGGCGACGGGAGCCTCGCGCTCGAGGCGGCGAAGGCGCTGGTGTTCGAAGGCGTGGAGCAGCCCAACGGCTATACCGAGCCGCTGCTCCATCGATTCCGGCAGGAGGTGAAGCGGCGGGCGGCATAGACGCGGGGACACATGCCGTGTTCAATATTTGTCCCGCCGCGGTTTCTTCTGGCGCTTGCTGGGCAGGGTGTCGGCCATCGTCGCGCCGCGTTCGCCGCGCGGCCGGGGGGCGCCGGTGGTCGAATCCACGCCGGTCTGGCGTTCGGCTTCGGCGTTGAGCTCGGCGCCGATCAGGATCGCATAGGCCGACACCCACAGCCACATCATCAGCACGACGACCGCGCCCAGCGAGCCGTAGGTCGCGTTGTAATTGGCGAAATGCGCGACATAGACGCCGAACAGCAACGTCGCGACCAGCCACAGGATCGTCGCCGAGATCGAGCCGATCGTCAGCCACTGCCAGCGCGCGTCGGCACGGTCGGGGCCGAAGCGATAGACGAAGCCGAACGCGAAGCTGGCGAGCGCAGCGGCGACGAGCCAGGTCAGCGCCTGGATGATCGCGACGCCCGTCTCGCCGAGCACGTTGGCCGCCTCGCCGAGCCAGGCGAGGAAGCCGGCGGCGAGTAGCCCGACGACCCCCGCGGCGATCGCCACCAGCGTGATCCGCGCCGAAATCCAGTAGAAGCTGAGCA
This sequence comes from Sphingomonas sp., assembly GCA_035776635.1. Taxonomy (GTDB): domain Bacteria; phylum Pseudomonadota; class Alphaproteobacteria; order Sphingomonadales; family Sphingomonadaceae; genus Sphingomonas. The sequence continues at coordinate 40,858 of DASTWI010000017.1, read as the reverse complement.
GCGAGCGGCCGTCCTCCTCCTCATAGATGACGCCCAAAGCCTGGATGATCGCGCCCGACGCGCGCATCGCGCCGTAGATCGAAAAGCCGAGCGCGACGATCAGGCCCAGTCCTGCCTTCGACGCGGCGGTGGTGGCGACGTTGGTCAACTGGTCCTCGATCAGCTTCGCGGCGTCGGACGGGACGAGGCGGATGATCGTGTGCATGTGGTCGGCGACCGTGGCGGGGTCGGCGACGAGGCCGTAGGTCATCACCACCGCGCCGAGCAGCGGCACGAACGACAGGAAGGCGTAGAAGGCGACGCCCGCCGCCATCAGCGACGAATTGTGGTAGGCGTCCATCGCCCAGATGCGCTCGAAAATCGCCTTCCACGCGCGCCAGGGATGGTGCCACGGCGCGTGCGAACCGATGCCGGGGATCGTCTCGGGATCGACTTCGGGTGCGGTTTCGGTCATGTGCTCCTTCGCCTCACGGACCCGATTCTCCAACACTCGGGGCCGCGGCGAGGTCCGCAATGTGATGGATTTCGGGGCATTTGCGGCGGTTGGGAGCCAAACCGGCGCTCGGACGTTGCGAGTTGAAAAGGGGTTTGCTGCAGGTTCGCATGTCAGGCCTGGGAGGAGACAGAGCGGGCGTGCGAGCGGCATCCGCATTTCGATGGGCGATCGTCACCGGGGCGATGCTGGCGCCGGCGGTTGCGCACGCGCAGGCGATCGATCCGCATACGACGCCACCGCCGCTTCCCGCCGCGGCGCAGGACGGCGACCAGCCGCTCGTCGTCCAGCCGATCGACCCCCAGGCCGACACGCCGGTCATTCCCGACGCCCAGTTCGACGCGGCGCTGCCGCCGATCACCGGCGACATCGAGGCGCCGCTGGAGCCGATGCCCGAGACCGGGCCGTTGCTGCCGGCCGCACCGCGCCGCCGCGCGCCGCAGGCCGCCGCGCCTGCGAGCGAGAATCCGCCGGTCGATGCGGAGACCGAGACCGAGCTCGCGCAGCCGCTGCCGCCGCTGTCGACCTTCGATACGGTGCCGCTGCAGACCGTCGCCGACCAGCAGAATGCCGAAAAGACGCCCGAGATCCGCTACGACGTGGCGGTCAACGGGTTGAATGCGATCGGGCTCGACGACGAGTTCGATGACCTTTCCGCGCTGAAGGACGGCGGCGGCAAGGCCGAGAACGGCACGATGGTCGATGCCCGCGCGCGGCAGGACGAAGCGCTGGCGGTGCGGCTGATGAAGTCGCTCGGCTATTACGATGCGACCGCGATCGCGACCATCGAGCAAGTGCCGAACCAGCCGGGGCACGTTCGCGTGATCGTCTCGGCGACGCCGGGGCAGCTCTATCGGCTGGGCGATATCGCGGTAAAGGCGCAGCCGACCGTGCCGCCCGACCTCATCCGCAAGGCGCTGCCGCTTCAGACCGGCGATCCGATTGAGGCGGCGAAGGTGCAGGGTGCGGAGGCGAACGTCAGCCTGACGCTGCCGCAGAACGGCTATCCCTTCGCCAAGCTCGGCCTGCGCGACATCGTGCTCGACGACACGACCTATACCGGCGACTATACGCTGCCGGTCGATACCGGGCCACGGTCGAGCTTCGGCGGGTTCCAGCTGAGGGGGCGCCACCCGGTGTTCAGCGAAAAGCACATCGCGCTGCTCGCGCGGTTCAAGCCGGGCGAGCTCTACGACGTGCGCAAGACCGACGACCTGAGGAAAGCGCTGGTCGCGACGGGGCTGTTTTCTAGCGTTTCCGTGAAACCGGTTCCAACGGGGAAGCCCGGCCCCGACGGCACCGAACTCGCCGACTTGCAGGTGCGTCAAGTGGCAGGACCGCCGCGCACGCTGGCAGCCACCGCGGGCTATTCGACCGGCGAGGGGTTCAAGGTCGAAGGGTCGTGGATGCACCGCAACCTGTTCCCTCCCGAAGGCGCGCTGATCGCCACCGCGACGCTCGGCAGCCAGGAGCAGGGGGCGAGCGCGACCTTCCGCCGATCGAACGCGGGGCAGCGCGACCGGACCTTCTCGATCGTCGCGTCGGCGGACCACAGCAATTATGACGCGTTCGACGCCTTCACGGGGACGCTCGGCATCCGCTGGGCGTATGATTCGACGCCGATCTGGCAGAAGACGTTGACCTATGCCTATGGCGCCGACTTGATCGGGACCAACGAGAGCGTCTATGATTTTGCCGCCGGCAAGCGCGTGCGGCGGACCTACGGCATCCTGGCGCTGCCGGGACAGGTCGAGTTCGACCAGTCGGACGATCTGCTCAACCCGACAAAGGGCTATCGGCTCAAGCTCAACCTCAGCCCCGAGACGTCGGTCCATGGCCAGGTGAGGCCCTATGCGCGGACGATGGTCGAGGCGACGGGCTATTATCCGATCCGCGACGACCTGGTGCTGGCGGGCCGGGTGCGCGCCGGATCGATCTTCGGCATCGACCGCGACGACCTTGCGCCTTCGCGGCGCTATTATGGCGGCGGCGGCGGATCGGTGCGCGGCTACGGCTATCAGCGGCTGGGGCCGTTCGATCCCAACGGCGATCCGGTCGGCGGGCGCAGCATCAACGAATTCTCGATCGAGGCGCGCTATCGCTTCGGCAATTACGGGATCGTGCCGTTCTTCGATGGCGGTAACGCCTATGCGAGCACCTTCCCGCAGTTCGACCATCTGCACTTCGGCGCGGGAATCGGCGGGCGGCTCTACACCAATTTCGGGCCGATCCGGATCGACGTCGCGACCCCGCTCAACCCGCGCAAGGGCGACGGGCGGATCGCGCTCTACATCTCGATCGGGCAGGCGTTCTGATGGTCGAGAATCCGGTCCCGACCCCGCCCGAAGAGCGCGAGGAGACCGTCGCCGTCGAACGGCCGCTGTGGCAGCGCGTCGCGAAATGGATCGGCATCGGGATCGTCGCGATCATCGTGCTTGTCGGGTTGATCCTGGTCGCGCTCAACACCAGTCCGGGGCGGCGGTTCCTCGCCGACCGCATCGCCGGCTATACGATGGCATCGGGGCTCAACATCTCGGTCGGGCGGATCGAGGGCTCGATCTACGGCGCGATGGTGTTGAAGGACGTGCGGGTGCGCGACACCAAGGGCGTGTTCCTGACCTCGCCCGAAGTTGACATCGACTGGCGGCCGTTCGCGTTCCTCCACAACCATGTCGATATCCGCTCGGCGAGCAGCCGCCTGATCACCATGGCGCGGATGCCGGCGCTCAAGCCGACCCCAAGCAAGCCCAACCAGCCGATCCTGCCCAATATCGATATCGACGTGAATCGGCTGAGGATCGACCAGCTGGTGCTCGGCGCGCCGGTGACAGGGGCGAAGCGGATCGTGCGGATCGCGGGACAGGCGCACATCGCCGACCGCCGCGCGCAGATCGTCGCCAATGCGGCGGCGCTCTCCGCGCCGGGGGTTGCCGGCGGCGACCGGCTGGCGGTGAAGCTCGACGCCGTGCCCGACGCCAACAGGCTCGACATCGACGCCAGGCTGGTTTCGCCGGCGAACGGTATCGTCGCCGGGCTCAGCGGGGTGGCCAAGCCGCTTGGCGTGACGATCGCCGGCACCGGCAGCTGGAAGGCGTGGAACGGCAAGGCGACCGGCACGCTGGGCGGTCAGTCGCTGATCGACCTGACGATCGCCGCGCGGAACGGCACGTTCAAGGTCCGCGGCAACGCGCATCCCGGGCTCTACATGGCGGGGCCGGTCGAGCGGCTGACCGCGCCGCGGCTCGACATCGCGCTGGACGCCACGCTTGGCCAGCGCAAGGCAGATACGCGGTTCTCGCTGCGGTCGAACGCGCTGGCAGTCGATGGCGACGGATTGATCGACCTCGGCAACAGCCGGTTCGGTAATTTCCGGATCGACGCCCGGCTGCTGACCCCGGGTGCGGTGGCGCCGAAGCTCGCGGCGCGCGACGCCGCGGCGCATGTCGTGCTCGACGGGCCGTTCGCGACGCCGAGCGTCGGCTATGTGCTGCGCGCGACGGCGATCAGCTTCGGCGGGACCGGAGTCGAGGGGCTCTACGCTACCGGCCAGGCCAGGGTGAACGCCGACCGTATCCTGATCCCCGTCAACGCGCGCGCGGCCAGGGTGACAGGGCTCAACGCGGCGGCGGGCGGGCTGCTGGAGAATGTCTCGATTACCGGCGACCTTGCGATTTCGGGCAGCCAGATCCTGTCGGACAACCTCCACCTCACATCGAACCGGATCGACGCGACCGCGATCATCGCCGCGAACATGGCGACGGGGCGCTACACCGGGGCGCTCAAGGGCCGGGTCAACGATTACCGCATCGAGAGTATCGGGATCATCAACGTCGTCACCGACGCCAATTTGACGCCCGGCGCCCACGGCGGCTGGGCGATCAAGGGCCATGTCGTCGCGCGCACCTCGCAGATCTTCAATTCGGGCGCGCGCAGTTTCCTGGGCGGCAATGCGGTGGCGTCGACAGACCTTACCTACGGCACCGACGGGATCGTCACCTTTTCCAACCTGCACCTCAACGCGCCGCAGTTCCGCATCACCTCGGGAAGCGGGCGCTACGATCCCAAGGGCGCGCTGCTGGTCAACGCGCAAGGCTATTCGAGCAGATACGGCCCGATCGCGGTGCGCGCGGCGGGAAGCCCGACAGCGCCCGATGTGCTGCTGCGCGCGGCGCGGCCGGGGCTCGGCATCGGTCTCGCCAATCTGGAGGCGCATGTGCGCGGGGCGAACGGCGCTTATGTCGCGACCGCCACCGGCGACACCAATTACGGGCCGTTCACCGCGAATGTGGTGGTGCGGCCCGGCGCGCGGATGTCGATCGAGGTCAACCGGCTGCTGTTCGCGGGCGTCACCTTTCACGGCGCCCTGCAAACGTCCGCGGCCGGCCCGCTCGCCGGAACGCTCGCATTCGCGGGGTCGGGGTTGAACGGCACCGTCCGGCTCTCCGCCCAGCAGGGCGTCCAGCGCGCCGATGTCGCGGCGCACGCCTATAACGCGACAATACCGGGGCAAGTCGATTTCACGATCGGGCGCGCGATCGTCTCCGCCACCGCGGTCCTCTATCCCAACGCCCCGGCGATCACCGGCGACGTGCAGGTCGCCAACCTGCACTACGGCCCGACGCTGATCGCCAAGGCGCGCGCGAAGATCGACACTCGCGGCGGCAAGGGTACCGCGCAGCTCGTCGCCAGCGGATCGAACGGGGTTCCGTTCAACCTCGCCGCCAATGCCCAGCTGTCGCCCAACCTGTGGCTGGTCGCGCTGAACGGCAACGCGGCGGGCGTCAATTTCCGCACGGCAAACCCGGCCCGGGTCGTGAAGGCGGGGGGCGGCTATGCGCTACAGCCGACGCGGATCGAGTTCGACCGCGGGACGATGCGCGTCGCCGGGCGCTACGGCAACGGCCTGGCCGCGCAGGTGCGGCTCGACCGGCTCGACCTCGTCATCGTCAACGCCTTCGTTCCGGGGCTGGAGATCGGCGGGGTCGCCACCGGCAGCGTCGACCTCACCATGCCGCCGGGCGGCGGCACGCCCGATGCGCAGGCGCTGATCACGATCAACAATTTCACGCGGTCGGGGATCGCCACCGTATCGAGCCCGGTCGACATCACGCTGAAGGGCGCGTTGCAGGCGAACGGCGCCGACGTGCGCGCACTGATCAAGCGCGGCGGGACGCCGATCGGGCGCGTGGTGGCGACGATGCAGCCGCTCGGGGCCGGAGGCAGCTGGACGACGCGGCTGGCTCATGCGCCCTTGTCGGGAGGCATCCGCTATAACGGGCCGGCGGCGGTGCTGTTCTCGCTGACGGGGCTCGCCAACCAGCAGTTGAGCGGGCCGGTGGCGGTCGCCGCCGATTTCTCCGGGCAGTTGAGCGCGCCGCGGGTCACCGGGCTGATCCGCGCCGACAACCTGACCTACGACAACGAGACCTATGGCACGCGGCTGACCAATCTCGCGGTGCGCGGGCGGTTCACCAACGACCGGTTCGAGCTGACCAGCCTCAGCGCGCGCGCCGGCGACGGCACGCTCACCGCGCAAGGCTCGGTCGGGCTGGCGGCGGACAGCGGGTTCCCGATCGACGTCACCGCGACATTCCAGAACGCGCAGCTTGCGCGCGGCGAGGGGCTCAGCGCCTCGACGACGGGCACGCTCAAGGTGCATCACGACAAGAGCGGCGGCACGATCAGCGGCGATTTGTCGATCCCCGAGGCGCGCTATCAGATCGTCCGCCAAGGCCAGGCCGAGGTCCCGGCGCTGGAGGGCGTGCGGCGCAAGGGCCAGCCGCTGGAGAGCGAGGCTGAGGAGCAGGCCGAGGCGCCGATCGGGCTGTTCCGCCTCGACATCCGGCTTCATGCCGACAACCAGCTGTTCGTGTCGGGCATGGGGCTCGATTCGGAGTGGAAGGCGGACCTCAGGGTGCGCGGGACCACCGCGGCGCCGCGTGTCACCGGCGAGGCGACGGTGGTGCGCGGCACCTATTCGTTCGCCGGCAAGCGGTTCACGCTCGACCGCGGCATCGTCCATTTCGAGGGCGGGGCGCTCACCGATCCGACGCTCGACATTTCGGCTTCGACCGACGTCAACGGCATCAATGCGGTGATCGCCATCACCGGCACCGGGCAGCATCCGCAGATCGAGTTCACCTCCAACCCCGCGCTGCCGCAGGACGAGGTGCTGAGCCGGCTGCTGTTCGGCGACAGCCCGGAAAATCTGTCGGCGATCCAGGCGGTGCAGCTCGCCGCTGCCTTGAACTCGCTGCGCGGATCGGGCGGGGGGCTGAACCCGCTCGGCAAGCTGAGGTCGGCGACGGGGATCGACCGGCTCGAAATCCTGGGCGCCGACCAGGCGACCGGGCGCGGCACCGCGCTGGCGGCGGGCAAATATATCACCAACGACATCTACGTCTCGATCATCACCGACGCGCGCGGCTTCACCGCGACTCAGCTGGAGATTTCGCTGACCAAGGCGCTGAGCGTGCTGTCCGAGGCGGGCTCGTTCGGCGGGTCGAGCGTCAGCGTTCGGTACAAGAAGGATTATTGAGGATAGAGGCCATCTCTATCCGTTCCCGCTGTCACAAAAGTGAAACGCAACCGTCACGAAAGCGTCCCCGCGCGCGCCTAACGGGCGGGCAGCATCCAACGGGAGACTCGCGTGACCAAGATGATCCGTTTCGCCGCGCCGCTGGCGGCGCTCGCGCTTGCGGCGTGCCAGGGGAACAATCAGGCTGCCGGCAATGACCAGGCGGCAACCGCCGGTGCCGTGACCGGCGCGGGATCGACCTTCATCTATCCGGTGCTGTCGGCCTGGGCGGCCGATTACGCCAAGGCGGCCGGGACGAAGATCAATTACCAGTCGATCGGCTCGGGCGGCGGGATCGCGCAGATCAAGGCCGGAACGGTCGATTTCGGCGCGACCGACAAGCCGCTCGAGCCCAAGGAGCTGGCCGAAGCGGGGCTGGCGCAGTTTCCGGCGGTGATCGGCGGCATCGTGCCGGTGGTCCATCTGCAGGGCGTCGATGCGGGCAAGCTCAAGCTGACCGGGCCGGTGCTCGCCGACATCTATGCGGGCAAGATCACCAAGTGGAACGATGCGAAGATCACCGGGCTCAACCCCGGCGTGACGCTGCCCGGCGCGACGATCACCGTGGTGCATCGTTCGGACGGGTCGGGCACCACGTTCAACTGGACACATTACCTCGGGCAGGTCAGCCCGAGCTGGAAGAGCGGGCCCGGCGAGGGCACCTCGATCGCGTGGCCGACCGGGATCGGCGGCAAGGGTAACGAGGGCGTCGCGGCCTATGTCGATCAGGTGCCGAACTCGATCGGCTATGTCGAATATGCCTATGTCATCCAGAACCACATGACCTGGGCGATGGTGCAGAACGCGGCGGGCAAGTTCGTCGCGCCGAGCACCGCGAGCTTCCAGGCGGCCGCCGCCAGCGCCGATTGGGACAAGGCGCAGGATTTCGACCTGGTGATGACCAACGCGCCGGGCGCCGAGGCCTATCCGATCACCGCGACGACCTTCGTGCTGGTCCACAAGCAGCCGAAGGACGCGGCGGCGACCAAGGCGGCGCTCGACTTCTTCCGCTGGGCGTTCGCCAACGGGCAGGCTCAGGCCGAGAAGCTCGACTACGTGCCGCTGCCCAAGCCGCTGGTCGACAAGATCGACGCCTACATCACCGCCAACGTCAAGTGATGGCAACGCTCGCGCTCCCGCGACCTCGCGAGGCCGGCTGGGCGGAGGCGGTCTATCGGGCCGCCACCGCCGGCTCGGCGTGGCTGGTGCTGATCGCGCTGGTCGCCGTCGCGGCGTCGATGGCGTGGGGCGGGCGTCTGGCGTTCCAGACCTTCGGCCTCGACTTCGTCACCAGCAAGGACTGGGATGTCGTGGGCGGCCAGTTCGGCGCGCTGGTGGCGATCTACGGCACGTTGGTCAGCTCGGCGATCGCGCTGATCGTTGCGGTGCCGGTGTCGATCGGCATCGCCTTGTTCCTCACCGACATCGCGCCGGTCTGGTCGCGGCGGCCGATCGCGACGGCGATCGAGCTGCTCGCGGCGATCCCCAGCATCATCTACGGCATGTGGGGGCTGTTCGTGTTCGCGCCGTTCATGGCGACGCATGTCGAGCCGTGGCTCAATGACCATCTCGGGCCGCTGCCGGTGATCGGCGCGCTGTTCTCCGGCCCGCCGATCGGGATCGGGATGCTGAGCGCCGGACTGGTGCTGGGCATCATGGTGATCCCGTTCATCGCCGCGGTGGCGCGCGACGTGTTCAGCGCGGTGCCGGTGGCCTTGCGCGAGTCGGCGGTGGCGCTGGGCGCGACGCGGTGGGAAATCCTGAGCCGGGTGACGCTGCCCTACACCCGCTCGGCAGTGATCGGGGCGATCTTCCTCGGGCTCGGGCGCGCATTGGGCGAGACGATGGCGGTGACGTTCGTGCTCGGCAATGCGCACGATCTGTCCGCATCGCTGCTGATGCCGGGCAATTCGATCGCCGCGGCGATCGCCAACGAGTTCACCGAGGCCGACACGGCGCTCTACCGCTCGTCGCTGATCGCGCTCGGCTTCCTGCTGTTCGTCATCACGCTGATCGTGCTGACCATCGCCAAGCTGATGCTCCGCCGCGTCGATCGCAGCATGGGACGGACCCACTGACATGAACGCCGTCATTCGCCGCCGCCGCATCGTCGATGGCATCGCGCTCGCTTTCGCCGGGCTCGCCACCTTGTTCGGGCTGGTGTTCCTCGCCTGGATTTTGTGGACGACTATCGCCAACGGCGCCGCCGCGCTCAGCCCTAAATTGTTCACCGAGATGACCCCGCCGCCGGGCGCGAGCGGCGGCCTCGCCAACGCCTTCTACGGCAGCGCGGCGATGGTGCTGATCGCGCTGGTCATCGGTACGCCGATCGGCATCCTTGCCGGCACCTATCTCGCCGAGCACGGGCGGCACACACGGCTTGCCGCGTCGGTGCGGTTCGTCAACGACATCCTGCTCAGCGCGCCGTCGATCGTGCTCGGCCTGTTCATCTACGAGCTGGTAGTCGCGACCAGCGGCCATTTCTCGGGCTGGGCGGGCGCGCTCGCGCTGGCGCTGATCCTGATCCCGGTGGTGGTGCGCACCAGCGACGAGGCGCTGCGGCTGGTGCCCGACCGGATGCGCGAGGCGGCGTTCGCGCTCGGCCTGCCGCGCTGGAAGGTGAGCGCGCGCGTGCTGTTCCGCGCGGCGATGAACGGCATCGTCACCGGCGTGCTGCTCGGCGTCGCGCGGATCAGCGGCGAGACGGCGCCGCTCCTCTTCACCGCGCTCAACAACCAGTTCTGGAGCGCCGATCTCAACGCCCCGCTGGCCAACGTGCCGGTGGTGATCTTCCAATATGCGATGAGCCCGTATGACGAGTGGCACGCGCTGGCCTGGGCCGGGGCGCTGATCCTCACCGCGTTCGTGCTGGCGCTGAGCCTGATCGTGCGGCTGTTCGCGCGCACCCGGGGGAAATGATGACCGACCAGAGTTTGCTGAGGCCGATGACCGGCGAGCTCGCCGCCGCGCCGGCCGATGCGCCGGTGCAGATCGCAGTGCGCGACCTCGATTTCCATTACGGCAGGAGCCACGCGCTGAAGAGCGTGTCGCTCGACATGCCGGCGCGCGCGGTGACGGCGATCATCGGCCCGTCGGGGTGCGGCAAATCGACGCTGCTCAGGACCTTCAACCGCATCTATGCGCTCTATCCCGAGCAGCGCGCCGAGGGCGAAATCCTGATCGATGGCGAGAACATCCTCGACCGCGGCTTCGACCTCGCCGAGCTGCGCCGCCGCGTCGGGATGGTGTTCCAGAAGCCGACGCCGTTCGCCTCGTCGATCCGCGCCAACGTCGGCTTCGCGCTGTCGCATTACGAGCGCCTGCCCAAGAGCGAGCTCGCCGACCGCATCGAGGATGCGCTGCGCCAGGCGGCCTTGTGGGACGAGGTGAAGGACAAACTCAACGACAGCGCGCTGTCGCTGTCGGGCGGGCAGCAGCAGCGGCTGTGCATCGCGCGGACGATCGCCGTGCGGCCGGAGATCGTGCTGCTGGACGAGCCGACCTCGGCGCTCGACCCGATCTCGACTGCCAAGATCGAGGAGCTGATCCATGAGATGCGCGACCGCTTCACCGTGGTGATCGTGACGCACAACATGCAGCAGGCCGCGCGCGTGTCGCAGCGCACCGCCTTTTTCCATCTGGGCGAGCTCGTCGAAGTTGACGATACCGCGCGCATCTTCACCAATCCGGCTGAGAAGCGCACCCAGGATTACATCACGGGCCGCTACGGCTGAGGAGGAACGCAAGAATGTCGACAGCCGGCCATACGTCCAAGGCGTTCGATGAGGATCGCTCGCGCCTTCGGGCCGCGATCAGCGAGATGGGCGGGCGCGCCGAGCATGCGCTGCGCGAGGCGCTGCGCTGCCTGCTCGAGCGCGACCTGGAGGGCGCCGCGCAGGTGGTGATCGACGACGCGATCATCGATGCGATGGAGACCGAAGCCGAGAGCATGGCGCTGGAGATGATCGCCCTGCGCGCGCCGATGGCGGACGATTTGCGCGAGGCGGTCGCCGCGCTCAAGATCACCGGCGTGGTCGAGCGGATCGGCGATTATGCCAAGAACATCGCCAAGCGCGTGCCGCTGCTCGACAGCCCGAGCGCGATCCAGCCGGTCGCGATGCTGCCCGAAATGGCGCGGCTCGCTTCGGGGCTGGTCCACGACGCGCTCGACGCCTTCGTCCAGCGCGACGCCGAGAAGGCGGCGCTGGTGTGCGGCAGCGATCGTCAGCTCGACGATTATTACAACAGCATCTTCCGCGCGCTGCTGACCTATATGATGGAAAATCCGCACAATATCACGCCGGCCGCGCACCTGCTGTTCGTCGCCAAGCATATCGAGCGGATCGGCGACCATGCGACAAACATTGCCGAGATGGTCTATTTCGCCGCGACCGGCGAGCGGATCGAGGACCGGCCGCGCGGGGCGAGCCCGATGGAGGGGTGAGCGGACCCACCTTCTCTCCGTTCGTCCGATCGGGGGGCGAGCGGACACCTTCCATCCGTTCGTCCTGAGTAGCCATTGAGCGAAGTCGAAATGGCGTATCGAAGGACAAGCCATGTGCTTCGATACGAGGCTTCGACTTCGCTCAGCCTCTACTCAGCACGAACGGGGAGGGGGAAGGGGCGCCGCCTCACCCTTGTCCCTCCATCAGCCCCAGATACGCGTCGAGCACCGCCTGGTTCGCCTTGTCCCAGCTGTAGCCCGCCGCCTTGGCGTGGCCCGCCGCGCCCAGCGCGTCGCGCAGCGAAGGCTCGGCGACGATGCGCGCGATCGCGTCGGCATAGGCGCCGACCTCGCGCGGCGGGACGAGGTAGCCGGTCGCGCCGTCATCGACCAGGTCGATCGCGCCGGTCGCGCGCGCCGCGACCACCGGCACGCCGGCGGCCATCGCCTCCAGCGTGACGTTGCCGAAGGTCTCGGTCACGCTCGGGTTGAAGAACACGTCCATCGACGCAACCGCACGGCCGAGGTCGTCGCCCGACTGGAAGCCGGTGAAGATCGCCTCGGGCACTTGCGCTGCGAACCAGTCGCGGGCGGGACCTTCGCCGACCACCAGCACCTTGTGCGGCACGCCGCGGCGGCCGAGCTCGCGCGAGACCTCGGCGAAGATGTCGAGGCCCTTTTCCTTGACCAGCCGGCCGAGGAAGCCGAGCGCGATATCGCCGTCGGCGATACCGAGCGCGCGGCGCCACCCGAGGTCACGCCGCGCCGGAGTGAAGCGGTCATGGTTCATGCCGCGCGACCAGATGCCGATCGGCGTCGTCACCCCCCAGTTATGCAGCAGCGCCGCCATGCTCTCGCCCGGCACCATCACTCGGTCGACGCGGCCGTAGAAGCGGCGCAGCAGCGCGACGATCGCCGGCTCGAGCGCCGACAGGCCGTAATAGCGCGGATAAGTCTCGAACCGCGTGTGGAGCGAGGCGAGCGTGGCGATGCCGCGCCGCCGCGCCCAGCGGATCGCGGCGTGGCCGAGCAGATCGGGCGCCGAGACATGGACGATGTTCGGCGCGAACGCTTCGAGATCGCGCCGCGGCCGGGCGGGAAGGCCGCGCGCGAGCTTGTATTCGCCGCGCTCGCCGGGGAAGGGGATCGCCGGCACCGGGACGAGGTCGCCGGTCGGCGCGAACGCCGGACGTGCGCTGGTCGGCGAATAGACGCGCACCTGGACGCCGCGCTCGAGCAGGTGGCGCACGAGCAGGTTGAGCGCCTGGTTGGCGCCGTCGCGCGTGTAATTGTAGTTGCCGCTGAACAGGGCCAGGCGGAGGTCGGACGGCTGCATCGCCGTGGCCGATAGCGCCAATCGCGGCGGATGACTATCTCGCCGGCGCAAAGGAGACGATGATGACCGATCTTGCCGATTTCCCGATCACCCGCCGCTGGCCGGCGCAGCATCCCGACCGCATCCAGCTCTATTCGCTCAACACGCCCAATGGCGTGAAGGCCTCCATCATGCTGGAGGAGACCGGGCTGCCGTACGAAGCGCATCTCGTCGATTTCGCGCAGGACGACCAGAAGTCGCCCGAGTTCCTGAGCCTCAATCCCAACGGCAAGATCCCGGCGATGATCGACCCCGACGGGCCGGGCGGCAAGCCGCTGACGCTGTTCGAGAGCGGCGCGATCCTGCTCTATCTCGCCGACAAGACTGGGAAGTTCGTCCCCGCCGATCCGGCCGGGCGCTGGCATGCGGTGCAATGGGTGATGTTCCAGATGGGCGGCGTCGGGCCGATATTCGGGCAGGTCGGCTTCTTCAACAAGTTCGCCGGCCGCGAGTGGGAGGACAAGCGCCCGCTCAAGCGCTATGTCGATGAGAGCAAGCGGCTGCTCGGGGTGATGGACCAGGCGCTGGCGGGAAAGAGCTGGTTCCTGGACGGTGAATACACGATCGCCGACATCTCGATGCTCGGCTGGGTGCGCAATCTCATCACCTTCTACGAAGCGCGCGAACTGGTCGGGTTCGACGGATACCGCAACGTGGCGGCGTGGCTGGAGCGCGGGCTGGCGAGACCGGCGGTACAGCGGGGGCTGAAGATTCCGTCGAAGGACTGAGAATAGTGGAAAACGTCGATAGTTTCCAATCGTCATCCCGGACTTGATCCGGGATCCCGCTTCTTTTGATATTGGAGCGAGATGCCGTCCGTCAGGAAAGAAGAACAGCGGGACCCTGGCTCAGGGCCGGGGTGACGAAAAGGGTTTTCGTCCGTTACGGGGACGAAAGCTGCCTCTAGGAATGTTGGATTTTTGCTGCCACACCGACAGGGTGCTGGTTCCGACGCCTCCTGCTGCCGCTGCGTTCAACCCGGGGGCTCGCTCCAGCCTCGGCCGAACTGTGCGACGCTCTCCACTTTCTCCACTTCACATGCCTCCATTTGTCCGAATCCCATTGGATGTTCCCCTCTCGTTCCATCGCTGCTAGACTCTGAAAATGGCCAAGCCCCAGAAGCGCTACGTCTGCCAATCCTGCGGATCGGTGAGCCATCGCTGGGCGGGGCAGTGCCCCGATTGCAGCGAGTGGAACACGCTGGTCGAGGAGGCCGGCGCGGTCGTCACGCCGTTTGCCGCAAAGCATAACCTGCAGGGCGGCGGGCGCGCGCTGGCGCTGGTCGGGCTCGACGCCGAGGTGGCGCTGCCGGCGCGGATGGCGACCGGAATCGCCGAGCTTGACCGTGCGCTCGGCGGCGGGCTTGTCGAGGGCTCGGCGACGCTGATCGGCGGCGATCCCGGGATCGGCAAGTCGACGCTGCTGCTCCAGGCTGCGGCGAAGCTGGCGCTCGGCGGGCGGAGTGTCGCCTATGTCTCGGGCGAGGAGGCGGCAGATCAGGTGCGGCTGCGCGCGCGGCGGCTGGGGCTGGGCAACGCGCCGGTGCAGCTCGCCGCGGCGACATCGGTGCGCGACGTGCTGACGACGCTGGGGCAGGGAACGCCGCCCGCGCTGCTGGTGATCGATTCGATCCAGACGATGCATTCAGACCTGATCGAAGGCGCGCCGGGGACGGTGAGTCAGGTGCGCGCGTCGGCGCAGGAGCTGATCCGCTTCGCCAAGGAGCGCGGGACGGCGGTGGTGCTGGTCGGCCATGTCACCAAGGACGGGGCGATCGCCGGGCCGCGCGTGCTCGAGCATATGGTCGACACCGTGCTGAGCTTCGAGGGCGAGCGCAGCCACCAGTACCGCATCCTGCGCGCGATCAAGAACCGCTTCGGCGGCACCGACGAGATCGGCGTGTTTGCGATGGGCGAGCAGGGACTGGACGAAGTTCCGAACCCGTCCGCGCTGTTCCTCACGCACCGTGACGAGAATGTCAGCGGCGCGATCGTGTTTCCGGCGCTGGAAGGCACGCGGCCGGTGCTGGTCGAGATCCAGGCGCTGACCGTGCGGCTGGCGAGCGGCGCGACGCCCAGGCGGGCGGTCGTCGGTTGGGACGCCGGGCGGCTGGCGATGATCCTGGCCGTGCTGGAAGCACGGTGCGGCCTCAGCTTTTCGAGCGCGGAAGTCTATCTGAACGTGGCCGGGGGGTATCGCGTGTCCGATCCCGCAGCCGATCTGGCCGTCGCCGCGGCCCTTGTTTCGGCACTGACGGAGCGGCCGCTGCCCTCCGATGCGGTCGCATTCGGAGAGGTCGCGCTGTCGGGCGAAGTGCGGCCGGTGGCGCACGGCGCGCTTCGGCTCAAGGAGGCTGCGAAGCTCGGTTTCGAACGTGCGCTGGTGCCATCGAGTCTGAAGGACGGCGCCGGCGTGAAGCTGTCCGGCTTCGCGAGGCTGGGTGCGCTCGTTGACCATCTCCTCGGGCGCGGTTAGCCAACCGGCCATGACCGCTCTGGATGTCGTTGCGCTGGTGTTGATGGGCGGGGGCGCGGTGTTCGGCGCGCTGCGCGGCTTCGTGCACGAGGCGCTGTCGATGATCGCCTGGGTGCTGGCGGTGATGGCGGTCACTTTCTTCCATACGCCGGTGATGGATGCTTTGTCTGGTCTGATCGGATCGCCATCGGGCGCCGCCGTTGCGGCCGTGGTGCTGCTGTTCGGCGGAACGTTCATCATTGGACGGCTGCTGGCGCGCGCGCTCGGCAGGCGGACGCGGCAATCGGTGCTGGGCCCGGTCGACCGGGTGCTCGGTTTCGGCTTCGGCTTCGTCAAGGGACTGATCCTGGCGTCCTTGCTGTTCCTGCTGGCAACCCTGGTCGTCGACACGGTGCGCGGCGGCCCGGCGTATCGGCCGGACTGGATGCGCAAGGCGCGGACCTATTCGCTGATGAGCGCGACCAGCCGGGCGATGGTCGACTATATGAACCAGCGGCGCGGCATCCTGCGCGAAGCCGACAATGGCAGCGCGGCCCCGTGAACGCGCCGCTATATGACGCCGCGCTGCTGCGGCTGGCGACGACGATCCCGCATCTGGGGCGGCTGGCCGACCCGCAGGGATCGGCGGACAAGCGATCCGTCACATGCGGCAGCCGCGTTGCGGCCGACGTGGTGCTGGACAGTGCTGGGCGGGTGGCGGCGCTGGGGCTGGACGTGTCCGCCTGCGCGCTCGGCCAGGCTTCGGCGAACCTGATGGCTTCGCACGCGATCGGGCGGTCGCCGGAAGAGCTGGCCGAAGCGCGCGATGCTTTGGCGGCATGGCTGGCCGGCGAACGCGACACGCCCGGCGACTGGCCCGATCTCGACCGGCTGGAGCGCGCGCTACCCCATCGCGGGCGACATGCTGCGATCCGGTTGCCCTTTGAAGCGGCTGCCGAAGCGGCCGAGCGCGCGCGGGGCTGATGGAGGCGCACGGGCCCGGATCGCTGCTGCGCGACGGGTTCGTGATGCTGGGCGCCGCGCTGGTGCTGGTGCTGGTGTTCCGCAGGCTGGGGCTCGGCGCCACGCTGGGCTATCTGATCAGCGGCGTGATTATCGGCCCGCAGGGGCTCGGGTTGGTCGGCGACCCGCAGGCGAAGCTGGGCATTGCCGAGATCGGCATCGCGTTGCTGTTGTTCCTGGTCGGGCTGGAGCTGTCGCCGGGCAGGCTGTGGCGGCTGCGGCGCGATATTTTCGGTTTCGGTCTCGCCCAGGTGGTGCTGTGCGGACTGGCGCTCTCCGGCTTCGTCTATGCCGTGACGCCGCTGACGCCGGAAGCTGCGCTGGCGATCGGTCTGCCGCTCGCGCTCTCCTCGACCGCGCAGGTGCTGCCGATGCTCGAATCGGCCGGTCGGCTCCGGACTCCGTTCGGGCAGCGCGCCTTTTCGGTGCTGCTGTTCCAGGATCTTTCGATCGTGCCGCTGATCACGATCGTCGCCGCGATGTCGCGTGCACCTGACGCAGCCAGCGCAGCGCCGGGCTGGCTGCTCGCGCTGTACACGGTGGGGGCCGTGATCGGGCTGGTGCTGGCCGGGCGCTTCATCCTGAACCCGCTGTTCCGGCTGATCGGCGGTCTCGGCGAGCGCGAGCTGTTCGTCGCGGCGGGCCTGTTCGCGGTGCTGGCGAGCGCGGCGGTGATGGAATCGCTTGGGCTGTCGACGGCGCTGGGCGCGTTCGTCGCCGGCGTGATGCTCGCCGATTCCCCCTATCGGCACGAGCTGGAGGCGGACGTCGATCCGTTCCGCTCAATCCTGCTCGGCCTGTTCTTCATTGCGGTCGGCATGCTGCTCGACCTGCACGCGATCGCCGAGCGGCCGCTGTTCGTGGTCGCGATCGCCGCCGGCTTGGTTGCGATCAAGGCGGCCATCATCCTGGGGCTGGCGCGGCTGTTCGGGCAGGACTGGCGGACTGCGCTCGCGACCGGACTGCTGCTGAGCCAGGGCGGCGAGTTCGGCTTCGTGCTGTTCGCACAGGCGCAGCGCGCGCTGCTGATCGCGCCGGAGGCAGCAAGCCTGTTCGGCGCGGTGGTGACCCTGTCGATGGCGACGACGCCGTTCCTGATGATGCTCAGCCGCCGTTTCCGCGAGCCGCCGCCGAAGCAGCGCACCGATCTGGAAGCGCCGAGCGACGATGGGGCAAGCGCGATCGTGGTCGGCTGGGGCCGCTTCGGCCAGACCGTCGGCTTCATGCTGGCGCTGCAGGGCATTTCGGTGACCATCATCGACCGCAAGGCGACGCAGGTGGATGTCGGCCAGGAATTCGGCGTCAAAGTCTATTTCGGCGACGGCACGCGCGTCGACCTGCTGCGCCAGGCCGGCGCGGAGCAGGCGCAGCTGCTGCTGTTCTGCATCGACGGCGGTTCGCTCGACCGCGAGGCGGTGGAGGCGATCGTCCAGTCCTTTCCGAAGGCGCAGATTTTCGTCCGCGCCTTCGACCGGCGCCAGCTGATGCGGCTCGACGGCGCCCCGATCGCGGGCACCGTGCGCGAGGTCTACGAATCGGCGATCTGCATGGGGCGGATGGCGCTGGCGGCGGTCGAGGTCGACGAGGAGGAGATCGACCGCACCGAGGACCGCTATCGCGACATGGATTCGAGGCGTCTTGCCGCTCAGGCCAAGGCAGGCGATCTCCATGCGGGCGAGGAGCTGATGGTCCGGCCGAACGAACCGCCGCCCTTAGAGGACGCCATTCCTATTCCGGCGGAGAGCGGCTGATGCTGTGGTTGATGCGGCTGGCGGCGCTGTCCGCCGCGATTGCGATTGCCGCGGGCGCATTCGGCGCGCACCGCTTTTCCGGCAAGGAAGCCGAATGGCTGCGGACCGGCGGCTTCTATCAGCTGATCCATGCCATCGCCGTGCTGGCACTGGCGCGGACGGCGGCGCCGGGTCCGCTCTGGACGCTGCTCGGCGGATCGGCGCTGTTCGCCGCGACCCTCTACGTGATGGCGCTCGGCGCGCCGCGCTGGTTCGGCGCGATCACGCCGATCGGCGGCGCGCTGATGATCGCCGGGTGGGTCTGGGTCGCCGTTCGCCCAAGCTGAGCCTCGCTCGTCCCGAGCGAAGTCGAGGCGCGCTGTTCGGAGCCTACGCCCGTCGACTTCGCTCGGGACGAGCGAGAGAATCGAGGAAATGAGATACCTCGTCCAGCGCCACCGATTTGTCGACGAACGCCTCGCCGATGCCGCGGGCGAGGATGAAGGGCACCCGGCCGCCGGCCTTTTTCTTGTCGTGCGCCATATGGGCAGCGAGGCGTTCGCCGGGCGCATCGACGCCGGCGGACACGGCATCGTGCGGCAGGCCGATCGTGCGCAGATGCTCGGCAACGCGCGTGGTGTCGGAAGGCGGGCAGAGCCCGCGCTCGGCGGAGAAGCGGAACGCCAGCCCCATGCCGGCGGCAACCGCTTCGCCGTGGAGCAGCGCAGGGCCGAAGCCGGTTTCGGCCTCAAGCGCGTGGCCGAAAGTATGGCCGAGGTTCAGCAGCGCGCGCCGGTCGGCAATCTCGCGTTCGTCTTCGGCAACGATGCGGGCCTTGGCGGCGACGCTGTACGCGATCGCATGCGCGCGTGCGTCAGGATCGCCGGCAAGCAGTGCATGCCCGTTCGCCTCGCACCAGGCGAAGAAATCGGGATCGCCGATCAGGCCGTATTTGACGACCTCCGCATAACCGGCGCGTAGCTCGCGTGCAGGCAGGGTGTCGAGCACCGTCGGGTCGATCAGCACGAAGCTCGGCTGATGGAAGGCGCCGATCAGGTTCTTGCCGGCGCGCGCGTTGATCGCGGTCTTGCCGCCGACCGAGCTGTCGACCTGGGCGAGCAGAGTCGTCGGCACCTGCACGAAGCCGATGCCGCGCTTGACGATTGCTGCCGCGAAGCCGGTCAGGTCTCCGATCACCCCGCCGCCCAGCGCGAGGATATGCTCGCCGCGTTCGACCTCGAGCTCCAGCAGCCGGTCGCAAAGGGATTCGAGCTGCGGCCAATTCTTGGTCGCTTCGCCGGCGGGGAGGATGATCGGAACAATGTTCGGATGACGCAGCCGCGGCAGCTGGGCCGCGGCCACGGTCTCGTCCGTGACGACGATCAGGCGGTTCGGCGTATAGGGCCCCAGCAGCTCAGTTGCGCGGTCCAGCGCGCCGGCCTCGATCAGCACGTCGTAGCGCCGCGTGCCCAGCTTGACAGGAACGATCGTCACAGGCCGAGCGCCCTCAGGATCGACCTGACCGTCGCGTCGTGCGGGGAAGGGTGGCTGCGGACATGGATCGGCGCCAGCGCATAGATCGGATTGCGCGCCTTGGCGAGGTCGGTCAGCACCTGCCGCGGATCGCGGTCCTTCAGCAGCGGCCGCGTGGAACGGCGGCGCACCCGGTCGACCAGCGTGTCGAGATCGGCCTCGAGCCAGATCGCCGTCGTCTTTTCCAGGATCAATGCGCGCGTGCGCTCGTTCATGAAGGCGCCGCCGCCGGTTGCGATCACCTTGCGGGTGCCGTCGATCAGCCGCGCGATGACCCGCCGCTCGCCGTCGCGGAAATACTCCTCGCCGAACATCTGGAAAATCTCTGTGATCGTCATGCCGGCCGCCGCCTCGATCTCCTCGTCGGCGTCGACGAAAGGCAGGCCGAGCCGCTGCGCGAGCCGGCGGCCGACCGTGGTCTTGCCGGCGCCCATCAGGCCGATCAGCACGATCGGGCGGTCGAGGAGGTGGGCGGCGGGGTTCATGAACCCCGGTTAGAGGAGGAAAAGTCAGAGGTTAAGCCCCTCCCCTTCAGGGGAGGGGTTGGGGTGGGGCTAAGAAGTCTTCATGCATTGGCTGTCGTCGGCGCGTTTGAACTCGCGGCAGTTCCACAGCATCTTCTCGAAGCCGTTCGACCGGTTGCGGAGATAGCTGAACGACAGCGCGCGGTGCTGGGCTTCCTCGATCGGAAAGCCCTTCGGCGCCTTGTGCGGATCGGTCCAGCCCATGAATTTGCAGAAATCCTTCTGCCCGCAGGCGGCGAGCGCAAGGGCGGGGAATTTGTTCGCGCCGACCGTCTTGTCGAGCACGACCACGAAGGCGTCTCCGCCGGGCGACACGATCTTCACCTGCTTGGCGCCGCGCTCGACCAGCTTCTCGAGCGGCACGGCGGGTTGTTCTCCGGCAAGCTGCACTTCGTCCGTCGCGTGGGCCGGCGAGAGCGCGGCGAGCTTGGCGATGGCGGGTTCCGATCCCGCATAACCGCCGCGGAACGCGCCCGGCGTGCCCCACCAGCCCTGCCAGCGGAAGAACAGATGCGTGCCGACCGCCGCTACCTTGTCCAGCGTGCCGCTCCAGTAGGGCACGACCCAGTTGGTGTGGTAGTGCGTCGAATAGCCGACCGGCTTGAACACCTTGCCCTTCAGCGCCGCCTCGGCGATCTCGCGGGCGCGCTTCCAGCCCGAAGTCGACGGGATGCGCGCCAGCGAGCCGTCGCAGGTGAAGGTGAACTGGCAGCCGGTGTCGCGGTCCGAACCCTGAAACACCACGCCGCAGATCGTCTTCGGAAAGGCAGGGTGGCGCAGGCGATTGAGCACGACCTGCACGACCGCGCGCATGCCGTCATCGCCTTCGGCCGCGGCTTCGTAATATGCAGCGGCGGCCAGGCAATCGAGCGAGCGGGCATAGTCGTCGCTGCCGGCCGCGAGCTTGAACGGTTTTGCGGCCGGATTGGGCGCGGTGGAGAAAGGGACTGCGGCGTTGATCTTGAGCGCGTCGTCGGGTGCGACGTCGATATATTGGAGCGGCTCGACCGGGGGCGCCGGAACGCTGGGCGGCGGCGCGACCGATTCCGGCAGCGCGGCGACCGTGCCGCGCTTCGCCAGAAAGGCCGTGCTGCGGCCCTGCGCGGCCCAGATCGCGGCGGCAAGCAGCAGCACCACGACCGCGGCAGCGATCATGTCGTGCAAGTCCCGGCGCGCCTTCAATCCGGCAAGCAATCCCGATCTCCAAACAGCGAAGCGCGGGCGCATAGCAGAACGCGCCCGCGCTGTCAGTTCGGTTAAGATGAGATTGATGGTTTACGCGATCAAGGTCAGGCTTCGGGCAGGAAATCCGGGACCGACAGATAGCGCTCGCCGGTGTCGTAGTTGAAGCCGAGCACGCGGGTATTGTCCGGAAGGTCCGGCAGCTTCTGCAGGATCGCGGCGAGCGTTGCGCCGGAGCTGATGCCGACCAGCATGCCTTCCTCGCGCGCGGCACGGCGGGCCATGTCCTTGGCGATCTCGGCCTCGACCAGGATCACGCCGTCAAGCGCCTGGGTGTGCAGGTTCTCCGGAATGAAGCCGGCGGCGAGGCCCTGGATCGGGTGCGGCCCCGGCTGTCCGCCGGAAATGACCGGCGACAGCGTCGGTTCGACCGCGAACACCTGCAGCTTCGGCCATTCCTTCTTCAGCACCTCCGCGCAGCCGGTGATATGGCCGCCGGTGCCGACGCCGGTGATCAGCACGTCGATCGGCGTGTCGCGGAAGTCGTTCAGGATTTCCTGAGCGGTCTTCTCGGCATGCACCGCGATGTTCGCAGGATTGTCGAACTGCTGCGGCATCCAGGAGCCGGGCGTGGAGTCGATGATCTGCAGAGCGCGCTCGATCGCGCCCTTCATGCCCTTTTCCTTGGGCGTCAGGTCGAACGTCGCGCCATAGGCGAGCATCAGGCGCCGCCGTTCCAGCGACATGCTTTCGGGCATCACCAGGATCAGCTTGTAGCCCTTGACGGCCGCGACCATCGCAAGGCCGATGCCGGTGTTGCCGGAGGTCGGCTCGACGATCGTGCCACCGGGCTTCAGCTTGCCGGTGCGCTCTGCAT
Organism: Sphingomonas sp.; assembly: GCA_035776635.1. GTDB lineage: Bacteria > Pseudomonadota > Alphaproteobacteria > Sphingomonadales > Sphingomonadaceae > Sphingomonas. The sequence goes on along the minus strand of DASTWI010000017.1, from coordinate 18,646 downwards.
CCTCGACCATCGACAGCGCGATACGGTCCTTGATCGAGCCGCCCGGGTTCGACCGCTCCGACTTGATCCACACCTCTGCGTCGCCGAACAGGCGGTTGATCCGGATGTGCGGCGTGTTGCCGATCGTCTCGAGGATATTGGCGGCTTTCATGCGGGCTTCTCCTGCATCACGGCTTCGGGAAGGGCGGTTTCGGGCAGATCGAACGTGCGCGCGCGGCGGATTTCGGGGAACAGATAGGCCCAAATGCCGGCGACGGCTATGGCGCCGATGCCGCCGAACGCGACCGCGCCGATCGGGCCCAGCAGCGAAGCAAGCAGGCCGGATTCGAGCTCGCCCAGCTCGTTCGACGCCGAGATGGCGAGGCCGGAGACGGCCGACACGCGGCCGCGCATGGCGTCGGGCGTATAGAGCTGCTCCAGCGACGAGCGAACATAGACCGACAGCATGTCCATGCCGCCGAGCGCGACCAACGCCGTCATCGAAGCGATCATCGACTTCGAATATGCGAAAGCAAGCGTCGCCGCGCCGAAGCCGGCTACGGCCAGCAGCATCTTGACTCCGACATTGTGACGCAACGGACGCCAGGCGAACCATAGCGCCACGACGGCCGCACCGACTGCCGGGGACGCGCGAAGCCAGCCCAGGCCCTCCGGCCCGACATGGAGAATATCGCGGGCATAGACGGGAAGGAGCGCCGTCGCCCCGCCGAGCAGCACCGCGAGCAAGTCCAGCGTGATCGCGCCGAGCAGGAAGCGGTGCCTGCGGACATAGTTCAGCCCGTCGACCATCTGGCGGACGGGATGGGTGCCGCCCGCCATCGGCGTGGGCATGATGCGGCGGATCGGCGTCAGCGCGAGAATCGAGACGACCAGGAATCCGGCGGCCATGAAATAGGGCAGGGCAGGATCGACGCTGTAAAGGAAGCCGGCCAGCGCCGGTCCGCTGACTGCCGCGCTCTGCCAGGCGATCGAGCTCATCGCGATCGCGCGCGGCAGGATCGCCGGCGGCACGATGTTGGGTGCGATCGCGGTCATCGAGGGGCCGAGGAACACGCGCGCGACCCCGTGCAGCGCCGCAAGCCCGAACAGCAGGGGCAATGTCGCGACATGGGCGTAGGCCGCGAAGGCCAGCGTCAATGAGATGAACAGGTCGATGCCAATCGCAAGGCGCGCGACGAGCCTCCGCTCGAACCGGTCCGCAACCCAGCCGGCAACCGGGGTCAGCATGAACAGCGGCACGAACTGCGCGAACCCGATCAGCCCGAGGTAGAAGCTCGCTTCTTTCACCGACATGCCGTAATCGGCACGGGCGGTGTCGTAGACCTGGTACCCGAGGATCACGACCATCGAGATCGTCGCCAGCACAGCCGTAAACCGGGCGATCCAGAACGCACGGAAATCGGGAATCGCGAGCGGGGAGGGGTGGGCCTGCACGGCGCCGCTCCTAGTCACGCGGGCCGGCTGCCCGCAACCGCGAACTGGCTTCGCACGCCTCAAGGCCAGCTTTGCCGGCCTTCAAAGCTTGTAGACGAGGCTGGCGCGGCTGACGGAGCCGCTGGTGCTGACGCCGCGCAGCCCGTCCTCCTCGATCCGGTATTCGTAGCTGAGCCGCAGCTTCAATTTCTCCGAGATCTTGCTGTCGAGCGCGGCGCTGAGCAGGCCACTGCTGGTGCCGTCTTCGTAGAAGACCGACATGCGCTGCGTGAAATCGAGCCGCGGGCCGATCGCGAAACCAAGGTCGAGCGTGCCGCGGCCGGCCAGACGCGTCTGTTGCTCGCCGCCGTCGCTGACCGTGTGGCGGATCGCCGGGCCGCCTTCGACCGACAGCGTCAGCGCCTCGCCCGAGCTCAGCGACCAGCCGGCGCCCAGGCCGGCCGTGTAGCGCTCGTCATAGCCGAGTGCGGGATCATGTTCGAACTGGCTGAGCCCGAACACATAGCTTTTGGGCGAGGTCGCATAGCGCGGCTGCCACGAAGCTAGCAGTCGCTCGACCGCGCGGACGCCGTCCGTGTCCTGTATCTCGCCCCGGAACTGAAGCCGGTGGCCCCAGGCGATGCCGTCGCGCTTCAGGTCGAGCGAGGCGAGCGCACCGAGATTGTCGGTCGGGCCGGTCGACCAGGATGCGCCGAATTCGATCTGGCCGGACCAATTGTCGAACAAATCCCCGTCGGCGAGCTTGCGCTGCGCGGTCTCCTTCGCCTCGGCCGCGCGCGCCGCCACCTGCGCCTGCCAGTCCGCACGGAGTTCGGCGAGTCTCGGCGCGAGATCGGGCCGCGCGGTCGCAGCATAGTCGAACAGCTTCGCGATCGTCTTCGGATCGCCATCGGCGATCGCGGCGTCGAGCATTGCCTTCAGGTCGGCCGGAATCGCGGCGGCCGGGGCGGGTGCCTGCACAGACGGCGGCGGGAGCGCTTGGTCCAGCATCGTTCCCCGAATAGGGATTCGACGCGCGAGGGCAAGGCGAGATTCGTTACGAGATCGAGTCGCCGGCTCGGTTCGGCTCAGCCTGGCGGGTCAGCACCTGAGGTTTGCGTTCGCCGCCGGACTGATCACACGTTCAGGCGCTGGCGCATTTCCTTGCCGGGCTTGAAATAGGGAACGCGCTTCGCGTCCACGGCCACCGTTTCGCCGGTGCGCGGATTGCGGCCGGTGCGGGCGTCGCGGGCTCGGGTCGAGAAGGCGCCGAAGCCGCGCAGTTCGACGCGTCCGCCTTCGGCAAGCCGCTGGCTGATCTCGTCGAAGAAGATCGAGACGATCCTGTCGATCTCTTTGGCCGACAGGCCGGGATTGTCGTCGGCAAGCATCTGGACCAGTTCGGACCGGATCATAGGCTTCCTTTCAAGCTGGCGGTTCCATGCAGGACCGCCGCCGGGGCCTTTCCCAGCGCTGGTCCCCCCACCTGATAACGACGGTCCCCCCAGACCGACACTCGACTGATAAGCTACGATACTTCGTGCGAATATAGCGCAAGCCAAAAGCCCGCGCGAGTCGGATTGGAAGGAGCCGCCACCCAATCATCCGAATGGCGGCTCCATCGCATCACTTGCCCTGCTTCGCCTTGTTGAGGGCGGCGCCGAGGATGTCGCCGAGGCTCGCGCCCGAGTCGGACGAGCCATACTGGGCGACGGCCTGCTTCTCCTCGGCGATCTGCATCGCCTTGACCGAGAAGGTCGGCTTCTTCGAGCGGTCGAAACCGGTCACCATCGCGTCGAACTTCTGGCCGACCTGGAACCGCTCCGGACGCTGCTCGTCGCGGTCGCGGCCGAGGTCGGAGCGCTTGATGAAGCCGGTCGCGCCGTCCTCGCCCGCCTGCACCTCGAGCCCGCCGTCGCGGACTTCCAACACTGTGACGGTCACTACCTCATTCTTCTTAAGGGCACCGCCCGCCGACACGCCCCCCGCCGCGGGCGCGCCGCGCTCAAGCTGCTTCATGCCGAGCGAAATCCGCTCCTTCTCGACATCGACGTCGAGCACGATCGCCTGCACCATCTCGCCCTTGCGGTGGAGGTTTAGGGCGTCTTCGCCGGAGATGCCCCAGGCGATGTCCGACATGTGGACCATGCCGTCGACATCGTTGTCGAGACCGATGAACAGGCCGAACTCGGTCGCGTTCTTGACCTCGCCCTCGACCTGCGAACCGACCGGGTGCGCCTCCGCGAACTTCTCCCATGGATTCTGCTGCGCCTGCTTCAGGCCCAGCGAAATGCGGCGCTTGTCCTCGTCGACCTCCAGCACGATCACGTCGACTTCCTGCGAGGTCGAGACGATCTTGCCCGGATGCACGTTCTTCTTGGTCCAGCTCATCTCCGAGACATGGACCAGGCCCTCGATCCCCGGCTCCAGCTCGACGAACGCGCCATATTCGGTGATGTTGGTCACGCGGCCATGGAACTTGGCGCCGATCGGATACTTGGCCGCCGCGCCTTCCCACGGATCGCTCTCGAGCTGCTTCATGCCGAGCGAGATGCGCTGCGTGTCGCGGTTGATGCGGATGATCTGCACCTTCACCGTGTCGCCGATGTTCAGCACCTCGGACGGGTGATTCACGCGCTTGTAGGACAGGTCGGTCACGTGGAGCAGCCCGTCGATGCCGCCCAGATCCACGAACGCGCCGTAATCGGTGATGTTCTTGACGACGCCGTCGATCACCTGACCCTCGGCCAGCGACTGAATGAGGCCGGTGCGCTGCTCGGCGCGGGTCTCTTCGAGCACGGCGCGGCGCGACACGACGATGTTGCCGCGACGGCGGTCCATCTTCAGCACCTGGAAGGGCTGCGGAATGTCCATCAGCGGCTGCACGTCGCGGACCGGACGGATATCGACCTGCGAACCGGGCAGGAAGGCCACGGCGCCGCCCAGATCGACGGTGAAGCCGCCCTTGACGCGGCCGAAGATCACGCCGTCGACGCGGTTGCCGGCAGCGAACTCGCCCTCAAGCTTGTCCCACGCGGCTTCGCGGCGCGCGCGGTCGCGCGACAGCATCGCTTCGCCGTTGACGTTCTCGACCCGGTCGACGAACACCTCGACCTCGTCGCCGACGTTCAGCTCCGCCTTCTGGCCCGGCGCCGCGAACTCGCGCAGCGGCACGCGGCCTTCGGACTTCAGCCCGACATCGATGACGGCAAGATCGTTCTCGATCGCGGTGACGGTGCCCTTGACGACCCGGCCCTCAAAGCCTTCGTTGTCGCCGAGCGTTTCGTTGAGGAGAGCCGCGAAATCGTCGCGGGTGGGAAAAGCCGCAGTGGCCATAAAAGAGGAGCTTCCTAACGTTTCCCGGCCATCGCCGGGACAAGCATTGCTGGCCAGCCGGTTGTCTCCGGCGGTCTAGGCCCGCTGAACGCGCGGAACCCGAGGCCAATCCGCCCCGCCGGCCGCATGCCGGAGGAGCATCCGGGGAAGGAGAGGGAAGAGGAGGCGCCCTAAAGCCAAAATGGCGCGTCGGGACACCCCACGCGCCTTCCTCCGCGAACCCAAGCCCGCCGGACGCGGGCGCACATAGGGGAAGCGCGGGACGATGGCAAGGCGGTGTCGCTGCGCCTCGCGGGATAGGTCATTGACATATCCGCTGCTCGCCTCATCTGTTCGGCATGACAGCGCACTCGACCTTGTTCAAATCGGACCGCGCCCAGGTGGTCCGGCTGCCCAAGGAACTCGCCTTTCCCGAGGGTGTGAAGCGGGTTGCGGTGCGCAAGCAGGGCAAGCGCCGGATTCTTGCGCCGGCCGATTGCGTCTGGGACGCCTTCTTCGATGCGCCCGGTGTCGATCTCGGCGAGCGCGAGCAGCCCGCCTTTCAATCGCGCGACAGTCTTTGATTTTCCGCGTGCTGCGAGACAAGCCGGCTTCGGCGTGGATCGCAGGGTGGGCGCGCAGCCGGGGATTGACTGTGGTGACGGGCAATTTGGGCGAGTTCCGGCGGGTCGATGGACTGCTGTGCGAGGATTGGCTGGAGGACGCGTGACGGCGGTCCGCAGCCGGCCGCGTTGCGCAGCGCGAGCGCGGAGCAACGCGGGACAGCGTTTTTCAACGCTGCGACCAGAGAAGCGAGTGGCTGAAAATGGCCGAATGGCGCCCTTCTCCGACGGAAGCATCGCTCGCGGCGAATGGCGGCTTAGCGCCTCATGTCAGCCGCTCTATCGGTTCAGCCCCGTCCCCGAAAACCGTCGTTCTTCAGCTGCCAGCTAATTTCCACGAAGGATGGGGGCCGACATAGCAAATGGCACCAGGGAGTCAGCTGGTGCCATCATTTTTCGGGTGCTCAGTTTTGATCCGCCTCTCTTCTACGCACGGATGCGGGCGCGCCGGAGCTTCGCCGACTGTGCAATCTTGAACGTCCAGTGTGTGCTTGCAAGTGACCAACAGGCGAATGATTTGCGCCGCGTAGAGAAACTTGATCTGTTCCATCCCTGCGTCGGTCCAGAAGAACTGGCGCTCATCATTCCCGATCAGGATGCCTTCTCGTTTCGCCTCGGCGAAGAGGCGCTTCACGTGCATCAGAGAAACGTTGAACCGCCCAGCGAGCGCGAGTTTGGATACCTTTAGCGGTCCGGCGAAGGGAAAACCCCCATCGCCTTTCTGAACCAGCAGCGTCCAGGCAATCTGCGTGCCCGCATGCCGATTCATGAACACCCGGACGAACGGCATGTCGCCATCCCAATTGGCCGCGCCCTGGGCCAGACCCTCCAATTGCACCATGCAAAAAGAGCCATAGAAGGCCGGTTCGTCGAGCCGGTCCACCACGGCGCAGCATGCCGGTTCGACGAGACTGGCGGCCTTTACGGCCACTTGCAAATGCGCGCGCCACGCCTCCGTGAAGGTCGGCGAAATAAGGTATCGGGCCGGGCCTTCGCGCGCCCGCTCGCTCCATAGAGAGACATAGGCGAGATATCGCAGATAGAAGAGCATCGCGCGGGCGCGCCCCGGACTGAGCAAGCCGAATTTGGCGCATAGCGTCCTTAGTTCGGCGAGTGTGACCCCCGACGGCATGGATGCTGCGCACATCGCCGCAACGTAACGCCCGGCATCCTTGAAGATGCCGTCGATCTTGCTGTCACTCTCCGCGAGCGTCAGCATGCCCTCGGCCAGTGCGCGGACTGCTGCCGGAAACGCGGCGTGCCGAATCATCCGGTCGCAGAGATGACCCGGAATCGGCTCGCCCAGGTCCCACGACGACAATCCATTTGCCGCAGAGGTTTCCATCCACGCGGCATAGCATGTTCGTTGCGCAAGCGACACGGCGCCCCGATCAAAAATGTTCCATTGCCGGGCTCCTGCCGACGGCGAATGCCTCGCCCTCCACCCGACGGGGGCTAGCCATGGGCGATCGGCTGAGGTTCCAATCGAAGATGGACGAGGCGGCATGACGGAGGCCACTTCGCTGGCCGCGCCGTCGTCACCCGGATTGCGCGGGGCGCCGCCGTGGATCTTCGGCGTGATGATCGCGCCGATGGGCGTGTTCAACGGCGTGCTGACCATTATCTTCCCCTATCTCGCTGTACATCGGGGAATGCCGGTGGCGGCGATTGGGTCGGTGGTCGGCGCCGGCATGCTCGCCAGCCCATTGAAGCTTTTGTGGACACCGCTGATCGACCTTGCATGGCCGCTGCGCGGCTGGATAGCGGCGAGCGCGCTGGCATGCGCCCTGTCGATCGGCGGATTGCTGCTTGCGGTCGACGGGCAATTCTCTGCGGGCCTGCTGGCAGGACTGGCGTTCGCGGCCGGCACTGCCGTGGCATTCAGTCAGATCGCCACCAGCGGTCTTCTCGCGCTCGCGGTCGACGAGGCTCAGCTGGGCGCGGCTTCGGGGTATCTCCAGACCGGCAACCTTGTTGCACAAGGGCTGGGCGGCGCGGCAGGGCTGTGGCTCGCGACGCAAATGGGCCTGAAGGCCGCCGCCGCGGCGATCGCGCTCGCCACGCTGGCATCGGCGTCCGCTGTCCTGCTGGTGGCGGAGCCGGAACGGGGCCATTTTGCGACCGCTCTTCCGACCCGTATCGTCAGCATCGGTCGCGAGCTCTGGGAGATGGCGCGCCATCGCCGGTCGCTGTTTGTCATCATACTGTTCGCCACCCCGATTGGAGCCGGCGCGGCCTCCTTCCTGTTCTCCGGCGTCGCCGGCGACTGGCACGCTGGTGCTGGAACCGTCGCGTTCGCCACCGGGCTCGGCGCGGCGTGCGCATCGGCTGTCGGCGCCTTCCTCTATGGGCAATTGGCGGATCGTTTCGACAAGGTCGCGTCGCTTCTGGCGGCCGGGGTGCTGCTGGCGATCGCCGCCGTCCTGCTCGCCGTCATGCCGCGGACACCCCAAGCCTTCGCGATCGGAGCATTGTTCTATGCGCTGTGCCTCGGCTGCTCCTACACCGCATTTACCGCTCTGCTGTTCGAGACGATCGGCAGAGGGGCGGCGGCGAGCAAATTCTGCGTCCTGAACGCGGTCGGAAATCTCGGCAATTTTTATATGCCGGTGCTGCTGGGCCTGGTCCATGACCGCCGGTCCACCACCGTCATGCTGTGGTTCGAAGCGGTCGTCACGATGGGCTTCATCGCCGCTTTCGCCCTGATCGACCGAGCGATGCGCTCGCGAAGGCCCGCGATACGCACCGTCGGCACGGCACTGGAGGCCATATGAAACGACCTCAGACCCTGCTCGGCGCGCTGCTCGCCGGGATTGCCAGCGGATTGCTGCTGCGGTTGTGGGGTGGCAGCGGCGCGCTGGCGCTGGCGGATGCGCTCAAGCCGCTCGGCCAGCTCTGGGTACAGGGTCTGCAGATGACACTGGTGCCGCTCGTTTTCGCGATGGTCGCATCGGGTGTCGCCGCGGCAGTGGCGGCGGGAACCGGGGCGCGGCTGATCGGCGGCGCGATGCTGCTATTCGTCGCGCTGTTGATCGTGGCGGTTACATTGGGCGGCCTCACGACCGCCGCGCTCATCTCGCTCTGGCCCCTGCCTGCGCACGCCCTGGCCGGTCTTCCCAACCTTGCCACCGCCGTGCCGCGGTCGCTCCCGAGCGTCGGCGAACAATTGTTGGCGATCGTGCCCGTCAACCCAGTCGCCGCTGCGGCCGCGGGACAGATGATGCCCCTGGTCGTGTTCGCCATCGTGTTCGGCTTTGCGGCAACGCGAATGCCGCCGGGCAAGGGGGGCGGCATAATCAGCCTTCTCGACGAGATTGCGAAGATCATGTTGACGATCGTCGAATGGGTGTTGTGGTTCGCACCAGCAGGAATCTTCGCTCTCGCGCTCGGCGCGACGCAGCATGCCGGGTTCGGCATGGCCTCGCTTCTCGGCCATTACGTCGTGCTCGGGATCGTTGTGCCGCTCATCGCGATCACCGGCTGCTATGTGCTGATCGCGGTCGCCGGTCCCATTGGCATCAAGCGTTTCGCGGAAGGCGTGCTCGCGCCGCAGACAATGGCCGCAGGAACGTGCTCGTCGATGGCGACGCTGCCGGCAATGATCGAGGCGGCGATCACGCGCCTGGGCATTTCCGAGCCGATCGCGGGAACTATTTTGCCGCTGGCGGCGACCAGCTTCCGCTTCGCGTCGACTGCGGCTGGCATGGCAGGAATCGTCCTTGCCGCCTATGCCACCGGCGAGCATCCGAGTGGCACGCAGCTGATGCTGGCAGGCGCGGTCACGGTGCTGGCGAACATGGGCGCGGCCGGCCTTCCGGCCGCGGCAGTCGTCTATGCCAGCATGGCTCCCGGTTTTCAGATTTTTGGCGCACCGTTGGGGTTGATTCCGTTCTACATCGCGGCGATCGCCGTGCCCGACATTTTCCTGACGGTGGCGAACGTCACTGCGGACCTTACCGCCACGAGCCTGCTGGCGGGCAGCAGGCGATCGCCGCGATCCGCTGCGGCCGCGACTGTACAGCCGGCGGAATGAGTGCTGCCGCTCGTTTGATTTTCGCGCCGAAGCCCGTCGCGTCAGGCATGCGCGGAATCCGCTTTTTTTGAAGGAGGTTGCGCGCTAGCGTCGGGTGACCGGCGGCGGGGGCTCGACGGTTGGGAATGCGAAAGGCCGATGCGGCTGCACGCTGACGAAGACGAGACACGCACGCGCGCCTTTCTGGACGGCGGCGGCGAGATGGGTGCGCTGATGCGCGCGCACGACTGGGCGGCGACCTCGCTGGGATCGCCCGAGACCTGGCCGGCATCGCTGCGCACCGCCGTCCGCATCATGCTCAACACGGGGCATCCGATGTACATCTGGTGGGGACCCGAACTCGCCTGCCTGTACAACGACGCCTATCGGCGCTCGATCGGGCCCGAGCGGCATCCTGTTTCCCTGGGCCGGCCGGGGCGCGACGTGTGGGACGAGATTTGGGATATCATCGGGCCGCAGATCCAGCAGGTCATGTCCGGCGGCGGTGCGACCTGGCACGAAAACCAGCTGGTCCCGATCACGCGCAACGGCCGCCGCGAGGACGTGTACTGGACCTATAGCTACAGCCCGATCGACAATCCCGCCGCGCCCAACGGAGTGGGCGGCGTGCTGGTGGTCTGCACCGAGACGACGGAAGCGGTGCTGGCGCAGCAGGAGCTCGCGGAGCAGAGCCAGCGCCAACGCCGGCTGTTCGAGCAGGCGCCGGGTTTCATCTGCACGTTGCGCGGCCCCGACCACGTGTTCGAGTTCGCGAACGAATCCTACAAGCGGCTGGTCGGAGACCGGCCGCTTCTGGGCCTGCCGGTCCGGCAGGCGATCCCCGAGATCGAAGGGCAAGGTTTCTTCGAGCGGCTGGACGGCGTCTATCGGACCGGAGAGCGCTTCGTCGGCGACCAGCTTGCGGTGCAGCTGGTGCGGCTGCCTGGCGAACGGCCGGAACACCGCGTGCTCGACTTCATCTACGAACCCATTTTCGACGCAGAGAACCGGGTGACCGGCATCTTCGTCGAAGGCTATGACATGACCGAGCGCACCCGCGCGGAGACGGCGCTGGCCGAGAGCGAGGCGCGGCTACGGCTGGTGCAGGCGGCGGGCGGGATCGGCAGCTTCGACTATGATCTGCAAACCGACGAGACGATCTGCTCCCCCGAATATCATGCGATGTTCGGGCTGCCCGTCGGGGCGCCGGTCAACCGGGAGAGCTGGCTGGCGGCGGTCCATCCGGACGATCGCGCTCAGGTGCTGGAAACGCTGGAACGGGCGACGACGGAGCGGGTGCCGTTCACCTACGAATATCGTGCCTTGCGTGCCGATTCCGGCGAGGTGCGCTGGATCACCGGACGCGCGGCGATCGTCTTCGACGCGGCCGGCGAGCCTGTCCGTCTGGTGGGCGGCAACATCGACATCACGCCGCACAAACAGGCGGAAGCGAGGCGCCGCGCCCTGATCGAGCTGAACGACCGGTTCCGCGACCTGGAAGATCCGGGCGACCTGGCCTTTGCGGCCGCCGAGGTTCTTGGCCGCACGCTGGGCGTCAGCCGCGCCGGCTATGGCGATGTCGACCCGGTTGCGGAGACCATCACGATCGAACGCGACTGGAACGCGCCGGGCATCAAGAGCCTGGCCGGGGTGCTGCATTTCAGGGATTATGGTTCGTATATCGAAGACCTGAAGCGCGGCGAAACGGTGGTCTTTGCGGACGCCGAAACCGATCCGCGGACTGCCGCCACCGCCGACGCGCTGAAAGGCATCAGCGCGCAGGCCGTCGTGAACATGCCGATCAGCGAACGCAGCGGGCTGGTCGGGCTGCTGTATCTGAACCACGAAACGGCGCGCGAATGGACGGACGACGAACTGGCGCTGGTGCGCGAAGTGGCGGAACGGACAAGGTCGGCAATCGCACGGCGCGAGGCGGAGGAGAATCTGCGCGCGCTCGCCGCTTCGCTGGAAAGCAAGGTCGAAGAGCGCACCGCCGAGCTGGTGCAAGCGCAGGAAGCGCTGCGCCAATCGCAGAAGCTGGAAGCGATGGGTCAGCTGACCGGCGGCGTCGCCCATGACTTCAACAATCTGCTGACGCCGATCATCGGCAGCCTGGACCTGCTGCACAGGCGGGCGGCCGGAAGCGAGCGGGAGCAGAGGCTAATCGACGGCGCGCTGCTATCGGCGGAGCGGGCGAAGACGCTGGTGCAGCGGCTGCTTGCCTTTGCCCGGCGGCAGCCGCTGCAGCCGCGGCCGGTCGACGTCGGCGCGCTGGTCGAAGGCATGGCCGACCTGGTTTCGAGCACGTCCGGGCCGCGCACCAGGGTGACGGTCGACGTCGCGCCCGCGGTGCCGGCCGCGATCGCCGATCCCAACCAGCTGGAAATGGCGATCCTGAACCTGAGCGTGAACGCCCGCGACGCCATGCCGGACGGCGGCCGGCTGTCGATCACCGTCGGCGCCGAGACGGTCGAGCGCGGGCACCGGAGCGGCCTGACGCCCGGCCGCTATGTGTCGCTCTGCGTGGCCGATAGCGGCGTCGGCATGGACCCGGCGACGCTGAAGCGCGCGATCGAGCCGTTCTTTTCGACCAAGGGCCTCGGCAAGGGAACGGGCCTGGGCCTGTCGATGGTGCACGGGCTGGTCGTCCAGCTGGGCGGTGCGATGCTGCTGTCGAGCCGGCCGGGCCTGGGCACCCAGGTCGAGCTGTGGCTGCCCGCCACCGAGGCACGGGCGGCATCGGAGGGGCGCCCGCCCGCAGCCGAGGCGTCGCGCGCGACAGGCCGCGCGCTGCTGGTCGACGATGAAGAGCTGGTGCGCGCCAGCACCGCCCATATGCTGGGCGAGCTCGGTTACGACGTGGCCGAATGCGGATCGGCGGACGAGGCGCTGCGGCGCATTTCGTCCGGGGAGCCGTTCGACCTGCTGGTGACCGACCATCTGATGCCCGGCATGACCGGCACCGAGCTGGGACGGCGGGTCAGCGAAGCCCGGCCCGACCTGCGCGTGCTGGTCATTTCCGGCTATGCCGACCTGGACGGCATCGCACCCGACCTGCCGCGGCTGACGAAACCGTTCCGGCAGGCCGAGCTCGCGGAAGCCCTGGGGACGCTGGCCGGCTGAGCGGCTGCAACGGAGCAGCCCGCGCCGTTCCCGTCGCAATTTGTAGAGAAGGGCGACGGAAATGAGGTCAGAGCCCGGCTCTGCCGGCGATAGGGCGCCGTAGTGTCTCCACTACGGCGCCGAAGGTCGTTTGCTCGATCGGGCGCTAGGCGTAAGTGATCGAGGTGCGCGCGCGGCGACGGGCGGCCGCGCCGATGAGGCCGAAACCGGCGATCATCATGGCCCATGTGGCCGGTTCCGGAACCGGCGCCAGCGACCCGAATGCATTGACAGCATCGGCTGTGCTGAAGCTGTACGCCGGGTTGGCAAGGACGTTGAGGCCGAGATCCCAGCCCATTGCGTCGAATGCCGCCAAGTCGAGGCCGGTTACCGCGCCGAGTTCGCAGAAGCCCGAGGTGGGATCCATGATGCCGATCGGCGTGGTACCGATGATCGAACAAGGGCCGCCGTTCCTTGGCAGATATTGATTGTCGACCCAGTGCGACGCCTGGTTTCCGTCGCCATTGAACGAGCCGGTCGAGAAGTTGGCCGAGCCGAACAGCTCGCTTTGCCCGCCGTCGATCGAGAAATACTTGTCGCCCCCGGTCGTCCAGTCGAGCTGGCGAACCGCACCATAGTCGCCGCTGTGCTCGCCATAGCGGAACAGGTCCAGCACGCTCATGATCCGGAAACTTTCTTCCAGATTGCGTTCCGGGCCGAAGGCGCCCGCTTCCAATGCAGCCGCAAGCGGACCGTTGTCGCGCGAGACCAGGTCATAGATGTCGACGCCGCTCACGAAACCGAGCGCATGGCCCATCTCGTGAATGGCCGTGGCGATGAAGTCGAGCGACAGGTCGGACACCCCGTCCGTCGGGTCGAAGTCGTAATTCAGCTCATTGCTGAAAGTGATGCTGCCATCGGCTGTCGTTGCGAGGTCGACGCCATCGATCACGCCACTGGTGATGCCCATCGACTTCACCACCGACGTATTCACATCCAGCACGATGTTGTTGACGCTGCCGTCGTCGTCGAGACGCGCGGTGCCGTGCTGATAGCCGACCCGCGCCATCGGGTCGACGAAGCCGTTGGTGACGGCCGTCAGCGCCAGTTCGCCGCCATTGGCGACGCTGGGCGTCAACGGCCGGAGATTGGCGACGGCGCTCGCGTCAAGCTGACTTTTGGCATCCAGGCCGAGCAGGCCGTAGGTTTGCCCGACGGTCAATCCTACCGTGGTGCTGCCGGTCTGGGCGATGACGCCGGGATCCAGAGCGGCAAAACCGATGTCCAGCCGAACGGTGACGTCGTCCTTCAGCACCGACTGCCAGTAAAGCCGTGCAACATCAAAGCCGAACCGAGCCTGAGTGCCAATAGCAGCGCCGCCGCCCGATGTGTCCGTGAAGACGATATTCAATGCGTGAGCCGGCGCGGTCGGAAGCGTGGCCGCCACCGCAGCGGCGGCGCCAAGCAGCGCCCGATGCAAACGTGACATGTGAAACCCCCTCGTCGAATCGGCGGAACCCCTTCCGTCGATTTGTCGAGGTTCACCAACGCTTAACCATTAAGCAAGCGGCTTTTGGAGACGTGCCGTTACGGGACATTCTGCTTGCGCGGGCCGGGGGTGCTCACCGAATCGCCGGAGCCCGACGATAACCAATATGGATAATATGCCTTGACATCGTGACGATGTTCCGGTACATGCCCGACAGGCTGGCGGAGTGCGCCGGCTGTTGATGCCGCTCGGTGATTCCGGGCGGCTTTTCTTTTGGGAGAGCGGGCGATGGGAAAGCGTGGAGAGAAGCGGCCGGCCAAGGGTGCGAATCCGCTGGCGGGGGCGCGAGCGTGTGCGGGGTCGCGGCGGCGGGTGCAGGTGGTGCGGCAGGGCAAGCGCAAGCTGTTCGACGCCAGCGCGAAGGCGCTGTTCCTCGAATGGTTTGCGGTGACCTGCAACGTGCGCTTTTCCGCGGAGCAGGCAGGCATCACCCCCAAGACGGTCTTTCGGCACCGGATGAAGGACCGGGCCTTTCGCGATGCCTGGGAGCAGGCGCTCGATTCCGGTTATGCCCGGATCGAGGCGAAGATCATCGAGACGATGATCGAGGCGAAGCCGATCGAGATCGACGGCGAGCTGGACGTGCCGGAGCTGGAAATCCGGGACCCGGCGGTGTTCCAGGCGATGCTGAAGGAGCACCGGCTGCGCGGCGAACGCGAGGCGGGGCTGCGCCCGCACAAGCCGTTCGGACCCAAGCTGAAGCGGCCGAGCGAGGACGAGGTGCTGCGCGAACTCGTCAAGCGGCTGCACGTGTTCGGCATCCGGATGCGGGGGGAGAAGGGGGCCGGCGGGGCGGCTGATCGGCAATCATAGGAAGATTTGTTCGCGCGGAGGCGCGGAGAGGCGGTGCCCCGCGAAGCGGCCTCGCTCTCTCGTCAATAGCGGTGTTGCCTGCTGGCGCGGGCGGGCGGCCGTTACGAGATAGCTCCGCGCCTCCGCGTCTCCGCGCGAACCATCTTCTTCTTCCTTGCGGCTTGGCGGGAGCATCGGGGGCGGGATGAGCGACAAGTGGAAGGCGGTGCTGGCCGCAGCGGCGGAGGGAGTCGCGAGCGAGCGCGACTGGTTCCGGTTCGCGAAGCATCTGCCGGCGCCGGTGCGGCGCGAATTGCTGTTCGACT
Source organism: Sphingomonas sp. (assembly GCA_035776635.1). Classification (GTDB taxonomy): domain Bacteria; phylum Pseudomonadota; class Alphaproteobacteria; order Sphingomonadales; family Sphingomonadaceae; genus Sphingomonas. Next base: position 3,514 of record DASTWI010000017.1, on the reverse strand, counting down.
GGACGTGGCAGGCGCACGGCGGACAGGTGGCGCCCGCGGCCCGCGCCGGAGCGGACGCGCGCAACTGGCGGGTGTGGCTGCTGATGGCCGGGCGCGGATTCGGCAAGACGCGCGCGGGGGCGGAGTGGGTGCTCTCACAGGCGCGGGCGATGCCGGGGGCGCGGATCGCGCTGGTCGGCGCGAGCGTGGACGAGACGGTCAAGGTGATGGTCGAGGGGCCGAGCGGGCTGCTGGCGCTCGCGCGGTTCGACGAGCCGCCCGAATGGGTGCGGACGCGCGGGCTGGTGCGGTTCGGCAACGGATCGGAAGCGGTGGTCTATTCGGCCGGGGCGAGGGAGAAATTGCGCGGGCCCGAGCATCATTTCGCCTGGGCCGACGAGCTCGCCAAATGGCGGCGGCCGGAGCGGGCGTGGCACAATCTGATGATGGGGCTACGGCTGGGCGAGGATCCGCGCGCGGTGGTGACGACCACGCCGCGGCCGGTCGCGATCGTGCGGGAGCTGCGGGCGATGCCGGGCACCGTCGAGACGCGCGGACGGACGGCGGAGAACCTGCACCTGGCCGGCAGCGTGCGCGACTGGCTGGTCGAGACCTATGGCGGCACCAGGCTGGGGCGGCAGGAGCTGGACGGCGAGCTGTTCGACGACGTGGCGGGCGCGCTGTGGACGCGGGACCTTCTCGACCTTGCTCGAAGCGATCGGGCTCCCGCCATGAAGCGCGTGGTGGTGGGCGTCGATCCGCCGGCGAGCGCGGAGGGCGATGCGTGCGGGATCGTGGTGTGCGGGCTGGGCGCCGACGGGCTGGCCTATGTGCTGGCCGACCGCAGCGTTTCCGGGCTGCGGCCGGAAGGCTGGGCGAAGGCGGTCGCGCGGGCGGCGGAGGCCTGGGGCGCGGACCGCGTCATCGCCGAGAAGAACCAGGGCGGCGACATGGTCGGCAGCGTGCTGGCGGGGATCGATGCCGGGTTGCCAGTCAGGCTGGTCAGCGCGACCAGGGGCAAGGCCGCGCGCGCGGAGCCGATCGCGGCCCGCTTCGAGAACGGGCGCGCGAAGCTGGCCGGGCGCTTCCCCGAGCTGGAGGACGAGCTGGCCGGGCTGACCGCCGGCGGCGGCTATCAGGGGCCGGGCCGCAGCCCCGACCGCGCCGACGCGATGGTGTGGGCGATGACCGAGCTGACCCGCCCGACCGGCGAGCCGCGGGTGCTCACGCTGTAGTCCAACGATCTCAGGGAGTGAGTACACGCCCGGGTTGAAAGTGGTTGGCATTCCGTGGTCGGGGCGACGAGAGTTAGACTGGGTTCTCTAATCTAGTACGCACCCTAGCGCTTGCACGCCTCGCTGCCGCGGTCCGACGAGAGGCGGGCGAGCGAGGACGAGTGCTGGGTGCTGATGACGATGCCGCGCGACCCGCAATTCTTCAGCTGGAAGCGGACCTTGCGCGCGCGGAAATCGAGCGAGACGCGGCGGAACGTTTCCAGCAGGTCGGTGCCGAGCAGCAGCGCGGGCTCGTCCGACAGGCCGAAGACCGCGAAGGGCGGCACCTCGGCGAACGCGATCGGCACGTTGCGCAGGACGACCGACCCAAGCCGCAGCTCGGCCACGCGCGCCAGCTGCAGGTTGACGGTGACGCCGGTCACGCCGGTCACGCCGATCGTCGTGAACTTGTCCGGATCGCGGCGGATCAGCCGGTCGCGCAGCGCCAGGTTGCCGATCGTGATTTCCGAGCCGGTATCGATCACCGCGTCGATCTTGCGGCGGTTTGCGGTGACCTGGGTCAGGATCAGCTGGCCGCGCCGGCGGCGGGCGGTGACGACGATCTCGTCTGCGAGGTGCGGTGCGGGAATGTGCGCGTCCTCGACCTTGATGGTGCGCTTTTCGAAATCCATTATCAGCCGCTGCTCGACCAGCGCGTCGATGCCGATCATGCCTTGGCCGCCCAGATGCTGCTCCTCCAGCACCGGGAACTGCAGGTCGTCGATCGTGCTTTGCCCCAGCTGCAGCGAATCGACGAGCACGCGCTCGACCTGGCTGCTGTCGGTCATGCCGTTCAGCAGAACCGGGGTGCCGGCGGGGAGCTGCAGCGCGCGGGCGATGCGCGCGCCGACCACCGAGGTGTCGGCGCCGCTGTCGACGATGAAATGATACGGGCCCTGGCCGTTGACCTTCACCTCGACCGTCATCCGCGTGCGGACCTTGCGCGCGTCGATATCCTCGCCGCCGATCGCCAGCGTGTCGTCGATCACGGCGGGCGGGAGCGGCGGCATCTTCGCGGCGGGATCGATCGGCTTCGGGCGGCGCGGCGCGGCCTCGGCACCTGTCGTGCAGAGCATCAACCCGAGGACGAGAGAGACGCCTAGTCGCTTTACGATCGGAAGCATCGCCTAAGCTCCGAACAGATACGCCGTGCTCCCTCTGTTCTTGTCCAGCGGCGGTGCGATTGCAAGCGGCGCGGCACATGGAACCGGAACGCACCCGTATCGTTACACCCCCGTTCGCATAGGTTCTCCAGTGAAGCCTTGCCCGTCTTCCGGCGTATCGGAAGGCGGGCCCATTTTCATCAGGGGAGGCGATCGTGCTCGCACGCGCGCATCATGGACAAAGCTGGTCCGCCGCCGACGACGAGGCGGTGCGGCGAATGTTCGCAGACGGCGCCTATCTAATCGAGGTCGTACGCCGGCTCGGCCGGTCGCAGGAAGCGGTGCGCACCCGCGCCAACATCCTGCACGTGCCGGTACGATCGGCCCCGCGCGGATACGGGCTGCGGATCAGGCTTTCCCGATAGCCTTTTCGACCAGCGCGATCGCGCGGCTGATCGCGGTCTGGATGGACATGTAGCTGGTGTCGAGCAGCGCCGCGTCCGCGGCCTGGCGGAGGGGCGCGGCGGCGCGGGTGGAATCGCGCAGGTCGCGTGCCTTGATGTCGGCCAGCACCTTGTCGAAGCTGGTCGCGACGCCGGCGCGGACGAGCTCGTCATAGCGGCGCTGCGCGCGGATCGCCGAGGTCGCGCGGACGAAGATCTTGGCGTCGGCCTGCGGCGCAACGACGGTGCCGATGTCGCGGCCGTCGAGCACCGCCCCGCCGGGCTGGGTCGCGAAAGCGCGCTGGCGGTCGATCAGCGCCTGGCGGACGGCCGGGTGAGCGGAGACGACCGAAGCCGCGTTGCCGGCCGCCGCCAGCTTCAGCCGCGGATCGAGCAGCAGATCGTCGGTGAAATCGCAGGCGGCGAGCGCCTCGAGCGCATTGGCCGGATCGCCGCCGCCGTCCAGCACCGTCTGGCCCACGGCCCGGTAAAGCAGGCCGGTGTCGAGATGCGGCAGCCTGTAGTGGCCGGCGAGCGCGCGGGCGATCGTGCCCTTGCCGCTGGCCGCGGGTCCGTCGACGGCGATGATCATTGCGCCGCCGCGATCAGCGCTTCGACCGGCTGGCGCGCGGCTTCGCGATAGCCGGGCCATTCGGACTCGGGCTTCAGCGCCAGCGGACCGGGCTTCCCCGACATGGCAGACTGCATGGCGGCC
>DASTWI010000016.1:0-25212 GCA_035776635.1 Sphingomonas sp. | reverse complement strand
ATCTTCCGCGGGCTGACGATCGAGAAGAACATCCTGACCGTGCTCGAGCTCGCCGAGCCGGATGCCGCGGCGCGCGCCGAGAAGCTCGACCGGCTGCTCGACGAGTTCGGGCTGACGCGGTTGCGCGACGCCCCGGCGATGGCGCTGTCGGGGGGCGAGCGGCGGCGGGCCGAGATCGCCCGCGCGCTCGCCGCCGATCCGACGATCATGCTGCTCGACGAGCCGTTCGCCGGGATTGATCCGATCTCGATCGCCGACATCCGCGAGCTGGTGCGCGACCTGAAGCGCCGCGAGATCGGCGTGCTGATCACCGACCACAATGTCCGCGAGACGCTCGACATCGTCGATCGCGCCTACATCATCTATGACGGCCGCGTGCTGTTCTCTGGCTCGCCCGAGGAGCTTGTGGCGGACACCAACGTGCGGCGGCTGTATCTCGGCGAGGGATTCTCGCTGTAGCGATATGGCGCTCAACATCATCCCGTTCGGGCTGAGCCTGTCGAAGCCCGCTGTGCCGGACAATCGCCCTTCGACAAGCTCAGGGCGAACGGAGGTCGGGCCATGAGCCTCGCCCCGCGCCTCGACCTCCGCCAGAGCCAGTCTTTGGTGATGACGCCGCAGCTGCAGCAGGCGATCCGCCTGCTTGCGCTGTCGAACCTTGAGATCGAGGCGTTCATCGCCGAGGAGGTCGAGAAGAACCCGCTGCTCGAAAGCGTGGCCGAGGACGAGGGCCCAGCCCCAGAGCTAGCCGAAATCGATGACGGCGACGAGCCGGCCGGGGCGGACGCGCTGATCGAGGGGCGTGCGGGCGACGAAGCCGCGCTCGACGTCGATTTCGCGAGCGAGAGCTTTCACCACGACAGCGCCGCCGATTCGATCGGCGGGATGGATGGCGGACTGGGGCTGAACGGAGTCGGATCGGGGGGCGCGAGCGAGGACGGGCCCGATCTCGACTCGCTCGCCGGCGGCGGCGAGAGCCTGGCCGATCACCTCCTCGCGCAGGCCGGCGCGGTGCTGAGCGGGACCGAGATGATCGTCGCGGCGCATCTGATCGACCAGATCGACGAAGCGGGATACCTCACCGTATCGCTGCTCGATATCGCCAACCGGCTGGCGGTGCCGCTGGTCCGGGTCGAGGCGGTGCTGGGCGTCATCCAGACGTTCGATCCGACGGGGGTCGGGGCGCGCAGCCTCGCCGAATGCCTTGCGCTGCAAGCCAAGGAGGCCGATCGCTACGATCCGTGCATGGCGCGGCTGATCGACAATCTCGATCTCGTCGCGCGCGGGGACTTGCCGCGGTTGAGGCGCCTCTGCGAGGTCGACGACGAGGATCTCGCCGACATGATCCGCGAGCTCAGGAACTACGATCCCAAGCCGGGGCTGCGCTTCGGCGGCGAAGCGGTGCAGGCGGTGGTGCCCGACCTTTTCGTTGCGCGGCGCAAGTCGGGCTGGGCGATCGAGATCAACGCGGCGACCTTGCCGCGGGTGCTGGTCAACCGCAGCTATTATGCCGAGCTTGCCTCGGGACCGCAGGACAAGGCGTCGAAGAGCTGGCTCAGCGATTGCCTCGCCAGCGCCAACTGGCTGGTCAAGGCGCTGGACCAGCGGCAGCGCACGATCATCAAGGTCGCGACCGAGATCGTCCGCCAGCAGGAGGAATTCTTCCTGAAGGGCGTGGCGTATCTGAAGCCGATGACGCTGAAGCAGATCGCCGACGCGATCGAGATGCACGAATCGACCGTCAGCCGCGTCACCAGCAACAAGTATCTGAGCTGCGCGCGCGGGCTGTTCGAGCTCAAATATTTCTTCACCTCGGCGATCCAGGCGGCCGACGGCGGCGAGGCGGTGTCGGCAGAGGCGGTCAAGAGCGCGATCCGCACGCTGATCGCCGGCGAGGGGGCGAAGATATTGTCCGACGACACCTTGGTCGAGCTGCTCAACGCCAAGGGGTTCGACATCGCGCGGCGCACGGTCGCCAAATACCGCGAAGCGATGGGAATCGGCAGCTCGGTGCAGCGGCGCCGGCAGCGCGCGCTCGAGGGGGCGTGAGGGTTAAGGAAAACATTTTTCGGTAATCGGTTCCCATCACTTCGCCATGGCGCTATGCCTGACGTCCTGCCGGTGAAGAGCCGGGTCCAGAATCGAAATGCCAGCAACCGGACCCCGGCCTTCGCCGGGAAGGCTCGGCTGGGAAATGTTGGGGAGCGACCATGCATCGTCTGATCAAATGCCTCGCCGTCCTGTGCCTCGCGCTCGGGGTGAGCCCCGCCGTTGCCAAGGACGCGCCCGCGCCGCTTCGGGTGATGACGTTCAACGTCCGCACGACGATCGGGGTCAACGACGGACGCGAGGCGTGGCCGAAGCGGCGCGACCTGTTCATCGCCACGATCCGCGGCGCGCACCCCGACATCATGGGGACGCAGGAACTGTCGCAGATGCAGGGCGACTATGTCGTGGAACAGCTGCCCGGCTACGCCTGGTTCGGGATCGACCGCCAGGGCGGGCACAGCGACGAGCATATGGGCGTGTTCTACCGCCGCGACCGGCTCGATCTGATCAAGATGGGCAATTTCTGGCTGTCCGAGACGCCCGACGTGCCCGGCAGCAACACCTGGCACACGCCGTTTCCGCGGATGGTGACCTGGGGCCTGTTCGAGGACAAGGCGAGCGGCAAGCGCTTCTATTTCTTCAACACGCATTTCCCCTATCGCGACGAGGACGAGCCGATCCGCACCAAGGAGGCGCAGGTGCTGGTCGACCAGATCGCCAAGATCGACGCCGAGGGCCTGCCGCTGGTGCTGACCGGCGACTTCAACACCACGCCCGGCAGCGGCGCCTATGCGCTGGTCTCGAAAGCCCTGACCGATATCCGCAAGGCGGCGCCCAAGGTCGGCGGGCCCGACGAGACGTTCCACAATTGGACCGGCAAGGCCGACAAGCGGATCGACTGGATGTTCGAGCGCGGCTTCACGCCGCTTTCGGACACGACGCTGACGACGCATCGCGGCACGCTCTATCCGTCGGATCACTTCCCGGTCCTCGCGGTGCTGCGCTGGGGCGAGTGAGCGCACGCCATTGCCGGATGGCGAGCGGCATCCTAGAGCGTCACGCGATCGGACCCATTCCGTTCGCCCTGAGGCTGTCGAAGGGCCGTTCTCCTGTGACATTGAGGCAGGACGGTGCTTCGATAAGCTCAGCACGAACGGGAGATTGTTAGGACAAGGCGAACGCAGATGAAGGACAAACTGGTGACGCTGATCGGCGGCGGCGGGTTCGTCGGCCGCTATGTCGCGCAAGCGTTGCTCAAGGCCGGTGCGCGAGTTCGCGTCGCACAGCGCGACCCGCGCGAGGCATTCTTCATCAAGCCGCTGGGCGGGCTCGGCCAGACGCAGTTCGTCGCCGCCGACGTGCGCAAGCCCGAGACGATCGCGCGCGCGGTCCATGGCGTCGATGGCGTGGTCAACCTGGCCGGGGTGTTGTCGGGCGATTTCGAGGGCGTCCACGTCGCCGGTGCGCGCAACGTCGCCGAAGCCTGCGCCGCGGCGGGCGTGCCGGCGCTGGTCCATGTCTCCGCGCTCGGCGCCGATCCGTCCGCCGAATCGCGCTACGGCCGGACCAAGGGCGAGGGCGAGGCGGCGGTGCGAGCCGCCTTCCCGGATGCGACAATCGTGCGTCCGTCGATCGTGTTCGGCCGCGAGGACCGCTTCACCAACCGCTTCGCCGACATGATCGCCAAGGCGACGGCGATGCCGCTGATCCACGTCGTGCCGGTGATCCGGCCCGAAACCAAGTTCCAGCCGGTGTTCGTCGCCGATCTCTCCGCGGCGATCGTCGGCGCGCTGGCCGACCGCGACCGGTCCGGCGGCCGCACGATCGAGCTCGGCGGGCCCGATGTGCTGACGATGCGCACGCTGCTCCACTGGATCGCGCGCGAGATCGACCGCCATCCGAGCTTCGTCGAGCTGCCCGACGCGATCGGCGGGTTCATCGCGAGCGCCGGCTTCCTGCCGGGCGCGCCGATCACCCGCGACCAATGGCTGATGCTTCGGCGCGACAATGTCGTGGCGGACGGCGGCGAGGGCTTCGCCGCATTCGGCATCACGCCGACACCGATGGCGGCGGTCGCGCCCGGATGGCTGGTGCGTTTCCGCCGCAACGGCCGCTTCGCCGCGACCGACCGCGCCGGAGAAATCGAGCGCGCCGCCGAGATCGACCGCACCGTCTGACGACATTTCCGTTCCGCGGCCGTGCCCGCGAGGCCGGCCTTCCCGGCCCACCCGCCTGAAAGCACGCATCCATGCCGTTGATCGTCACCGCCATCCTGCTCGGCATCGTCGAGGGGCTGACCGAATTCCTGCCGGTCTCATCGACCGGGCATCTGATCCTCGCCAGCGAATTGTTCGGCTATTCGGCCGACGAATGGGCGGTGTTCAACATCGTCATCCAGCTGGGCGCGATCCTGGCGGTGATCGTCGCTTACTGGCGGACCTTCTGGGCGGTCGGGCAAGGCATGATCCGCCGCGAGCCGGTGTCGTGGCGGTTCGTCCGCAACATCGTTGTCGCCTTCGTGCCCGCGGCGGTGATCGGGCTCGCGCTGCATTCCTATATCGAGGAACTGCTCGACGCGCCCAAGGTGGTTGCGGTGGCGCTGATCGTCGGCGGCATCGCGATCATCGCGCTCGAACGGCTGATCACGCGGCACGACGTCGTCGGCGTGGCGGAGATTCCGATCGGGCGAGTGATCGCGATCGGCTTCATCCAGTGCCTCGCGATGGTGCCTGGGGTCAGCCGATCGGGCGCGTCGATCATGGGCGCGCTGGCGCTGGGGGTCGAGCGGCGCACCGCGGCCGAGTTCAGCTTCTTCCTTGCGATCCCGACGATGCTCGGCGCGACGACGGTCGAGCTGTGGAAGAACCACGCCGCGCTCGCGAGCGCGAATATCGGCTGGGGGCTGATTGCCCTCGGGTTCGTGGTGGCGTTCGTCGTCGCGCTGGTAGTGATCCGCTGGTTCGTCGGCATCGTCGGCCGGCACGGATTCGAGCCCTTCGCCTGGTACCGAATCGTGGCCGGCGGCGCGGCGTTGATCTGGCTGCTGGCGAGGTAAGTCCGAATCGGACCTTAAAATCCTGCGGGAAGCGCATCGAACGAACGATCATCAGCAGCTTTCGATCAATTAACGACAGATATGCTGTCCTAATTGTCGGTTTTCGCGTGACAGGACGAGCCGCGGCCTCTAGAGCTGCGGCGATCCCTGGAGGCGAGACCGATGGCGAACGACGCGATGCTCAAATTTGTCGACCGGCAGCAGGCCTATCCGGCCAAGCGCCCGGCCGATGAGCGCGCGCGCGACTTCCGCGAGATCGCCGACCGCTATGCGCCGAAGGTCGCCGCCGAACAGTCGGGCCGCTGCTCGCAATGCGGCGTGCCCTATTGCTCGGTGCATTGCCCGCTCCACAACCACATTCCCGAATGGCTGCGGCTGACCGCCGAAGGGCGCGTACGCGAGGCCTATGAGCTTTCCAACGCCACTTCGACCATGCCCGAGATCTGCGGCCGCATCTGTCCGCAGGATCGCCTGTGCGAGGGCAATTGCGTGATCGAATCGGCCGGGCATGGCGCAGTGACGATCGGTTCGGTCGAGAAGTTCATCACCGATACCGCGTGGGACGAGGGCTGGGTCGAGCCGCTGCGCGCCGGGCCGGCGCGAGGGCAATCGGTCGGCGTCATCGGCGCGGGGCCGGCGGGCTTGAGCGGCGCGGAATATCTGCGCTCGGCAGGCTATGAGGTCCATGTCTACGATCGCTACGACCGGCTCGGCGGGCTGCTCACCTACGGCATCCCCGGCTTCAAGCTCGAGAAGCACGTCATCGACCGGCGCGTCGAGCGGCTGCGCGAGGGCGGGATTGTCTTCCACACCAATTTCGAGGTCGGCCGCGACGCGACGCTCGACGAGCTGCGCCAGCGCCACGACGCGATCCTGATCGCCACCGGCGTTTACAAGCCGCGGGCGATCAACGCGCCCGGAGTCGGCAGCGCCGGCATCGTGGAAGCGCTCGACTATCTGATCGCCTCGAACCGCAAGAGCTATGGCGATGCGGTGCCGGCGTTCGAGGACGGCCGGCTCGACGCCGCCGGCAAGCGCGTCGTGGTGATCGGCGGCGGCGACACCGCGATGGACTGCGTGCGCACCGCGATCCGCCAGGGCGCGGCCTCGGTCAAATGCCTCTATCGCCGCGACCGCGCCAACATGCCTGGATCGCAGCGCGAGGTCGCCAATGCCGAGGCCGAGGGCGTCGAGTTCGTCTGGCTCGCGGCGCCGCAGGCGTTCGATGCCGACGAGCGCGTCACCGGCGTTCGCGCGCAGCGGATGCGGCTCGGCGCGCCCGATCCGAGCGGCCGCCGCGCGCCCGAGGTCGACCCGGGGGGCGAGTTCGTCGAGCCCGCCGACCTCGTGATCAAGGCGCTCGGCTTCGACGCCGAGGACCTTCCCGCGCTGTTCGACGCGCCCGAGCTGCAGGTCACGCGCTGGGGCACCGTGCGAGTCGACAAGGACATGATGAGCAATCTCGACGGCGTGTTCGCTGCCGGCGATATCGTGCGCGGCGCCAGCCTGGTCGTCTGGGCGATCCGCGACGGCCGCGATGTCAGCGAGACGATGCACAGATGGTTGAAGGAAAAGGCGCGCTCGGCGAAGGTGGCGGCATGACGAGGCATCCTGCCTCGCAGGGGGACCATCCATGACCAAGACGCCGCTCATCGCCGCTGCCGCGCTGCTGTTCGCCACACCCGCTGTCGCACAGAGTGCGCCGACAGCGCCTGCGGCCGTTCAGGCGCCGGCTGCTCCGCCGGTCCCGAGCGATCCGGCACGGCTTACGGCCGCGCGCGAGGTGGTCGATGAGGTGCTTCCCGTGGCCAAGCGCCAGGAAATGTTCGGCCAACTCGTCAATGCGATGATGAAGAACATGACCGCCGGCCTCGTGCGAGGCGCCGGTCTCGACGAGGTGTTCAAGGAAAAGCCGAAGGCCGGAGCCGTCTTTGCCGCTTTTATCGCGCGGCAACGCGATCTTTCGCTCGACGATCTTCGGGTTCACACGCCCGAGCTGATTGCGGCCTATACCGACGCCTATGCGCGCAACTTTACTGTTGACGAGCTTGGCCAGCTGAAGGCCTGGCTCGGCACACCGATCGGGCAGAAATACGTCGGATTTGCGTTTGCGATAGCGGGCGATCCTGAGATCGCCGCGTGGCAAAAAGGCGTAATGGAACGCGCCCAAAAGCGTGTTCCCGGCGAAGTCGAAAAGCTGATGAACGACCTCAAGTCCGTCTCAGAGCAGGACCCTCCCCAACATGCATCCTGACCAGCGTACCCGCCTCGCCCAAGAGGGCATGTACCGGCCCGAGTTCGAGTCCGACGCGTGCGGCGTCGGGCTCGTCGCGGCGACCGACGGCAAGCCGAGCCGGCGCGTCGTGCAGTCGGCGATCGATGCGCTGAAGGCGGTGTGGCATCGCGGCGCGGTCGATGCCGACGGCAAGACCGGCGACGGGGCGGGACTCCACGTCGATCTGCCGCACGGCTTCTTCGACGATGCGATCGCCTCTTCGGGGCACAATCCGCTGCCCAACCGGCTCGCGGTCGGCATGATCTTCCTGCCGCGCACCGACCTCGGCGCGCAGGAGACGTGCCGCGGCATCGTCGAGACCGCGATCATCGAGGCGGGCTATACGATCTATGGCTGGCGGCAGGTGCCGGTCGATGTCTCGGTGATCGGGATGAAGGCGCAGGCAACGCGCCCCGAGATCGAGCAGATCATGATCGCCGGGCCGCTCCCGCAGGAGCAATCGGCGGCGGAGTTCGAGAAGAACCTCTATCTCGTCCGCCGGCGGATCGAGAAGCGCGCGATCGCGGCGCAGATTTCGGGCTTCTACATCTGTTCGCTGTCGTGCCGCTCGATCATCTACAAGGGGCTGTTCCTCGCCGAGAGCCTGTCGGTCTTCTATCCCGACCTCACCGACGAGCGGTTCCAGAGCCGAGTCGCGATCTTCCACCAGCGCTATTCGACCAACACCTTCCCGCAATGGTGGCTGGCGCAGCCGTTCCGCTGCCTGGCGCACAATGGCGAGATCAACACGATCCGCGGCAACAAGAACTGGATGGCGAGCCACGAGATCAAGATGGCGAGCCTGGCGTTCGGCGATGCGTCGGAAGACATCAAGCCGGTCATCCCGGCGGGCGCGAGCGACACCGCGGCGCTCGACGCGGCGTTCGAGGCGATCTGCCGCGCCGGGCGCGACGCGCCGACCGCCAAGCTGATGCTGGTGCCGGAGGCGTGGAACGACGATTCGGACCTGCCGCCCAAGCAACTCGCCATGTACCGCTATCTGGCGAGCGTGATGGAGCCGTGGGACGGGCCCGCTGCCCTCGCGATGACCGACGGCCGCTGGGCGGTCGCCGGGATGGACCGCAATGCGCTGCGGCCGCTCAGGTATACGCGCACCGACGACGGGCTGCTGATCGTGGGGTCGGAAGCCGGCATGGTGCTGGTGCCCGAGACTTCGGTGGTCGAGAAGGGCGCGCTCGGCCCCGGCCAGATGATCGCGGTCGATCTCGATAAAGGTCACGTGCTCCACGACCGCGAGGTCAAGGACCGAATCGCCGGCGAGACCGATTATGCCGCGATGGCGGCGGGGTTCCTGCGCATCGACGCGCTGCCCTCCGCGCCCGAGCCCCCGAGCTGCCGCTACGACCGCGCCGAGCTGACGCGGCGGCAGGTTGCCGCGGGGCAGACGCTCGAGGATATGGAGCTGATCCTCAGTCCGATGGTCGAAACGGCCAAGGAAGCGGTCGGATCGATGGGCGATGATACGCCGCTCGCGGTGATTTCGGACAAGCCGCGCCTCATCAGCCAGTTCTTCCGCCAGAATTTCAGCCAGGTCACCAATCCGCCGATCGACAGCTTGCGCGAGCGGCATGTGATGTCGCTGAAGACGCGGTTCGGCAATCTCGCCAATATCCTCGATCCCGCCGGGCAGCAGAGCAAGGTGCTGGTGCTGACCTCGCCGGTGCTGACCTGCGGCGACTGGGACCGGCTGAAGGCGCATTTCGGCAGCTCCGCGGCCGTTATCGATTGCACCTTCACACCGGGCGGCGGGCCGGAGACGCTGCGCGCGGCGATCCAGCGTATCCGCGAGGAAGCCGAGCAAGCGGTCCGCCAGGGCAAGAGCGAGCTGTTCCTGACCGACGAGAATGTCGGACCCGACCGCATCGCCATCGCCGGCGTGCTCGCTGCGGCGGCGGTGCATACGCATCTCGTTCGCCGGGGTCTTCGGTCCTACGCCAGCGTCAACGTCCGTACCGCCGAGTGCCTCGACACGCATTATTACGCGGTGCTGATCGGGGTCGGCGCGACGACGGTGAACGCCTATCTCGCCGAGGCGTCGATCCTCGACCGGCAGGCGCGCGGGCTGTTCGGCGACCTTTCGCCCGAGCAATGTCTCGCCAACCATCGCAAGGCAGTCGACGAGGGGCTGCTCAAGATCATGTCGAAGATGGGGATCGCGGTGATCTCCAGCTATCGCGGCGGCTATAATTTCGAGGCGGTGGGCCTCAGCCGTGCGCTGGTCGCCGACCTGTTTCCGGGAATGCCGACCAAGATTTCGGGTGAAGGCTATGCCTCGCTCCATCTCAACGCGATGCTGCGGCACGAGGCGGCCTACGACCGGTCGGTGGTGACGCTGCCGATCGGCGGCTTCTATCGCCAGCGCGCGGGGGGCGAGACGCACGCTTATTCGGCGCAGCTGATGCACCTCCTCCAGACCGCGGTCGGGACCGACAGCTATTCGACATATCTGCAGTTCGCGCGCGGGATCGCCGACTTGCCGCCCGTTTACCTGCGCGACCTGTTGCAGTTCAACTTCCCCGAGCAGGGGATTCCGGTCGAGCAGGTCGAGCCGATTACCGAGATCCGCAAGCGCTTCGTGACGCCGGGGATGAGCCTCGGCGCGCTCAGCCCCGAAGCGCACGAGACGCTGGCGATCGCGATGAACCGGATCGGCGCCAAGGCGGTGTCGGGCGAGGGCGGCGAGGACAAGTCGCGCTATCGGCCCTACGACAACGGCGACAACGCCAATTCGGGGGTCAAGCAGATCGCGAGCGGCCGGTTCGGCGTGACCGCGGAATATCTCAACGCCTGCGACGAAATCGAGATCAAGGTCGCCCAAGGCGCCAAGCCCGGCGAGGGCGGGCAGCTGCCCGGCTTCAAGGTCACCGAATTCATCGCCAAGCTGCGCCACGCGACGCCGGGCGTGACGCTGATCTCGCCGCCGCCGCACCACGACATCTATTCGATCGAGGATCTGGCGCAGCTGATCTACGACTTGAAGCAGATCAACCCGCGCGCGCGTGTCTGCGTCAAGCTGGTGAGTTCGGCGGGAATCGGCACCGTCGCGGCGGGCGTCGCCAAGGCCCATGCCGACGTCATCCTCGTCGCCGGGCATACCGGCGGCACCGGCGCGAGCCCGCAGACCTCGATCAAGTACGCGGGCACGCCGTGGGAGATGGGGCTTTCCGAGGTCAACCAGACGCTGACGCTCAACGGTCTGCGCGGCCGGGTGAAGCTCAGGACCGACGGCGGGCTCAAGACCGGGCGCGACATCGTCATCGCCGCGATCCTCGGCGCCGAGGAGTTCGGCATCGGCACGCTCAGCCTCGTCGCGATGGGCTGCATCATGGTGCGCCAGTGCCATTCGAACACGTGCCCCGTCGGCGTCTGCACGCAGGACGAGCGGCTGCGCGCCAAGTTCACCGGCTCACCTGAGAAAGTCATCAACTTGATGACCTTCATCGCCGAGGAAGTGCGCGAGATCCTCGCCCGGCTGGGCGTCAGGAGCCTCGACGAGGTGATCGGGCGGACCGAATTGCTGCGGCAGGTCAGCCGCGGCGCCGAGCATCTCGACGACCTCGACCTCAATCCGATCCTCGCCAAGGTCGATGCCGATGATGCCGAGCGGCGCTTCGCGCTGTCGACGTTCCGCAACGAGGTTCCGGACAGCCTCGACGCGCAGATCATCAAGGATGCCGCAGCGGTGTTCTCGCGCGGCGAGAAGATGCAGCTGACCTATTCGGTCAGGAACACCCACCGCGCAGTCGGCACGCGGCTGTCGAGCGAGATCACCGCGAAATTCGGCATGGCCAAGCTCGCCGACGGGCATGTGACCGTGCGGCTGCGCGGCTCGGCGGGGCAGAGCCTCGGCGCGTTCCTGTGCAAGGGCATCACGCTCGAGGTGTTCGGCGACGCCAACGATTATGTCGGCAAGGGCCTGTCGGGGGGCGTCATCATCGTCCGGCCGATGGTGAGCTCGCCGCTTGCCAGCCAGGACAACACGATCGTCGGCAATACCGTGCTCTACGGCGCGACCGCGGGGTCGCTCTATGCCGCCGGACGCGCGGGCGAGCGGTTCGCGGTGCGCAACTCCGGCGCCAATGTCGTCGTCGAGGGCTGCGGAGCGAACGGCTGCGAATATATGACCGGCGGCATCGCCGTCGTGCTGGGGCGCGTCGGGGCCAATTTCGGAGCGGGGATGACCGGCGGCATGGCGTTCGTCTATGACGAGGACGGCAGCTTCGCGCGCAAGGCCAATCCCGACAGCATCGTCTGGCAGCGGCTCGCCTCCGCCCATTGGGAGGCAGTGCTGCGCGAGCTGGTCGAGGCGCATGTCAAGGCGACCGACAGCAAATGGGCGGCCGGGCTGATCGAGGATTGGGATCGCGTGCGCGACCGGTTCTGGCAAGTGGTGCCGAAGGAGATGCTCGCGCGGCTGGCGCAGCCGCTCGACGACAGCGAGGAGCTTGTGGCGGCGGAATAATCGGCCCCTTCCGCTTCGCCACATGGTGACGTAACAGCGAAAACCATGTGGCAGCTCCATCAATTTCCGCTTTGTCCCTTCTCGCGCAAGGTGCGGCTGCTCCTCGGCGAAAAAGGCGTGGGATACGAGCTGGTTAGGGAATCGCCCTGGCAGCGGCGCGACGAGTTTGTCGACATGAATCCGGCAGGGCAGACGCCGGTGATGACCGACCCGACGCGCGGGCTGCTGCTGATCGATTCGATGGCGATTTGCGAGTATTTTGAAGAGACTATCGACAAGGCGGCGATGATCAACGGATCGGCGGCCAATCGCGCGGAAATCCGCCGTTTGGTGAGCTGGTTCGACACGCAATTTTTTCAGGACGTGACCGCCCCTTTGCTTTTCGAGCGGATGGTCAAGCGGATCGTGCATCGCGCCGCGCCCGACGCCAAGGCGTTGAGAGAAGCCATGAAAGCGGCCGAACGGCACCTCGACTATATCGACTATCTGCTCGACCATAGAAACTGGCTGGGGGGCGCAACGATGAGTTTGGCGGACCTGGCGGCGGCTGCGCAGATCTCGGTGGCGGATTACCTCGGCGGAATCGACTGGAAGGGGCACGAACAGACCGCGAGCTGGTACGGCGGGTTCAAGAGCCGGCCGAGCTTCCAGCCGCTGCTGTCGGAGCGGATGGAAGTGATCGGCCCGCCCAAACATTACGCGAACCACGACTTCTGATGACGGTCGCGCGCGCCGTGCCGGCATCGCCCGCCCGACGGTGAGAGGAGGACGCGCTGGCATCGGTCCTCGCCCGCTATCAGGCGCTCGTCGCGCATGGCGAGCTGCGCCCCGACCCTGAGCAGGAGGCGGCGGCGCGGAGGCTCGACGCGCTGGCGTGCGAGCTCGAGGCGGCGCCGACCCGCGGCAGCGTGTTGTGGCGCGCGCTCGGCCGCCAGCCCGAAGCCCCGAAGGGCGTCTATCTGTGGGGCGACGTCGGGCGCGGCAAGTCGATGCTGATGGACCTGTTCTTCGCCTCGGCGAAGGTCCGCCGGAAACGCCGCGTCCACTTCGCCGAGTTCATGCTGGAGGTCCACGCCCGGCTCGCCGAGGAACGCAGGAAGGAAGCCGGCGATCCGATCAGGCCGGTCGCCGACGCGCTCGCCGAGGAAGCGCGGCTGCTCGCGTTCGACGAGATGATGGTCACCAACAGCCCCGACGCGATGATCCTGTCGCGGCTGTTCACCGAATTGCTGGCGAAGCGGGTGACGGTGGTGACGACCTCCAACCGCCCGCCGCGCGACCTTTACAAGAACGGCCTCAACCGTGAGCATTTCCTGCCGTTCATCGCGCTGATCGAGGACCGGCTCGACGTGCTCGCGCTCAACGGCCCGACCGATTATCGCCGCGACCGGCTCGGCCGCATGAACACCTGGCTCGTCCCCAACGGCGCCGAAGCGACCGACGCGCTCTCCGCCGCGTTCTTCCGCCTGACCGACTATCCGGTCGAGGACCGCGCGCATGTGCCGAGCGCCGAGCTCGACGTCGGCGGCGGCCGCACGCTGCATGTCCCCAAGGCGTTGAAGGGAGTCGCGGTGTTCAGCTTCAGGAAGCTGTGCGGCGAAGCGCGCGGAGCGGCCGACTACCTTGCCGTCGCACGCCGCTTCCACACCGTCATCCTGGTCGGCATCCCGAGGCTGGGACCCGAGAACCGCAACGAGGCGGCGCGTTTCGTGGCGCTGATCGACGCGCTCTACGAACACAAGGTCAAGCTGCTCGCCGCCGCCGACGCCGAGCCCGAGCAGCTCTATGAGAAAGGCGACGGCGCGTTCGAATTCCAGCGCACGGTGAGCCGTCTGGAGGAGATGCGGTCGGAGGCGTATCTGGCGCAGGGGCACGGCGTGCAGTGACCGGGAGCGCGGCACGAAGCCGGCGTCCATGCGTTTACCAGGACGATCAAGTCGATACGTTCGAGGATCGCCATGAAACCGATCGCACTGCTGCTGGGCGCCGTCGCCTGCGCGGCGGCGAGCCCGGCCCTCGCCGCGGACGACGGCACGACCCAAACGGCCGCCGCCGACCTCGCGCCGAGCGGCTGGATGTGGACCGACGACGGCGGCAGCGGGCCGCTGAGCATCGTCATCAGCCTCGCCGACCAGCGCGCCTATGTCTATCGTGACGGAGCGCGGATCGCGGAGTCGGATATCTCGACGGGGCGCGACGGCAAGGAAACGCCGATCGGCGCGTTCCCCATCCTCGAGAAGGAAGTCCGCCACCGCTCGAACCGCTACGACTCGGCGCCGATGCCGTACATGGAGCGGCTGACGTGGGGCGGCGTCGCGATCCATGCCGGAACGACGCCCGGCTATCGCACCTCGCACGGCTGCATCCATGTGCCGCTGGGGTTCGCGAAGAAGCTCTATGCCGCGACCGAGATCGGCACGCTGGTGGAGATTACCGACCAGCCGGCGGCGGAGGACGACGGCGAGTGGCTGGACGAATCCTATGGCGAAGCGCTCGGCGGGACGGAGGACGACGCGGGTCGAATCGCGGCGGAGTGAGGCTGGCGGGCTCGGGAAGAGGCAGTTTGCGAAGTCCGGGGCGGGCCAGGGTCCCGTGCGTATTGCTTGCGAGTCTGGGTTCTGCTTTCGCAGGAGCACGGGTGCCGTTCGCGTTGAGCCGACTCGGCGCGCTTTCCAAATGGAAAAAGCCGCAGGCGTTTCCGCTTGCGGCTCCGGTTTTCCGGATCCCCGCTCTCGCAAGGATCTGCGTCATCCGCCCCGCGGCGCGGATTACTTGATCTTGGCTTCCTTGAATTCGACGTGCTTGCGTGCGACGGGATCGTATTTGCGGAAGCTGAGCTTGTCGGTCTGGGTGCGGGGATTCTTCTTGGTGACGTAGAAGAACCCGGTATCCGCCGAGCTGACGAGCTTGATCTTGACGGTGGTCGGCTTGGCCATGACCTTCAATCCTGCGAAACTGGAAAATGCAAAAGCGGCGAACGCGCGTCCGACGCTCTTCGACGCCGGGCGGATGCGACAGGCGCGCGCGAAAGTCAAGGGCGGGTCCTTCGATGCGCCGTTTCGCTGCGCCGCTGCCGGTCCCGCAACGGCTGCCGATGGCGAGCGGAGGGTGGGCCGGCGCCGTGCGCAGCGCACAGCTTAACCGGCCGTTCACCATTCGGGCGCAGGCTCCGCGCGATGATGTGGTGGGAGTGGACGATGGGGGACAGCTTCGACCGTAATCCGGCCCGCGACGCGATCCGGGCGGACCTTGCGCAGCGGATCGCCGCGCTCGATGCACGCGCGGCACTGGGGCGCGCCGACGACCTTGCGCAGGATCTCGATGCGATCCGCCGGATCGCGCAACATCATGGGATGCAGCCGGCAGTTTCGGTCGCGCATGTGCTGGAGACGGCGCTGGCGCGCGGCGAGCGCGGCGCGCTGATCCACGGCTGGCTGGGCGTCCTCAACGATGCGATCGGCTGCGAGCGCGCCGACGGGCCGGCCTGCGACGCCTATGTCGCGGCCTGCTCGGTGCGCCTCGCCAACTGAACGGCCGGCGATGGACGCGCTGATGGCGGCATTGGTCGCGGCGGCGCTCGCGCAAGCGACCGACCGCAGCGCGGTGCTGGCGGCGCGGCTGGGCGACCGGTTCGCGCGGCCCGGCGCGGCGCTGGCCGGGCTGGCGCTCGCGCTGGTCGTGGTCAACGCCATCGCGGCGGCGGGCGCGGTGCTGGTCGCGCCGATCCTGACGCCCAACGCCAAGGCGCTGCTGCTCGCGCTCGCGCTGCTTTCGGCGGGCGGCGCGGCGCTGTTCAAGCCGAAACCGCCGAAGGGAGAGGCACGCGGCGGCGCGTTCGTCGCGGGGCTTGCCGGCGGGCTGGCGCTGGGGCTGGGCGACCGCGCGCAATTCATCACCTTCGCGCTCGCCGCGCGCACGCCGATTCCCGAGCTTGCCGCGGCCGGCGCGGTGCTCGGCGGGCTGGCGGCGATCGTGCCGTCGCTGCTGCTCGGCGAGCGCGGACGCGCCCGGCTGCCCGAGCCGGCGATCCGGCTGACGATCGCGGCAGTGCTGATCGTCGCAGGCGCGGTCGCGGGGTTGAGCGCGCTGCGGTTGCTGTAAGGGGCGCGGGACAGCTCGCAACGCCCTTCGACAGGCTCAGGGCGAACGGAGGTGGGTCCGAGCCCTCGACAAGCTCAGGGCGAACGGAGGCGGGGCGGGCGCCCTGCCGCCGGCATAGCGTCCGTGCTCAATCGTTTCGATCACGGTGATCGACGACTTGCGGATGCATGTGGCGGACCCAATCTGGCAGTGAGCCGTTTGTCGTTACGAAGCCAAAACCACCGACCAGGAGCTTGCGATGGCCGAACCCAACGCCTCATTGAAGACGCCCACCGATATCAAGTCGAACGCCGCCAAGACCGTGGCCGAGGCGCTGAACGGCATCCTTGCCGACACCTTCGCGCTGTATCTGAAGACCAAGAATTTCCACTGGCACGTGTCCGGGCCGCACTTCCACGATTACCACCTGATGTTCGATGCGCAGGCGGCGCAGATCTTCGCGACCGTCGACCAGATCGCCGAGCGCGTGCGCAAGACCGGCAACACCACGCTGCGCTCGATCGGCGACGTCGCGCGGCACCAGTCGATCAAGGACAACGACGCCGCGTTCGTCGCGCCCGAGGCGATGCTGAAGGAATTGCGCGACGACAACCAGAAGCTGGTCGAGAAGCTGCGCGAGGCGAAGGAGATCGTCGAGAAGGCGAAGGACAACGCCACGTCGGGCATCCTCGACGACTGGACCGACCAGGCCGAGGAGCGCGCGTGGTTCCTGTTCGAGGCCAGCCGCACGATTTGATCGCACGCGCCGTTCGTCCCGGATCGCAAGGGCGGCGCGCGTGACCGGGCGCGCAGTGCTCGCGCGGATCGCTCGCAGCGTCGGCGCGATCGACGCGGCGGCGTGGGACGCGTGCGCGGGGCGCGGCAATCCGTTCGTCAGCCACGCCTTCCTGTCGATCCTCGAGGAATCGGGGAGCGCGACGGCGCGAACCGGATGGCAGCCGATCCCGATCGTCGTCGACGGCGCCGACGGCGCGCCGGCGGCGATCGCGCCCGCCTATGCCAAGAGCCACAGCCAGGGCGAATATGTCTTCGACCACGGCTGGGCCGATGCGTGGGAACGCGCCGGGGGGAGCTATTATCCCAAGCTGCAGGTCGCGGTGCCGTTCACGCCGGTTCCGGGGCCGCGGTTGTTGGTGCGGGATGGGGATTCGTCGAATTGTGGCGGCGATTCCCCGAACAACGCACCCGCGCTGATCGCGGCGCTGGAGGCGGTGGTCGATCAGCACGGGCTTTCCTCGGCGCACGCCACCTATGTCGCGCCCGATCAGGTGCCGCTGTTCGAGGCGGCGGGGTGGCTGATCCGGCGCGGCACGCAATTCCATTGGCGCAATCGGGGATATGCGTGTTTCGACGATTTCCTCGGCGACCTCGCGTCGCGCAAGCGCAAGGCGATCCGGCGCGAGCGCGCGGCGGCGCTTGGCGCGGTGACGGTGCGGCACGTCACCGGGAGCGACCTCAGCGAAGCCGACTGGGACGCGTTCTGGACCTTCTATCAGGACACCGGCTCGCGCAAATGGGGGCGGCCGTACCTGACGCGGGCGTTCTTCTCGCTGCTCGGCGAGCGGATGGCGGACGAGGTGCTGCTGATCCTCGCCGAGCGCGGCGGGCGGCCGATCGCGGGGGCGCTCAACCTGATCGGGGCGGATACGCTCTACGGGCGCTATTGGGGCTGCGTTGAGGACGTGCCGTTCCTCCATTTCGAACTGTGCTATTACCAGGCGATCGAGGCGGCGATCGCGCGCGGCCTTGCGACGGTCGAGGCAGGCGCGCAGGGCGAGCACAAGCTCGCGCGCGGCTATGCGCCGACGCCGACCTGGTCGGCGCATTACATTCCCGATTCCGCCTTCCGCCGCGCGGTCGCCGATTTCCTGACTCGCGAGCGCGAGGCGGTGGCGGCGGACGAGCTGTTCCTCGGCGAGATGGCGCCGTTCAGGAAAGGTTGAGCGCGTCTATGTGAAGCGGCACCGGCCCTCTCCCCCACCCCACCTCCCATTCAGCATAATGACTTGGGAGGTGGGGTGGGGGAGAGGGCCGGTGCCGTATCGGATTCAGCTCAGCTGAATCCGACTCCAAGTATCTCGGCCGCCTCGCGTTCGGCGAGCGGCGGGGCGGCCTTGGGAACGTGATAGAGGACCGAGGTGCCGGCGCGCCAGACCGGGTCCAGATCGGCGACCAGCGCGGGGTCGTAGGGCGGCGGGTTGATCAGCCAGACATAGTCGAACGCGCCGCGCGGGAAATCGGCGAGCGTCTGGTCGATCGTCATCCAGCGCTGGCGCCGGCATTTGCGCTCGGTGACGATCTCGGTCGGGTCGTGCGCGAAGGGCTGCGCGGCACGATAGGTGACCGCGAGCAGCTGCGCCCCGGCCATGTTCCACTGGTCGTTGGAAAAGCCGCGCTTCCTGACCATCACCATCGCCGGCAAATGCTCGAGCCGCGACATCGCCCAGGGATCGTAGCAATGCCCGCCGACGAGGCCGAGCACGCGCGCGCCCATCGGCACATGGTCGAGCGCGGTGAGCTCGGTCTTGTAGGTCTGGGCGTAGAGGCCGAAGCTCACCGTCGTCGCGGTGAGGCGGATGAGGGTGAAGGCAAGCCCGATCGCCGCGACCAGACTGGCGTCGCGCATGTGGCAGCCGGGCCGCTCGCGCAGCGCGATGACCAGCACCGCGAGCATGAACGGCGCGAGCCGCATGTCGGCATAGGCCGAGCCGAACACGATGCGCGGCAGCACCAGATAGACCGCCAGCAGGAACAGCGCCGACAGCGTCAGGTTGCGCGAATAGGTGATCGTGCGGTCGCGCAGGCTCTTGATCAGCAGCAGCGCGATGATGCCGAGCGAGGCGAGGTCGAAGGTCCTCCAGCGGTCGCGCAGGATGTCCTTGACCCAGCGCCACTTGAGCCGCCAGTTGAACCAGTCGGCGGTCTCGCCGCTGACGTGCTGCCCGCCGCGCCAGATCACCATCATCGCCATCGGCACGCACAAGGGCAGGCAGTGCGGCACCGCGAGGAACCACGACTTGACCCAGCCGTGCCCCTTGTCGTGGAGCCGCACCAGCTCCGCCGAGAAGGCGAGCACGCCCAGCGTTCCCCAGCCGTAGGTGTGGCACAGCCACAACAGGCACGACAGCGGGACGAAGATCGCCGCGCGCAGCCTCAGCCGGTCGAGCCGGGCGAGGCGCAGCCACAGCGCGAAGGCGTTGAGCGCCAGCGCCATCGACAGCGCGAAATTGACGAAGCCGAAATGGAACGGATAGCTGTAGGCGAGCGGCAGCGCGAACAGCGCGGTCGGCGGGATGCGGCCATGGACCTCGCGCGCGATCCAGAGGAGGCCGGAGACGATCAGCAGGGGAATCGTCATGACGATCAGCTTGACCGCCAGCTCCAGCCCGAAGATCGGCGCGAGCGGGATGACGAGCAGGTCGATGCCGAGGTTGCCGATCAGCTGCCAATGGAAGCTGTACCATTGGGTGAACCACGGATCGCGCCCGATATCGAGCTGGACGCGGTAGCGCCCCATATGGCCGGGGAGGTCGACCATCGGCGGGATGGTCGGCCAGATCAGCGGGATCACCGACGCGAGCGCGATGGCGACGACGAACCAGCGCGTTTGCCACCAGCGTGTGTCGGCGGTGTTACGATCCCCCATTGGCGCGCTTTAGAGGGGGCGAGGGGCACGACACAAGGCGATCCTCGCACGGTTCGCCGCAAGCGGCTTCGCCGGGTCAGCGAGCGGCGGGCGAATGGTCGATCCGGAACAGCACGCTGGGTCCGCTGCGCCAGATCGGAACCAGGCCGCGGACCGAATCGGCGCGATAGGGCGGCGGGTCGATCAGCCAGACATAGTCGAACGCATCGCGCGGGAACGCGGCGAGCGCCTGCGACACCGTGGAGAACCCCGCCGGGCACTCGTCCGCGACGACGACTTCCGACGGATCGGCGGTGAACGCGCCGGCCGCGGCATAGCGCGTGGTGAGGAGCTGCGCCCCCGCCATCGACCATTGGTCGTTGGAATAGGCGCGCCGCCGCTCGAGCGCGAGCCCCGGCAGATGAAGGAGGCGCGGGGAATACCAGCGTTCGCCGCACGGAAAGCCGACGAAGCTCACCAGCCGCGCGCCGGTCGGGATATGGTCGAGCGCGGCCAGCTCGCGATCGTAGCGGGCGTCGTACAGCGCGAAGCTGACCGTCGTCGCCGCCAGCCGCACCACGCAGAAGGCGAGCGCGGCCCACGCGACCAGCGTGCGCGCCGAGTGCCCCTCGATCGGACGCAGCGCGACGAGCGCGACCGCAAGCGCATAGGGCGCCAGCCGCATGTCGGCATAGGCCGAGCCGAGCAGGATTCGCGGGATCAGCAGGAACGCGGCGGCGAGAAGCACGGCCCCCAGCCCCAGCCCCGGCGCGAACCGCTGCCGCGCCACGGGGATGGCCACGAGGACGACGAAGAACAGGATGCACGCCGAGACCAGGTCGAAAACCTCCCACCGGTCGCGCAGCACCGACAGCGCCCACAGCAGCTTGACCGGCATGTTGAACCAGTCGCCGGTCCCGCCCGCCACGTCCCCGGCGCGCCAGATCGCCATCAGCAGCACGGGCAGGCAGAGCGGCAGGCACGCGAGCGCCGCCTTGACCAGCGAGCCGGGTCGGCGGTCGGGCCGCCGCGCGACTTCGCTGGAAAACGCGAGGAGCCCGAGCAGACCCCAGCCATAGACGTGGCACAGCCAGATGATGCAGGAGACGGGAACGAACAGCGCGGCGCGAAAGCGCTCGTGGCGGTGCCGCCCGAGCCGGAGCCACGGCACGAACGCCAGCAGCGCGAGGCTCATCGACAGCGCGAAATTGGCAAATCCGTAATGGAACGGAAAGCCGTAGGCGAGCGGCAGCGCGAACAGCGCGGTGGCCGGCACGCGCCCATGCACCTCGCGCGCGATCGCCAGCAGCGCGCCGGCCATGATCACCGGAATCGCGACGACGATCAGCTTGACCGCCAGCTCGAGCCCGAACAGCTTCGAGAGCGGGACGACCAGCAAATCGATGCCGAGATTGCCGATCAGCGCCCAGCGAAAGGCGTACCAGTCGGCAAGGTGCGGATTGCTCGCGATATCGAGCTCGACCCGATAGCGGCCGAGATGGCCGGGCAGGTCGGTGAGCGGCGGCACCCCCGGCCAGAGCAGCGGCAGCGCCGCCGCAACCATCGCGGCGATGACGAACCACCGGGTCTGCCACCAGCAGGGCGGCAGAGGGCCGGGCCGGGCGACGATCGCCTCCGCATGGTCATCGAGCAGCGAGGTCATGCCAGACGGGTAAATCGGCAAGGTTAACGCCGCGTTAGGCGCTCACCGGTCGCGCCGGCCGAGCAAGCGCAGGCGCAGCGCGTTCAATTTGATGAACCCGGCGGCGTCGCGCTGGTCGTAGGCGCCCTGATCGTCCTCGAAGGTGACGACCTTTTCCGAATAGAGCGAATTGGGCGACTTGCGGCCGATGACGTGGACGCCGCCCTTGTAGAGCTTGAGGCGCACCGTGCCCGCGACCTTGGCCTGGCTGTGGTCGATCGCCGCCTGCAGCATCTCGCGCTCCGGGCTGAACCAGAAGCCGTTGTAGATCAGCTCGGCATAGCGGACGGCGAGTTCGTCCTTGAGGTGCGCAGCGCCGCGGTCGAGCGTCAGCTGCTCGATACCGCGGTGGGCGAGGTGATAGATCGTGCCGCCCGGCGTCTCGTACATGCCGCGCGACTTCATGCCGACGAAGCGGTTCTCGACGAGATCGAGCCGGCCGATGCCGTGGTTGCGGCCGAGGTCGTTGAGCGCGGCGAGCAGCGTGGCGGGCGATATCGCTTCGCCGTTGAGCGCGACGCCGTCGCCCTTCTCGAAGTCGATCGTGATGATTTCGGGCGTGTCGGGCGCATCCTCGGGATTGACGGTGCGCGAATAGACGTAGTCGGGCACTTCCTCCCACGGGTCCTCGAGCACCTTTCCTTCGGAAGACGTGTGGAGGAGGTTCGCGTCGGTCGAGAAAGGCGATTCGCCGCGCTTGTCCTTGGGCACGCTGATCTGGTGCTTCTCGGCGAAGTCGATAAGAGCGGTGCGGCTGTTGAGGTCCCACTCGCGCCACGGGGCGATGACCTTGATATCGGGGGCGAGCGCG
The DNA here is from genome assembly GCA_035776635.1 of Sphingomonas sp. Classification (GTDB taxonomy): domain Bacteria; phylum Pseudomonadota; class Alphaproteobacteria; order Sphingomonadales; family Sphingomonadaceae; genus Sphingomonas. The sequence goes on along the minus strand of DASTWI010000016.1, from coordinate 3,111 downwards.
TAATAGCCGAGCTCGAAGCGGACCTGATCGTTGCCCTTCCCCGTAGCGCCGTGCGCCACCGCGTCGGCGCCGACCTGCTTCGCGATCTCGATCTGGCGCTTGGCGATCAAGGGCCGCGCGATCGAGGTGCCGAGCAGGTAGAGTCCCTCGTAGAGCGCGTTGGCGCGCATCATCGGGAACACGTAGTCGCGGACGAATTCCTCGCGCAGGTCGTCGATGAAGATGTGCTCGGGCTTGACGCCCGCATCGAGCGCCTTCTTGCGCGCCGGCTCCAGCTCCTCGCCCTGGCCCAAGTCGGCGGTGAAGGTGACGACCTCGCAATTGTAGGTCTGCTGCAGCCATTTCAGGATCACGCTGGTGTCGAGGCCGCCCGAATAGGCGAGGACGACGCGATTGATCTTCTCTGACATGGGCAGCTCCGGTGAGGGGAATCGCGCGCGCTCTAGGTCGCGGGCTCGATCTGCGCAAGATCGGCCGAGCGGAGCAGCGCCGGCAGATGCGCGCCGAGCGTCAGCGCGCGATAGATGTAGCTCAGCACCAAGGCGACCCATACGCCGGTCGCGCCGAGCGGGCGGAGCGCGAGGTCGGTGGCGATGTAGAGCGCGGTGGCGAGGATCGCGGCGTTCCTCAGCGCTCGCCCGCGCGTCGCGCCGATAAACACGCCGTCGAGCAGCCACGCCGGCGCGCCGACCGCCGGCGCGATCGCGGTCAGCGGCAGCAGGGCATAGGCGATCGCGCGGACGTCCGGATTGCTCGTCAGCAGGTCGATGACCGGGCGGCCGACGATCCAGATTACGAGCGCGAACAGCAGTCCGGAGCCGAGGCAGAATTCGCCGGTCAAGCGGATCGCGCGCCTGAGCGCCGCCGCCGAGCCGCCGCCGATCGCCTGGCCGATGCGCGATTCGGCGGTGAAGGCGAAGCCGTCGAGCACGAACGCCGAGACGCTGACGAACTGCATCAGCACCTGGTTGGCGGCGAGCGTGGTGTCGCCCAATCGCGCGCCGGCGTTGGTGAACCAGCCGAACAAGAGCAGCAGCGCCAGCGTGCGGACCATGATGTCGGCGTTGACCGCGAACAGCCGGCCCACCGCGGCTCGCGCGAAGAGGAAATGCGGACGGTGGCGGCGGAACACGCCGAAGCCGCGGGTGTAGCGGCTGGCGATGACGAGGCCGGTGGCGAGCGCGGTCCATTCGGCCGAGGCGGTGCCGAGCCCGACGCCCCGCGCGCCCATCCCGAAATGCCAGACGAACAGCACGTCGAGGCCGAGGTTGACGATATTCATCACGATCTGGAGCACGAGCGCGGCGCGGGTGCGGCCGAGCCCGAGCAGCCAGCCGTTGATCGCGAACACGCTCAAGGATGCCGGCGCGCCGAGGAAGCGCGCGGCCACATAGCCGTGCGCGGCGGCGTCGAGTCCCTTGCCGCCGGCGAGCAGCGCGAAGGCGAGCGGCACCAACGCGATCTGCGCGACGAACAGCACCAGCCCGAGGCCGAAGCCGAGCGCGAGTCCGCGCAGCAGCATCGCCTCGACTTCTTGCCCGTCGCCCGCGCCCTCGGCCTGCGCGGTCATCCCGGTCATGCCCATGCGCAGGAAGCCGAAGGTCCAGAAGACGAAGTTGATGATCGTCGTGCCGAGCGCCACGCCCGCGAGCGCCGCGGCGTCGCCGGTGCGGCCGATCACCGCGGTATCGACCAGCCCGACCAGCGGCACCGTGGTCTGGCCGAGCATGATCGGCCAGGCCTGCGCGAAAATCGAGCGGCGGGTGAGCGGGGCCGCCAACCGCGTCAGGCGACCAAGCGGCTCGGCCAGCCGATCCGGACGAGGAGGTCGTCAGGGCCGTTGAGCGCGAACTCGTACATGCCCCAAGGCTTATGTGTGGGCGTTTTCTCGCGTTCGATGATTGCGCCGCGCATCGCCTCGGCGAGCGCCTCGACTCGCGGCGTGTAGAGATAGACGCCGAACGGATTGCGCCCCGGAACCACCCAGCCCTCCACCGCTACGGTGAGATGGACGTCGCCGCCGGCGCCGTCGGAGAGCATGCGATAATCGCCCCAGTCCTGATCGGCGGGCCGGGCGAAGCCGAGCCGGTTCCACCATTTTTCGGCGGCGTCGAGGTCGTTGCACGGAATGATCGCGGTCACCCCGGGGCGGATCGGATCGTCGGCGGTCATCGGCAGTCTCTTCCGCTGTGGAGCGCCGCGATGCTATGCCATCTCCGCCGCCGTCCCGGAAGCGCGTTCGGCGGGAACCGCGGCGCGCGTCGAGCGGTTGGTCGTAGCGAAGGAGGACACGGCATGATCCGCCCCGCCATCGTTTTAATGGCGCTCGCCGCACCGCTCGCAGCGTGCAATTCGCCTACCCGAACGACAGCCCGAAATGCCGCGGCGGTCGCCGCCGCAGGGCCGACCGCGGACGCCTTCGCAAATCAGATCGCCGCCTTGCCCGAGGCGCAACGCCAGGGCGCGTTCATGCGCGCGATCAGCGACGCGGGCTTCTCATGCCAGAAGATCGAGCACGCGGCCGCGCACGCGCCGATCCAGGGCCACCCGGCCTGGACGATCGATTGCATCCACGACAACGATTATGTCGCGCTGGCGACCGGAGGCGACATGCTCCAGATCGTCCCTGGCCGGCCCACCGACGCGACGGGTGGGGCCGCTCAGCCTTCGTCGAACCTGTCGAACTCATAAGCGATCGAGGCCTCGATCAACTGGTCCCATAGCTGCGCCACCGGCTCCTCGGGGATTCCCGCAGCGCGGGCATTGGCGCGAACGTTTTCGATCACCTGCGCCTTGCGCGCCTCGTCGCGGACCTGCCCGCGCTCGGGCTTGATGCGGGCCGCGGCGACCATATAGGCGAAGCGGCGGACGAGCAGCGCGACGATCTCACGATCGACCTGATCGACGCCCGCACGGACTTCGGTCATCGTCGTGCATTGCTCGCCAGAGAGAATGCGATGGGTCATGCGCCGCTGATAGCGCCGCGGCTTGTGAAGTCCACTCGCTGCGCCGAGGATTTTGACTTGCTAGGCATTTTTGATACAGCGCCCGCTTCAACAAAAGGACTTGCCATGTCGATCCGTTTCGCAGTCGCGTTCGCTCTTGCCGGTA
>DASTWI010000015.1:0-119412 GCA_035776635.1 Sphingomonas sp. | reverse complement strand
AGCGGCGACCACCCGATCCCGAAGATCCTGTGAAAGCGTTCGGCCCATCCATGCTGGCCTCCTTTCCAGCATGGATTGTGAATCAGAAAATCAGGCCGCTGTGAATCCCCAACGATTCACGTCGCGCGGAAACCGCTCTAGCCACGTCCTTGGCACGGTCCCGGCTCAGCGTCCGGACCAGCCGCGCTCGATCGGCGAAGTCGTCACGGCAATAGTGGAGTTGCACGGAGTCGCGATGACGCGACAGCGCCACATAGGCGCCGTGTCGATCCATCCCCGGTGTCGCCAGCACATGCGCGCGATCGACCGTCATCCCCTGCGCCTTGTGGATCGTCGCGGCATAGCCGTGGTCGACATGGGCGTAATCCTTGAGGTCGAACGCGATCGCGCGGCCGTCGTCCAGCGCCACCGCCATGCGCGCCGCCGTGACGTTCCGGACCGTGCCCAATGTGCCGTTCTTGACGCCAAGGCTGCGCTCGTTGCGCAGGAACATGATTCGGTCGCCGGCAGCGAACGACCGTTCGCCGCGTTCGACCTGCACGGCAATATCGTCGCCAAGCGCACCCTCGGCCCGCATCCGTTGACGCGCCGCCTCGTTGAGCTTGCGCACCTCGGCATTGGTATGAGTGAGGATGATCCGGCTCGCATCGGGATCGGCCTTGCGCTCGCCATCCCAGCGCTCGATCAGTTCGCCGCGTCCCGCTTCGCGCGTTGCGGCCTCGTGCACCATGCCGTTATCGGCATAAACACGGATCGCCTCGCCGGTTCGGCCGGTAGCGAGCTGCCGCGTCGCCTCGCGCTGCCAGCCCTCGCGCTGCCGGCGAACCTCGGTGATTTCGATCGCGCCGTGCCGCTCTGCCAGGCTGCGGAATGCCGCACCCGCTTCGATCGCCTGCAGCTGCTCGGGATCGCCGACCAGCACCAGTTTGGCGCCGCGCTTCTCGGCCTCGCTGACGATCCGCTCCATCTGTCGCGAGCCGATCATGCCGGCTTCGTCGATCACCAGGATATCGTGGCTGGTCAGCAGCTCGCGGCCTTGCGCCCATTGGCGCTCAAGGCTGGCGATGGTGCGCGATACTATGCCCGATCCGCTTTCGAGATTCTCCGCCGCGATGCCCGACAGCGCCACGCCCTGCACGCGATAGCCCCTCGCCTCCCACGCCTCGCGCGCGATGCCAAGCATCGCCGATTTGCCGGTGCCGGCATAGCCGGCGACTAGCGCCAGGTCGCCGGAGCGCGTTATATGCTCGAGAGCGGTTCTTTGTTCGTCGCCGAGCACGAGGCCGCTCCTCCCGGCGGCGGCGCCCCCGTTGATCGACGCCGCCGGGAGACCATGCCCGGCGCGGTCGGCGAGCCGATCCGCGGCACGCTGCAACCGCTGCTCGGTCTCAATCATGTCGCGCGAGGTGAACCGGTCTTCGCCGCGGCCGTCCTTGCCCAGCGCGACCAGCTCGGGCGCGGCTTTCACCGCCGCGATGATGCGATCGAACTGCTCCTTCCCGTCGCTGTGGCGATGCACGAACATCGCGAGGTCGCGATTGGTGAATGTGGCCTGGTTGTGGGTGATCGCGTCGAGCGCAAGACCGGGATTGGCGAGCAGTTTGTCGCCATTCCGCGCGGCGATCGCGCGATGCGCGTCAACGCGCTCGCGTTCGAGGCCCTGCACCGCCATTCTAGCGGCGGCGGGGCCGATCTTGTGCTGCGGTTCGAGGTCGATGCCCTGCGCTTCGAGACTGCGGTGATCGACACGTGCATCGATATCGAGTTCGGCGAGGCGCTGATTGACGTGGACACCCCAGGCTTCGCGCCAGTCGTTGAGAAGGTCGGTGCGGTTCCAGTCGCGCACCTTCGCGCCGAAGCCCTGCTCGCCAGCCTCGCGCATGGTCAGCATGACATGCGCGTGCGGCTTGGGCTGGCCGTCCGCGCCGACATCGCAATGCACATTGAGGTCGGCGATCATGCCGCGCGCGACAAACTCGCGGTCAACGAAGTCGCGCGCGAGCCGGATGCCTTCGGCCTGGTCGAGCTCGCGGGGAATCGCGAATTCCACCTCGCGGGCAAGCTGTGCGTCGCGGCGCACCTCGACCGCTTCGGCGTCGTTCCACAGCCGTTCGCGGTCGCGCCATGCCTCGGGCGCACTGTCCGGCAGCATCACCTCGGAATGAACGACGCCGGCCTTGTTGGAGAAGTCGTGGTGCCGGTCGAGCCGCTCGTCACGAAGGCGCGATGCCGAGCGATAGGCGGCTGCCGCCAGCGCCGACGATCCGGCGGCGCGAGAGATGACCTTGGCGGAGAAGTGGTAGATCGCCATCGCGATCATACCATCTACACTTCAAGCAGCACGTCGGAACGACGTATAAGCGCGCCCTTCTCGAAAATTTCTCCGAAGGGACTGGGGCGTCTCAACCAGTCCCGGCGACGCTACTGCATCACTGCCGACGTTATCTTATCATCATTGCATCGTCACTCAATGGAGACTTTGCGATGCGCAAACCCCGCAACTTCGATTCGGAACTGAAAGCCCTTGCCGACAAGGCAAAGGCGCTCAAGGAACGGCGTGTGCACCAACTCGGCGAACTGGTGATGGCGACCGGTGCCGACGCGCTCGATGCGGAGACGCTGGCGGGCACGTTGCTGGCGGCCAAGACGACCAGCGACCTCGCGATGCGGGAGGAGTGGCGCAAGGCCGGCGAGGGGTTCTTTCGCGGCGCGCGCCAGTCTCGCCGCCGCCCTCGCGCGGAGCCAAAAGGCGGAGCGGAGCGCGAGGGCGGCGGTGCATCGGCTTGAGGCACGGAAGGCGAGGACCGACATGCGTGAAGGGATGGTGAAGCGCCGCGAGCGCACCCGGCATCTGATCGAACTCGGCGGCCTCGTCGTAAAGGCCGGGCTGGTCGATCTGACCGATGACGATCGCGCCACGCTTTACGGCGCGTTCCTCACGGTTGCCGATCGGTTGCGCAGCGAAGAACGCGACCGCGCGTTAATGCTCTGGCAGCGCAAGGGAAAGCGCGCGTTCGACGCCGCATCATCGTCCCATCACGACGATGACGCGACGTTTTCCGGGTTATCATCAGTATCGGACCATGATCGCCTTGCGGCACCGTAACAGCGTGCGGGTCATATGATATTCGACGGATTTGTTGCTGATACCAAGCCGCTCGGCGATTTCCCGATAGGTGAGATGGGCGAGCCGATGCATCAGGACGATGCGCCGGGTTCGGGCCGGCAGGGTAAAGAGCACCCGCCGACAGATGCGGCGCACCTCCCTTTCCTCGATCCGCCATGCCTGATCGGCGTGAGCGCTGGTATCTCGTCCTGTATTGAACGAAACGAGATTGCGCTGCTCGCGGACGAGCTTGCGTCCACGTTCGATCATCAGATTTCTGGCGATGCGGATCAGATAGGCGCGAGGTCTCTCTACTCTTTCGAGCGCGCCGCTGTCGAGCAGCCGCACGAACGCCTCCTGCGCCAGAGCGGAAGCGGCGTCGCACCCGGCTCCTTTCTGGAGATAGCGCAGCAACCAGTCACGCTCGGACCGATAGAGCGTTTCGATCGAGCGGGGTGAACCGGCGCCCATCATGACCGCACCTCCCCGTGCTCGCGCGGAGGGAGCGGGGCGTCGCGCGAGGCGCGATAGAGCGTGATCCCGGCTTCGATCCGGTCGAGGATGAAGGTATCGCGTTCGGCCTTCGCGATGCGGATGTCTGACTGCGAATAGAATTCGAGATTGACCGAGCAGCGGTCGCCGAGTTCCCGACCAATGATATCGCAGGCACGCTCCCAGCAGCATTCCTCCTTGAAGAGAGGATGATTGACGACGATCCAGAATTCGTAATCGGAGAAGTTGATCGTCTCGTCATCTTCATACCAGCTTTTCCGAGCATAGGGACCGATCAGGATGATCGAGTGGATCTGTCCCGGCTCGGGCGCCAACACCCGATCGGGGTCGAAACAGGCGCGCACGATGCGGGTGATCCGCTCGATTTCGCGCTGCTTGCGGCGAAGGAGATGGCCGACGCGCGCCATCACGACCTCGCGCGCGTACACGTCGAACGATTTCGGAATAATCATTTGCAGCTCGCACACCAGCGGTTCGCGCGAGAGCGCGCGATGGTGCAAGCGGTGTTCGCTGCGTCCCGCAATGCGGGGTGCAGCAACTGCCCGACCGCAATGGCCGAACCTTCATGATGCTGGCGGGTCTATCCCCGGAATGGCCGCCAGTCGTTCCATTCCGCAGCCGGGATTATGTCAGGATGGAGTGGAACCGGCAAGCGGCACGGCTCGCCCGCGATTATCCGGCCAGCACGGCCTGTTCGAGCGTGGCGATCCTGTCGCTGCAGACCTGATGGACGACGCGGCCGAGTTCCTCGACGCGTTCGCCGAGCCACGCCAGTTCTTCCTCGCTGATCCTGTAGTGCTTCGAGTAGCGCGCCTTGGTGTAGGCTTCCTTCAACTTCTGGAACATCGCCTGCTCGCGACGGCTGCCCTCCGGCCAGATACTGTGCAATCGCCGATCCAGCCCCTCCGCCAGCGAACGCAGGAATGCGATGTTGTGGTTGTACGGCGTGTAGAACGTTAGGGTCAGAAGCAGGCCCTGATAGAGGCGTTCGGCTGCCTGATGCAGGTCGAACGCAGCCTTTTTCCAGTCACCATGCTTACAAGCATCGGCGTAGCCACGAAAGAAACTGGCTGCCCCTGAACAATTTTCCTCGAAATATTCCTTGGCGGTAGCCAACGCCTGCGCGGGGGTTTTGGGTTTGGGCGTCGCCAGTTCGCTATCGTCGGCTTCGTAGAGCGCGATTCCGTCCTGCTTGACCTCGATGAAGAACACGCGGCCATGCGCGAGGCCGTCATTCACCTCATGCAGCGAATGGACGATGAAATTGACCGGGGTCTGGAGCGTCTTCTCGATCGTATAGGCACGGATCAGCCGCTCCTCCGCCTTCGCCCAATAGGCGACGCGGTCGGTCAGTTCCTTCTGGCTGACGATGATCAGGATATCGTAATCGGACTTGTATTGATTGGCCGAAAGCGGCGCATCAACCCAGTTGCCGCGCGCATAGGAGCCGAACAGGATGATCTTGAGAATCCGCGCGCCCTTGCGGGCGCCGTTCGCATGCTCGGTTGCCGCGCGGAACTCCTCGAAAATCACCTCGACGATGCGCTCCAGTTCGCGCTGCTTGGTCGCCGGCAGATGATCGAGATCGGTTCGCATCGTTCGCAAATTGTCCGTCAGCCATCCTCTGATGGCAAGACCCTCTGCGACATTTCCCCGAAATGACGCCTTGTTACGCCGGGATAGCGGGGCTGCTATATAGCCCACGCCGAGGATTAAGAGGGCCGTCTGATGATAGCCATCCGGCGTTCCTGCAATGTTCGACTGACCGGAATGTCTCCTTCGGAGAGCGCAAATCTGTATAGCAGATAGGGTGGATGGCTCCCGCTCACGGCATCTGGGTGCCAAGGTGTGAAGGCTCAGGCATTCACGAGCATATGGGAGCCACCCGTCATGGAGATTAGCACGATCGGCCTCGATTTGGCCAAGAACGTTTTCCAGGTTCACGGCGTAGATGCGCAGGGTAAGGCGGTCGTCCGCAAGGCGTTGCGGCGCTCGCAGATGCTGCCGTTCTTTGCAAAGCTGCCGCCCTGCCTGGTTGGCATCGAGGCATGCGGCACATCGCACTATTGGGCTAGGGAACTGAGCAAGCTGGGACATGCGGTCCGGCTGATGCCGCCAGCCTACGTCAAGCCTTACGTGAAGCGAGGCAAGACCGATGCTGCCGACGCGGAGGCGATCTGTGAGGCCGTGACGCGACCCACTATGCGGTTCGTAGCGGCGAAGTCAGAGGGTCAGCAGGCGGCGCTATCGATGCACCGCACGCGGGATCTGTTCGTCAAGCAGCGCACGCAGCTGATCAACATGATGCGCGGGCTTCTGGCCGAGTTCGGCATCGACATTCCTCAAGGCATCAATCGCGCGCTGGAAAAGGCGCGTGGGATCGTTGATGGAGAAGCGCCTGATGTTCCGCTCGATGCTCTTCGCATCGTGGAGCGGCTGTCGCAGCAGGCCCTCGATACTCATGCCCAGATCCGCGAGATCGAACGCGATCTGCTTGCCTGGCAACGTAAGAGCGAAGTCGCCACTCGGCTTATGACGATCCCCGGCATTGGCACCATTGGAGCGACCGCGCTGGCCGCTTCGGTGAGCGATCCGCATCAGTTCCGCTCAGGTCGGCAGTTCGCAGCCTGGTTGGGGCTGACGCCGTTGCAAAAGTCCAGCGGCGGCAAGGAGCGGCTTGGACGCATCACGAAGATGGGCGACAGGTATCTTCGCAAGCTACTGGTGGTCGGGATGACGGCACTAGTGCGGCACGCGAAGAGAAAACCCGACGCGGTCGATCCCAATCTTATGGCTTTGCTGGCGCGCAAGCCTGTCCGGGTCGTCACCGTGGCTTTGGCGAACAAAACGGCGAGGATCGTCTGGGCCATCATGGCGCGAGGCGAGGTCTATCGGAAACGCCACGTGCCAGTGCTGGCGGCGTAGAGACAAAACGGAATAGCGGCGAAGGCACGCTTCAGGAGTTGTGAGAGCAAAGCGAGATGATGGCGAACCGGTCAGACCGGGAATTGGGACAACCCAGCGAATGTCCAAGGCGCTACAGCCTGATTAGCAGTGCGGGACCCAGTTCGCGGACACCATCAGGGCCAGCAGTCTTCTTCACGACTGCATCAACAGGCCGGACAGAAGTCTGCACCCGACCAAGCGCCAACACATTGCATTTTGCCCTTGCAACGCGGGAGCCATCCACAGAGGACGTTCCAGACGGCAAACCGGTCGGTCAGCTTCGCGCCCTAGCGCTCGTGGACAAAGGGTATCCATAGTTTGACTGCGGCGATGGCGACGAAGCCGAGGTAGGATTCTTTGGTTTTGTCGTAGCGGGTCGCGACGCGTCGCCAGTTCTTGAGTCTGTTGAAGAGGCGCTCGATCTGGTTGCGCCACTTGTATTTGACTCTGTCGTGCGGGATGGGCTCGCGCCGGTTGCTTTTCGCCGGAATGACGGCCTCGATGTCGGCATCGGCGATCTCCTCGCGAATGGCATCGGCATCATAACCCTTGTCGGCGAGGAATGCCTCGATCCGGTCAGCGATCATTCGAAACAGAGGCGCGAAGCCTTGAATGTCGTGCGTTTGTCCGGGCGTCAGCACAAAACCGAGCGGGCGGCCTTTGGCGTCGCATCGGGCATGGAGTTTGGTGGTGAAGCCGCCGCGCGATCGGCCAAGCGCCTCGGCCTCCTGAGTCCCCTTTTTATGCCGACTGCACAATGATGTGCTCGGACAATGGTGCTGTCGATCATGTCGGCGCTTCGATCCCGCTCGACCAGTTCGGCAAGGGTTTCGAGCAGCGCCTCGAACACGCCGGTCTCGACCCATCGTCGGTAACGGCGAAAGACGCTGTTCCACTTGCCGTATTCATCGGGCAGGTGTCGCCATTGCGCGCCCGTGCGAGCCATCCACATCATGCCCTCGAAATAGCGCCGGTTGTCCTGCGCCGGACGGCAGCCCCGCCCTCGTTCAGCGGGTAACAGCGGCCCGATCAGCGCCCATTCTTCGTCAGTCAAACCAATCCGCTCGCCCAAGGCTGCCTCCAAAAGGAAGCCTTGAATCAAAACCGGATTCCCCAGTCAACCTTTGTCCACGGGCGCTAATTCTCGCCGTTCCCGAGTCCAAGCGGCGTTCTCGATAGTTGCCGGTCCGCTCTTCTGTCAGTCTGCTTTCGTCTGCAATTCCGGACTGAGTTAGGCAGGGGCTTTCGTACGTTACGCGAGCCGCGCTGAATGGCTCGTATTGTTGGTGGCGGACGTAGCCTTTCGGATCGAGCAACTGTACATGCGAAACCTGTCTCTTTAGGGCGACCGCCTTCGGTAGAAGGATTGAATCTAAGAGCCTTATCCGTTGCTAAATACCGACGGGCGGACCTCATGCCACTTCGTTTATTTCGGTATCCCGTTTCCCTCGAATGTCCCAGCGCGACTTGAAATTCTAATATCCAATCACCACCTGAACTGCGTTACAGTCGCAACTGACGGTTTTTGGCGCTTTGCGGCTCCCTCTTCCTTATTTTTGTCTTCTTGCAGCACGAGGACTCGATGTCGTGCCCGATAACAGAAGGAAAAGATTATGAGCACCATTGGCACCGTCAAATTCTTCAATACCGATAAAGGTTATGGTTTCGTCGCGCCCGATAATGGCGGCACGGATGCGTTCGTCCATATTACGGCCGTCGAACGTGCCGGTATGGCGACGCTCACTCAAAACCAGCGCATCTCATATGAACTGGAGCAGGACAAGCGCGGCAAGATGAGCGCCGTTAATCTGCAACCCGCAGACTGATCATCCGGCGAAACCGGCGGCGGTCCTGCGGATCGCCATCGTCCTTTTCTCGCTCGGGAGGTGATCGATGGCCGATGACTCGAAATTTTACCGCGCCCGCGCTGCCGCCGAACGCGATGTCGCGGCGGAAGCGACGTTGACCAATGTCCGCGAGCGCGCGCAACGCGCAGAACGGGCATGGATGCAGATGGCCGATCGCGCGGAACGCACGCTGAAGCAGCGTCAAGCACGCGAGGCGGCGCAAGCGCACGTTTTGACGGACAATCTCGACGTGGCCGAGCTGCCAGCCTGACCACCGCAATCGCGGCGGTAGCCCAAAGGTATCGGGCAGGACAAGCGATGGACATGGATTATCTCCGCGAACGGCATCGCGAATCGCAGAACCGGGCGCGCGTCGCCAGTTCGGAAGCAGCGCGACTTGCGCATCAGGGAGTGGCGGATTTCTACGCGAACTGGATCGCCGAGGAGGAAGCACGGCTGACACAAAGGCCAGTGCGTTGATTGCGATCAACACGCTGTAGATTGACCGTGGACGGTTCCTTCGTAGCACTGACGGTCAACGATCCGAGGAGAGCAACTCCTGATGCGCCTCGATCAACGTCTCTCCTTTCTTCCCGGCAATGCCGGCTATTTCGACTGGGCAGACACGGCAAGAGCGTTGCCCAAGTCGCCCTGCGCTGGCTCATCCAGCGCGGTATCGTTGCGATTCCGAAGTCGATCCGCAAGGAACGCATGGCGGAAAATCTCGATATCTTCGACTTCGAGCTTGATGCGAAAGACATTGCCTTGATCGCGGCGCTCGATCAGGGAGCCAGCAGCTTTTTCGATCATCGCGACCCCGAGATCGTCAAGCGCCTTGGAACGCGTAAACTGGAAGGGTAACGCGAGGGGCCGTCCATTAGAATTGCTTTCAACCTTGCTGAAACAGAGCTCAGCGCCGGAGAGGAGGCAAAAGCCTTTCACGCACGGACCGCATGACGTCGATCGACCGTTACACGTCCAGCGATCGATTAGTGGAAACGGGAGACATCCGCGTGCATGCCGTCCCAGATGCCCTCTACATCGCGATTCTCGCCGGTCTTGGTGCGGTTATCCTCATAACTGCATGGCTGCCGATGATGCTGCGCGCCATGCCGCTGTCATTGCCCATTTTGTGCGTGGCGGGCGGCGCCCTGCTGTTCGCGCTGCCTGCGCTGCGCCCGTTCGCCGTCCACCCGATGTTTCATCCGGTCGCGACGGAACGCCTGACTGAGCTGGTCGTCATCGTGTCGCTGATGGGGGCTGGGCTCAAGATCGATCGGCCGATCGGCCTTAGGAGCTGGGCGCCGACCTGGCGACTCCTCGGCATCGCAATGCCCATCACGATCGTCGCGGCGGCATTGCTGGCTGCCGGCCTGCTCGGCCTTGGTCTCGCCACGGCGTTGCTGATGGGCGCCGTGCTGGCGCCGACCGATCCGGTTCTCGCGAGTGACATTCAGGTCGGCGCGCCCGGCGAAGGCAAGGAAGACGACGCTCGCTTCGCGCTGACTTCCGAGGCCGGTCTGAACGACGGGCTGGCGTTCCCGTTCGTCAATCTCGCGATTGCCCTCGCGCTGGGCGGCTCGACCTTCGGCGCCACGCAGATCGGCGGGTGGCTGCTCGTAGGCGTTTTCGGCAAGCTGCTGGTCGGCACGGTCGTTGGCTATGCGGTCGGATGGGGGCTCGGCTATGCCACGTTTCGCCTGCCGACGCGGGCGAATCTTTCAAGGACAGGCCCCGGATTCGTCGCCTTGGGCGCGACCTTTCTTGCCTATGGTCTCACGCAAGTCCTGGGCGGCTACGGTTTTCTCGCGGTATTCGTCTCGGCGCTGGCGATCCGCCATGCCAGCCGCGACGACCTCTATCACAATCGGCTCCACGACTTTGCCGAAGAGGTCGAGCGCCTGCTGATGCTGCTTCTCCTCGTCCTGTTCGGCGGCATGATCGCTCACGCCGGCCTGCTCGCGCATGTCGATTGGCACGTCGTGCTGTTTACGGCAGGCATGATCCTGGTCGCTCGCCCGCTGTCGGCGGCGATCAGCCTGGCTGGTTCGGGGATCCCCTGGCGCGAGCGAATGGTGATTTCGTTCTTCGGCATTCGTGGGATGGGATCGATCTATTATCTGGCGTTCGCGCTCAATCATGCCGCGTTCCAGGATCGGGCAAGCTTGTGGAGCGTGATCGCCTTTGTCGTGCTCATCTCGATCCTGCTGCACGGTGTCACCGCGGCGCCGTCGCTGCGCCTGCTCGACCGCTGGCGGCGCACTCACCCCTGAGGGTAAGATCGATCGCGGGCTGGTATAATGCCCGTCGCATTCCCATATCGAGTCAATCGCTCCGTTCTTTCATGAGCCATCGGAACGACTGAGAGATTCTCCATGCTCCCGCTCTGCCGTGGAGCATGCCATGCCTGCCTCGCCCCCTCCTTTTGCCGACCGCGCAAGGACGATTGCGGGCGCTGATGCGCGAATCCGGGCGAGCGAAAGAGCCGCCCATGAACAGTTCCAGCGTGATTATTGTACGCGCAAGGCCCGAGACTACGCCGTAATTTCTTCGGATCCCGTATCGGAAGAACGACAGGCCCCGGCGGCCCTCGCTTCGGTCGCAGCGGAGCGGCAGATGTATTTCGAGGTATATCGGGCCGATCGCGTCAGCCTCACCTCGATCCTCTTTTCCGGCGGCGACTGGCGCTGGCGTTTCTGCACGGCCGACGGCGTGATGGTCGCCGGCAGCGAGGGATATTCCAGCGAGGCGGTGTGCAGGCAAGCGGTAGAGGCCTTGCAGCAACATGGCGGAACGGCAGCTCTCCACGAAGGGCCAAAGCGGGCCCGGTGACGATTGCGGCGGGCGATTACGAAAACCCGTGCTTCGGCGGGGGATATGACGAGGAAGGACCGATCATGGCGAAAGGCCAGCGCAGAACCAGCCGGGAGGCACGCAAGCCGAAAAAGGACGGGCCGCCCAAGCAGAATGCATCGAATCCGTCGCTGAAGGGAATGCCGGCGTCGCCCTCGCCCTCGCCATCGGTCAAGAAGGGCTGACGCCGCGGGTTGATTGCACGGTATGGCGTGCCTCTGACGTGCGATTAGCGTGCGTGGAAAAGGCGATCCATGCTAAGGTCGTCCGGGCGATGCCTGTGTCGAACTCGATTGAAACGGTTATCGCCGCGCCCGTTGCGTGCTTCGCGTTTCGGGAGTTTCCCGGCCACCTTGGAGGGCCGCCATGACAATACGTCCTCATGATGATCCGGAAGATCCGGCGCTTGGCTTGGCTGGCGCCGTGATCGCCTCGTCGACAACGCCGCTGGTGCTGCTCGACGACGGCCTCGCCGTGCTCGCCGCGAGCCTGTCCTTCTGCGAGCATTTCCGGATCGATCCGGCGAGCATGCGGGGGCGTCGGCTGTTCGAGCTCGACGGGGGCGAATGGGACGTCCCTCAGCTTCGCTCGCTGCTTGAGGCGACGGCTGCAGGCGACGCACAGATCGACGCCTATGAGATGAATTTGAAGAGGGAAGATGGCGTCCGGCGGCTGGTGCTCAATGCCCAGCGGCTCGCTTATGGCGATGCCGATCAGATCCGGCTGCTGGTCGCGGTGAGCGACGTTACCGAAGCTCGGCTGAGCGAGGCGCTGCGGCGCGAGGCGCTGCGGGAAAAGGACGACCTGCTGCGCGAAAAGGCCGTGCTGCTCCAGGAGATCCAGCACCGGGTCGCCAACAGCCTTCAGATCATCGCCAGCGTGTTGCTGCAGACGGCGCGGCGCGCCAATTCGGAGGAGACGCGGACGCATTTGCGTGACGCCCACAATCGGGTGATGTCGGTCGCGGCGTTACAGCAGCAGCTTGCGGCGTCCACGCTGGGCGACGTCGCCTTGCGCACCTATTTCACCAAATTGTGCCAGAGCATCGGCGCGTCGATGATCCGCGATCACGAGCAATTGGCGCTCGACGTCGATGTCGATGACAGCGCGGTGGATGCCGATGCCTCGATCAGCCTCGGCCTGATCGTCACCGAGCTGGTCATCAATGCGCTCAAGCACGCCTTTCCGGACGGCCGCCGGGGCACGATCATCGTCAACTACCGATCGGACGGCGCCGACTGGAGGCTGTCGGTTTGCGACGATGGCGTCGGGATGCCGGCGGACGCGGCCGGTGCGACGCCGGGCCTCGGCACGAGCATCATCAACGCGCTCGCCGCCCAGCAGCGCGCGCGCATCGACGTGATCGATACCGCTCCCGGCACGACGGTTTCGGTCGTCCACACGAACATCACCGCCGCCGACAGCGCGGCTTCATTGGGTGAAGCGCCGGCCGCCGTTTAAGCGGCGCTCTCGCCGCCGAAACGGGCTGCGCGGTCGAGCAGGTCGGTCATGTGGTCGGCGGCATGGATGGTCAGCGGATGAAGAGTGAAGCCGGGCCTCGGCGAGATATAGCCCGCCATCTCCCGCGCCACGCTGCGTTGTTGGTCGGAGGCCGTGGCGAGCAGCGCGATCACCAGATTCTCCAGCGCGATGACGCGGATGTGGAGCGCGCCGATCTCAGCCGGGCCGTTGGCTGGGATTGGCACAGATAGAGAACCCGGCGGCAGTACCCCCGGCTCGGCGCCGCCCTCATTGGCCCATCGCGAAAGCGCCCGCTCGCGCTGACGCGGATCGTCGGTAGGATCGGGATGCGACATGCGGCAACTCCTTTGCGACGATGGTTCCGGTTGTCTCGCGCTCGATTTGCCCGGAGGCACCCGTCCCCGGATTCACCCGGCCCTCTCTGCAATGCGTCGCGGACGGAAACGATCCCGAAGGAGGCGGCCGTTACCCGCAACAAGCGCGGTGCGCCGCACCTGATCCACGCCGGCCAAAAATATATCTCGCCGCGAAGGCATTTCCGGTGCGGGGTTCCGGGCAATTCATGGTATCAATCCGGACCACCCGACCGAACCGTAGGCGATCTGGTGCTGGGAAGCGATCCGCTCCCGTCTACGCACTGGAAGATCCAGCTTGGCCGCTTTGTCTGCATTCGCGAGAGAAAATCTCTCCATCGGAATCGTCGCGGTGGCGATCGTCATCCTCCTGACCGGCACGGTCTTTCGCATCCTTAAAGTCCGGACGAGGAACCGCCGCCACGCCGCCTGGCGGGCGCAACGGACCGAGGAAGACCGCATCTGGAACGAACGACCCGGCAAGAATTGACGCCGAACGGCCATCCATGCCCGGCCGAGCCGGCATGCTTCCCGGATGAACCAAGGAAAAATGGCATGGACCCGCGATATCTCGTTGCATCCGGGCTGGCGCTGCTGCTGGCATTTCTGATCGCCGCACTGATCGGGTATCGCAGCTATCGATCGCCGGCGCGGCGATACCGGCGGCGATTGCACCGCGAGGATCGTTTCTACGCGGCGTTGATGGCGCGACGGCACGATAAGTGAACTCGGCGCTGGCCGGGTTGGTCAGCGGATCGAGGACATAACGGTGGGACGGCCACCCGATGAAAGGCGAACGCCAGGCGTCGGTAGAAGTCGCGGATATCGGCCAGATCGTCGATGGACACGACGAGCCTCTCGTTGAGGGGCACGCGGCGAAGCGGCGCATCGGGGCGTCGGCGTTCCGGCCAGCCGGCTGTCATGGTCGAGCCGCCGCGATCGTCTCCGCGCGTGACACGGCCGTTGCAGTGGAACAGGCACTCACGCGACCGGCCCAACGCGCGCAGACGGGCATGATCCCGGTGCGACAGCCGAATCGCCGCCATGTCGCGCAGCTTGTTGGCGGTGTTGCGCTGTCCCGGCGATACGCGAAGACCGCCGACGCGTGCGGCTTCGTCGGCGAGCAGGTTGAGGAATCGGTCCAGCTCGCGCAGCGCATTGCCGATCACTCTGGCGCAATAACGGCCGCCGATCGGCGAAGGACCGGTCCCGGCCGAAGCCGACCGCAAGCCATTGGCGAGTAAATCCGCTCCCCTCGCCAGCGTGTCATAGGCTCGCATGAACGCCGCGTCCGCATTGGGAAACGGGGCGGCCGCGTCAGCGATGCGCGGCGCGCTCGGCAATGGCCTGTTCGACGGCGGCGCAGCCGACCTCGCTGGCGACGGCGAGGTCGATCGGCCGCCCGCCCAGCGCTACATGGGGCTGGTTGAGGAAGGTGATCGCGCCGTCACGATCGCCGATCAGCGTCCAGGCAAGCTTGGCAACGCGTCCCTGTCGCTCGGCCGCGGCGGCGCTCAATCGATGCTCGGGGAAGCGTCGGCGAAATTTTTTAGTCCGCGGCGCCTCGGCGCCCGTCTGTAGTTCATCGGTCAAGGCAATCTTCTCCTGAACAAGTCGATCCGTCCTAGGCGTGGAGGACCGCCGTGCCTTCGGCACCGATCAAATTCTGCAAGACGCGAATGCGATCGGCATAGACGCGCGCCATCCCGCGATGGGCGAGCCTGGCTTCCGGGCAATCGGTCGCATCGGCGCGGATGAGCGAAATCTGGTGGCGTGATAAAAGATAGTTGAGATCCATGACGAGCTCCTCCGGCGTAAGCGGGAGCGCATCGTCTCTCAGCCGCGGGCGCCTACAAATCGATCAACCCGCGATAGAACCTATATAGGTGCTCTCTCCCCCATGCGAAACCCTTGGTCGCGGGAGGCATCGACTAGCGATTCAGATCGGTTGCCGGCCGTCGATTTCCCGGATCGCGGCGGCCAATTGCGGCTGGCCGAACGGTTTGCCGAGCTTGACGATGTCGCGGGGCATGGTGGCGGGAATTTCGCCATAGCCGGTGGCCAGGATGACCGACAGGCCGGGGATGCGCTTGCGCGCCTCCTCGATCAGCTCGGTGCCGGTCATCTCCGGCATCGCCTGGTCGGTGATGAGCAGGTCGATCGTCGCACCCTCGTCAAGACGGGCCAACGCTTCGCCGGCCGAACCGGCCTCGGTCACGATATGGCCGAGGTCTTCCAGCAGGGCAACCGTGTTCATCAGCACGAGGCCGTCATCGTCCACGGTCATGATGCGTAGCTGACGTTGCGGCGGAATGGCGGCCGGCGCGGCTTGCCCGGCCTCGGCTTTGGCGGTTTCGCGCACGTCCGTGACCGGCAGCCACAGCTCGGCCGCCGTGCCTTCCCCGACCACGCTTCGCAGCACCAGCGCGCCCTCCATCTGCTCGGCGAGCCCGTGGATCATCGACAGGCCGAGGCCCGTGCCCTTGCCCACCCCTTTGGTCGTGAAGAAGGGCTCGGTCGCGCGCGCCAGGGTGGCGGCGTCCATGCCGCTACCGGTATCAATGACCGCGAGCTTGACATACCGGCCGCCGCCGAGCCCATCGACCTCGCAATCCTCGATGGCCCCCTCATCCGCTGTGATCGAGATCGCGCCTCCGCCCGGCATCGCATCGCGGGCATTCACCGCCAGATTGAGCAGCGCCATTTCGAGCTGATTGGCGTCGGCGAGCACATGGGGCAAGGACAGCGGAAACTGGAGCCGGATCGGGTGCGACGGCCCGAGGGTGCGCTGGAGCAGGTCCCTCATGTCGCGAACCAACTGCGGCACGTCGACCGGCTCCGGATTGAGGTGCTGGCGCCGGGCGAAGGCCAGCATCCGCTGCGTGAGCGCGGCGCCGCGTTCGGCGCCTTGCCGGGCATTGCCGATCAATCGCCGGGCGGATGCATTGTCCGGCACCTGCTTTTCAAGCAGCGACAAGCTGCTGAGAATGGCCATGAGAAGATTGTTGAAGTCGTGCGCGACCCCGCCGGTGAGCTGGCCGATCGCCTCCATCTTCTGCGACTGGAACAGCGCCTCGCGCGCGATATCGAGCTTGTGCTGCGCCTCCTCGCGTTCGGTCACGTCGCGGGTGATCTTGGCGAAGCCTTGCAACTGCCCTTTCTCGTCCAGGATGGAATCGATCACCACGCTGGCGCGGAACCGGCTTCCGTCCTTCCGCACGCGCCAACCTTCCGCCGAGAAGCGCCCTTGCTCGCGTGCGATGGCCAGGGCCCGCGCCGGCGCGCCCGCGGCCGGTCTTCCTCAGTATAGAAGCGCGAGAAGTGCGCGCCGATGATCTCGGCCGGCGAATAGCCCTTGATCCGCTCTGCGCCCGCGTTCCAGCTCGCGACATTACCCTGCGGATCGAGCCGGTAGATCGCATAATCGGTGACGCTCTGGACGAGCAGCCGGAACTGCTCCTCGCTCTGACGGAGGATTGCCGCGGCCGCCTGCCGTTCGGTCAGGTCCCGCGTGATCTGGGCAAAGCCGACCAGCTCGCCGTCCTTTCCCCAGACCGGGTCGATGATGACATGCGCCCAGAAGCGCTCGCCATTCTTGCGGACCCGCCATCCTTCCCGCTCGAACTTGCCCTCGCGCTGCGCTGTCTCCAGCGCACGTTCCGGCACCCCGGCGTGCTGGTCCTCCGGCGTATGGAAGCGGGAGAAATGCTGCCCGACGATCTCCTCGGCCGCATAGCCCTTAAAGCGCTGCGCGCCCGCGTTCCAGTTGGTCACGATGCCGTCGGGATCGAGCATGTAGATGGCATAATCGGTGATCGCGTCGACCAGCAGCCGATAGCGACCTTCTTCCGAATCCGCGTCTTTCAAGCGTTGCCCGCGATCCACTTTGTATCCCATTGTCGTGCCGCGCGAGCGACACACGGTAGAAGTTAGGAGCAAGGCGGCGCCGGCGACGGTTCGGATCGATCCGTTCGCATCCTTATGCTCGTTCGGCGCGCCTTTCTTTCATCGTCTGCCCTCGGCGGGCAAGCCGAGACGTCGACGGTTTGCTCGCACTTTTCTACGGTACAGCCGAACGGCGTGCTGGGTACCGGCCAACGGCGTCATCCCGGTAGTCCGGCGCAGGAGTGCCGCGTTCAACTCGATCGCGGCCGACACCTTCTCGGATACCATGAGCGATACCTCCCCAAGCGCACTGTCGTCACCACGGCCGATTTTCGCCATGCGCAGTCCGATGACGGTCGACGCTTCCCAACCCAGCGCCCAACTCTCTAAGGCAAGCGCGCTCCAGGCGCTCGCGCCTGATCGCCTAACCATGGTCCGTCTCGGCATCGGCCATCGCCGCGGCTTCCGGCATGTCCTTCGCGCCGCCCATGTCCTCGTCCGACATTCGGCCGGCGCCGGGGCCAGCGCCCAGGTCCGCGCCGGTGGCCGGATTGGCCGAAGCGTCGGAGGCGGTGCGCGCCGCGAGCGCGGCGACGATCGCCTCGTCGTCCTTGCCCAGCTTGACCGTCGCGAGGCCGTCGCCGCCACCGAGCGGAATGGCCGCTGCGACATCGTCGATGCGGTCCCATTGCTCGCCGCTGTTCCACGGACCATCGACATCGCCGTCGCCTTGCGAGGTGTTGACGTACAGGCTCGCAAACGGCGCGAGACCGGGCAGCTTGCCGGTCGGGAAATTGTCGTCGATCGAATAGAGCGCCTTCTCGAAGCTCTTCTGGTGCGCGACCTCGCGCGTCATCAGGAAGCCCAGCGCATCCTTGATGCCGGGATCGTCGGTGATGTTGATCAGGCGTTCGTAGATGATCTTGGCCCGCCCTTCCGCCGCGATGTTCGATCGCAGATCGGCACTCGGATCGCCGCGGCTGTCGACATAGGCGCCGCTGAACGGCACGCCCGATGAATTGGTGAGCGACGGACCGCCGCCGAACAGCAGCGACTGGGTGTGGCTGTTGCCGCCGGCGGTCATCGAGAGGTAGAGCTCGGCCTCGTCCATCGCCGCCTCGGCAAGCTGCGCCTTGGCGCCCTTGTTGAGCATCGCGACGATCGAGCCGACGATTTCGAGATGGCTCAATTCCTCGGTCGCGATGTCGAGCAGCATATCCTTACGCCCGGCATCCTCCTCGGCCAGCCCTTGCGTGAAATAGCGCATCGCGGCGGCCAGCTCGCCATCGGCGCCGCCGAACTGCTCGAGGATCAGCGACGCCAGCGCCGGGTTCGGATCGGCGACGCGCACGGTATATTGCAGCGTCTTGTTGTGCATGAACATGGGAATTGCTCCTCGAGGGTCTGGTCTAAACAAAGCAGCAGAGACCCCTGTTCCTGCGTCGGGAGATATATCTGACTGATCGACATCATGCTTTGCCGATGGACTGCATGCGGCGGCCTATCAGCAGCTGACCGGCATCGTGCGGGCGCTACCGGGGCCATCGATCTGCTGCGCACGCTGGGCGACCAAGATTCCCTGGTCGATCGCGACGAGCGGCCGAATGGAAACCGCCGCCGTCGATATCGCCGCGCTGGATAGTGATCCGGCGGAAGCGGTGGTCGTCACGCGCGGTCAGGTGCACTCCGCCAAGCCGATCCCGACCTGTTCGAGGAAGCGGCCCGCAGGCTCGGCGTCACACGCTGTCACGCGCTTGGAGTAGGCTTGCTGTCGGGCGGCTATGGCCGCGAGGAACTCGAGCGCAGTCGGGCACTTCGCGTCTACGAGGATCCCGCCGATCTGCGACGCCACCTCGACGAGGTGGCGTCGCGGGTCCGCAATTGATCGGGCCGCCGGCCAGCCGCGGTCAGTTCTGTCGTTCGCGCGTGAAGAAGCGGTCGATAACGGTGCGCGCCAGCCGCGCAGGCCGCTTTGTCTCGGCATCGAGGCAGCACCAACTCGACGTTACTTCGGCCAGCACCTCTTCGCCGCGCCGGATGACCGTCTGGTAGAAGGCCCGCGCGCCTTGCACCTTTTCGAGCAAGACGGTGGCGATGACATCGTCATTGAGAAAAGCGGGCTTGCGATAGGTAATGTCGTGCTTGAGCGCGACCCACAGATGATCGGCGACGGCATCGGCAGGTGCAAGCCGCCGCCAGTGGCTGATCACCGCCTCCTGCACCCATTTCAGATAGCTGGCATTGTTGACATGACCCATGAAGTCGATGTCGCCGGGCTCGATACCGATTGGGTAGCGATAGGGAATACTGCTCGTCACGGCGGCACCATAGCATCTTTAGACCCTCCCGGCGATCGGAAACGGATCGCCTATGTTGAACATGTATTGTCGTTGCGTGTTCCCTGCCGATACCGCTCGTCGCTCCACCCGAAGGTGTTGCCGGCGCGATAGTGATCGGCGATGGCGCGCTCGCCGGCCTTGTCATTCGCGGCGATATCGTTTGCTAAGGCTGGGAAACCGCAATGTTGTCCTCTGCCGTCTCCTCCATATCCGACGCCTGCTGCTGGTTCTCCTGCTTCTGCTTCGCCCGCACGTCTAGCAGATTGGAATAATTATCCAGCACGTCAGCCTGCGCGTCGGCTGCCTGCCGGTCGGCGCGCTTCTCCGTAGGGCTGCGATGACAGCCGGTCGACAGTGTAACGAGCGCGAGAAGCGCAATGATCTTCATTCGGATTTCCTTATTCGGCCGCTGGCAGCATGAGGGAGATAGGGAACAAGCATCGGCTGTTTGGTCAGCCCCCATTCGCGTTGGACGTCGACCCGGTTGAAGATGGAGGATGCGATCAAAAGATCACAGCGCGTAGCATCAACGCTTGTTCCGATGCAGTCCTGCGCGCGGCTGTAGTCGCATCTTCAACGCAGTGCCCCGATTTGTGTCACGGTGCATTGCTCCAGCGAGAGCGATGGGCGCTAAGAGCGACGATCACTTGATCGTCATTGTCACCACCATTCCGCTTCGCAAATCGATGTGTCCGCGCGAATTCGGCAGCGTCTGCTTTCACCCCTCCAGCAACCGAAGGCCGCCGGTCCGCTATCGGCCCAGCTGCCGTCTTCGGTAAGCTGCTGAATGAAAGGCAGCTATCGATGAACTAATTCGGGGCCGGGAATGTCGCCTTTGTTGGCGGTTCTTGCCTTTTCGTCTCATCAGATATCTTATTGGGCGGCGAAGAGATCGGGCTCGATTGCTTGCGGGATTGGACGCCCCGCTCGTTCGGCGTCCCTGCCGCGACAGTCACGCGACGGCCTGTAACCCCTTGCGCTGGATGATCGATAGCAACCGCAGGGCAGGGCCACCCGGGCGCTTCACGCCGCGCTCCCAATCCGACACGAGATTACGCGAGACGTTGAGATAGGCGGCGAACACCGGCTGCGAGACATGCTCGCGTTCGCGGATCGCGCGGATTTCGTCACCCGCGAGTGTCGGGGCTGGGGCAAGACATGCCTCGTCAAAATTGCGCAGCGTCGCGCGTGACACGACACCGGCGTCGTGCGCATCGTTCATCATCTCATGGATCGCACCGGCAATCCCGCTGCGATAGCCTTTATCCTTCGTCGTCGTTGCCATCTTCGATCTCCACAAGCGTTCCCGATGCTACCAGCCGGTCCAGTTCCTCGCCGCTCCATTCCAGCGCCTCGGCCGCTGCGTCACGCAATAACGCCAGGTCCGCCTTCGATATGTTCGCCTGCCTAGCCTTGGCGAAACCGAAGGCGAATATCGCCCGATCGCCCCGGCGAAACAGGATCAGCGTGCGATAGCCGCCCGACTTTCCCTTGCCCGGCCGCGCGACCCGCTGCTTGATGACGCCGCCGCCAAGGTCAGCGTCGATCAGGCCGTTTTGCGCCCGCGCGATTGCCTCTCTCAGCGCCGTATCGCTCAGATTCTCCTTCCGCGCGAAACGCTCGAACCAGCCATTCTTGAATATGCGGATGATGGCGGCTCTCCAGCTACGTTGTCGATATATAACACATAGCGTTATAGTTCAACGCCGCGCGAATCAGCATGGAGCGGAGCGGTAACACCGATTCCCAAGTGCCGGATCATCTCGGTGTCTCCTGTGGGACGCGACGGGACAAAAAGTGCGGGCAGCCCGAGGCTTCTCACAAGCCATTGCGGTTTTCGGGAGGCCGCCACGGTTCGCCTGAGTATGCCACAGCTTGCCCTGACGAGCCTGGAGGGTACGTAAGTGTATCTGGAGTCGTCATAAAGGCAGTTGCGCGCCGGATGCAGGTCGGGGATTCTGTCTCGGGGAGTGTCGTTCAACCCAGAAGATGGAACCTTGCTCGTGACCAACTCAGAAAGGATCATTCGCTTGCGGACGGTGCTCGATCGCACCGGCCTGTCCCGCACCACGCTCTATCGCAAGATCGGCGAAGGTACATTCCCGCGCCAGGTGCCGATCAGCATCCACGGCGCCGGCTGGTACGAATCCGCCGTCAACCGCTGGATCGCCAACCCGGCTGGCTATTCCGAGGATCGCGCCGATTAAGGCGGGGCCGGGCTATTGCCCGGCCTTCACCTTGCGGAACTTGCCCTTGATGACCTTCGCGCCGTCGCGAAGGAAATCGAGGTGGTCGGACCAGTGCTGCATCATCTTGACGCGCTCGTCCCAATATTCGCCGCGCGCATAAGCGCGACGCACGGCGTTGTTGTCGCAATGCGCAAGCTGCCGCTCGATCGCGTCGGGGTGCCACAGGCCCATCTCGTTCAAGAGCGTCGCGGCCATCGCCCGGAAGCCGTGGCCGGTCATCTCGTCTTGCGCATAGCCCATGCGGCGTAAGGCCGCGTTGATGGTGTTCTCCGACATCGGCCGATCGACCGAACGCAGCGACGGGAACAGGAAGCGGCTATAATCGGCGTCATGCTCGATGGTTTCGAGAATGGCGAGCGCCTGACGGGAGAGGTGGATGATATGGGGCCGGCGCATCTTGGTCTTGTGTGGCGGGATCGTCCACAACGCCTTGTCGAAATCGAAGTCGGCCCATTCCGCATGGCGTAACTCGCCGGGGCGGACAAAGACATGGGGCAGCAGGCGAAGCGCGACCTTGGTGTTGGGATGCCCCTCGAACGCTTCTATGGCGCGCAGCAGCCCGCCCGCTGCATTGGCTGTGGTGATCGCCGCGCGATGGACGGGCTGCGGCGCGATCAGCGCGCCGCGCAAGTCCGCGGCAACGTCGCGGTCGGCGCGCGCCGTAGCGATGGCGTAGCGGAATATTTGGCTACATGTGCTGCGCAGCCGCTTCGCTGTCTCATACTTGCCCTTGCTCTCCATCTTGCGGAGCATCACCAGGAGCTCCTGCGCGGAGATGGACGCGATCGGGCGCTTACCGATCGAGGCGTTGATGAAGTCCAACAGCCAGCGCAGCTTCTTCATGGTGGCGGCGGAGCGGCCTTCGCGCTCGACCTTCACCAGCCATTCGTCGGCAACCGCTTTGAAGCTGTTGGACGCCGCCACGGTCGCGGCGATGCGCTCAAGTTTGATCTGCTCACCGGGATCGTCGCCGCGGGCCAGAACCTTGCGGGCCGCGTCGCGCTGCTCGCGGGCATCGGCAAGCCCGATGTCGGGATAGACGCCGAATGCCAGCGTCTTCTGCTTGCCGAGGTAGCGATAGTTCATTCGCCAGTAGCGTGCGCCGGCCGGCGAAACGAGAAGATAGAGCCCGTCGCTGTCGGTGAGCTTGTAAGATTTGGCGCGGCCTTTGGCGTTCCTGATGGCAATAGCGGTCAAAGCCATGATGGTATCTCCCGTCAGGGGAGGGCTGCGCTACCATCAGATATACCATCAAACTGCTGGTATGGGGTGGTATCCAGCCGCTCCGTGTGAGACGGTTGTATCACAGAAATCCCGCAGAAAACAGTCGTTTATGGCACTTTATGACACCCGCTGGGAGTGCTTGTTGGTGACCCCTACGGGAATCGAACCCGTGTTTCAGCCGTGAAAGGGCCGCGTCCTGGACCGCTAGACGAAGGGGCCACACGCGCCGGCGGGCAGCGGGGGTCGGTTAGGGAAATGACGGCGGGCGGTCAAGCGCTTCAATCGGCCCAGGCGGCATCGTCGAGATGGAGCTCCGCCGCCGGCTTCGAACCCCAGTCGTCGAGCTTCGGCCGGCCGGCAAGCCACAGCCGCCGGTGCGGCGCCGCGCCGAGCAGCGCCTGGCCGAGCGCGCTCTCCGCCTGGCGGAAGGCGACCGCCTTCAGGCTGCGCCCGTCGTCCCCCGCGACGATCGCGCGGACATGGCCGTTGCCGACCACGTCGGCCTTGACGACGCGCACCGGCCCCGCGGCGACGCGCGGCGCGGGCCAGCCGGTGCCGTAGGGCCCCCCCGCCTCGAGCGACTCGACCAGCGCCGGGGTGACACCCCCCGGCGCGAGCAGCGCATCGACCAACAGCGCGCGGCCCTCGATCGACCGCGCCACCGCCTCCGCGAGCCGTTCGTCGAGGAAGTCGGCGAACGCCGCGATCCCGTCCGCCGCCACCGTCAGGCCCGCCGCCATCGCATGTCCGCCGCCCGCGACGAGCAACCCCATGTCCTTGGCCGCGAGCACCGCCGCACCGAGATCGACCCCGCCGATCGAGCGCCCCGATCCCTTGCCGACGCCGTCCTCGTCGAGCGCGATGACGATCGCCGGCCGCCCGAGCTTCTCCTTCAGCCGCCCCGCGACGATCCCGATCACGCCGGGGTGCCAGCCCGCCCCCGCCGCGACCAGAACCGAGCGCCCGTTGCCGGCGACCATCGCCTCGGCCGCCTCCTGCACGACCGCCTCGATCGCGCGCCGCTCCTCGTTGAGCCGGTCGAGCTCGGCGGCGATGCTGCGCGCCTCTTGCGGGTCGCGCGTGGTCAGCAGCCGCACGCCGAGATCGGCCTTGCCGACTCGCCCGCCCGCATTGATCCGCGGCCCCAGCGCGAACCCCAGGTCGGTCGCGGTCGGCGCACGCGTCAGCCGCGCCGCCTCGATCAGCGCGTTGAGCCCGATATTACGCCGCGCCGCCATCACCTTCAGCCCCTGGGCGACGAACGCGCGGTTGAGCCCCTTGAGCTGCGCGACGTCAGCCACCGTCCCCAGCGCGACGATGTCGAGCAGGTCGAGCAGCCGCGGCTCGGCGCGGTGGGCGAAGAACTCGCGCGCGCGCAACGTGCGCACCAGCGCCGCCGCCAGCAGGAACGCCACCCCCACCGCGGCAAGATGCCCATGCGCCGCCCCCTCGCCTTCATCGAGCCGGTTCGGATTGACCAGCGCGAGCGCGTGCGGCAGCGCGGCGGCGCATTTGTGGTGATCGACCACCACCACGTCGACCCCCGCGTCGCGCGCCATCGCCAGCGCCTCGAACGCCTGCGCCCCGCAATCGACCGTGACGATCAGCGTGCAGCCGCCCGCCGCGATCCGCACCAGCGCCTCGCCCGAGGGGCCGTAGCCCTCCATCAGCCGGTCGGGAATATAGGTCGCCGGTTCCAGCCCCAGGTCGCGCAGCACGCGCACCATCAGCGCCGCCGAGGTCGCGCCATCGACGTCGTAATCGCCGAAGATCGTCACCGCCTCGCCCGCGATCACCGCTTCGGCGAGCCGCTCGGCGGCCGTGTCCATGTCGCGGAAGATCGACGGATCGGGCATGAACGCGCGGATCGACGGCGCGCGGTGCGCTTCGACCGCCTCGCGCGGGCAGCCGCGTGCAAGCAGCAGCTGCGTCACCAGGTCGTCGGGCGCGAATCCGGGATCGCGCGCGTCGGCGGCAAGCGCGCGCCACCGCCACGGCTGGCCGAGGATCGAACGGTGGATGTCGAGAACCGGGGTCACGAGCGCCGTGTTAAAGCGCGCCGCACCGAATGGGAACCGCTCGCGTCAGCGACGTCGCAACGCCTCGCTGCTGCTCGCCGTCACCCCGGACTTGGTTCCGGGGTCCACCCTCGTGCCGAGCCTCAAGCCGTTGGAATCGCGACTGCCGTCGATGCCGGAACGAGTCCGGCATGACGGCGAGAGAGGCGAATACGCCGGGCGCACCCCGCTACTTGATCCAGCGCCCCTCGCGGAACCACTTGGTGATGATGTATTTGACGCCCTTCACCACCGGCATCCCCTCGTGCAGCGTCGCGGGGTTGGCCTTGCCGTCGGGCGCCATGTTGTTCCACGCGAGCAGCAGCCCGCGCTTCGGCCGGAACCGGACGCCTGCCTGCGGGAACCAGGTCGCCCCGCCCTCCTCGACGTCGTTCAGATAGATCATCGCGGTCCAGGTGCGCTGCCCGCCCTCGTGCCGGACGCGCTGCCAATAGTCCTCGGTCTCGTGGAAATAGTCGTGATGCGCGCGGAACTGCTGGCCGGGGGCATAGCGCTGCCCCTGCATCGTCTCGCCATGCGCCGGCTCGATTCCCAGCAGCCGCGCGATGGCCTCGTCGATCGGGCGGATGCCGGGCGCCCAGCGATCCATGTCGCAGCTTTCGGAGGTGCGGAATTCCGAATCGTACGACGACGTCAGCAAGGTCGAAGGCCGGCGGTTGGCGTCGATCACCGCGATCAGCGATTCGCACTGGGCGGCGTCGAGATAGCCGGCACAGGTGTAGATCTGCGCCGCGTCGGTCTCGACGCGCGTCAGCGCGGAATTGGCGGCGAGATGCCGGGTCACGGCCTCGCCGATCCGTTTACGCTGCTGGACGGGCGAATGCGGTTTCGTGCTGAGCAGTCCCATAACCCGCCCGAAATTGCGTGCGCCGCCGCAAAACGCAAGGCCCGGCGAGAGCCGATCTCGCCGGGCCGAAGCGCTTACCAGAAGATGTCGTACACCACGTCGACCACCTCGCCGGTACGGATATCGACCAGCAACGCGTCGTCGTAATAGCGCACCCAGCGGTAGGGGCCATAGGCCGGCGGCAGACGGTACATGTACGGATCGCTGATCCAGTAATTCGACCCGAACAGCACCGAATTCAGCGTGATGCCGATGCCGAACCGCCGATAGCCATAGCCCCAGCCGTACGGCGCGTAATAGCGCGGCAGGCGGAACGCACGGCGGTTGTGCGCGCGATAGTCGCGCCAGTCGTAGCGATGGTCGCGCCGCCAGTCGTGGTCGAATCCGCCGCGATTGCCGTTGCGGTCGTGATCGCGCCAGTTGGACCCGCGATTCCAGTTACCGTCATGGCGGTCGTTCCGGTCCCAGCCGCCGTCATGATCGTTGCGGTCGCGATTCCACCGGCCGTCCCGATCGCCGCGGTTGCCGTTGCGGTCGTTCCACTGGCCTCCGCGCGATCCGCGGTCGTCGTTCCACTGCCCGCCGCGACTGGTGTTGTCGTGCGTCCAGACGAACCCGCCGTTGCGGTCGCGGGCGAAATGCCCCTGGCCGGTCGGGCGAGTCCAGTCGGTGCGATCGGCCCGATCGCCCGCGTGCGAGCCGCCCGCCTGGGCATGCCAGCCGCCGTCCGCCGGGCGCGCGGGCTGCGGCCGGTCGGGACGGCCGTCGCGGCCGCGGTCGAAGCGCGGCGCCGCAGCAGTCGGACGATCGGGCGCCCGGAATTGCGGGCGCGCCGGCGCGGCGGGACGGGCGGGCCGAGCCGCCTCGCGGCCGCCGCGAGCTTCGCGGCCGCCAGAGTTGCCGTCGTCGCCGCCGCGATGCCAGCCGCCGCGGTCGTGGTTTTGCGCGCTGGCGGCGGCGGGGATCAGCGCGGTGGCCGCGGCGAGCGCGGCGAGGAAGGAAATGCGCATTCTAAATGTCTCCTGCACACCGGCACAGTGCCGGCGCGATGATAGGCCGGTTGTGCATGAGGCGCGATGAGCCGACTCTGAATTGGCGTGTCAGCATTGCGAAAGCTTCACTTGGGCGGCGTCAGCGCCGGCACCAGCTTCGCGGCCTCGGCCGGGCTGATCCCGGGACGCGGACCGACCGCGATCGTCTCCTCGCCGCGCTGGACGCGCGCGGCGCGCTGGATGGCATCGACCAGCCGCGGGTAGGCGCCGCAGCGGCAGATGTTGGTGATCGCCGCCTTGATGTCGTCCTCCGACGGATCGGGGTTCTTCTTGATCAGCACCGCGGCGGCCATCACCATGCCGGGGATGCAGAAGCCGCATTGCGGCACGTTGGCGGCGATGAAGGCAAGCTGCACCGGATGGTCGCGCTCGCGCGACAGTCCCTCGATCGTGGTGACGAAGCTGCCCTCGATCGACCCGATCGTCACCTGGCACGACCGCACCGCGGCGCCGTCGATGTCCACGGTGCAGGCCCCGCAATCGCCGGTGCCGCAGCCATATTTGGTTCCCGTCAGGTTCGACGCATCGCGAAGCGCCCACAGCAAGGGCGTCGCGGGGTCCATCTTGTATTCGACCGGCTGGTTGTTGACGGTGAAGCGAGTCATGGCCCGATGCTAGCCAAGCGGCGGGCAAACGGAAACGGCGCGTTTCGCATCCGGCGATTGTCCGAACGCGGGGCCCTCCCGACATCGCCGCCATGACGCTCCCCACGCTGTTCATTCCACACGGCGGCGGCCCATGCTTCTTCATGGACCCGGCCGGCGGTCCGCCCGATCCGATATGGCGGCCGATGCAGGCCTATCTCGCCGGGCTAATCGCCTCGCTGGCCGAACGGCCGCGCGCCGTCCTGCTCGTGTCGGGCCATTGGGAGGAGCCGGCAGCGACGGTCCACGTCGGCGACGGCCAGCCCTTGCTCTACGATTATTACGGTTTTCCCCAGCATACCTATCGCTTGCGCTGGGATGTGCCGGGCGCGCCCGAAGTGGCGCGGCGGGCGGCGGAGCTGCTCCGCGACGCCGGCATGGCGACCGCCGAGGAGGCGACGCGCGGCTGGGACCACGGCGTGTTCGTGCCGATGAAGGTGATGGTGCCGGGCGCGGACATTCCGCTCGCGCAGCTGTCGCTCGTCGGCGACCTCGATCCTGCCCGGCACATCGCGATCGGCCGCGCGCTGGCGCCGCTGCGCGACGAGGGCGTGCTGATCGTCGGGTCGGGCATGAGCTTCCACAATCTCGGCGCGCGCGGGCCGGCGGTGACGCCGCGCGCCGACGTGTGGGACGCGGCGCTGACCGCCGCCGTGACCGATCCCGACCCGGCGCGGCGCGCAGCCCGTGTCGCCGGCTGGCAGGCGCTGCCGCACGCTCGCTTCGCGCATCCCCGCGAGGAGCATTTGCTGCCGCTGATGGTCGCGCTCGGCGCCGGCGGCGACGACGCCGCCGCGCTCGATTTTCGCGGGTCCGTGCTCGGCTGGACCGTGTCGGCCTATCGCTTCGGCTGACGGCTCAGTTCCGCCAGCTGGTGTCGATCCGATCGACCAGCCGAACCATCGCGTCGAAGTCCGCTTTCCCCGCGCCGCCCGGGATCTGAACCTTGAACAGGTCGCGCTGGTGGACCGCCACCACCTCCGGCGGCACTTCGACCGGCGTCCCCATCGAGGCGGTCGCGATCTGGATCTCGCACGCGCGCTGCAGCGACCAATGCTTGATGAAGGCCTCGGGCAGCGTGCGGCCCATCACCAGGATGCCGTGGTTCTTCAAGAACATGACGCGCCTGTCGCCGAGGTGCTCGATCAGCCGCTCGCCTTCCTCCGACCGGACGGTGACGCCCTCGAAATCGTGATAGGCGATCTGGCCGATGAAGTTGCAGGCGTAGAAATTGGTCGGCTTGAGGCCGCCCTCGACCGACGACACCGCCATGCCCGCGGTGGTGTGCGTGTGCATGATGCAATGCGCGTCGGGCAGGTGGCGGTGGAACACCGAATGCTGAGTGAAGCCCGCGAGGTTCACCGGATAGGGCGACTCGCCGAGCTTGTTCCCGTCGATGTCGATCTTGACGAGGTTCGAGGCGGTCACTTCGCTGAAATGCAGCCCGAACGGGTTGATCAGGAACGCGCCCTCCTCGCCCGGCACCTTCAGCGTGATGTGGTTGTAGATCATCTCGGACCAGCCGAGCATGTCGAACACGCGATAGCAGGCTGCAAGCTCGAGCCGCGCCTCCCATTCGGCCTCGCTGATCGACGAATTGCGGAGCGCCGCGGTCGCCATGGCACCTCTCCTCAAGTTGCGCTTTGCAACTCTATCGCACGCAAGAGGCCGGAGCAATGTCCGGGGCCGCCCAGCCCGAACGCCCCCTCCACCGTTCGCCCTGAGCTTGTCGAAGGGCGTGTGTCGGTTCCCACCTCCGTTCCCTCCGGGCTCCTGCGAAAGCAGGAGCCCAGAGTCACGGGCGACAACGCTTACACCCTGGGCTCCTGCTTTCGCAGGAGCACTGTTCCCCCCGGAATAAGGACGGAAGCTAAGCTCCCGCAGTCGTCAACCGATCGACCTGCTCGCGCGACAATTCCAGTTCGACCGACCCCATCAGCTCCTCGATCTGCGCCACGCTCGTCGCGCTCGCGATCGGCGCCGTCACCCCGGGCTGCGCCGCGAGCCACGCCAGCGCGATCTGCGCCAAGCTCGCGCCGGTCTCCGCCGCGACCGAGTCCATCGCCGCGATCACGTCCATCCTGGTCTCGATCAGCTCGCCCATCCGGCCGCCGCGCACGCTCTTGCCGAGGTCGGCCTTCGATCGGTACTTGCCGGTCAGGAACCCCGAGGCGAGCCCGTAATACGGCGTGACCGCGATATTGTGCTCGATCGCGAGGTCCTGCAGCTCGCCTTCGAACTTCGTGCGGCTGATGAGATTATATTCGGGCTGGAGCACATGATAATGCGGCAGCCCCTCCTCGCGCGCCACGTCGAGCGCCGACTTCAGCCGCGCCGCGTGGAAATTGGACGCCCCGATCACCCGCACCTTGCCCGCGTCGATCAGCCGCCCGAACGCCTCGAGCACTGCGTCCTGCGACGTGTCGGGATCGTCCTGATGCGCGAAATAGATGTCGATATGATCGGTGCCGAGCCGCCGCAGCGACGCCTCGCACGCCGCGGCGATCCGCGCCGGCGCCAGCTTGTCGCCGCCTTCGCCGGGCAGCATCCCGACCTTGGTGGCGATGATCACCCGGTCGCGCTTGCCCGACCGCTTGAGCCACTCGCCGATCACGCTCTCCGATTCGCCGCCTTTGTGGCCCGAGACCCAGGCCGAATAGACGTCGGCGGTGTCGATCATCGATCCGCCGCGCTCGACGAAGGCGTCGAGCACCGCGAAGCTCGTCTCCTTGTCCGCGGTCCAGCCGAACACGTTGCCGCCGAGCATCAACGGCACGGTTTCATATTGGGTGGCGCCGAGGCGGCGTTTGCGGGTCATTGGGCCTGCTCCTGATCGTTGGTCGTCACCGCGTCGGCCGTGACGCTGTTGGCATCGAGCATCGCCGCGGCGTCGTTCAGCTGGCTCGCCTCGCTATGGCTGAGCCCGCCGAGCCCCGGATCGTCCGCCCGCTGCCCGCACGCGGCGAGCAGCAGCAGGGGCATCACGAGTCCGAGCCATCCCCAAACCCGTTCGTGCTGAGCCTGTCGAAGCACCGTTCTTCTTCTCGGCATGAGGGCGAGATGGAAGCGCGTCTCGAAACGCACCCCCATCCCGTTCGATCCGTCAGTCGGCGTCGATCTCGTTGCCCGCCGCATCAAACCCGTTGCCGACATCGCTCGCCGCATTGTCCAGCCGGTTGCCGGCCGCATCCATCGAATTGGCGGCGGCGCCGAGCGCGTTGTCGGTCGCGGCGTCGACATCGTTGACCGCCTGCCCCATCGTCGCATCCATGTCGGCGGCGGTAGTATTGCCGGCCTCGGCGGTCTCGTTCTGCGCCTTCTCGCTGCACGCGGCGAGGCTGGCGAGGGCAAGGCCGGCGGCGGCCATCAGCGCGAGGGTCTTCATCGTCGAGAATTCCTTTCTTGCGGTTGAGCCCCGATGAACCCTCGAAGGGCTATCGAAGCTCCGCACGAAAAGCAAAGACGTTGCGCCGTTGACGGCATATAAAGATTTCTTTATATCTCTATCTCCCATGACGATTGCCCTCGACATCTTCCGCGCGCTCGCGGATTCGACCCGGCTGCGCATCCTCGCGCTGCTCCGGTCGATGGAGCTGTCGGTCGGCGAGCTCGCGCAGGTCCTGGGCCAAAGCCAGCCGCGCGTCTCACGCCATGTAAAAATCCTGTGCGATGCGGGACTTGCCGAGCGCCGCAAGGAGGGAAGCTGGGTGTTCGTCGCCCCCGGCGCGCCCGACCGCGTCGCCCCGGTCATGGCCGCGCTCGACGCCTGGGACAAGCTCGAACCCGACCATTGGGCGGTCGCCGACGCCGCCCGCCTCGCCGCCGTCCGCGCCGACCGCGCCGCCGCCGCGCAGGCTTGGTTCGCGAGCCACGCCGGCGAATGGGACGCGATCCGCTCGCTCCATATCGCCGAGGAACAGGTTGAAGCGGCGATGAAAACGGCGCTCGGCGACGGCGAATTCGCGCAGCTGATCGATATCGGCACCGGCACCGGACGGATGCTCGAACTGTTCGCCGGCCAGGCCGACCAGGCGCTCGGCATCGACCGCAGCTCGGAAATGCTGCGCCTCGCCCGCGTCAAGCTCGCCGAGCGCGGCCTCACCCATGCCGAGCTGCGCCAGGCCGATCTCTACGCGCTGCCGCTCGGCGACGGCGAGGCCGACGCGGCGATCCTCCACCACGTCCTCCATTTCGCGCAGCAGCCGGGCGCCGCGATCCGCGAAGCCGCGCGCGTGCTGATGCCCGGCGGCCGCCTGCTGATCGCCGATTTCGCGCCGCACGACCTCGAGGAGTTGCGCACCCGCGACGCCCACGCCCGCCTCGGCTTTTCCGACGAGCAGATCCTCGGCTGGTTCGAGGCGGCGGGGCTGCTGCCGGTGCGCACCGAAACGCTGGAGGGGGGCGAACTCACCGTGAAATTGTGGCTCGCACGCAAGGGCGAGGCCGAACTCAAGGAGGCGAAGGCGGCATGAGCCTGACCGTTCCCCAGCTCGAAGAGGCGCGCCGCGCGCTCGACGCCCCGCTCTACGCCGACCTCGCCGGCGACGCGCAGGTGTCGTTCGAATTCTTCCCGCCCAAGACCGAGAAGATGGAAGCGACCCTGTGGGAGTCGATCCAGACGCTCGCGCCCTTGGGCCCGCGCTTCGTCTCGGTCACGTACGGCGCCGGCGGCTCGACCCGAGAGCGCACCCACGCGACCGTCGCGCGCATCCAGCGCGAAACGCCGCTCGCCGCCGCCGCGCACCTCACCTGCGTCGAGGCGACCCGCGACGAAATCGACGCGGTCGCCGAGGAATATTGGGCCGCGGGCGTGCGCCATATCGTCGCTCTCAGGGGCGATCCGCCCCGCGAGGGCGCGCGGTTCGAGCCGCATCCCGGCGGCTATGAGAACGCCGCGGCGCTGGTCGCCGGCCTCAAACGGCTGCACCCGTTCGAGATTTCGGTCGCCGCCTATCCCGAATGCCACCCCGATTCGGCCGACGAGCGCGCCGATATCGACAATCTGAAGCGCAAGCTCGACGCCGGCGCTCGCCGAGCGATCACGCAATTCTTCTTCTCGCCCGAAGCGTTCTTCCGCTTCCGCGACAAGGCGGCGGCGGCCGGCATCGCCGCGGAGATCGTCCCCGGCATCCTGCCCGTCTCCAACGTCGCGCAGACGCGCAAGTTCGCCGGCCTGTGCGGCGCGGCGATCCCGGCGTGGATGGACCGGCTGTTCGAGGGCCTCGACGATCATCCCGGCGCGCGCCAGCTGGTCGCCGCGACCGTCGCCGCCGAGCTATGCCGAAAGCTCTACGCGGGCGGGGTGCGCGAATTCCACTTCTACACGCTCAACCGCGCGGAGCTCAGCTTCGCGATCTGCCACCTCCTCGGGCTGCGGGCGAAGGCCGGCGCCAAGGCGAAGGCGGCGTGAGCCGGTGTAATCCCCGTTCGTTTCGAGCGAAGTCGAGGAACGGGGAAAGGCGCAACACCACGTGTCTCGACTTCGCTCGACACGAACGGAATTCATGATGAACGCACGCGAAAAACTGAATGCCGAAGCCGCCAAGCGCATCCTGATCACCGACGGCGCGTTCGGCACCGAGATTCAGCGCTGGGGCCTCAAGGAAGCCGATTATGCCGGCGACCTCGGTCTGGCGAAGGACCAGAAGGGCAACAACGACATCCTCGCGCTGACCAAGCCCGAGGTGCCCGAGACGATCACCCGCGCCTATCTCTACGCGGGCTCGGACATCGTCTCGACCAACACCTTCTCGGCCAACCGCATCAGCCAGGCCGATTACGGCGCCGAGCATCTGGTGAAGGACATCAACCTTGCCTCGGCCCGGATCGCGCGCGCCTGCGCCGATGACGCCGCGGCGATCGACGGCCGCCCGCGCTTCGTCGCCGGTGCGATCGGCCCGACCAACAAGACGCTGTCGCTCTCCCCCGATGTCGAGGATCCCGGCTTCCGCGAGATCGACTTCGATTATTTGAAGGACGTGTACCGCGAACAGATCGACGCGCTGATCGAGGGCGGCGCCGACTTCATCCTGATCGAGACGGTGTTCGACACGCTCAACGCCAAGGCCGGAATTATGGCCGCGCTCGAGGCGGGCGAGGCGCTCGGTCGCGACGTGCCGATCATGCTGTCGATGACGCTGACCGACCTCTCCGGCCGCAACCTGTCGGGCCATACGGTCGAGGCCTTCTGGCACGCCGTGCGCCACGCGCGCCCGGTGACGATCGGGCTCAATTGCTCGTTCGGCGCGCAGCAGCTGAGGCCGCATGTCGGCACGCTCGCCAAGATCGCCGACACGCTGATCATGGTCTATCCCAATGCGGGCCTGCCCAACGAGCTCGGCCAGTATGACGAGATGCCCGACCAGACCGCGGCGCTGGTCCGCGATTGGGCCGAGCAAGGCCAGGTCAACATCCTCGGCGGCTGCTGCGGCTCGACCCCCGACCACATCGCCGCGATCGCCAGGGCGGTGAAGGACCTGCCGCCGCGCACGCTCGCGGCGCCTGAACGCCGCACCCGCCTCGCCGGGCTGGAGCCGATGACGATGGCGGCTTGACCGACCCCGCGGGGGAGCAGCCTCAAACCCGTTCGTGTCGAGCGAAGTCGAGACACGCCGGCGCGCTGATCCCCGTTTCTCGACTTCGCACGAAACGAACGGACTTTCCTTGAACACCACCGCTTCCTCGACTTTCGTCAACATCGGTGAACGCACCAACGTCACCGGCTCCGCGCGCTTCAAGAAGCTGATCATGGCGGGTGATTACGCCGCCGCGGTCGAGGTCGCGCGCAGCCAGGTCGAGAACGGCGCGCAGGTGATCGACGTCAACATGGACGAGGGCCTGCTCGACGCGGTCGAGGCGATGACCACCTTCCTGAAGCTGATCGCCGCCGAGCCCGACATCGCCCGCGTGCCGGTGATGATCGACAGCTCGAAATGGGCGGTGATCGAGGCCGGGCTGAAGTGCGTCTCGGGCAAGCCGATCGTCAATTCGATCAGCATGAAGGAAGGCGAGGCCGAATTCCTCGCCCATGCGCGGCTGGTGATGGCCTATGGCGCCGCGGTCGTCGTCATGGCGTTCGATGAGGTCGGCCAGGCCGACACGAAGGAGCGCAAGATCGAAATCTGCGCGCGTGCCTACGATCTCCTGACGGGCATCGGCTTCCCGCCCGAGGACATCATCTTCGATCCCAATATTTTCGCTGTCGCGACGGGGATCGAGGAGCACAACAATTACGCGGTCGATTTCATCGAGGCGTGCAAGGAAATCCGTGTGCGCTGCCCCCATGCGCACATTTCGGGCGGCCTCTCCAATCTCAGCTTCTCGTTCCGCGGCAACGAGCCGGTGCGCCGCGCGATGCACTCGGTGTTCCTCTACCACGCGATCCCCGCCGGGCTCGACATGGCGATCGTCAACGCCGGCCAGCTCGACGTCTATGACGCGATCGACCCCGAACTGCGTCAGGCGTGCGAGGACGTCATCCTCAACCGCGATCCGGAGGCGGGCGAACGGCTGGTCACGCTTGCCGAAAAGTATCGCGGCACCGACGCGGTCGCCGAGAAGGCGGCGCAGGAATGGCGCGGCTGGGACGTCAGGAAGCGGCTCGAGCACGCGCTGGTCAAGGGCATCGACGCGCATATCGTCGAGGATACCGAGGAGGCCCGCCTCCAGCACGCCCGCCCGATCGAGGTGATCGAAGGCCCGCTGATGGACGGTATGAACGTCGTCGGCGACCTGTTCGGATCGGGCAAGATGTTCCTGCCGCAAGTCGTCAAATCGGCGCGGGTGATGAAGAAGGCGGTGGCGCACCTCCTGCCCTTTATCGAGGCGCAGAAAGAGCCCGGCGCGCGCGGCAAGGGCAAGATCGTCATGGCGACGGTCAAGGGCGACGTCCACGACATCGGCAAGAACATCGTCGGCGTGGTGCTGCAGTGCAACGGCTTCGAGGTGATCGACCTCGGCGTCATGGTGCCCTGGACCGACATCCTCAAGAGCGCCAACGACAACGACGTCGACATGATCGGCCTGTCGGGCCTCATCACCCCCTCGCTCGACGAGATGGTGACGGTCGCCGAGGAGATGCAGCGCGCCGGCATGACGATGCCGCTCTTGATCGGCGGCGCGACCACCTCGCGCGTCCACACCGCGCTTCGCATCGATCCCGCCTATGAGGGGCCGGTGATCCACGTCCTCGATGCGAGCCGCGCGGTCGGCGTCGCCTCGACTTTGGTCAGCGACACGCAGCGCGATCCCTATGTCACCAGGATCGCCGACGAATACGAAACGGTGCGCGCCGCGCGCGAGGGCAAGGGGCAGAACCCGCTGCTGCCGATCGAGGAGGCGCGCGCGCGCGGCTTCGAGGCCGACATGACGCTCAAGGCCCCAGCGCCGAAGCAGCCGGGCATCCACGTCTTCGACGATTGGGATCTCGCCGACCTGCGCGACCATTTCGACTGGACGCCGTTCTTCCGCGCCTGGGAGCTGGCGGGCACCTTCCCCGCGATCCTCGACGACGCGGTCGTGGGTGAGAGCGCACGCAGCCTCTACGCCGACGCGCAAGCGATGCTCGATCGCATCGTCGCCGAAAAATGGCTGACCGCCAAGGCGGTCGTCGGCCTGTGGCCATGCCGGCGCGAGGGCGACGATGTCGTCGTGGTCGATGGCGCGCAGGAAATCCGCTTCCCCTTCCTGCGCCAGCAGATCGCCAAGCGCGAGGGGCGCGCCAACATGTGCCTCGCCGATTTCGTCGATCCCGAGGGCGACTGGATCGGCGGCTTCGCGGTAACGGCGGGGCATGGCATCGAGCAGCATCTCGACCGCTATCGCGCCGACAATGACGATTATTCGGGTATCCTGCTGAAGGCGCTCGCCGACCGCTTCGCCGAGGCCTTCGCCGAGCGGCTGCACAAGCACGTCCGCACCACCTTGTGGGGTTATGCCGAGGGCGAGCAGCTCGACAACGAGGCGCTGATCCGCGAGCAATATCGCGGCATCCGCCCCGCGCCCGGCTATCCGGCCTGCCCCGACCACAGCAAGAAGCGGATACTGTTCGACCTGATGGGCGCCGAGACCGCGACCGGCATCGAGCTGACCGATCATTTCGCAATGGTGCCGACCGCCGCGGTCTCGGGCTTCTACTTCGGTCACGCGCAGGCCGAATATTTCGGCGTGGCGCGGATCGGCGAGGATCAGGTCGCCGATTACGCCGTCCGGCGCGGCGTCAGCCTGGAGCAGGCGCGGCGCTGGCTGAGACCGAACCTCGAGCAATAGCGCAGCCGCACCCGTTCCGGATCGGGACGGATGCCGCGGGCGTCAACATTCGCGCGGGCGTAACGGCGGCGTTAACCCTCTATCGGCCTTTACCCGGCGCTGTCGCCGGCGCCACGCCGGGGCGAAAGGAATCGCCCATGCGTCTCGCCCCGCTCGCGCTGCTGCTGATCGCCTCGCCCGCCGCCGCCCAGTTCACCGTCCAGCCTTCCGGCCGCACCTTCACCACGATCGACGATGCGGTGCAGTCGGTGCGGATGGGCACCGCGACGATCCTGATCGCGCCCGGCGTCTATCACCAATGCACCGTCCAGGCCGGCGGCGACATCACCTTCAAGGCGGTGACGCCGGGCACCGCGATCTTCGACGGCACCGCGTGCGAGGGCAAGGCGGCGTTCGTGCTGCGCGGCCGTCGCTCGACGGTGGACGGCCTCGTCTTCCGCAACATCCGCGTCGGCGACGGCAACGGCGCAGGGATCCGCACCGAGATGGGCGACCTTACCGTCACCAATTCGATGTTCCTCGACAGCCAGGAAGGCATTCTCGGCGGCGAGCCGACCGGACAACGCATCACGATCGACCATTCGACCTTTTCGGGGCTGGGCACCTGCGACGACGCGCCCGATTGCGCGCACTCGATCTACCTCGCCAACCGCGGCAGCGTGACGATCACCAAGTCGCGCTTCGAGCGCGGCCAAGGCGGCCATTACGTCAAGCTGCGCGTGCCGCAGGTGACGATCGCCGGCAACAGCTTCGACGACAGCCACGGGCACAAGACCAACTACATGATCGACCTGCCCAACGGCGCGAGCGGGCGGATCACCGGCAACACCTTCGTCCAGGGCAAGGACAAGGAGAATTGGTCGGGCTTCATCGTCGTCGCCGCCGAGGGCAAGGAATTCTCCTCCGACGGCCTGACGATCACCGACAACGACGCGCGGCTCGCGCCGGGGGTCGAGCGCAGCCCCGCCTTCGTCGCCGACCTGAGCGGCGATGCGATCACTGTCACCGGCAACCGCCTGGGCGCGGGCGTCAGGCGGTTCGAGAAGCGGTAGCGGCCACTCCCATCGTCATGCTGAACTTGTTTCAGCATCCAAGGCAATCTCACCCGATCCGGTCGGCAATCCCGAGTCCCGGCGCCAGATCGTTCCACTCAGGATTGGTCTGCTCGATCAGGTTGCATTTCCAGTCGCGATGCCATCGCTTGAGCTGCTTTTCGCGGGCGATCGCGTTCGACATATCGTCGAACACCTCGAAATGGACCAAGCGGTAAACCTTGTAGCGCTTGGTGAATCCATCCACTGCGCCGCTCCGATGGTGATGCAGCCGCGCGGCGAGGTCAGACGTCACGCCGATGTAAACCGTCCCGAGATAACCGCTTGCAAGAATGTAAACGCACGGTTGTTTCGCCATATTGATCTCGCCGCAGGCCAGCCCCTTGGATGCTGAAACAAGTTCAGCATGACGGCGCCGCTACCGACACGTCGTCCCCGCCCCCGCGTCGAGGTCGAGGCAGCGGCCGTCCATCCTGGGCGCGCCCGCCGGCAGGTGAAGCAGCGCGGCCAGCGTCGGGGCGATATCGACCGTCTCGATCGACAGCGGCTGTTCGAACGGGGTGATCCCCTTGCGCCAGAACAGGATCGGCACGCGGCGGTCGTAATCCCAGAAGCTGCCGTGAGTCGTGACCGAGCCCTCGCCCGGATCGGCGATCGGCGACACGCGCGGCTTCAGCGCCACGACCAGATCGCCGGACCTCGGCCGGTAGAAGCTCGCCTTGGCGCGCTCGATCAGCGGCCAGGTGTCGGGCGGGCCGCTCGGCTCGGGCGCGACGGCGAGCTCATCGGCGGTGAACACCGCGGCGACGTCTGGCGCGGCGAGCAGCATCGCCTTCGCCTCGCGGATCACCGCCGCGCGCTCACCCGCGCCGAGCTTCGGATCGACATAGACGTTGCTTTCCGAATAGGTGAGCGGATCGTCGTGCAGCCCCAGCTTCGCCGCAATCGCCTTCGAAATCGCCTGGGGATCGAAGTCGGGGCCGATCCGCTTCGCCATCGGCATCGCTTGCTGGTCGAGCCGCTCGGGAAGATCGATCCCGCCATGATCTGCCGACAGCACCACCGCATAATCCACCCCCGTCGCGTCGAGCGCGGCGAAGAAGTCGCCGAGGTCGCGGTCGAGCGAGGTGAGCTGCAGGCACATCTCCGACCCTTGCGTGCCATAGGCATGGCCGACGTAATCGGTCGCCGACAGCGAGACGTTGAGCATGTCGGGCGCGGTGCCCCGCCCCAGCTTCATCGCATCGACCAGCGCCGCGGCGAGCGCCAGCGTCGCCCCATCCATCTCGGGCGAGGCGCGGAACACGGCGGCATCACCGGCCGCGCGGGCGAACCGCCCGGCGCCGACGGTCTTCGCCGCGCCCGCCGCGATCGGCCGGTCGCGCGGCACGCAATAATCGGGCAGCTCCAGCGGCGGCTGCGCCTCGGCGATCTCGGCGGCGATCGCTGCATTGGCCCGGCCCACCGCCGGCGGCGCAGCGCGGCCGGCATAGCTGACGAAGCCCTTGCCGCCCCACCACCAGATCTGATCGACCGTGTGTCCGCCCATCATCACCGCGGCGCGGTCCTTGCCCGAGACCGAGACGTTGCGGCTCGCCGGGTTCGCCGCCTTCATCCGCTCGCCGAGCGTGGGGACGAGCAGGTGCGCGGGGGACACGGTATAGCGGTCGTGCGTGTTGCCGGCGACGCTCTCGTCCTCGACGCAATAGATCTTCTTGTCGGCGAGCGGCGATGCGGGGTCGATCCAGTTGTTGGCGATGATCCCGGTATGCTCGGGCCGCATCCCGGTCATCAGCGTCGAATGGCCGGGGCAGGTCTCGGTCGCGGCGTGGCTTTGATAGCCCGAGGGGAATACCGCCCCGTCGAGCAGCCGCGCGAACCCGCCGGTGAACCGGTTGCGATATTCGGCGAACAGATCGGCCGAGAATTGATCGACCGAGATCGCGACGAGCAGCTTCGGCGGGGTTTCCATCGATTGTGCCGCAGCGGCGGCGGCGGGCGCGCCCTGCGCGGTGACCGGCGCGGCGAGCGCGATCGAGGCGATGATGGCGATGCTGCTGGCGATCTTCACGACTTCTCCTCCCCTTCGGGTGCAAAGCGGTCCCGTCCCCGCTATTGAGCGCACGGACCGCGACTGACAAGGATGGGCGTATGCGCGCAACGGGTTTCGCCTTCGTGACATTGCTGATGCTGCTCGTCGGGCTGACCGCTCCGGCGCGCGCCGACACCCTGCCCGCCTCGTCAGCCCCGCACCTCGCGATCCGGATGATCGCCGAGACCGACACGCCGAAACCCGACAGCGACGTGACGCTCGCGCTCGCGACGACGCCCGAGCCCGGCTGGCACGGCTATTGGTCGAACCCCGGCGATGCCGGCTACCCGGCCGAACTCAAATGGACGCTGCCTGAAGACGTGACCGCGAGTGCGCCCGCCTATCCGATGCCGACCACGCTCGAGATCGCCGGGCTGATGAACTATGTCTATGAAAAGCCTTATGCGCCGCTGGTGACGCTGCACGTCCCCGCGGGGCTGGCGGCCGGGACTGCGCTGCCGGTCCGGCTGCACATGGACTATCTGGTCTGCTCGGCGAGCATTTGCGTGCCGGAGAAGGCCGACCTCGCGCTCGACCTCAGCGTCGGCGACGGCCGCACCAGCCCCGAACGGCAAGCGCAGTTCGACGCCTGGCGGCAGGCGCTGCCCAAGCCGATCGGCGCGCCCGCGGCCTATCAGGCGGCGGACGGCGGCGTGCGTATCGCGATCCCCTATCCCGCCGACGCGCCACTCGATCAGCCCTATTTCTTCCCGAGCACCACCGGTCTTATCGCCTATGCCGCCCCGCAGAGCGTGACGCGCGACGGCGACCGCGTCGTGATCGAAACCAAGGCGAGCGGCACGGGCAGCGGCCCGCTCGCCGGCATCCTGCG
The DNA here is from genome assembly GCA_035776635.1 of Sphingomonas sp. Classification (GTDB taxonomy): domain Bacteria; phylum Pseudomonadota; class Alphaproteobacteria; order Sphingomonadales; family Sphingomonadaceae; genus Sphingomonas. The sequence continues at coordinate 78,751 of DASTWI010000015.1, read as the reverse complement.
GATCGGTCCCGATCGCGGGCTTGCGGTCACGGCGAACCCCGGCGTCGTCGCCGCGGCGGTATCCGCACCCGCCGGGTCGAGCGCCGGCGGCTGGGCGCTCGCGCTCGCCGCGCTCGGCGGCGCGATCCTCGGCGGGTTGATCCTCAACATCATGCCGTGCGTCTTCCCGATCCTCAGCCTCAAGGCGCTCAGCCTCGCCAACGCCAAGATCGACGAGCGCGAGGCGCGCGCCGAGGCGGTCGCCTATACGCTAGGCGTAATCGTGGTGTGCGTGGCGCTCGGTGCGGTGATCCTCGCGCTGAGGGCCGGCGGCGCGGCGGTCGGCTGGGCGTTCCAGCTCCAGGACCCGCACGCCATCCTCGTGCTGCTGCTGCTCGTCACCGCGATCGCCTTCAACCTCGCCGGCCTGTTCGAGCTGCCGATCCCGCGCTTCGCCGCCAAATCGAGCGGCACGGCGGGCGCGTTCGCCACCGGCGCGCTCGCCGCGTTCATCGCGACGCCCTGCACCGGGCCGTTCATGGGCGTCGCGCTCGGCAGCGCGCTGGTGCTGCCGTGGCCCGCGGCGGTCGCGGTGTTCGCCGGGCTGGGGCTCGGCCTCGCACTGCCGTTCCTCGCGATCGGCTTCGTCCCCGCGCTGCGCCGCCGCCTGCCGAAGCCCGGCGCGTGGATGCAGACCTTCCGCCATATCCTGTCGGTGCCGATGTTCCTGACCGCGCTCGGCCTCGCCTGGGTGCTCGGGCGGCAAGCGGGGATCGACGGGATGACGCTGGGGCTCGCCGCCGCGCTCGCGCTCGCGCTGCTGCTGTGGGTCGCCGGACGGCGGCAGGCGCGCGGGCTCGGTGCGGGCTGGGCGCTCGGGCTGCTGATGCTGGTCGTGGTCGCGGTCGGCGCCGCCTCGATCACCCCCGCCCCGCCCGCCGTGGCGGCGACCGCGGCCGGCGCCGAGCCGTTCAGCGAGGCGAAGCTCGCCGAGTTGCGCCGGCAGGGCCGCCCGGTGTTCGCCTATTTCACCGCCGACTGGTGCCTGACCTGCAAGGTCAACGAGAAGACCGCGATCGACACCGCCGATGTGCAGCAGGCGTTCAAGGACCACAATGTCGCGGTGCTCGAGGGCGACTGGACCGACGGCGACCCGGTGCTCGGCCGCTTCATCCAGGCGCACAACCGCGCGGGCGTGCCGCTCTACCTCTATTACGCGCCCGGCGCCGACCAGCCGCAGGTCCTGCCGCAGGTGCTGACCAAGTCGATGCTGATCGGCCTCGCCGGCGGCTGACGCCCCTGTTCGGGCCTGCGGCGAAGGCCTATACGGGTCGTTTCCGACTGAGTGTTTCGAAACGGATCGACCATGTTAGACACCCCCGCCGCCCAGGTCCCCACGCTGTCGCTCGCGCAGCAGGCGCGCGACCCCGACACCTTCGCCGCCGCGTTCGGCGGCTCATTCGAGCGATTCGGCTTCGCGATCGTCGCCGACCACGGCATCGACCAGCATCTCATCGACCACGCGTGGAAGCTGACCGAGGAATTGTTCGCGCTGCCCGAGGCGGAGAAGCGCTCTTACTACATCCCCGGCGGCGGCGGCGCGCGCGGCTACACCCCGTTCAAGACCGAGATCGCCAAGGGCGCGAGCGTCGTCGATCTCAAGGAATTCTGGCACGTCGGCCGCGAGCTGCCCGAGGGGCACAGATACGCGCACGACATGGCCCCCAACATCTGGCCCTCCCGGCCCGAAGGCTTCCGCGAGACCTTCCTCGAACTGTTCGCCGCGTTCGACGCCGCCGGCGACAAGCTGCTCTCGGCGATCGCGCGGCATTTGAAGCTCGAGCCGAACTGGTTCGACCGCGCCGTGACCGACGGCAATTCGGTGCTGCGCCTGCTCCACTACCCGCCGATCCCCGCGGATGCCGAGGGGGTGCGCGCCGGCGCGCATGAGGACATCAACCTCATTACCCTGCTGCTCGGCGCCGAGGAAGCGGGGCTCGAGCTGCTCGACAAGGACGGCCGCTGGCTGGCGATCAAGCCGCCCGAAGGCGCGATGGTGGTCAATGTCGGCGACATGCTGCAGCGGTTGACCAATCACGTCCTACCCTCGACCACGCACCGCGTCGTCAACCCGCCGCCAGAGCGCCGCGGGCATTCGCGTTACTCGATGCCGTTCTTCCTCCACCCCGCGCCCGATTTCCTGATCAAGACGCTGCCCGGCTGCATCAGCGCGGACAATCCCAACCGCTATCCCGAGCCGATCACCGCGCACGATTACCTGCACGAACGGCTGGTCGAGATCGGGCTGGCCAAGAAATAATCGCAAAGCTGGACGGCGGCCCCACGCAACGCTAGGCGCGGCGGCCATGACCGTTACGCAACCGCTCCGCATCGCCCTCGCCGGCCTCGGCACCGTCGGCGCCGGCGTCATCCGCCTGCTCGAGGCGAACGGCCCGCTGATCACCCGGCGCGCCGGACGGCCGATCGAAGTGGTGGCGGTCTCCGCACGCGACCGGTCGAAGGACCGCGGCGTGGACATCGCGCGGTTCGACTGGATCGACGACCCGACCGAGCTTGCGCACCACCCGCGCGCCGATGTCGTGGTCGAGCTGATCGGCGGGTCGGACGGCCCCGCGGTGGCGCTGGCGCGCGCCGCGCTCAAGGCGGGCAAGGGCTTCGTTAGCGCCAACAAGGCGATGATCGCGCACCACGGGCTGGAGCTGGCCGAGGCGGCGGAAGTCGCCGGCGCGCCGCTCAAGTTCGAGGCGGCGGTGGCGGGCGGCATCCCGGTCATCAAGGGGCTGCGCGAGGGCGCGGCGGCGAACGAGATCGGCCGCGTCTATGGCGTGCTCAACGGCACCTGCAACTTCATCCTGTCGAAGATGGAGAGCGAGGGCCGCGACTTCGCCGAGGTGCTCGCGGAGGCGCAGGCGCTGGGCTATGCCGAGGCCGATCCCGGCTTCGACATCGACGGCGTCGATGCCGCGCACAAATTGTCGATCCTGGCCAGCCTCGCCTTCGGCACGCGCCCGGCGTTCGACCAGGTCGCGGTCCACGGCGTCCGCCACGTCATCGCCGCCGACATCGCCGAAGCCGCATCGCTCGGCTACCGCATCCGCCTCGTCGGCGTCGCGGAGGCGGGGCCGCGCGGGCTGTTCCAGCGCGTCCATCCGCACCTCGTCCCGCTCGACCATCCGCTGGCGCATGTCACGGGTTCATTGAATGCGGTGGTCGCCGAGGGCAATTTCGTCGGCCGCCTGTTCTTCGAGGGCGCCGGAGCCGGTGACGGCCCGACCGCTTCCGCCGTCGTCGCCGACCTGATCGACATCGCCCGCGGCGAGTTCGGCCCCGCCTTCGCGATGCCCGCCGCCAGCCTGACCGACGCCCCCCGCGCCGAAACCGGCGACCGCCGCGGCCGCGCGTACCTGCGCTTCACCGTCGCGGACAAGGTCGGCGTGCTCGCCGAGATCGCCGCCGCGATGCGCGATGCGGGCGTGTCGATCGAAAGCCTGATCCAGCGCGGCGCCGTCGCCGACGGCAGCGTGATCGTCGCCATCGTTACCCACGAGGGCCCCGAGCGGAGCGTGGCGCAAGCGCTGGAAAAACTGCGCGGCTCGCCCAGCCTCTCGGGCGCGCCGGTGTGGATGCATATTCTGGGCTAGCCTCCAGGCCAAACCATTCGCCCTGAGCGAAGTCGAAGGGCATGTGCTTCGACTTCGCTCAGCACGAACGGATGTTGCTAAGCCTTCACCTTCAACGCCGCCTGCGCCGCGGCCAGTCTTGCGATCGGCACGCGATAGGGTGACGCGCTGACGTAATTCAGCCCGACTTTCTCGCAGAAGCGGATCGACGCGGGGTCGCCGCCGTGTTCGCCGCAGATGCCGAGCTTGATGTCGCCGCGCGTCGCCCGCCCCCGCTCGGCCGCGATCTCGATCAGTTCGCCGACGCCCTCGACGTCGAGACTGACGAACGGATCGGCCGCGTAGATTCCCTTCTCGACATAAGTCGTCAGGAACCGCCCCGCATCGTCGCGGCTGACGCCGAGCGTGGTCTGCGTCAAATCGTTGGTGCCGAACGAGAAGAACTCCGCTGTCTTGGCGATTTCGCCCGCCTTGAGCGCCGCGCGGGGGAGCTCGATCATCGTGCCGACCAGGTAATCGAGCGTGCGACCCTTCTCCGCGAACACCGCTTTCGCCGCCCCGTCCACGACGCCCTTCATCAAATCGAGCTCGCGCTTGGTCGCGACGAGCGGGATCATCACCTCGGGCACCACCGCCTCGCCCGATTTCGCCGCCACGTCGCACGCCGCCTCGAAGAGCGCGCGCGCCTGCATCTCGTAGATTTCGGGATAGGTGACGCCCAGCCGGCACCCGCGATGGCCGAGCATCGGATTGAACTCGTGCAGCTCGGCGGCGCGGCGCTTGAGCGTCTCGACGTCCACCCCCGCGGCCGCGGCGACCTCGGCGAACTCGTCCTCCTCGTGCGGCAGGAACTCGTGCAGCGGCGGATCGAGCAGCCGGATCGTCACCGGCAGCCCCGCCATCACTTCGAAGATCTCGGTGAAATCCGCGCGTTGCTCGGGGAGCAGCTTGTCGAGCGCCGCCCGCCGGCCATTCTCATCCGACGCAAGGATCATCTGCCGGACGGCGGTGATCCTCGCCGAATCGAAGAACATATGCTCGGTCCGGCATAGCCCGACGCCCTCGGCTCCGAACTCGCGCGCGGTGCGGCAATCGAGCGGCGTCTCGGCATTGGCGCGCACCTTCAGCCGCCGCACGCCGTCGGCCCATTCCATCAGCGTGCCGAAATCACCGGCGAGCTCCGGCTGCACCGTCGGCACCTCGCCCGCCATCACCTCGCCGGTGGCGCCGTCGATGGTGATCGTCTCGCCTTCCCTGATCTCTCGGGCGCCGACGCGCATCACCCGCGCCTTCATGTCGATTGCCAGCGTGCCCGCGCCCGAGACGCACGGCCGCCCCATCCCGCGCGCGACCACCGCGGCGTGGCTGGTCATGCCGCCGCGCGCCGTCAGGATGCCCTTCGCGGCGTGCATCCCGTGGATGTCCTCGGGCGAGGTCTCGACGCGGACCAGGATCACCGCCTCGCCCTCGTTCGCGCGGCGTTCGGCGGTGTCGCTGTCGAACACCGCCGCACCCGACGCCGCGCCGGGGCTCGCGGGCAGCCCCTTGGTCAGCACGTCGCGCGTCGCCTCGGGATCGAGCGTCGGGTGCAGCAGCTGGTCGAGCGCCGCCGGATCGACCCGCGCCACCGCCTCCTCGCGACCGATCAGCCCCTCGTTCGCCATATCCACCGCGATCTTGAGCGCGGCCTTGGCGGTGCGCTTGCCGGTGCGCGTCTGCAGCATCCAGAGTTTGCCGCGCTCGACGGTGAACTCGATGTCCTGCATGTCGCGATAATGGTCTTCGAGCAGGCGGAAGACGCGCGCCAGCTCGGCATAGGTCTCCGCCATCGCCTCCTCCATCGAGAGGGGCTTGGCGCCCGCCGCTTCGCGCGCGGCTTTCGTGAGGTATTGCGGCGTGCGGATGCCCGCCACCACGTCCTCGCCCTGCGCATTGATCAGGAACTCGCCGTAATGGCCGGGATCGCCGGTCGAGGGATCGCGCGTGAAGGCCACCCCGGTCGCCGAGGTGTCGCCCATGTTGCCGAACACCATCGCCTGGACGTTGACCGCGGTGCCCCAGTCGCCGGGAATGCCGTTGAGCCGCCGATAGACCTTGGCGCGCTCCGACTGCCACGATCCGAACACCGCGCCGATCGCGCCCCACAATTGATCATGGACATCCTGCGGGAACGGCTTGCCCCACAATTTCTCGACCAGCGCCTTGTATTCGCCGACCAGCCCCTTCCAGTCGTCGGCCGTCATCTCCGTATCGAGATAATAGCCGCGGTCTTCCTTGGCGATTTCCAGCGCTTCCTCGAACTGTCCGTGGTCGAGCCCGAGCACCACGTCCGAATACATCTGGATGAAGCGGCGATAGCTGTCCCAGGCGAAGCGCTCGTCGTCGGCCTTCGCCGCCAGCCCTTCGACGGTCGCGTCGTTGAGCCCGAGGTTGAGGACGGTGTCCATCATCCCCGGCATCGACACCCGCGCGCCGGAGCGGACCGAGACGAGCAGCGGCCCCTCTCCATCGGCTTCGGCATCGCCGAAACGTTTGCCGGTGATCCCCTCGATATGCGCGATGCCGTTCGCCACTTCGTCGCGCAGGCTCTCGGGAAAGCTCTCGCCTTCCTCGTAATAACGCGCGCACATTTCGGTGGTGATGGTGAACCCCGGCGGCACCGGCAGGCCGATCCCGGCCATTTCGGCGAGGTTCGCCCCCTTGCCCCCCAGCAGGTTCCTGTCCCCCGCGCCGCCGTCGGAAACACCCCCGCCGAAGCGGTACACGTAAGTCGCCATCTGTTGCCTTCCCCAGCTTGAAAGCGCCGGCCGTTATGCTCGGCTCGTGCGCAGGTTGTTTTCTTGTTCCGGCCGGCGACCTCCTGCTCAGCCTTCGATCTTCGAGAAATCGGCAACGCCGTGAACGGCATCGCGGATCCGCGCCAGCAGCGCGAGCCGCGCGGCGCGCTTGGCGGGATCGACGTCGTTGACCGTCACCTTGTCGAAGAAAGCGTCGATCGGCGCGCGCAGCGTCGCGAGCGCGGCCATCGCCCCTTCGAAATCCTCCCGCGCCACCGCATCGGCAGCGGCGGGCGCGGCTATATCCAAAGCGGCAATTAGCGCGAGTTCTTCGGGCGGCTGCTCATCAGTGACGTCCTTCGTCTCGCTGTCGCCCTCCAGCATCGCAGTCGCCGCAAATCGGGAAATGTTGCCGTCTGTTTCCTTTTTGAGGATATTCGCCGCCCGCCGATACCCGACGAGCAGGTTCGCCCCGTCCTCGGTCCCGACAAACGCCTGCAACGCCTTCACCCGCGCGAGAAGCCGGACGAGATCGTCCTCCCCACCCAGCGCGAACACTGCGTCGATCAGGTCATGCCGGACCCCGGCTTCGCGCTGCTGGACCTTGAGACGGTCGGCAAGGAAGTCGAGGAGTTCCTCAGCGACTGCACCGGATTTCTCGAATGCTTGCTGCGCTAATCCGTCTAATTGCGGTTCCAGCACATTCTCTTTGTAGCCTCCAGCGAACCCTCGGCCCAACCCTGCCCGAATAAGAGCAGCTTCGATCTCGTTGGCGTGCTGAGCGTGTCCGTGGCCAATTTCCCAGGAGAGAGCGCGGCCGGCACCCCATTTGAAAGCCTCCACAATAGGGAAACGGAGCCCGGACTCGAGAATCAACGCGATTGAAGCGATAGCCGCCCGGCGAAGAGCAAACGGGTCCTTTGATCCCGTCGGACGTTCGTCCACAGCGAAAAAGGATGAAATGGTCTCCAGCTTATCCGCCAAACTCACCGCCACCGTCACCGGGTCGGTGGGCACGTCGTCCCCCGGCCCGACCGGCTTGTAGTGATCGCGGATCGCGGCGGCGACGCGAGGGTCTTCGCCCTGGGCGGCGGCGTAAGTGCCGCCCATCACGCCCTGGAGCTCGGGGAACTCGCCGACCATGCCGGTGACCAGATCGGCCTTGGCCAGCCGCGCGGCGCGCTCAGCGAGGGTGGCGAGGTGCTCAAGCCCCTCCCCTTCAGGGGAGGGGTTGGGGTGGGGATTGTCCACAGACGCAGTCGCTTGCGGCTCTACCCCACCCCCAACCCCTCCCCTGAAGGGGAGGGGCTTTTCCGTGACGATCCCCTCTTCGACCAGCCACCGCGCCAGCTTCGCCACGCGCTCGACCTTGTCCGCCACGGTGCCGAGCTTCTCGTGGAAGACGATCTGCCTCAGCTTCTCCGCCTGGCGTTCGAGCGGCACCTTGAGGTCGGTCTCGTAGAAGAACTTGGCGTCCGCCAGCCGCGCCGCGAGCACCTTGCGGTTGCCCTCGACGATTCTTCCGCCGCCGTCCGCCGCGTCGATATTGGCGACGCAGACGAAGGCATTGGCCAATTTGCCCGCGCCGTCGCGGCACACGAAATACTTCTGGTTCACCCGCGCAGTAAGCTGGATCACCTCGGGCGGCACGCTGAGGAACGCTTCGTCGAACCGGCCGAGCAGCGGCATCGGCCATTCGGTGAGCCCGGCATTCTCGGCAACCAGGCCCTCGTCCTCGATCAGCGCGAGCCCGGCGTCCGCCGCGAGCTTCGCGGCCCCCTCGCGGACCAGCGCAGCGCGCTCGTCCTGATCGACGATGACGTGGCAGACGCGCAATTTCTCGACATAATCGGCCGCCGAGCCGATCGTGATCGCGCCCGGATGGTGGAAGCGGTGGCCGAGCGTCGCCGCGCCGCTGGCGACGCCGGCGATCTCGAACGGCACCACTTCCTCGCCGAGCAGCGCGACGACCCCCTGCAAGGGCCGGACCCAGCGCAGGCTTTCGGTCGAGAGCGATGCCGCGCCCCAGCGCATCGACTTGGGCCAGGGAAAGGCGCGGACGATCGCCGGAATCGCCTCGGCGAGCACGTCGGCGGTCCTGCGGCCGGGCTTGTTGACCACCGCGAACCAGATGCCGTCGCGGTCTTCGAGCTGGTCCTGGGTAAGGCCGGTCTTGCGCAGGAAGCCCTCCAGCGCCTGCGGCGGGGCGGAGGTGCGGGGGCCCTTGGTCTCTTCGCTGACAGCAGCGGTTTCGAGCGGCAGGTCGCGCGCGACCAGCGCGAGGCGGCGCGGGGTGGCGTAGGTGACGATCTCATCGGCCTTCAGTCCGGCCTTGTCGAGCTCGGCGGCAAACAGCCGCGCGAGGTCATCGCGCGCCTTCGCCTGCATCCGCGCCGGGATTTCCTCGGAGCGGAGTTCGAGGAGGAAGTCGGTCACTGTCCCTCTCCCATCGGGAGAGGGAAGGAGGCGCGAAGCGCCGGGAGGGTGAGGCGAGACGCGAGCTCACCCTCACCCTTCCCACTCGGCTGCGCCGAGCGGGCTCCTTCCCTCTCCCAGGGGGAGAGGGAGATTTCCGGCAAGCCTTCGCTCATACGCCCCACCCGTTCTTGTCCATCCACGCCTGGCAGCTGCCCTTGGCGAGGTCGCGGACGCGGCCGATATAGGCCTGGCGCTCGGCGACCGAGATCACGCCGCGCGCGTTGAGCAGGTTGAACACATGGCTCGCCTTGATCGCCTGCTCATAGGCGGGGATCGGCAGCTTCCTGTCGAGGCAATTCTCGCACTCCGCCGCGGCCTTCTTGAACAGGTCGAACAGCGCCTCGGTGTTCGCCGCCTCGAAATTCCAGGTGGACATCTCGCGCTCGTTCTCGAGGAACACGTCGCCATAGGTCGCGCCCGCGTCGTTGAACGCGAGGTCGTACACATTGTCCTTGTTCTGGATATACATCGCCAGCCGCTCGAGCCCGTAGGTCAGCTCGCCCGACACCGGTTTGCAGTCGAACCCGCCCATCTGCTGGAAATAGGTGAACTGCGTCACCTCCATCCCGTCGCACCACACTTCCCAGCCGAGCCCCCACGCGCCGAGCGTCGGGCTTTCCCAATCGTCCTCGACGAAGCGTATGTCGTGCGCCGTGAAGTCGATCCCGATCGCGGCAAGGCTGCCGAGATAGAGGTCCTGGATGTCCGCCGGGCTCGGCTTCAGCACCACCTGATATTGATAATAATGCTGCAGCCGGTTGGGGTTTTCGCCGTAGCGGCCGTCGGTGGGCCGGCGGCACGGCTGGACGAAGGCGGCGTTCCAGGTGTCGGGACCCAGCGCGCGCAGCGTCGTCGCCGGGTGAAAGGTGCCCGCGCCCATCTCCATGTCGTAGGGCTGGAGGATCAGGCAGCCCTTGTCGCTCCAATAGTCATGGAGCGTCAGGATCATGCGCTGGAAACTGAGCGGCTCGGTCAAATCGTGTCGCCTGTTGCGGTGCAGTATGGCTCGCGGTGCCTTGCCGGAAGGGCGGAGCGGAATCAAGCCGAGCGGCGGCGCTGGACCGGCGGCATCCGGTGGTTTATCGCGACACGACACCTGCCGGGAGGGATTCGATGAAGCTGACCAGTCTCGCCACGATCGCGCTCGCCGCCGTGCCGCTGTCGGCGAGCGCGCAGACACCTGCCGCACCGCCGCCTGTCGCGGTCGCGACGACCGATGCCGATCCGGCGCTCTGGGTGATCAAGGACAAGGACACCACCGTCTATCTGTTCGGCACCGTCCATGTGCTGAAACCCGGCCTGTCGTGGTTCGACGAGGCGGTGAAGCAAGCGTTCGACAAGTCGGACGCGCTGGTGCTCGAAATGGTGATGCCCGAGCCCGCGGCGATGCAGGCGCTGGTCATGCAGAAGGGCATGGATACCAGCGGCACGCCCCTGTCGCAGAAAATTCCCGAGGCAAAGCGTGACGCCTATGCCAAGGCGGTCGCGGAGATCGGCGCGCCGGCGGCGGTGATGGACCGCCTGAAGCCGTGGCTCGCCGCGACCGAATTCTCGATCGCCCCGCTCGGCAAGCTCGGCTACAGCCCCGCGAACGGGCCGGAGATGGTGCTGACCGCGGCGGCCAAGGCGGCGAACAAGCCGATCATCGGCCTCGAGACCCCCGAGCAGCAGTTCGGCTACCTCGACGGCCTCTCCGAAACCGCGCAGATCGCTTTCCTCGATTCCGCGCTCGACGAGATGCCGAAGCTCGGCGAGCAGATGGGCGAGATGGTCGCCGACTGGTCGAAGGGCGATCCCGAAGCGCTCGCCGGCATCCTCAACGAGGATCTCGACGGCCAGCCCGAGCTCCGCAAGACGCTGCTCACCGACCGCAATGCGCGCTGGGCGACATGGATTCACGAGCGGATGAAGCAGCCGGGCACGGTGTTCGTCGCGGTCGGCGCCGGCCACCTCGCGGGCACGGCCAGCGTGCAGGACGACCTTGCCCGGACCTATCACCTGAAGGCGGTGCGCGTGGCCTATTGATTGAGAGACCCGCACCGCCCTCCATAGATACCGGCGCCGGAGGACGGTGCGGGACTCAAGCTTGCCACGCGCGATCGCTTCGCCTATAGGCGCGCGCTTCCGGCCATGGTCATCCCTGGAGGCGTGGCCCGGATGACACGAACATCCACGCTTTCGGAGATTTGAGCATGAGCGACCAGCTGACGCTCGCTGCCGAGGCGCGTGACCGGGTCGGCAAGGGAGCCTCCCGTTCGCTGCGTCGTGACGGCCGCGTGCCCGCCGTGATCTACGGCAACAATGAAGACCCGACGCCGATCCACGTCGGCGAGAAGGAGCTGACCAGGCTTCTGATGACGGGCCACTTCATGAACTCGGTGATCATGGTCGAGGTCGGCGGCAAGCCGACCCGCACGCTGCCCAAGGACGTCACCTTCGACGTCGTCACCGACCGGCCGGTCCATGCCGACTTCCTGCGCATCTCCGAGCACGCCAAGGTCCACGTCAACGTCCCCGTCCGCTTCACCGACGAAGCCGAGGCGCCGGGCATCAAGCGCGGCGGCGTGCTCAACGTCGTGCGTCATGAGCTCGAGCTGGTGGTCGACGCCGCCGCCATCCCCGACGAGATCGTCATTTCGCTGAAGGGCCTCGAGGTCGGCGACGCGATCCACATCAGCCACGTCACGCTGCCCGAGGGCGCTGCGCCGGCGATCGAGGACCGCGACTTCACCATCGCCACCGTCGTGGCCCCATCGGCGCTGAAGTCGACCGAGGGCGAGGCCGAAGCCGCCGAGGCCGAGGCCGAAACCCCGGCCGAGGAAGCCGGCGAGGAATAAGGGCAGGCCGAAAAGCCCCTCCCCTTCAGGGGAGGGGTTGGGGTGGAGAATGACCGTCGATTCTCAGCTGACTCCCCCGCCTCCGGCCCCTCTCCTGAAGGGGAGGGGAGAAACGTGATGCAGCTGTGGGTCGGCCTCGGCAATCCGGGTCCGCGCTACGCGATGAACCGGCACAACGTCGGGTTCATGGCGCTCGACGCCATCGCCGGACTGTACGATTTCGACGCGCCCAAAAAGCGCTTCAACAGCTGGACGATCGAGGCGCGGTTCGGCGCCGAAAAGCTGATCCTGCTGAAGCCCGCCACCTTCATGAACGAAAGCGGCCAGTCGGTCGGAGAGGCGATGCGCTTCTATCGCCTCTCGCCGGCCGACGTCACCGTGTTCCATGACGAGCTCGACCTCGCGCCGTTCAAGGTCAAGGTCAAGGTCGGCGGCGGCACCGCGGGGCATAATGGGCTGCGCTCGACCGAGGCGCATATCGGCCCCGATTTCCGCCGCGTGCGGATCGGTATCGGCCATCCCGGCCACAAGGACCGCGTCCACGGCTATGTCCTCGGCAATTACCCCAAGGCCGAGATCGAGCCGCTCTCCGATATGCTCGGCGCGATCGCCGCCGAGGCGCACTGGCTCGCGGCGGGCGAGGACGCGCGCTTCATGAACGACGTGGCACTACGGCTGCAGGACTGAACCGCAGCCGCCGCATCCACGCGCCCCAAAAACTCGGGCCTGGGCGAACGCAATGGTGGATCGGCGCCGCCGAATATGCTCTGGCGTCGCAATGCCCGTCCGCCAGCTGTTCGCCACTCAATTCTACCAGGGCGCGCTCGACGACGATGCGCTCCTCGCCGAGCTCGACCACGCCTGCCGCGAGCTCGCCGAGGCGGACGCCGCGGGCCGGGCGTGGTGCGCCGAGCACGGCTATCGCGGCTATACCAGCTACGCGTCGCTCGACGACCTGCCGGTGCGCGATCCGCGGTTCGGCGATCTCGTCCGCCACCTCAACCGCCATGTCGCGGCCTTTGCGCGGGACTGCGAGTTCGCGCTCGGCGGCAAGCGGCTCAAGCTCGACAGCCTGTGGGTCAATCTGCTCGAGCGGGGCGGCGCCCATTCGGGGCATATCCACCCGCACAGCGTCGTGTCGGGCACCGTCTATGTCGCTGTGCCGCCTGGCGCAGGACCGCTCAGGCTGGAGGACCCGCGGCTGCCGCTGATGATGGCGGCGCCGCAGCGCCCGGGCACGTTCGTCTATGCCGAGCCGGAACCGGGCGCCGTGTTCCTGTGGGAAAGCTGGTTGCGCCACGAAGTGCCCGCCGGAACCGCCGAAGACACGCGGATCAGCATCAGCTTCAACTATCGCGGATGATCCGATATTGCGCTTTCGCGGCTGCAGGCCCCGATGTAGTCTCGGGTCCGCGGGAAGCGGTCGTGCCCTACGGTAAGGGCCAGGCGCGGCGCGGCGGAGACGAATGATGCTCGACCCGATGAACGGCCCGATGGGGGTGATGGCGCGGCGGCTGGAAATGCGCCTGCCGCTGGGCGATGCCGCGACGCGGGCGATCCTGTCGCTGCCCTACCGCGTCCGCAAGCTTCGCCCGCACGAATATTTCCTGCGCGAGAACCAGCAGCCGAAGACCTCGACGATTGTCATCCATGGCTATCTCTATCGCCACAAGCTGGTCCAGGACGGCGGGCGCCAGATCGTCGCGATTCACTTGCCCGGCGATTTCATCGACCTGCAGAACATCCTGCTCGACGAATCGGACCATAACGTCCAGGCGCTGACCGCCGCGACCGTTGCCGAGTTTCCGCACGGCGACATGCTCGACCTCGCCTTCTCGCATCCGACGATCGGCAAGGCGCTGTGGCGCGAATCTTTGGTCGAGGCATCGCTGTTTCGCGAATGGATCGCCAATATCGGCAGGCGCGATGCCCGCGCCCGGGTTGCGCATTTGCTGTGCGAGCTGGCCGTGCGGCGCGAGGTGGCGGGGATGGGATCGCGCCGCAGCTTCGAGCTGCCGATGACGCAGGAGCAGTTCGGCGACGCGCTGGCGCTGACCGCGGTCCACGTCAACCGGACGTTGCGCCTGCTAGAAACCGATGGGCTGATCCACCGCAACAACCGCGCGGTGACGATCGCCGACTGGCAGCGGCTGCGCGCGGTCGCCGACTTCAGCGAGACCTATCTTCACATCAAGGACCTGGACGAGCCGGTGCCGGCCGCCGGCGAGCCGGTGGCGGCGCGAGCGTAGCTCAGTTCTAGCGAAGGCGAAGAGAGCTACGTCGGCCGGCGATTGCTCCCGAACGAAACCACTCGTTCATGTGAATGACGTCCGATCTCGGATGTAGGCGCTCCGCCACCTCCTGGACTTGCTCCGGCATCCAGACGCGCCTCTCCACCACCTATCGCGCCGATCCCTATTGACCTCGCTCACTCTGATGATACCGGTATCATCAGACCAGAATCAGGGAGGATGAATGCTCGTTGCGCTTGTGGCGGCTCAAGCCGCGCTTCCGTCGGATGCCGGGCAACGGCCCGTGCTGGCATTTCCGGGCGCCGAGGGTGCGGGGCGCTTTTCGCTCGGCGGACGCGGCGGGCGAGTGATCGCGGTCACCACTCTCGATGATTCGGGCCCGGGCTCGTTGCGCGCGGCGGTCGACGCGCAGGGGCCGCGGACGATCGTCTTTCGCGTCTCGGGCACGATCAAGCTCGCAAGGCCGCTCAAGATCCGCAACGGCCGCGTAACGATCGCCGGGCAGACCGCACCGGGTGACGGCATCACGCTGCGCGACCACGTCCTCGAGGTTTCGGCCGACGATGTCGTCATTCGCTACATCCGCTCGCGCCTGGGCGCCGAAAGCCGGACGCAGGAGGACGCGATCTGGATCAACAAGGGACACCGCATCATCCTCGACCATGTCTCGGCGAGCTGGTCGGTCGACGAGACGCTGTCCGCCTCGGCGCGGTACGATTCGCCCGACCAGGGCTTCTACGATCTCACCGTGCAGTGGAGCATCATCGCCGATTCGCTGCGCCGTGCCGGCCATGTGAAGGGCGACCACGGCTACGGCAGCCTGATCCGCGGCGGGCGCGGGTCGCGGATCAGCTTCCACCACAACCTCTGGGCCAATCACATCGCGCGCATGCCGCGGCCGGGCGATTACGACGGGCCCGACAAGGATCCGATCGGGCCGCGCTTCGATTTCCGCAACAACGTCTTCTACAATTGGGGCGGCAGCCATTCGGGCTACGACGCCGACACCGCCGCGCTGTCGCAATACAATTTCATCGGCAACAGCTACATCCCGGGGCCCAATTCGACCGGCCGGATCGCGTTCGACGAATCGGACAGGCTGGCGAAGGCGTGGTTCGCCGGCAATGCGATGGAGGGCGTCGTGCCGGCCGACCAATGGTCTTTGGTCAGCGGCGTCCAGGAACCCGGCTACAGGCTCGCGGCGCCGGTCGATGTCGCGCCGATGCCGACGGAAAGCGCCGCGGACGCCGAACGGCGCGTGCTGCGCTCGGCCGGCGCGTCGCTCCGGCGCGATGCCGTCGATGCGCGGATCGTCGCCGGGGTGCGCAGCCGCACCGGTCATGTCATCGACAACGAGCGCGAGAACGGCGGCTGGCCCGCGCTCGCCTCCCTCCCCGCTCCGCGCGACAGCGATGGCGACGGTATGCCCGATAATTGGGAGCGGAAACACCAGCTCGATCCGCACAAGGCGGACGGCGCATCGGACCGCAACGGCGATGGCTGGACCAATCTCGAGGAGTACCTTAACTCCCTGATAAACTCCTAAGAACTGCTCAAATTTCACCCCTCTTGAACAGGCTCGATATACATGATACCGGTATCATATATAGCACAGAAGAGCCCGCGGGAGGGGATCCGAAAGCCATTCGCCTGCGTGAATTTGCCGCATTTGGTGCCGCTTGGCGCCCGAATCGGCCGCATCCGCGCGTTGCAACTCCAATTGAATTCCTCTGCCGGCGTCGATTCGGCTCGAAATTGACACCGGTTATCCACACTGCCGACAAAAACGAACAGGGAGAGATATCATGGCTACGAAGACCCGAACGCTGACCCTATTGCGCACCGGCGCCGCGCTGGCTGCGCTCGCAACGCCGATCGCAGCTGCACAGGCGCAGGAGACGCAAAGCGTCGCGGCGCAAGCCTCGACCGGCGAAAGCGCGCGCGATTCCCAGAACGTCACGGCCAGCGACGCGCAGCAGCCCGCCGATATCGTCGTCACCGGCTTCCGCGGGTCGATCCTGACCTCGCTCAACGACAAGCGCCGCGCCGACGTCCAGATCGACGAGATCAACGCGCAGGACATCGCCGATTTCCCCGATTCGAACCTCGCTGAATCGCTTCAGCGCCTGCCCGGCGTGTCGATCGACCGCGACAATGGCGAAGGCCGCGGCATCACCGTCCGCGGGCTCGGCGGCGACTTCAACCGCACCACGATCAACGGCATGGAGGCGCTCGCCACCGCTGGCTCGAACGACGCCGGATCGAGCCCCAACCGCAGCCGCTCGTTCGACTACAACACCTTCGCCTCGGAGCTGTTCAGTTCGCTGCGCGTCCAGAAGACGCCCTCGGCCGAGACCGAAGAAGGCTCGCTCGGCGCGACGATCCAGCTCATCACCGGCAAGCCGTTCGACTATCAGGGCAGCAAGTTCGCGCTGTCGGCGCAAGCGAGCTACAACGAGAACAGCAAGAAGGCCTCGCCGCGCCTCGCCGGCCTCGCCTCGGTGCGGTTCGGCGCCGACAAACGCATGGGCTTGCTGATTTCGGGCGCGTACAACCGCACCTCGAACATCATCGACCAGTATCAGCGCCAGCCCGGCGCCTCCGACTATCTCTACCGCGGCAGCCAGTGGGTCGGCGAGGGCGACCCGCAGCGCGCCGGCTTCGCCGCGCCGACCGGCACCGTCCTGCCGTTCCAGAACCCCGACGCTCTCGCGCTGATGACCGGCTCGAACCCGGAGGCCTATGCCAAGCTCTATCCGGGTGCGCCCTACAACACGCCCGGCCGGTTCGACGATTCGCAGGTGCGCATCCCCGCGCTGCCCGCGCTCACGCATCAAGTGGTCCACAACCAGCGGCTCGGCCTCACCGGCGCCTATCAGTGGGATATCGACGATCGCACCCGCCTGACGATCGACGGCCTCTATTCGCGATTCCACAACGTCAGCGAGAACGACCAGCTGTCGCCGGTCGGGCTCAACCGCAACAACACCGACGCGACCTACAACAACGCGACCGGGCGGCTCGATCCGACCAAGGCGCGCAAGAGCTATCCCGGCCAGTGCAGCCCCAGCGAGGGCAGCGACATCAAGGTCTCGCAGGATTGCGGGCTCGACCAATACGGCACCACGCCGGCATTCAGCACCGCGCTCGACGCCAACGGCAACCTCGTGCCCGCGGTGCTCGGCAGCGCCGCGATCGAGCCCGGCGCGACTTCGCCCGCCGACGCCAACATCTTCAGCACCAATCCCTACAATCTCGATCCCTATGATTATTACAACAACCCCAATTCGGTCGGATACATCCCGTCATCGAACGGGCTTGCGTATCGCGGCACGCTGATCGGCCGCCCGGCGGTCCGCGTGATGGATGCCGATGTCCAGAACGGCATCGCCGATTACCTCGACCTGCAGAACGTCGATTTCCGCTCGGCCAACGACTTCGCGAAATACACGACGACCTTCTGGCAGGGCACGGTCAACCTCGACCACAAGTTCAGCGACTCGTTCAAGATGTCGGCGCTCTACGGCCAGTCGAAGTCGGTCAACTACTCGACCGGTCTGCTCGTCGAGTTCAACCGCATGGATTCGCCGCAGGACTTCATCTTCGACGACCGCGCGCACGGCGACATGCCGCTGCTCGACTTCGGCTTCGACGTCGCCGACCCGAACAATTGGGAGACGGTCAAGGGCTTCTCGGCGATCCGCCACTACGAACGCTACGTCCGCAACACCTACCGCACCGGCAAGGTCGATTTCGACTGGCAGGTCAACGACGATTTCAACATCGGCTTCGGCGGCAACATCCGCAAATACGCCTTCTACACGCAGCAGGCGGAGCGCAATGTCGATACGCTCAACCCGACGCTGCGCGAGGCCGGCGTCGATACCGCCGACGTCGCCAAGACGGTCAGTTTCGGCCGCGGCCTCAACATACCCGAAGGCACCGCGACGTCGTTCATCGTGCCCGATCTCAACGCCTTCAACCAGGTGTTCGATTTCGAGTGCAACTGCATCAACAAATGGGGCGACTGGCGCCTGACGACCAAGCGCAACGGCGGCCGCAACAATTTCGGCGTGCATGAGAACGACAAGGGCCTTTACCTGCAGTTCGACTACAACACCGAGCTGTTCGGGATGCCGTTCCACGGCAACGCCGGCACCCGCGTCGCGTTCACCGACGTCGTCTCGACCGGCACCTCGCAGGCGGGGCGGCCGATCGTCGGGCGCAATTCCTATACCGACTGGCTGCCGTCGATGAACCTGACGCTGGAGCCGGTCCATGACCTCCTGGTCCGCTTCGCCGCGTCGAAGGTCATCGCGCGGCCGCTGCTCGGCAATCTCGCGCCGACGATCACCAGCATCTCGGTGCCGAACGACGGCAGCACCACCGGCGGCTCGCTGACGATCGGCAATCCGAAACTCAGCCCGTTCCGGTCGACCAACCTCGACGCCTCGATCGAATGGTATTTCAACCGCAGCAGCCTCTTGTCGGTCGCCGCCTTCTCGAAGCAGATCGACAGCTTCCCGCAGACCGTGCTCTATTCGGCGCGGCTGTCGCAATTCGCCGACGCGGCGACGATCGCGGCGATCCGGGCGCAATATACCGACCCGTTCCAGCTCGCCTATATCGACGCCGACAACGAGTTCACCGCGCGCCAGTATCGCGACGCGCCGGGCGGATGGCTGCGCGGGTTCGAGATCAGCTATCAGCAGAACTTCACGTTCCTGCCGGGCTTCCTCAAGAACTTCGGCGCGCTGGTCAACTACACCTATATCAAGTCGAAGCTGACCTACATCCTCGATCCGGGCAGTTCCAAGGTGGCGCCGACCCTCGGCACCGGGCCGTTCCTCGGCGTGTCGCCGCAGGCTTTGAACGCCACTTTGTTCTACCAGGCGGGCGGGTTCGAGGCGCGCGTGTCGGTCGCGCACCGCATGGGCTACAGCACCAACTACCCGGTGTCGGCGGGATCGTGCGCGCCGGGCCTGACCACGGTGGGCAGCGGCACCAAGGAATCGAAGAGCTGCGACAGCCCGCTGATCAACGACTTCGTCTACAGCCGGGCGACGACCAACGTCGATGCGTCGATGCGCTTCAACCTGCTCCAGAACCTGGCGATCACGTTCGAGGGCCTCAACCTCACCAACCAGACGAGCAACCGCTACGCCTATGAAGGGCAGAATGCCGTCACCCAATATGCGAGCTCGGGCCGCGTCTATCGGGTCGGCGCGCGGTTGACTTTCTAGGCGACCTCCTCCCCCCTCTCCCCGCCGGCTCTTTCCTCACCCGGCCGGCGGGGACCTTTTCGTAAAGACAACAGGAGGGATCGTCAGTGACACCCACGCGCCGCGAAGCCTTTTCCCTCGCCGCCGCGGGCGCCGCCACCGCGCTGATCGGCACGCCGGCGGACGCCGCGCCGCCGAACATCGAGCCGGAGACCGGCGGCTGCAAAATCCCCTTCGTCGACAGCTGGCGCCGCGGCTTCGACAACCAGCGGATTCCCGATCTCGGCGACGGGCGGCTGCTCAACCCGCTGATCCCCGGCGATCATCCCGATCCCGCCATCCTGAAGGACGGCGCGGATTATTACATGACCTTCTCGACCTTCGATTCCTATCCGGGGCTCACCATCTGGCATTCGCGCGACTTGGTGAACTGGCAGCCGCGCACCGCGGCGCTGACCCGCAACATCGGCTCGGTCTGGGCGGTATCGCTCGACAAGCACAACGGCCGCTATTTCATCTACATTCCGGTCAAGGCCGAGCCCAATTCGATCTTCGTCATCTGGGCCGACAGCATCGACGGGCCGTGGAGCGATCCGATCGATCTCCACATGCCCGACCATATCGACCCGTGCCATGTCGTCGGCGAGGACGGCTCGCGCTGGCTGTTCCTGTCGGGCGGCGACCGCATCCGGCTTGCCGACGACGGCCTCTCGACCGTCGGCAAGGTCGAGCACGTCTATGACCCGTGGCACTATCCGCCCGAATGGGACGTCGAGAGCTTCTCGCCCGAAGGCCCCAAGGTGATGCGCCACGGCGACTATTTCTACCTGATCACCGCGGTCGGCGGCACCGCCGGCCCGCCGACCGGACATATGGTGATCGCCGCACGGTCGCGCTCGATCAACGGCCCGTGGGAGGATTGCCCGCACAACCCGCTGGTCCGCACCACGAGCATCGACGAGAAATGGTGGTCGCGCGGCCACGCCTCGCTGGTCGAGGCGCCCGACGGCAGCTGGTGGTCGGTCTATCACGGCTATGAGAACGGCTTCTGGACCTTGGGCCGGCAGGCGCTGCTCGACCCGATCGAATGGACGGCGGACGGCTGGTTCCGGATGACCGGCGGCGACCTGTCGCAACCGCTCGCCAAGCCGCGCGGCGGCGGCGCGGTGACGCCGGGCATCAAGTTGTCGGACGACTTTGCGACGCTCGCGATGGGCAGCAAGTGGAACTTCTTCCGCCCCAGCGCCACCGAGCGCGACCGCGCGCGCATCTCGGACGGCGCGTTGCTGCTCAAGGCGACCGGCGCCGCGCCGAGCGACTCCGCGCCGCTGCTGCTCACCGCCGGCGACCTCGCCTATCAGTTCGAATGCGATATCGAGATCGAGCCGGGCGGCACCGCTGGCCTGCTCTTGTTCTACGACGACAAGCTCTATTGCGGCCTCGGCTTCGACGAGCACCGCTTCGTCACCCACCAATACGGGATCGAGCGCGGCCGCCCCGCCAATCCGCACGGCCGCCGGATGCGGATGCGCGTCGCCAACAAGCGGCACATCGTCGCCTTCCACACCAGCGGTGACGGGGGAAAGACCTGGCAGCGCTTCGACCGCGGCATGGAGGTGTCGGGCTACAACCACAATGTCCGCGGCGGCTTCCTGATGCTGCGCCCCGGCCTCTATTCGGCCGGCCAGGGCACCGCGCGCTTCCGCGATTTCCGGTTCGAGGCATTGTGAAGGGGGAGGGGATGAAGCGATACCTTGCGACGCTCACCGCGGCGCTGCTGACGCCGACGGTGGCCCACGCGCAGGCGACCCAGCCCTCGCCTGCGGTAAAGCCGATCGTGCCGTCAAAGATCATCCTGGTCGGCGATTCCACGACCGCCGTGTTCGGTGGCTGGGGGCCCAGCTTCTGCGCCTATCACGTCACCTCGTTCATGGCCTGCGTCAACCTCGCGCGCGGCGGCCGCAGCTCGGGCAGCTATTTCGCCGAAGGATCGTGGAAGGTCGCGCTCGAGGAGATGCGGACCAAGGGTTATCGCAACATCTGGGTGACGATCCAGTTCGGCCACAACGACCAGCCCGGCAAGCCCGGCCGCTCGACCGACCTCGCCACCGAATTTCCCGCCAATCTCGAACGCTACGTCCGCGAGTCGCGTGCCGCGGGGGCCACACCGATTCTCGTGACACCGCTTACCAGGCGCATGTTCGACAACGGCAAGTTGCAGCACGACCTCGATCCCTGGGCGGCGGCGGTGCGCAAGGTTGCGGCCGAGATGCATGTGCCGCTGATCGATCTCAACGCCGACAGTGCGCGGGTGGTGCAGGCGATGGGCCCGGCGCTCGCCGACACGCTCGCCGAGATGCCGCCCGGCGTCGGCACCGATACGAGCAAGGCCCCCACCGCGACCGAGGTGAACGTCGAGCCGATGGCGCAGCCGCGCCTGTCGTTCGACCATACCCATCTCGGCATCGCCGGCGCCGACCTGTTCGCGACGATGGTGACGGACGAGCTGTCGCGCGCGGTCCCCGACATGCGCCCGCTGCTCGTCCCATGAGCGTCGATCGCCGCGAGTTCCTCGGCGTCGCCGGGCTCGGCATGGTCGCCGCCGCCGCGCCGGCCCTCGCCGCGCCGGAGACGGTCCCCGGCCGCACCATCGCGGTGCCCGATGACGGCTGGCGGCTGTGGCTCGACCGCGCCGCTCCTTACGAGGACGACCGCATCTACCTGCCGTCCGAGGTCGATCTGGCGGCGCTGCCGGTCAACGCGCCGACCGGCGGCTGGGGCGTGCTCGACAAGGCCGAGGCACTGACCGTCACGCTGCCGACGACGGTCGAGGAACATTGCTGGGGCAAGCTCGGCGAGCGGCCCTATACCGACGACGAATATCGCTACGCCAACGACGATCCGGTGCCGCAGAACGGCGCCTATCGCGGCGTCTCCTGGTGGTTCCGCGACCTCGACCTGCCCGCCGCGCTCGCCGGGCGGCGCGTGCTGCTCCACCTGCGCGGCGCGCGGCTCAGGGTCGAGATCTTCGTCAACCAGCGGCTGGTCGGCTATTCGATCCTGTCGGAGCTGCCGATCGACTGCGACGTCACCGCGGCGGTCCGGCCCGGCGCGCGCAATCGCCTCGCGATCCGCGTCACCAACCCCGGCGGCCGCTTCGACTGGCGCGATTCGACCACGATGCTGTGGGGCAAGCTGCGGCTGTTCCGTTCGCACGGATTCGGCGGGCTCGACCGCGGCGTCACGCTGACTCACCACCCGATCGAGGCGCATATCGCCGATGCTTGGGTGCTCAACACGCCCGACCCGCACGTCGCGACCGCGCATGTCGAGATCGTGTCGAAAACGCCGCTCTCAAAGGAAGCGGCGGCGCGCGCCTCGGCGCAGCTGTTCGACGACGCCGGCAAGCCCGTCCCCGCCGATATCGCCGTCAAGACCGTCCGGATCGACGGCATCCGCACGCATGTCGAGCTGACCGTCAGCGCGCCGCACGCCCGGCTGTGGCAGCTCGACGACCCCGCGCTCCACCGTCTCCGCCTCGCCTGGAGCGGCGACGTGCGCGAGGTGCGGTTCGGCTTCCGCTGGTTCGCGCCCGAGGGGCTCGGCAGCGACGCGCTGCTGCGGCTGAACGGCAGGCGCATCAAGCTCTATTCGGCGATCTCCTGGGGCTATTGGGGATTCAACGGCCTGTGGCCGCGCCCCGATCTCGCGCGGCGCGAGGTGCATTCGGCCAAGGCGCTCGGCCTCAACTGCCTCCATTTCCATCGCAACGTCGGCAAGGCCGAGGTGCTCGACGCGCAGGACGAAATGGGCCTCTTGCGCGTCATGGAGCCCGGCGGCGGCCGCTTCGCGATCGCCAGCTACAAAGACGGCGCGCTGTCGGAGGCCGACCGCTTCTGCCGCGATTACGAGGTCGAAAAGTGCGTCGCGATGGCGAAGGCGTTCCGCTCGCACCCGTCCCTCGTGCAATATTCGGTGCAGAACGAGCTCGGCGCCGATCTCGCCAATCCCGACGTCGCCGCGGTGATGGCCGCGATCCACGACGCCGACCCCAGCCGCACCGTCGTGCTCAACGACGGCTTCGTCGCGCGCGGCGCGGCGCAGGCGGTCCTGTTCCCCTACAGCGCCGAGTTCCACCGCTCCGACCGCGAGCCGTGGGGCGGCTGGTGGAACAACCACCAGGGCGCGGGCGACCAATGGTACGACCGCTTCTACCAGGGCAAGGACGATTACGTTCACCGCCAGACCGGCAAGCCGTTCATCGTCGAGTTCGGCGAGATGGAGGGCTGCGCGGTCGCCGACAACCACGCCGGCATGGTCGTGGCGATCGCGCGCGGCGGCGGGCGGTCCTACGACCTTGCCGACCACCAGGCGATCCTCGCCGGGACCGAGGCCTTCCTCGACCGCTGGGGTTTTCGCAAAGCCTTCCCCACGCCCGAACACCTGTTCCTGTCGATCGGCCGCAAGGCATACGAATCGTGGCAGAATTATCTTGAGAACATCCGCATCGGCGACAGCGTCGATATCGCCTGCATCAGCGGGTGGGAGAGCACCGCGATCGAGAATCATTCGGGGATCGTCGACAATCTCCGCGGCTTCAAGGCCGATCCCGATCTGGTCCGCGCGAGCCTGCTGCCGGTGCGGCCGATCGCCAAGCAGCGCCGGCTCGCCTATGCGCTCGGCGAGCGGGCCGTGCTCGACATCTACCTGCTCAACGACACCGGCGCGCCGGTCGCGGGCACGCTGACATTGGAGCTGGTCGATCCTGCCGGCCGCGCGACACGGATCGGCAGCTGGCCCGCGCCGCGCCAGACCGCCGACCGCTTCGGCTACCTCGTTGCCGAGCGAATCGAGACGCCGCCGCTGGCCAAGGAGGGCGCACACACGATCCGGCTGTCGCTGTCCGGCCATCCCGACGCGACCTTCCGGCGCACGCTCTGGGCGGCCGGCGTCGGCGGCATCGCGCCGGGCAAGCGGGTCGCGGTCTCCGGCATCGCCGGCGCGCTCCGCCGGCAGCTCGCGCAGATCCCCGGCCTCGCCATCGAGGAATTCGCGCCCGGCGAGCGCTACGACCTCGTCATCGCCTCGGGCCTCAAGGCCGACGAGATCGCCCGCCGCCAGATCGGCGAGCAGACCGGGCTCGAGGCGCAGCCCAAAAAGGGGGAGAAACCCCGGCTGGTGCTGGGCGAACTGCCCGCGGTGGTGCTCGACGCGGTGCGCAGCGGCACGCCATTGCTCGCGCTGGTCCCCGAGGACGGCCTTGCCGAGGGCGTCGCGCGGCAGCTCGCCGGGCTCGGCCTGTTCCGCTGCGACGGGTCGGTGGGCGACCTGCGCGCGCCGTGGATGGGAAACTGGAACGTCCTGCGCGCGCACCCGCTGTTCGCCGGCATCCCGGCCGACACGGCGGCGGGCGTGCTCCACCAGATCGACGGGCAAGCGTCGAACGGCCTGATCGTCGAGGGCGAGGGCGTCGAGGTGATCGCCGGCTACAGCCGCGACCACGACCGCCGCACCGGCGCCGCCAGCCTGATCGCGCGGCGCGGGCCGATGCGCGCCGTCCTCCACCGAATGCCCGACATGGCGGGGCCGCTGCAGCAGCGCTTCCTCGCCAATGCGATCGGCTGGCTGGCGGAGGACCGGGCATGATGCTTCTCGCGCTGCTCGCCGCCACGCTGCACGTCTCGCCGAGCGATCCGGCTGCCTATCATTCGGTGCAGGCGGCGATCGACGCGCTGCCGGCGGACGGCGGCACGATCCTGATCGCGCCCGGAAGCTATCGCGAGAAGCTGACGATCGCGGCCGATCACGTCACGCTGCGCGGCGAAGGCAAGCGCCCCGCCGACGTCGTCCTGGTCTATGGCGACTCCGCCAAAACCACCGGCAGCACCTTCCGCTCGGCGACGCTCGCCGTCACCGGCGACGCCGTGCGGCTCGACAATCTGACGATCGCCAACGATTACGGCGACGATCCCGCGCACCCGCAGTCGCAGGCGATCGCGCTGTCGCTGACCGGCGACCGCGCGGTGGTGACGCGCGCGCGGCTGCTCGGGCATCAGGACACGCTGTTCGTCAACACGGGGCCGAACGGCCGAATGACGCGCGCGTGGTTCGCCGATTGCTACGTCAGCGGCCATGTCGATTTCATCTTCGGCAACGCCAAGGCCTATTTCGAGCGCTGCGAGCTCCACGGCCGCGCCCACGCCTCGGTCATGGTCACCGCGCAAAGCCGCAACGCGCCCGACGAGGACAGCGCGTTCGTCTTCCACGACTGCCGCCTCACCGCCGATCCGGGCGCGACGAACGTCTCGCTCGGCCGGCCATGGCGCGATTATGCCGCGGTGGTGTTCCTCGACAGCCGCATCGACGTGCCGCTGGTCCCCGGCGGCTTCAGCGAATGGACGCCGGGCAAGACCAACCGCCTGCCCACCGCCTATTACGCCGTCGCCGGCCTCACCGGCATCGGCGCGACGGCCCTGAAGCTCGAACCTTACGCCCATCGCCTGACGCCCGCCGAAGCCGCGCGCTGGAGCCCCGCCACTTTCTTCGGCGGCGATCTCGGCTGGATTCCGGGAGACTGACATGACCGGCCCCGACCTCACTCGCCGCGAGACGATCGCGGCGCTGTCCGCCGGCGCTTCGCTGCTCGCCGCCCCCGCCGCAGCCGAGCCGGCGTCCGCCAGCAGGGCCGCCGACCATATTCTATGGTATGCCCAGCCCGCGCGCTCCTGGGTCGAGGCGCTGCCGATCGGCAACGGCCGGATCGGCGCGATGGTGTTCGGCGGCGCCGGGCACGAGCGGCTCCAGCTCAACGAGGATAGTTTCTGGGCCGGCGGCTCCTACGACCCGGTCAACCCCGAGGCGCACGCCGCGCTGCCCGAGGTCCGCCGCCTGATCTTCGCCGGCAAATATGCCGAGGCCGAGGCGCTCGCCAACGCCAAGGTCATGGCGACGCCGCTGAAGCAGATGCCCTATTCGACGATCGGCGTGCTGCGTCTCGACCGGCCCGACGCGCCGCCCGAGCCGCCGCCCGCCCCGGCGCCCAAGGCGATCGAAAGCGTCGTCACCCCGCCCGACCCGCCGGTCGCGATGCCCGGTTATCGGCGCGAGCTCGATCTCGACAGCGCGCTCGCGACGACGCGCTGGGCGGCGGGCGGCGTCACCTATCGGCGCGAGGCGATCGCTTCGCCGGTCGATCAGGTGATCGCGGTCCGGCTCACCGCCGACCGCCCCGGCGCGATCGATCTCGACCTGTCGTTCGAAACACCGGTGAAACAGGCCGCCGCCTCCACCCCGCGCGCCGACGAGCTGCTGCTCGCCGGCCGCAACGACGCGGCGAACGGCGTCGCCGGCGCGCTGCGCTTCGAAGCGCGCGTGCGAGCACTGCCGCGCGGCGGGACGATGCGCGCCGAGGGCGACCGGCTGCTCGTGCGCGGCGCCGATGAACTCGTCGTGCTCGTCGCGATGGCGACCAGCTACCGCCGGTTCGACGACGTCGGCGGCGATCCGGGCGCGATCACCAAGGGCCAGATCGCCCGCGCCGCCGCTCGTCCCTTCGCCACGATCCGCGCCGACGCGACGGCGAGCCACCGCGCGCTTTACCGCCGCGTTGCGCTCGACCTCGGCGCGACCGCCGCCGCCGCGCTGCCGACCGACCGCCGCGTCCGCGGCCTCGCCGAAGCCGACGACCCCGGCCTCGCCACGCTCTATTTCAACTACGCGCGCTACCTGCTGATCGCCTGCTCGCGCCCGGGAAGCCAGCCGGCCAACCTCCAGGGGCTGTGGAACGAGACCACCAGCCCGCCATGGGGCGGCAAATATACGATCAACATCAATACTGAGATGAACTATTGGCCGGCCGAGCCGGCCAACCTTCCCGAATGCGTCGAGCCTCTGGTCGCGATGGTCCGCGACCTCGCGATCACCGGCGCGCGCACCGCCCGCGAGATGTACGGCGCGCGCGGCTGGGTGTGCCACCACAATACCGACCTGTGGCGCGCCTCCGCGCCGATCGACGGCGCCAAATACGGGCTGTGGCCGAGCGGCGGCGCATGGCTCTCGACGATGCTGTGGGACCATTACGACTATGGCCGCGACACGGCATACCTTGCCTCGATCTACCCGATCATCCGCGGAGCGGCGCTGTTCTTCCTCGACACGCTGCAGCACGATCCGAACACCGGCTACCTGGTCACCAACCCCTCGCTGTCGCCCGAGAACAACCACGGCCACGGCTCGTCGCTCTGCGCCGGCCCGACGATGGACATGAGCATCCTGCGCGACCTGTTCGATCAGGTCGCGGCCGCCGCCCAGATCCTCGGCCGCGACTCCGAACTGATCGGCCAGCTCCGCGCCGCCCGCGCCCGCCTCGCCCCGTTCAAGATCGGCCATGAAGGCCAGCTCCAGGAATGGCAGCACGACTGGGACATGGACGCCGCCGACATTCACCACCGCCACGTCAGCCACCTCTACGCGCTGTATCCGAGCAGCCAGATCAGCGTCGAGCACACGCCCAAGCTCGCCGCTGCCGCAAGGAAATCGCTCGAAATCCGCGGCGATCACGCAACCGGCTGGGCGACCGCATGGCGAATCAACCTGTGGGCGCGGCTGCGCGATGGCGACCATGCCTACGGCATCCTGCGCTACCTGATGGGGCCGGAGCGCACCTACCCCAACCTGTTCGACGCGCATCCGCCGTTCCAGATCGACGGCAATTTCGGCGGCGCGGCGGCGATCGCCGGGATGCTGCTCGACAGCGGCGGCGACGAGGTTCACTTGCTCCCCGCGCTTCCCTCGGCCTGGCCGACCGGCGCGGTGCGCGGCCTGCGCGCCCGCGGCGCCTCGGAGGTCGACCTGGCCTGGCGCGACGGCCGCCTGACCAGGGCGGTGCTGCGCACCACCGTCCCCGGCGAACGCCGCGTCCGCCGCGGAGGCACGGTCCGCACGATCCGGATCGCGCCCGCGCGCTCGGTCACGCTGCTCGGCGAGCGGCTGGAACCTCTTGCCCGCTCATGACGATTCCCCTGTCGTGCCCGACGGAGGAACGCACCCGTGCCGCGAAAGGCGAAGCTCAAGGTCTATTGCACGCCGATCGGCTTCCACGACGCCTATGTCGCCGCGCCCAGCCAGAAGGCGGCGCTGGAGGCGTGGGGCAGCGACGCCAACCTCTTCGCGCGCGGCGTGGCGGAAGTCGTCACCGACCCGAAGCTGACCGCCGAACCGCTCGCGCACCCGGGACAAGTGATCAAGCGCCTTCGCGGCTCGGCGGCCGAGCAGATCGCGGCGCTGCCCCCGACGCCTCGCCGCAAGACGCGCAAAAAGCCGCCGCCCGAACCGGCTGAGGCAAAGAAACCCGCGCCGAAACGGCGCGCCGCCAAGCCGCCGCCCCGGCCCAGCCGAGCGCCCGTCGATGCCGCCGAACGCGCGATGCGCGACGCCGAAGCGCGCCACAGGTCGGAAACCGCCGCGCTGGCCAGGGAGGAGGCCGAACTCGACCGCCGCCGCGCCCGCCTGCGTCAACGCCACGCCGAGGAGGCGGCGAGGCTCGACCGCGCTCTCGACCGCGCCCGCACCGCCTACGAGGCCGCGTTGGCAAAATGGCGCGGTTGAGGCGCGACCCGAAGGCTCAGCCTTCCCTCTTGAACTCCATCACCCAATTCGTCTCCCAACCGGCGCCCTCGTCGGCGGAGAAGGCCTGCTCCCATCGCGCGCTCGCCTTGTCGATTTCCGACCAGATGAAGCGCACGTCGATCGCCTGGCCGCGCAGCATGTCCTTGCCGTGGAAAAGGCCGACGCCGCCGTCGAACCCGCCGTGGACCGGCGGCCCGATCTCGGCCAGGCGCTGGTCGATCCACCAGATCGACCACCGCCCCGTATCCGGGTTCATCCGCCGGACGGTCGCCGCGCGATAAGCGCCGTTCGGATCGTCGAGCCAGTGGTCATCGGCATTGGCCGCGCCGTCGAGCAGCTCCCAGCCGCGGCACGTCCCGTCGAAGTCGACCCATTCGGTGCAGCCGGCGAGCCGCTCCTTCAGCTTGCGATGGCGCACGCGCCACGTGCCGGTCTGGAAGGCGAATGCGTGCTGCGCATCGACCGTCATCGCCGCCCCCTCACCGCAATGCCGAGCGCGGCGTCGGCGCGAGCCGCAGCCGTTGCGGCGCGCGCTCCTCGAAGCCGCCGAGCTGCGGCGCGACATGCTCGCGCCAGTGCGGCGATTCCTCCATCCGCCGCAGCGCCGCGTCGAGCGCCGCGGCATCATCGGCGCGAGTGAACCAAACGAAGACCTTGGTGTCGGGCCGGACCGGCAGGCGCGGGAAGCCGTTGGGCGTCTCTTCGGGCACATAGGCGCCGAGCACCGGCAGCCCCGCCGCCTCGATCGCCGGCTTCATCGCCGCGCGGAAGAAGGCGGTGAAGCCCGCGTCGGGCCGTTTCCACAAATAGACGATCGTCGCCATCACCACCCCGCCCGGCGCGGCCGAGGTCCCCGATGCGGCGCGCGGCGCTGCCGGCCCGAACGCGAGATCGGCCGCGGCCGGGTGCAGCAGCAGCACGTTGTCGTTGTCGTCGAGCATCGGATTGGCCTCGTCGCGATGCGCTTGCCACACCGGCCCGAAATAGAAGGCGTTGAGCGCGGTCGTGCGCTCCGCCATGTCGGAAAACCCGCGGATCCAGACGAAGCGGTCGGGGTCATCGAGGTCGCGGAACTGCCCGACCAGCCGCATACCCAGCGCCTCCTGATTCTCAACGAACGTCCGATCGAACAACGCAACAAACGCCTCCCCCCTTCCCTGCACCAGCTTGTATTGGCGAAGCTCGACCACCGCCGCATCGGACGCCGCAGCAGTCCCCGTCGCGTCGGCCGCCGCCGCGCATCCCAGCACCAGACCCGTCATCACCATCCTCGCCAGCATCGTCTTCCCCGTGCCGACGATAACAGACGGGTTGACCTGTTTTGTCAATACTTCATGACGACGATGATACGAAGAGGCCGCCCGCTCCCGACACTATCGCTCCGCCGCCCGATCCCTTATTCCCGGGCCATGGCCCCCAGATCACGCGGACGGCTGCGCACCAACGACCCGCAGGGGATGCGCGCGCGCATCCTCGATGCCGCCGCCGACCTGTTCCAGTCGCGCGGCTATCACGACAGCTCGGTGCAGGACGTGAAGCGCGCCGCCGGCGTGTCGAGCGGCGCCTTCCATCATCACTTCGATTCGAAGAAGGCGCTTGGCCTCGCCGTCATCGCCGAGCGCGTATCCGACGCGCTGCGGCAGGCGTGGCTCGATCCGCTGCTCGCCGCCCCGACCGTCGCCGAGGGCGTTCGCGCGGCGATCGCCGAAACCAGCGGGGGCTTGCGCGCGCAGGGCTTCGTGCGCGGCTGCCCGGTCAACAATCTCGCGGTCGAGCTCGCCTTCGCCGATTCCGATTTCCGCGCGGCGCTGCAGGCGATCTTCGTCGAATGGCAGCGCGCGATCGCCGGGCGGCTGGCGGCCGAGGGCATGCCCGCCGCGTTCCGCGATACCACGCCCGAGGCGCTCGCCGGCTTCGTCGTCGCGGCCTATTCGGGCGCGATGACGATGGCGAAGGCCGAACAGTCGCCGGCACCGCTCGATGACGCCCTGCGACTGCTGATGCGCCTCCTCGACACCGGCGAGGCAGCGAACCGAGGAGAAGGACGATGACCGCGACCGTCTCGCAGAAACGCGCCGCATTCCGTGCGCTGCACGGGCAGGGCTGCTTCGTGCTGCCCAATCCGTGGGACGTCGGCAGCGCGCGGTTGTTCGCGCATCTCGGCTTCGCCGCGCTCGCCTCGACCAGCTCGGGATTCGCCTGGACCACCGGCCGGCCCGACTATGGGGTGAGCCGCGACGACGTCCTCGCGCATCTCGCCGCGCTGTGCGAGGCGACCGACCTGCCGGTCAACGCCGATTTCGAATCGGGCTTCGCCGCCGATCCCGAAGGCGTTGCCGCCAGTGTCGCGCTGGCAGTCGATACCGGCGTCGCGGGCCTGTCGGTCGAGGACCGCCGCGTCGACGCGGTCGGCACGCTCTACGACTTGCCCGAGGCGCTCGAGCGTCTGCGCGCCGCGCGCGCGGCGATCGACCGTTCGGGCGCGGATGTCCTCCTCGTCGCGCGCACCGAAGGCGTGCTGACCGGCGGCAAGCCGTCGGACGCGATCGATCGGCTGGTCGCCTTCGCCGATGCCGGAGCCGATTGCCTGTACGCGCCGGGAATCGGCATGCCCGGCCTCAGCACGCTCGACGACGTCGCTGCGCTGGTCCGCGCGGTCGCGCCGCGGCCGGTCAACGTCCTCGTCGCGCGCCCGGGCGTGCCGATGGCCGCGCTCGCGGATCTCGGCGTGCGCCGCATCAGCATCGGCGGCGCGCTCGCGCTGGTCGGCTGGGGCGCCGTCGTCGACGCCGCGACGCGCCTCAAGGACGGCGATTTCGACGCGCTCGCAGCCGCGATGCCCGGCGCCGAGCTCAACCGCATGTTCGGCGCCGCCGCCGGCCGCTGAGCCCATGGCGGTCCCCGTCTCCGACACCACCGCGGTTCGCGCCGTGCTGATCGAGGCCGCGCGCGAGCGCCGGGCGGTCAGCTATGCCGAACTTCTCGGCCTGCTCGGCCATCGCTTCACGCGGCCGCTGATGCGCGCCTTGTGCCGCACGCTCGATGCGATCGACCGCGCCGCGATCGAGGCCGGCGAGCCCGAGCTCGCCGTGCTGGTCGTGCGCGAATCTGACCGTCTTCCCGGCCAGGGCTGGTGGGCCGGCGCACGCCAGATGGCGCGCCACGACGGTCCGTGGACCGGCCCCGCCGCGCTTGCCTTCGTCCGTGCCGAGCAGCGGCGGGCGTTCGACTATTGGGCCGATATTCACATATGAAATGAACTTTCACCCCGTTGCGAACACGGCGGCTCTGCTTTACTCTGACAAAAGCACGCCACCACCGCGAGGACGAGATGACCGATCCGCAGCAAGCGCACCGTCCATGATCGTCGATCGGCGCGCGTTTCTTGCCGGCACAGCGGCGCTCGGCCTCGCCCGCGCCGCCCGCGCGGCGAGCCCGATGGGCGCCGTCGCCGGCCCCTTCCAGCCGAGCTGGCAGTCGCTCGCCGACCATTACCGTCATCCCGACTGGTTCCGCGACGCCAAGCTCGGCCTGTGGGCGCATTGGGGCCCGCAATCGGTGCCCGAGCAGGGCGACTGGTACGGCCGCTTCCTCTACATGCAGGGCCATCCCGATTACGACCATCACCTGAAGACCTACGGCCACCCCTCGGTCATGGGGATGAAGGACATCCAGAACCTGTGGCGCGCCGAGCGGTGGGACCCGGAGGCGCTGATCGCCCGCTACGTGAAGGCGGGCGCGAAATATTTCATGGCGCTCGCTTGCCACCACGACAATTTCGATTGTTTCGACAGCCGCTATCACCAGTGGAACGCGCTGCGCGTCGGACCGAAGCGCGACATCGTCGGCACCTGGGAGCCGATCGTGCGGCGCGCGGGCCTCAAGTTCGGCGTGTCCAACCATTCGTCCCACGCCTGGCACTGGTACGCCCCGGCCTATGCCTACGACCCGGAGGGCCCGAAGAAGGGCGTGCGCTACGACGCCTTCCGCCTGACCAAGGCCGACGGCAAGGGTCAGTGGTGGGACGGGCTCGATCCGCAGGAGCTCTATACCGGCCGCCATTTCGTCGCGCCCGACGGCATCGACACCGTCGCCGGGATGAACCAGTGGCACGACGAGAACGACGGCCAATGGCTCGAAATCGCGCCGCCGGGCGATCCCGCCTACGTCACCAAATGGCTGCTCAGGCAGACCGACCTCGTCGCCAGATACAAGCCGGACCTGGTCTATTTCGACGACACCATGCTGCCATTCGGCGATGTCGGGCTGGAGGCCGTCGCCGATTACTACAACCGCGCGATCGAATGGCACGGCGCGCCCGATGTCGTCGTCACCGCCAAGAAGCTGATCGACCTGCAGCGCCACGGCATCGTCGAGGACGTCGAGCGCGGCTTCACCGACCATCTGTGGGACGTGCCGTGGCAGACCGACACCTGCATCGGCGACTGGTTCTACAATATCGCCCGGCTCACCGACAAAAGCTACAAGACCGCCGAGCAAGTCATCCAGCGGCTCGCCGACGTCGTGTCGAAGAACGGCAACCTGCTGCTGTCGATCCCGCTGCCCGGCCACGGCGCGATCGACGCTGAGGAGGAGAAGATCCTCGACCGCATGGCAAGCTGGGTCGCGGTCAACGGCGAGGCGATCTTCGGCTCGCGGCCGTGGCGCATCTATGGCGAGGGGCCGACCGCGCTCAAGGCCGGGGTGATGAACGAAAACCAGGCGCATCCCTTCACGCCCCAGGACGTGCGCTTCACCACCAACAAGGGCGCGCTCTATGCCTTGTTCCTCGCGCCCCCGACCGGCCCCGTATCGATCGCCGCGCTCGGCCGCACGGTCTCGCAAGGCGAGATCGAGCGCGTGACCCTGCTCGGCGGCGGGCCGGTGCCGCACCGCCGCGACGGCGCCGCGCTCCACCTCGACGTGCCGCGCACGCCGGCCGGCGGCTTCGTCCCGGTCGTCCGCATCGACGGGCGGGGGATCGCATGACCCTCCTGCTGCTCGATCCCCAAGACAATGTCCTGGTCGTGATCCGCCCGATCGCCGCCGGCGACCCGATCGCCATCGACGGCGTGGAGCACACCGCCTCCACCGCGATCGGCGTCGGCCACAAGGTCGCGCGCCATGGGCTCGCGCCCGGCGACAGGGTGGTCAAATACGGCGCGCCGATCGGCTCGATGACCGCGGTTGCCGCGCCGGGCGACCATATCCATCTCCACAACATGAAGAGCGACTATATCGCCAGCCACCTGCGCGACACGCTCGAACGGAGCACCGAGTCATGATCACCGCCTGGCGCCGCAGCGACGGCCGCAAGGGCATCCGCAACGTCGTCGCGGTCTGCTACCTCGTCGAATGCGCGCACCATGTCGCGCGCCGCATCGTCGACAAGGCCGACGATCCCGACGTCCAGCTGATCGGCTTCCCCGGCTGCTATCCAAATGCCTATGCCGACAAGGTGCTGCGCGCGATCGCGACGCATCCCAATGTCGGCGGCGTCGTGCTGGTCTCGCTGGGCTGCGAGAGCTTCAACCGCGAGGGGCTCGCCGCCGCCGTCGCCGCAAGCGGCCGCCCGGTCGAGACGCTCGTCATCCAGGAGGTCGGCGGCACCGCAGCGACGATCGCCGCCGGGCTGGAGGCGGTCGCGCGCGTCAAGGCGGCGGCCGACACGGCGCCGCGCGTCGAAATGGGCGTGGACGAGCTGGTCGTCGGCACGATCTGCGGCGGCTCCGACGGCACCAGCGGGATCACCGCCAACCCCGCGGTCGGCCGTGCCTTCGATCGCCTCGTCGCCGAGGGCGCGACCTGCATCTTCGAGGAAACCGGCGAGCTGGTCGGCTGCGAGGGCGTCATGGCCACCCGCGCGATCACGCCGGAGCTCGGCCAGGCGCTGCGTGACAGCGTCGCCAAGGCCGAGCGTTATTATTCGATCCTCGGCTTCGGCAGCTTCGCCCCCGGCAATGCCGAAGGCGGCCTGACGACTCAGGAGGAAAAGTCGATGGGCGCCTATTCCAAGTCGGGCAGCTCGCCGATCTCGGGCATCGTCAAGCCCGGCGACGCGCCCCCCTCGCCCGGCCTCTACATGCTCGACGTCGTGCCCGACGGCGAGCCGCGCTTCGGCTTCCCCAACATCTCCGACAATGCCGAGATCGTCGAGCTGATCGCCTGCGGCTGCCACGTCGTGCTGTTCACCACGGGGCGCGGCTCGGTGGTCGGCTCGGCCATCTCGCCGGTCATCAAGATCTGCGCCAATCCGGAAACCGCTCGCCGCCTCGCCGCCGACATGGACGTCAACGCCGGCCGCATTCTCGACGGCGAGGCGACGCTCGACCAGGTCGGCGACGAGATCCACGCCCTCACGCTCGCCGTCGCGGCGGGCACGCGCAGCGTTTCGGAGGCGCTGGGGCATCAGGAATTCATCCTGACCTACAAGAGCTTCGACCCGGTCGGCCCCGCTTGCCTTCCCGCCCTGGGCAGGGCGGCGTGAGCGATCGCCACGTCCTGCTGCTCGACCTCGTCGACGATCCCGAACTGATCGCGCGTTACGAGGCGTGGCACGCGCCCGGCGCGGTGCCGGCCGCCGTGGTCCGCAGCATCGGCGCCGCCGGCATCGTCGCGATGGAGATCCATCGCGCCGGCGACCGGCTGGTCATGGTCATCGACACCGCGCCCGGTTTCGACCCGAGGGCCAGGGCCGCGGCCGACGCCGCCGATCCCGACGTGCAGGCGTGGGAAGCGCTGATGGACCGTTTCCAGCGGCCGATCCCGTCCGCCGCGCCCGGCGTCAAATGGACGCGCGCCACCCGCATCTTCTCGCTCGACGAGCAGCAGTCCGAATGAGCGGAGGCGCGCGCAGGATCGCGCCGGTCATCGCGCCCTTCCCGTGCCGTTCAGCGCCTCACCGATCGCCCGGCGCGCGATCGGCGCCATCAGCGCATATCCTTCCGCATTGGGATGGACCCCGTCGGCGGTCAGCTCCTTGCGCATCAGCCCGCGGTCGTCGACCATCGCCGCATAATAGTCGGCATAGGTGCAGCCCGTTCGCCGGCAATAGCCCCGCAGCCATCGGTTGATCGCGCGCAATTCGTCGGGATGGCGTTCAGCGACCACATTCCGCGCCGCCTCGGTATAGTTGTTGACGGGAAGGGTCGAGCCGATCACCACGCGGATGCCGTGCGCGCGCGCCATTTCGGCCATCGCCTCGAAATTGGCCTCGATCTGCTCGGCCGTCTCCTGCTGCAGGAAACCCTGCACGTCGTTGACGCCGGCAAGGATCACCACGACGGCCGGCCGCAGCGCGATCACGTCCTGGTGGAAGCGCAACACCATTTGCGGCGTGACCTGGCTCCCGATGCCGCGATTGATATAGGGCCGGCCGGGAAAGGACCGCGCGAGGTTCCAGCGGTCGGTGATCGAATCGCCCAGGAAAACGACGCGCTTCTCGCCGGCGGCGGGCGGCGGCAGCCGCCGGTTCGCGTCGGCATAGAGATAGTGTTCGCCGAAATCCCGCATCAGACTGGGAACGAGCGTTTTGCGAAACGGGCCGAGCCACGGCCCCCAATCGCGCTCGGCGACCTGATGCCGGGGCGGCGAGCTCTGGTAACTCGCTTCCTGCGCCCCGGCCGCGGTCGAGGCGACGAGCACACCGGCGGCAAGCCCGATCAGACCGTAACGACGTGGCATGGCCGCCCCTCCCGAATGCCCTGTTCTCGCTCCCGAGCCAAGTCCGACGCGAGATATATCACACAAATTTCTTGAGTCGCGGTAACGCTAACATATAGAGTGCGGCGACCATAAAACGGGGAGGAACAGATGGCACGACGAATTGGACGCCCGGCGCTGGCGGGACTCGGCGCGGCCGTATCGCTCGCCGCGCTGGCCGCCCCCGCCGCCGCCGCCCCGATGGCGGTGCTCGACCGCAACGGCAGCCTCGTCTCGGTCGAGCCCTACGGCCCCGGCATCGTCCGCGTGACGCTCGCCCTCGATCCCGCCAAGGCCGCCGCCGCGCCCGGCTACGGCATCATCGGCACGCCCGACGCGCAGGGCTGGACTCACACCACCGGCCCCGACGGCGACAGCTTCGCCTCGTCCGACCTCGCGATCACCGTCGCCGCCCAGCCCTGGCCCAAGGCGCCGACGCAGATGGAGCGCTATTTCGCCCCCTCGCTGCCGCCCGTCTCGCTGACGATCAAGGACGGCGCCGGCCATGTCCTCACCCGCATGACCGGCTGGGAAATGGCGCCGCACACTGTCAACGGCGAGAAGACCTTCCAGGTCGGCGCCAGCTTCTCGACCAGCGCCGACGAACATTATTACGGCCTCGGCCAGAACCAGCAGGGCATCCTCGACCTCAGGGGCCGCACGATCGACTGCAAGCACTGGTACGACGCGCCGGCCGGCGAGACGGTCTGCGTGCCGTTCATGGTGACGAACAAACATTATGCGATCCTGTGGGACAATCCGTCGGAGACGATGGTCTCGCCCGGCCTCAACAACCGCACCCACTGGCAATCCGAAGTCGGCGAGCGCGTCTCGTTCTTCGTCGTCGCCGGCCCCACCACCGACGCGCTCTACGCCGGCTATGCCAAGCTCACCGGCGGCACTCCGCTCCCGCCCAAGGCCGCGTTCGGCCTGATCCAGTCCAAGGCGCGCTACGAAAGCCAGCAGGAGCTGATGAGCATCGCCGACGGCTACCGGCAACGGGGCTATCCGCTCGACGTCATGGTGCTCGACTGGTTCTACTGGACGCGGATGGGCCAGCTCGACATCGACCACAGCTTCTTCCCCGATCCCAAGGGCATGAACGCCAGGCTCCACGACATGGGGCTGCACAGCATCATCAGCGTGTGGCCGCGGTTCGAGAAGGAATCGCGCTATTACGACATGCTCGCCGCCAAGGGCTGGTTCCTCCACGACAAGCATGGCAATGTCGTCGACGGTCTCCCGGTCCGCTCCGACCGCGCCGGAGCGCTGATCGACAGCACCAACCCCGACGCGCGCGCATGGTTCTGGGACCGGATCCGCGACAATATCGCCAGCCAGGGCTTCGACTGGTTCTGGCTCGACGAGACCGAACCCGACCTCGTTCCCGACGGCTATTGGTATTCGATCGGCTCGGGCGACCGCTATCACAACGTCTATCCGCTGCTCCACACGATGGGCGTCGCGGAAGGTTCGGCGCGCGACCGCCCGGACAAGCGCAACATGATCCTGTGCCGCGCCGCCTATCTGGGCACGCAAGCCAACGGCTGCCTGTTCTGGTCGTCCGACGTGCAATCGACCTGGGAGGCGCTGCGCCGCCAGGTGCCGACCGGGCTCGACTTCACCGCGACCGGCCTCGCCTATTGGGGCAGCGACACCGGCGGTTGGCAATGGCCGAACGGCCCCGAGCATCCGCGCCCGCTGCTGCTCGATCCCGCCGGCGACGAGGCCGCCGGGCCCGATTACCCCGATTATCCCGAGCTGTTCGTCCGCTGGTTCGAATACAACAGCTTCACGCCGACGCTGCGCATCCACGGCCAGCGCCCCGCGACCGCGATCTGGCAATACGGCAAGGCCGCCGAACCGATCCTCGCCCAGTTCCTGCGGCTGCGCTATTCGCTGATCCCCTACATCTATTCGCTCGGCCACCGCACCTATCAGACCGGCGCCCCGTTCATGCGCGCGCTGTTCATGGACTTCCCGGACGATCCCAGGGTCGCCAACCTCGGCGACGAATATATGTTCGGCCCCGCCTTCCTCGTCGCGCCGGTGACGAGCCAGGGCGTGACCAGCCGCGAGGTTTATCTCCCCGCCGGCGCCGACTGGTACGATTACTGGACCAACCGTAAATATACCGGCGGCCAGACGATCACCGCCGCCGCGCCGATCGACCGCATCCCGCTGTTCGTCCGCGCCGGCTCGATCCTGCCGATCGGCGCGCAGGTCCCCAGCACCGACACCCCGCAGCAGCTCGAGAAAATCCGCGTCTACCCCGGCCGCGACGCCGCCTTCACGCTCTACGATGACGACGGCGAGACCAACGCCTACCGCAAGACCGGTGGCCGCACCGCCACCCTCCGCTGGAACGACGCCACCCAAAAGCTCACCGCCTCGGGCAAGCTGCCGACCGGCCAAGCGCTCGACGGCCTCGTCGAGGTAATCCGCCCCGCGACATAGCCAGTGCTCCTGCGAAAGCAGGAGCCCAGGGTTTCGAGCGACGCCCTCACGACTCTGGGCTCCTGCTTTCGCAGGAGCACGGGTCCGCTGCACCCGGTGACTCGCCAGCGCCGTTGAAATTTTATAACAAGGCTCCGAAAGGTGATTCCGCGCGTTCGCGAACGAGGCGGGCGCAGTCTTTTGGAGAGAGCATGGCAAGCGAATCGCGCGCCAACCTGAAACCGCTGTCGCTGCACGTCCCCGAGCCCCGCTTCCGTCCGGGCGACACGGTGGACTTCGCCGACGTCGAGGTGCCCCCGGCGGGCGCCGCGCGCCGCCCCGACACCGCCGACAAGCCCGACAGCTTCGCCGAGCTCGCCTACGGCCTCGTCCGCGTGCTCGACGAGGCGGGGCAGGCGGTCGGCCCCTGGGACCCCAAGCTCTCTCCCGACATCAAGCGCCGCATCCTCCGCGCGATGGCGCTGACCCGCGCCTATGACGAGCGCATGTTCCGCGCGCAGCGGCAGGGCAAGACCAGCTTCTACATGAAATCGACCGGCGAGGAGGCGGTCGCCGTCGCCGCGGCCTTCGCGCTCGACCGCGACGACATGTGCTTCCCCAGCTATCGCCAGCAGGGCCTGCTCATCGCCCGCGACTGGGACCTCATCGACATGATGAACCAGGTCTATTCGAACAAGGGCGACCGGCTCGAGGGCAAGCAGCTCCCGATCATGTATTCGACCAAGGCGGGCGCGTTCTTCTCGATCTCGGGCAATCTCGCCACCCAATATCCGCAAGCCGTCGGCTGGGCGATGGCGAGCGCGGCGAAGGGCGACACCCGCATCGCCGCGACCTGGTGCGGCGAGGGCTCGACCGCGGAGGGCGACTTCCACTCCGCCTGCACCTTCGCCAGCGTCTATCGCGCGCCGGTGATCCTCAACGTCGTCAACAACCAATGGGCGATCAGCTCGTTCTCGGGCTTCGCCGGGGCCGAGGCGACCACCTTCGCCGCGCGCGCGATCGGCTACGGCATCGCCGGGCTGCGGGTGGACGGCAACGACGCGCTCGCGGTCTACGCCGCCACCCAATGGGCCGCCGAGCGCGCGCGCACCAACCAGGGCGCGACGCTGATCGAGCTCTTCACCTACCGCGCCGAGGGCCACTCGACCTCCGACGACCCCTCGCAATACCGCAGCGCCCAGGAATATGGCGCCTGGCCGCTGGGCGATCCGATCGTGCGCCTCAAGCAGCACCTCATCGCGATCGGCGAATGGGACGAGGACCGCCACGCCGCGATGGACCAGGAGCTCGCCGAGCAGGTCCGCGCCGCGCAGAAGGAGGCCGAGAAGAACGGCATCCTCGGCCACGGCCTCCACCAGCCGCTCGATACCTTGTTCGAGGGGGTCTACGAGGAGATGCCCTGGCATTTGCGCGAGCAGCAGGCGCAGATGCTCGCCGAGGAAGAAGCGAGCGGCCGGCCATGGGCGCGGAAGTGATGAGGCGCACCGCAATCTCCCTCTCCCTGTGGGAGAGGGAAGGGGCCCGCGAGGCGAAGCCGAATGGGAAGGGTGAGGGTGACGCCCGCACTGCGCCGCTCACCCTCGCCCTTCCGCCGCCTGACGGCGGCTCCCTCCCTCTCCCGATGGGAGAGGGAATTTGAGCACGACCATGACCGATCTCGAAACCGAAGCCTCCCGCATCGCCCCCACCCCGGAGCGCGAGGGCGACACCGTCCGCATGAACATGATCCAGGCGATCAACTCGGCGATGGACGTGATGATGGCGCGCGACGCCGCGGTCATCGTGATGGGCGAGGACGTCGGCTATTTCGGCGGCGTGTTCCGCGCGACCGCGGGCCTCCAGGCCAAATACGGCAAGACCCGCGTGTTCGACACGCCGATCACCGAGACCGGCATCATCGGCGTCGCGATCGGCATGGGCGCCTACGGCCTGCGTCCCGTCCCCGAAATCCAGTTCGCCGACTATATCTACCCCGGCCTCGACCAGCTCGTGTCGGAGGCGGCGCGCCTCCGCTACCGCTCCGCCGGCGAGTTCACCGCGCCGATCACCGTCCGCTCCCCCTTCGGCGGCGGCATCTTCGGCGGCCAGACGCATTCGCAGTCGCCGGAAGGCATCTTCACCCACGTCTCCGGCCTCAAGACGGTAGTGCCCGCGACCCCCTATGACGCCAAGGGCCTCCTCATCGCCGCGATCGAGGACAATGATCCGGTCCTCTTCTTCGAGCCCAAGCGAATCTACAACGGCCCGTTCGATGGCCATTGGGACCGCCCGGCGAAGAACTGGTCTGGCCATCCCGGCGGCGAGGTGCCGACCGGCTATTACCGCATCCCGCTCGGCAAGGCGAAGATGGTCCGCGCCGGCGAGGCGCTGACGATCCTCGCCTACGGCACGATGGTCCACGTCGTCCGCGGCGTCGTCGAGGAGACCGGTGTCGATGCCGAGATCATCGACCTGCGCACCCTCGTCCCGCTCGATATCGACACGATCGAGCACTCGGTCGCCAAGACCGGCCGCTGCATGATCGTCCACGAGGCGACGCGCACCAGCGGGTTCGGCGCCGAGCTCTCCGCGCTCGTCCAGGAACGCTGCTTCTACCATCTCGAAGCGCCGATCGAGCGCGTCACCGGCTTCGACACGCCGTACCCCCACAGCCTCGAATGGGCCTATTTCCCCGGCCCGGTCCGCATCGGCGAGGCGCTCAAGAAGATCATGAAGGACGCATGATGGCGGCATCCTTCCCCTTCCGTTCGTTTCGAGCGAAGTCGAGAAACGGAAGCGAGCTGACCAACAAGCGTGTCTCGACTTCGCTCGACACGCACGGAGTTTTCTAATGGCGCGGTTCACGTTCAAGCTGCCTGACATCGGCGAAGGCATTTCCGAGGCCGAGATCGTCGCCTGGCACGTGGCGGTGGGCGACCGAGTCGAGGAAGACCAGCAGATCGCCGACATGATGACCGACAAGGCCACCGTCGAGATGGAGAGCCCGGTCGCGGGCACGGTGGTCGAGCTGGCCGGCGAAGTCGGCGACCAGGTCTCGATCGGCGCCGCGCTGGTGGTGATCGAGACCGAAGGCGAAACGCGCCACGAACAGGTCGAGGAACAGATCCCCTCTCCCCTTGAGGGAGAGGGAGGGGCCCGCTCGGGCGCCAGCCCGAGTGGGAGGGTGAGGGTCAGTGAGGAGACCCTTGCGCCCGCCACAGACCCTCACCCCCCCGCCGCCTCCGGCGGCGGGTCCCCCCCTCTTCCCCAGGGGGAGAGGGTATTGGCCTCCCCCGCGGTCCGCGCCCGCGCGCGCGATCTCGGCATCGACCTCGCGCAGGTGAAACCCGCCGAGGGCGACCGCCTCCGCCACGCCGATCTCGACAGCTTTCTCCGCTACGGCGCGGCCGAGGGCTACCACCCCCCGCGCGCCACTCGCGCTCGCCCCGACGAGCCGGTCAAGGTCGTCGGCCTGCGCCGCCGCATCGCCGAGAACATGGCCGCCGCGAAGCGCGCCATCCCCCATTTCACCTATGTCGAGGAAATCGACGTCACCGCGCTCGAGGCGATGCGCGCCGACCTCAACGCCAACCGCGGCGCCCGCCCCAAGCTGACGATGCTGCCGTTCCTGATCGTCGCGCTGTGCCGCACGATCCCGGCCTTCCCGATGATCAACGCCCGCTACGACGACGAGGCCGGCGTCGTCACCCGCCACGGCAGCGTCCATCTCGGCATGGCGACCCAGACCGACGCCGGCCTGATGGTCCCGGTGATCCGCGACGCGCAGGACAGGAACGTCTGGCAGCTCGCCGCCGAGATCGCCCGCCTCGCCGACGCGGCCCGCACCGGCAAGGCCAAGTCGGAGGAACTGTCGGGCTCCACCCTCACCGTCACTTCGCTCGGTCCGCTCGGCGGCATCGCCACCACCCCGGTCATCAACCGTCCCGAGGTCGCGATCATCGGCCCCAACAAGATCGTCGAGCGCCCGATCTTTCAGGGCGACGACATCGTCCGCGCCAAGCTGATGAACCTGTCGATTTCCTGCGACCACCGCGTCGTCGACGGCTGGGACGCGGCGAACTTCGTGGCTGCGGTGAAGAAGCTGCTCGAAACCCCGGTCCTGCTGTTCGCCGACTGACCGCGCGTCAGGCGCGCCGGCCCAGCCCCGGCACCAACATGCCGACCCGCGCGCGATAGGCGCGATAATCGTCGCCGAACGCCGCAACGAGGTCGCGCTCCTCATAGCGGATCGCGATCAGCATGTAGAGCGACATGCCGCCCGCGAGCAGCAAATGCCCGACGCTCATCCGCGGCGTCGCCCAGAAGGCGAGGAAGAACCCGGCGTAGAGCGGATGCCGCACCGCGCGATAGAAGAGCGGCGTCCGGAACGCCGGCGTCGCGGCCGGGCGCCCGCTCGCGGCGAGCCAGACCTGCTGCAGCCCGAACAGCTCGAAATGGTTGATGAGGAACGTGCTGGCGAGCACGATTCCCCAGCCGAGCGCGAACAGCACCCACAGGATCGCGGCGCCGACCGGCTCGTTCACCGTCCAGATCGTGCCGGCGATCGGCCGCCACAGCGCCATCAGCACGATCAGCGCGATGCTGGCGGCGAGCACATAGATGCTCCGCTCGATCGGCGCCGGCACGATCCGCGTCCAGCCGCGCTTGAACCCGGGTCGCGCCATCACGCTGTGCTGCACCGCGAACAGCGCGATCAGCAGCACATCGACCACGATCGCCGTCGCCGGCGCGACCGCCGGACCGCGATCCACGGTCAGCGGCACCACCAGATTGCCGACGAACCCGATCAGGTAGAGAAAGGTCGCAAAGAAGATCAGGTAGCACACCCCGGCGACCGCAAAATAGACGCCTCGAGCCATCGCATCGCCCTCCGATCGAGGCGCAAGTCTACACCCCGTCGCGCATGGCGAATTGGCGAAAAGCGACGTCGGACGTTTGCCGCGCGCTCGCATTGTTTGACGGCGCCGGCAGATCAACCGCCCGCCCTCGTCGTCGATCCGGTCGCCGGCCGCGATGAAGCCGTTGCGGCTCGGCACGCGCTGCGGCGACAGGAGCCGATCTACGCGGCGATCCTGATGGGGTAATAGGCGACGCCGCCGGCCAGCGCGCCCGCGGGACAGGCGACGCTCCGATCCACTTGCCGGGCGACCGCCACGCCGCCGCCGAATCCGACGACGTAGACAATGCTTGCAAACACAATCGCGCAACAAGTCCCGGCGATCGCGGAATCGACTTTTCGACTCATGGCAACGTCCTCCGATCGGCGAAGACGCTATACGAGTCGTTCGGCCCGCGATTGGCGAAATACGACGGTTTCCCGGCGCAGACCGCTCCCGACCGGCGGCGCGCCGGGCGCTTTGCCAAAAACC
Organism: Sphingomonas sp.; assembly: GCA_035776635.1. Taxonomy (GTDB): domain Bacteria; phylum Pseudomonadota; class Alphaproteobacteria; order Sphingomonadales; family Sphingomonadaceae; genus Sphingomonas. The sequence continues at coordinate 34,411 of DASTWI010000015.1, read as the reverse complement.
ATTTTCCTACACGGTCGAAATCTGCCTTAACCTCGTCGATGGCCGACCCGCTCCCCGACCGCGCACCGCATCCGTCCCCCGATTCGCTCGACGCCGCCGCGCGCGCCCGCGCCGAGGCAGAAAGGCTGCGGGACCTCTACTTTATCCACTTCGCCGAACGAAGCGCGCGAAAACGCGCGGAAAAATATTCAACCGATCGGTTGACTAAAGATCTTCGCCGTACAATATTCAACCGAATGGTTGAACAACGACTCGACGCCACCTTCGCCGCGCTCGCCGACCCCACTCGCCGGGGGATGCTGGCGGCGCTGACCAAGGGCGAATGCAGCATCGGCGCGCTCGCCGAACCTTATCGGATGAGCTTCGCCGGCGCTGCCAAGCACGTTGCGGTGCTCGAACGCGCCGGCTTGGTCGAGCGCCGCAAGGCCGGCCGTCAGCAGCTCTGCCGTCTCAAGGCCGAGCCGCTCGCCGAAGCCGAAGCGTGGCTGCGGCAATGGCAGCGTTTCTGGGGCTCCGCCCTCGACCGGCTCGAGGCGGTGCTCGCCGAGGACAGGGAGGCCGGCCGATGACCGCGACGCTGACCCTCGCCCGCACCTTCGCCGCGCCGCCCGAGCGCGTGTTCGATGCCTGGCTCGACCCGGCGCAGGTCAGGCGCTTCCTGTTCGCCACGCCCGACGGCGAGATGGTGCGGGTCGAGATCGACGCCCGCGTCGGCGGCGAGGCGGTGATCGTCGAGCGCCGCGGCGCGCACGAGGCGCTCCACCGCCTCCGCTACGAGGCGATCGAACGCCCGCGCCGGCTGGTGTTCCTGTTCAAGGCGAGCATCGCCGAGGGCGAGGACGCCGGCGGCGAATGGACTCGCGTGACGATCGCGATCGCCCCCGACGGCGGCGGCGCCCGCCTCACGCTCACTCACGAGGGCATCTGGCCCGATTACGAGGACAAGACCCGCGAAGGCTGGACGATGATCCTCGCCAGCCTCGCCACCGTGCTGGAGACCGACCATGGCTGACCGCGACACCATCACCGCCCGCGAACTGCGCTTCGAGCGCGTGCTCGACGCGCCGATCGACGCCGTCTGGCGCTATCTCGTCGACCCCGGCCTGCGCGCGCGCTGGTTCATCGGCGGCGAGACCGATCCGCGCCCCGGCGGCGCAATCGAGTTCACCTTCGATCACGATCGCCTGTCGGACGGCGAGGCGCCGATGCCCGAGCGCTTCCGCGCCAATGTCGGCCAGCGCTGGAGCGAACGCGTCACCCGCGCCGAGCCGCCGCATCTCATCGCCTTCACTTGGGTCGGCGGCGAGGCCGGCGAGGTGACGATCACGCTCGCGCCCGAAGGCGGCGACCGCACCCGCCTCGTCCTCCACCACACCGGCCTGCGCGGCCCCGAGGACGCGCGCAACTTCGGCGGCGGCTGGCTCTCGCACCTCGCCGTGCTGGAAGCGCGCCTCGCCGGCCGCCCGGTCCCCAACTTCTGGGCGCTCCACGCCGAGGCGGAGGCGAAAGCCAAGGCGGCGGTTCCGGCCGAATGACCTCTCCTCCGTTCGCCCTGAGCGAAGTCGAAGGGCGCTGCCGGGCGAAGCCGAGGCGAGCTCCGGGCTACACCCGCACCGCGCCGGCCGCGCGCACGTCGGCGATCGTCGGCCAGCCGTTGACCGCCATCAGCAGGTCGGCCTCGGCGAGCAGGCACTTGAGCACATGCACCGCGCCCTCGGCCCCGTCGAGCGCGAGCCCGTACACGAACGGCCGCCCGATCCCCACCGCCCGCGCGCCGAGCGCAAGCGCCTTCACCACGTCGGTCCCCGACCGCACGCCCGAATCGAACAGCACCGGCGCCGCGCCGGCGGCGGCGACGACGCCCGGCAGCATGTCGATCGCCGCGATCCCGCCGTTCGCCTGCCGCCCGCCATGGTTCGAGCAGAAGATCGCATCGACCCCCAGATCGACCGCTCGCCGCGCGTCGTCGGGATGGCAGATGCCCTTGAGCACGATCGGCAACCTGGTCAGCCCCCTCAGCCACACGAGGTCGCCCCAGGTCAGCACCTTCCCGAACGTCCCCGCCCAGGTCAGGATCGCCGCCGCTGGATCCTCCTCTGGCGCCCGCGCGAGCAGGTTGCGAAACGCGGGATCGGCGAAATAATTGGCGAGCACATGACCCCTCAGCTGCGGAAAATTTCCCGCATTGAGGTCGCGCGGCCGCCAGCCTGTCACCCAGGTGTCGAGCGTGACGACGATCGCCTTGTATCCGGCCGCCTCGGCGCGACGGACCAGGCTCTCGGCCACCCCCGGATCGCGCGGGGTGTAGAGCTGGAAGAACCCCGGCGTCTCGCCGAGCGCCTCGGCGACCGTCTCGAGCGGATCGTTGGCCAGCGTCGAGACCATCATCGGCACTCCGCTCTCCGCCGAGGCGCGCGCCGCCGCGAGGTCGCCGTGCCCGTCGGCGGTGCAGATGCCGGTGACGCCGATCGGGCTGAGGAAGATCGGCGAGGGAAATTTGATGCCGAACAGCTCGACCGACAGGTCGCGGCTGCTCGTATCGACCAGCATCCGCGGCACCATGCCCCAATGCCCGAACGCCGTGACGTTGCGCCGCTGCGTCGTCTCGTCCCCGCAGCCGCCCTGCACGTAATTGAGCACATGCGGCGGCATCGCCGCCTCCGCCCGCGCCTCGAGCGTCGCCGCATCGACCGGCAGCTTCGGCAGCACGCCCCTCAGGCCCGCGAGATAGATCGCGTTCTGATAATCGCCGTAATGGCCCATGCACCCCTCCCGCGTCTTCGCGTTCGGGCAAGCTTAGGCCGCGGCGGGCTCGGTGGTCCAGCCGAGGCTCGGAATGGTGATCGACCGCCGCCCGGCAAGGTCGGTGCGGGTCACGACGATGTCGCGCTCCTCGATATAGCTCAGCACCCGCCGCGCGCGCCCCAGCGAGCTCGTGCCGTAGACCCGCGCCAATTCCTCGTCGCTCGGGCAGGGCGCCCCCTCCCGCGCCGCGCGCGCGATGCACAGGAATGCGCCGAGCATGTCGTCGGGGAGGCCATGGGCGGCGCGGATCGCCGGCGCCCATTCGGGATTCGCGTCGTCATAAATGCCGGCCCGCGCCGCTGCGAGCCGCCGCGCGAACGCAGCCGCATCGAGCGGCGGGCTGCGCAGCCCCATCATCCGGCAGCGCACCTGGAAATCGGCGAACAGCACCGCGGGGCCGCGCCCGTCCGAATCGGGATCGGCGACCAGTCCGCCGAGCGCCTCGGCGATGATCCGCGCGGTCTCCTCCGGATCGGCCGCAGGCGCGGCGGCATCGCCGGCAACGGGTTCGACCGCGGTATAGAGCCGCGCGAGCACGGTCTCGGCCGGCGGCGGAGGCGGGGGAGCAGGCGGCGGTGGCGGCGGCGCGTCCTCCAGCCCGTCAAACAGCGTCAGCTTCAAATCCTCGACCGAAATCTCGGGCAGCGGCGTCAGCCCCGGCGCGACGCCGCGCGCCCGCGTCTCGACATCGCCGATGCGGATTGCAATCGGCCGCCGCGAGATCGCCGGCCCGAGCGCCAGGAAGCTGCCGCGCTCGAGGTCGCGGATCGCATCCGCTTGTTTGCGCTCCATCCCGAGCAGATCGGCCGCGCGCGCCATGTCGATATCGAGGAAGGTCCGCCCCATCAGGAAGTTCGACGCCTCCGCCGCGACATTCTTGGCGAGCTTCGCCAGCCGCTGCGTAGCGATGATCCCGGCAAGCCCGCGCTTGCGCCCCCGGCACATCAGGTTGGTCATCGCGCCGAGCGAGGCGCGCCGGACGTCCTCGGCCACTTCGCCGCCGCCGGCGGGTGCGAACAATTGCGCCTCGTCGACCACCACCAGCGCGGGATACCAATGCTCGCGCGGCGCGTCGAACAGCGCCGACAGGAACGCCGCGGCCGACCGCATCTGCCCCTCGGCATCGAGTTCGTCGAGGCTCAGCACCACCGAGGCGCGATGGACTCGCGCGCGCGCCGCGAACCGCGCGAGCTCGCTCGCCGAATAGTCGGCCGCCGCGACGACGACATGGCCGAACGGCTCGGCCAGCGTTGCGAAATCGCCTTCGGGATCGACGATCACTTGCTGGACATGGCCCGCGCTGCGCTCGAGCAGCCGGCGCAGCAGGTGCGACTTGCCCGACCCCGAATTGCCCTGGACCAGCAGCCGCGTCGCCAGCAGCTCCTCCAGATCGATCGTCGCCGGCCGCCCCGCCTCCGCCGTCCCCATATCGATACGAATCGTCATGCCCATCCCTTTGGCCGAGAGCGCCCGCCTCGGGCAAGCCGGCTTGGTGCCTCGATGATAAAAGTCGATGGACCTCAGGGATTTGGTAACCCTGGCCTTGCTACCCGGGCGACCAAGCGGGGGAATCGGCACACGATGGCGACGGACGGCGGCGGAACAGGACCGGGCGGGCGGCTGCAACGCTGGTTCGACTGGCTGACCGCGCTTCCGCCCGACGAGGCCGCGCTGTTCCGCGGCGACGTCATCGCGACCGTCATGCTCCGGCCGGTCGCGCTGCTGCTGTCGAGCGCCGGCATCCTGCTGATGAGCGGCGCCGCGATGGTGCTGCTCCAGCGCCCCTGGGCGGTCGCATGGTTCGTCGCCGACCTCCTGCTGCTCGCGCTGCGCATGACCGTCGCCGTACGCTATCAGCGGCCCGGCACGCGGATGCCCGAAGGCGTGGCGCAGCTCACCATCTGCCTTACCGCGGTCGTGCTGATGGTGTTCGGATTGGGCTGCGCGGCAAGCTTCCACACCGCAATCCGGCCGGTGCCGATGATCGCCACCACCTCGATGATGGCGCTGATCGCCGGCCTCGCGACGCGCTGGGCGGCGCTGCCCCGGCTCGCCATTCCGGCGATCACCGTGCTGGCGGCGATGTTCCTCACCGCGATCCTCACCGCCGATGCCGGCCATTTCCGCGCCGGCGCGCTGCAGTTCGCGGTGGTCACCGCCGGCACCGCCGCGCTGACATTGCAGAACCACCGGGCGCTGGTCGCGATGTTCCGCGCCGAGCGCCGCGCGCGCGATCTGGCAATGACCGACGTCCTCACCGGCCTGCCCAACCGCGGCGGGCTGATCGCGCGGCTCGACGGCCGCCGCGATGCGAGCAGCCTCGCGCTGCTGTTCGTCGACATGGACGGCTTCAAGGCGGTCAACGATCGCCACGGCCACGCCGCCGGCGACCGCGTGCTGGTCGAGACCGCCGCGCGTCTCGCCGCCACCGCCGCCCCGCACTTCACGTGCCGATTGGGCGGCGACGAGTTCGTGGTGATGATTTCCGGCCCCGAGGTGGCGAGCGCGAGCACCACCGCCCGCCGGATCGCCGACGCGCTCGCCGAGCCGTTCGAGGACATCGCCGCCGAGCCGATCCTCGCCGGCGCCAGCGTCGGCATCGCCTTCGCCTCGACTACCGTGTGCGATCCCGAGCAGGTGCTCGCCGAAGCCGACCGCGCGCTCTATCTCGCCAAGCGCGCCGGCGGCGGCTGCGAGGTGGTGATCGATTCGGCGGCGCTATCTGCGGCGGCCTGAACGCGTTCAGAAGTTGCGGCGGCGCGACAGCCGCGCGCGCAGGTCGTCCATCCCGATCGTCGCGATCGCCGCCGCACGATCGTCGGCGGTCAGGATGCGGGCCAGATGGCGCAGCGTCTGCACGGTCAGGTCGAAATTCTGCAGCGTCGCGGGATGGCGATGGACCACCGCCGGCTCGTCGGCGAGCGCGTCGCCCATCGTCTCGAGCAGCCGCGCGACCAGCCCGATCTCCTCGGCGATCCGCTGCTCGACGTCCTCACGGACCACCGGCTGCGCTGCCGGCGTGGGCGCCGGTGCGGCCGCCACGCCCGATCGCACTGCCGCCTGCATCGTATCGACATCCGCTTGCCCGGTGGGCAGTTTGAGCCCTGCGGCCCACAGCGCGACCGGAACCGTGCGATCGAACCGCACTCCGCAGCGGTCGCCCGATCGCCACGCGACCGTCGCCCCGACCACAAGCTGCGACCGCCCCAGCGTCAGCCGTTCGCCGGCTGCGGGCAGCGCCGCGCCCTCGATCATCGCTCCGCCTTCGGAAAGGTTGCGGATTCGCACCGGAGCGCTGCCGATCTCGCCCGCGATCGTCGCGGCGAGCAACAGGTTGGTCCGCGGCGCGCGCTGCGCATGGCGCGCGGCCCCATCGCGCACCTGCGGTTCCATCTCGGCCGTGGCGACCCGGTCCTGCACGTCCCCTCCCCTTCAGATCCGCGCCCGGCGTCGCGCGGGGCGCTCGCCCTGACACAATCCGCCGAGATGCGCGTGAAGCGCCGCGGCATTCGCCTGCCAGGTAAACCCGCCGACCAGCGCGCGCACGTCCTCGGCGGCGGGCGGCGCCGCGATCAGCTCGCATATCGCCGCGGCGATCGCGGCAGGGGTGCGCGCGACGATCCGGCCGCCCGCCGGCGCGGTCAGCACCTCGCGCACGCCGCCGGCATCGCTGGCGACCACCGGCGTCCCGCAGGCGAGCGCCTCGACCCAGGCGTTGGCAAGCCCCTCCGAAGCCGAAACGAGCGCCATCACGTCGGCTGCCGCGAGCAGCCGCGGCACCGCCTCATGCGGAATCGCACCGAGCAGGCGCACCCGCTCACCGAGCCCCAACCGGGCGATCAGCGCCTCGAGCCGCGCGCGCTCGGGTCCCTCGCCGGCGATCAGCAGCGTCGCGCCGGGCATCTTGGCAAGCGCCTCGATCACCAGCTCGTGTCCCTTCCGCGCGATCAGCGCGCCGACCGAGGCGACCAGCGGCCCGGCGATGCCCCACTCGCGTTTTGCCGCCGCGCGGTCGAGCGGCCGGAAACGGTCGCTATCGACCCCGGTCCGATGCACCCGGATCCGCTCGGCGGGCAGGCCGAGCGCGACCATGTCCTCCCTCATCGCCTGCGACACCGCGAGCAGACCGTCGGCTTGTCGTCCGGCGCGGCGGACCTGCGCGGCGGTGGCGCCATGCCCCCAATGATGGATGTCGGCCCCGCGCGCCTTGATCGACACCGGCACGCCGTAGCGCCGCCCCAATGCCACCGCCGCAGGCCCGTCGGGAAAGAAGAATTCGGCATCGATCACGTCGAACGCGAAGCTTTCGCGCAACGAATCGAGCAGGGGCGCCAGCGCGCGGACCAGCGCAGGGACATGAAAGCGGCCGCCGGTGCCCGGAATGGTCGCGAAGCGCGGGCGGAACACCTCGAGCCCCTTCCACCGCTCGCGCTGCGGCAAGCGGCCGAGCGGACGATAATGCGCAAGCCGGTCGAGCGGCCCCGGCGGCAGCCCCACCGGTGCGACGACGCGCAGATCGACCCCGGGACGCGCGGCGATCCCCAGCGTCTGGCGCTCGACGAACACGCCGAAGGCGGGTCGGCCAGCGTCGGGAAACAGGGTCGAAAGGGTCAGCACGCGGAGCATCGACGGCGACGCTAGCGCGCCAAGGTTAAGAGGGGTTTAGGATGACAAGTTCAGCTATTCCCCGCGCGGATCGCGGCTCCGGCGACGAACGGCCCGCCCGCGACGAGCACCAGGCTGACCGCGGCAAGCAGCTTGAGCGCCGCCGGCCCGCCCGCGAGCGCGCCGCCGCCGAAGATCAGCAGCGGCACGGCGAGCGGTAGCATGACCAGCCCGACCAGCGCGCTGGCGCCGCGCAGTCCCGCGACCAGCGCGCCCGTCGCGACCGCCAGCGCGGCGAGCCCGGGCGTCCCGATCAGCAGGCCGAGTTCGACTGCGCCGAGCGTCGCCGGCGGCAGGTCGAGCAGCCCGGCGGCCACCACCGCCGCGACCATCAGCGGCGGCGCGAAGGCCAGCCAGTGCGCAAGCGTCTTGGCCGCGGCGACTGCCGCCATGCTCGCGCCGCGCACCGCAAGCTGGTCGAGCACGCCGGCATCGAGATCGGGCGCGACGAGCCGCTCGACCGGCATCAGCGCGGCGAGCAGCGCCGCCGCCCAGATCACGCCGCCGCCGATCTGCGCGAGCAGCGCGGCATCGGGTCCGGTGGCGAACGGAAACAGGATCGTCGCCAGCAGGAAGAACACCACCGGCAACACCGCCCCGCCCCCCGCCCAGGCGCGCCGCAGGTCGCGCCACACGATCGCGCCGAGCCCGCTCATGCCGCGAATCCGAGCTCGATCGGCACCGCACCGGGCAGCCCGATCGGCACGTGCGTCGCGACCAGCACGACCCCGCCCGCGGCGCGATGGCTGGCGATCAGCGCCTCCAACAGGGCGACCGCGCGCTCGTCGAGTCCGTTGGCTGGTTCATCGAGCAGCCAGACCGGCGCGTCGCTCGCCACGACCCGCGCCAGCGCGGCGCGCCGCCGCTGTCCCGTCGAGAGCAGGCGCACCGGCACCTCGGCAAGTTCGGCCAGCCCGAGCGCGGCGAGCGCCGACGCGACCGAACCGCGCCGCCCGTCGAATGCCGCCCAGAACCCCAACGCACGCGCCAGCGGCAGTTCGGGGTCGAGCGCGTGCGCTTCGGTGACCAGCGCGCAATCGCCGATGACGGTCACCTCTCCCGCAGCGGGCTGGAGCAGCCCCGCCGCGATGCGCACCAGGCTCGACTTGCCCGCGCCGTTCGGGCCGGTCACGACCGCCGCCCCGCCCGCCGAAAGCGCGAAGCTCATTCCTTCGAACAGCACGCGCCCGCCGCGCACCGCGGTCACCGCGTCGAAGGCGAGCAGGCGCGTCATGCCTCCTGTTCGAGCCGGTGCATGTCTTCGTCCGACAACCCGAAATGGTGCCCGACTTCGTGGACCAGCACATGCGTCACCAGCGCATCGAGATCGACCCCGGTCTCGATCCATTCGTCGAGGATCGCGCGGCGGTAGAGCGTGATCATGTCGGGCAAGGCGCCCGTGTCGGTCGACGACTTCTCGCCGAACGGACGGCCCTGGTAAAGGCCGCTCAGCGCGAACGGATCGTCGATGCCGAGCGCCCGCAGCGTCTCGTCGTCGGCGAAGTCCTCGATGCGGAGCACCACGTCGCCCAGATGCGCGCGGAATTCGTCGGGCAGCGCCGCCATCGCGGTGCGCGCCATCGTCTCGATATCATCCGCACTCGGCGCTTGCCCCGTCATCAGGGCGTGATAGTCCTCGCAGTCGAACCGCGGCAAGGAGGATCGTCATGGTCGAGCACCTGAGCGAGGCCGAGCGCGCCGATGCGCTCGATGGCCTGCCCGATTGGGACTATGTCGAGGAACGCGACGCGATTGCGCGCAGCTTCGCGTTCGCCGATTTCAACGAGGCGTTCGGCTTCATGACGCGCGTCGCGCTGCTCGCGGAAAAGGCCAACCACCATCCCGAATGGTCCAACGTCTGGAACCGCGTCGAGATCACGCTGACCACGCACGACGCCGGCGGCCTCTCCGAACGCGACATCGAACTCGCCGAAGCGATCGAGGCGCTGCTGGAGTAGCATCATCCCCGCCCCACCGCTCCACGCCGCATCATCTTCCTGAGCTGCCCCGGCATCCATCGCGCGGCGAAGCGCATCCGCTCGGCGGTCTTGCCGACATAAGTGTGGACCGGCTCGCCATGGACCGCGCGCCACGCCGCCTCGGCGACCGTCTCGACCGGCGTCAGCTCGAGCCCTGCCTCCCTGACCGTATCGCGGATCGTGCGGTTGGAGCCGGCGGCGTGGCCATCGAGCAGCGGCGTCTCGATGAACGCCGGCACGATATCGCGCACCTTGACCCCCGCCGCGGCCCATTCGCCGTCGAGCGCCTCGGTCAGCGCGCGCACCGCGAACTTGGTCGCCGAATAGGCGGCGAGCCCCGCCGAACCGTAGATCGCCGAAGCCGAGGCGGTGTTGAGCAGGCACGACCCCGGCGTCCGCGCGAGATAAGCGTAGCCGATCCGCGCGCCGTTGAGCACGCCCATGAAATTGACCGCGACCACTCGGTCGAGATCCGCGAACTCCGCCTCGGCGAGCGGTCCGCCGATCCCGATGCCTGCGTTGTTGAACAGGACGTCGAGCCGCGCGGAGTCTCCGGCGAAGGCATCGAGCGCCGCTGCCCAGCCGTCGCGGTCGCGCACGTCCAGCGTGAAGGTCGCCGCGCCGGGAATCCGCCCCGCCGCTTGGGCCAGGGCGACCGCGTTGACATCGGCAAGCCCCACCCGCCAGCCGCGCGCGGCGAACAGTGCGCCCGTCGCCAGGCCGATCCCGGACGCTCCGCCGGTGATGAAGATCGCCTTCCGGTCGTCGCTCATGCCGCCCCTCCCCACACGTTCGGCGCAACTGTCTCCCACAATCGCCGCGAACGCCAGACCGCCCTTCGCTCGCTAATAGAAATTCCTGAGCGTCAGATGCCGCGTCGCGCCCCGGCATAACCCGAGCGCCACGACCCGGCCGGGCGCGCCGACCGACCAGCCCGACAGCGCATTGTCGGGATAGTCGCGCGGAATCGGGCGACCGTCGATCGTGCAGATCGTCTCGCCGTCCTTCCAGCCCTGGGCCGCCGCCGGGCTGCCTCGCATGACGTGCATCACGCGCAGCCGGTCGCCTTCGAAGCCGAGCAGCAGGCCGCTGGTCGAGCGCACCGGCGGCTGGTCGGCATCGGGGCCCGGCGCCAGCACCATCCGCCCCGCGCCGGGATCGAGCAGCACGCGATACCGCTGCATCAAACCGGTTCCGATCCGGCCTTCGACGCCGATCGCTTCGGAAAAACCGCCCGGCGGCTCGACGCGCACTTCGATCCGGCGCGCGACGAGGTCGCCGAGGCGAAGCTCGGGGACGATCGCGAGGCCAGTCACCACCGCGCCGCCGAGTCCGTAGGAGGTCGCCGTGGTCATCGGCGGCGGATCGGGTTCGGCCGCCTGCCACGCGCGGTGCGACACCGTCAGCATCGAGCCGTCGCCGGTATCGACCACCAGCGGATGCAGCCGACGGCCGCCGAGCGTGCCGTCGGTCAAATAGACATTGGTCGCCGGCGAAATTCCGAGCGGAGCGCTCGCGCCGCGGAACGGCAGCTGGCCCGAGGGAAGCAAGCGGAACCGGCCGGCGGGATAGTCGATGTCGAGCGCATAGCCCTTCAGCAGGTCGGGGCCGACGAGGAGATCGATGCTCTGCCCGCCGCCGGCGGCGAGCGCGGGAATGTCGGCAACCGCGATCTCGCCGCCGCGACGGGTGAGGCCGCCGAGCGACAGGCTGCGCGTCGCCGCCCAGCCGATCGGCACCATGCCGCCGATCACAGTGGCGTTGCCCTTTTGCGCAACCCGGAGTCCTGCCGTCCGGACGTAATCGCGCGACAGCACCGAGGTGCTGAGCCCGGTGTCGAGGATCGCCGTGACCGGCTTGCCGTCGAGCATCGCGGTAAAGCGCACCTGGTTGCCGGGAGTCAGCGTGAACGGCACCCATTGCCGCGCGCTGTCGGGCGCCAGCCGCGACACCGGAGCGACCGCGCCCGGCGCGATCGGCGGCGCGGGAGCGAAGCCGGCGAGAAGGAGGAGAAGCAGGACGTGCGCTCGCACGCGTACAGGCACGACGTCGTGACCTTTCAGGCGCGCGGATGCGCGTTGCGGTAGACATCCATCAGGTGCGCCGCATCGACCGCGGTGTAGATCTGCGTCGAGCTCAGGCTGGCATGTCCGAGCAGCTCCTGCAGCGCGCGCAGGTCGGCGCCGCGCCCGAGCAGGTGCGTCGCGAAGCTATGCCTCAGCGCATGCGGCGTCGTCCGCTCCGACAAGCCCAGCCGCCCGCGCGCTGCGCGCACCGCGCGCCGCACGATCGCCGGCGACAGCGGTCCGCCGCGCGCCCCCCGGAACAGCGCCGCCTCGCGCGGCAGCGGCCACGGGCACAGCGCGGCATAGGCCGCGACGCCTTCGCGCACCTGCGGCAGCAGCGGCACGATCCGCGTCTTGCCGCGCTTGCCCGTCACCGCGATCGTCTCGCCGAGCGGCAGCACCTGAGCGGTCAGCGTCACCGCCTCGCCGATCCTGAGGCCTGCACCATAAAGCAGCAGCAATACCGCCCAGTCGCGCGCCGCGAGCCACGGCTCGGCCGCGGCCTCTGCGACATCCTCGGCGAGCGCCACCGCCTCGTCGGGCGCGATCGGCCGCGGCACGCCCTTCTTGACCCGCGGGCCCTTCAGCCGCGGCATCGCCTCCGCCCCGGCGGAAAAGGCGAGGAAACCGCGCACCGCCGACAACTCGCGCGCTGCCGAGGCGTTGCCCAGCCCCTGCCCGCGACGATGCGCCAGATAGGCGCGCAGGTCCGCCGGTGTGACGCTCGCCAGCCGCGCTGCATCGGGTCGCTCACCCCAGTGCCCGGCGAGGAACGAGAGCAGCCTCAGCGCGGTCGCCTGATAGGCGCGCACGGTATGCGCCGACCGCCGCCGGTCGCGCGTCAGATGCCGGCCGAACGCCGCAGTGAGCCCGGTCTCGTCCACGACGCCCTCGCTCAGACGCGAGTGATGAGGACGCGGATGCTCGGCGCGCTGATCCCCGTCAGATGCAGCGCATACCGGCCGCGCTTCAGTGGGAAATCGACCAGCTTGGCCATGCCCGAACAGGCCGGGCCGTGGGCATATGCGGAAGCGGCGACCACCTTGTCGCCGGCAACGACATCGGCCCAGGCGCGGTCCGACAGCGCGATGCGATAGGTCGCATCGCCATCGACTTCGAACGGCACCAGCGCGGCGCCGCCGGGCCGCGCCACTTCGCCGGCGCGCAGCCCCCGCAGCGTCGCCGGATCCGCCGCGGCCACAACGAACGCGGTGCCGATCGTCGGCTGAGCAGCGGTCTGGCGCCACCCGGCGAGCCGCGCCGGCAGCGCCGCCGGGGTCGGGCAAGCCTGCGCCGGGGCGGCCTGGGCCACGAGCAGGGCGAGCGGCAGCAACATGAGCGGTCTCCTTGCTCCTGTCATACCGCATCGCAGCGCAGACCGATAGCGCGGTTTCGCAACGCGCGGCGATCGGTCATAGGGGACCGCAATGCCTTCGTCCCGCGCCCGCGTCCTTGTCATGAATTCGGCGCTCGGCCCGCTGGATTACCGGGTGCCGCACGGCATGACGGTCGAGCCGGGGTCGATCGTCGTCGTCCCGCTCGGCCCTCGCCAGCTGATCGGCGTGGCGTGGGAGCCGGAGCGGATGCCGTCGGATGCCGAGGTGGGCGACAACCGCCTGCGCAACCTGATCGGCGTCCTCCCCGCGTCGCCGCTCAAGGCGCCGCTCCGCCGGCTGATCGAATGGACCGCGGACTATTATCTTGCCCCGCCCGCCGCGGTCGCGCGGATGGCGCTCGCCTCGACCTCGGCGCTCGAGGGTGGCCGCACCATTACCGAATATCGCGCGACCGGCACGCTCCCTACCCGCATGACACCGCAGCGCGCACAGGCGCTCGAGGCGATCGGCGACCGCCAGGGCCTGATCCGCGAGCTGGCGCTCGCCGCCGACGTCTCCGACGGCGTGATCCGCGGCCTCGTCAAGGCCGGCGCGATCGAACCGGTCGAGGTCGATATCGACAGCCCCTTTCCGCTGCCCGATCCCGGTCACGAGGTGCCGGAGCTGTCGCTGGACCAGCAGGCCGCCGCCGATGCGCTGGTTACGGCGGCGCACAATGGCGCGTTCGAACCCTTCCTGCTCGACGGCGTCACCGGCTCAGGCAAGACCGAGGTTTATTTCGAGGCGATCGCCGCCGCGATCGCCGCGGGCCGGCAGAGCCTCGTCCTGCTCCCCGAAATTGCGCTGACCGAGCCGTTCCTCAAGCGCTTCGCCGCCCGCTTCGGCTGCGAGCCGGTCGCCTGGCATTCGGGCCTTCGTCAATCGCAGCGCCGCCGCGCCTGGCGGCAGATCGCCGAGGGCCAGGCGCTGGTCACGGTCGGCGCGCGCTCGGCTTTGTTCCTGCCGTACGCGAACCTCGGCCTGATCGTCGTCGACGAGGCGCACGAGACCAGCTTCAAGCAGGAAGACGGCGTCCATTACCACGCCCGCGACGTCGCGGTGATGCGCGGCCTGTTCGAGCACTGTCCGGTGGTGCTCGCCTCGGCGACGCCGCCGATCGAGACGCGCCAGCAAGTCGAGATCGGCCGTTATCGCGAACTCAAGCTCCCCGGCCGCTACGGCGCCGCCGAGATGCCGGCGATCGAGGCGATCGACCTGATCGCGCAGCCTCCCGACCGCGGCCGCTGGATCGCCCCGAAGCTGGTTACCGCGATCGACGAAACGCTGGCGCGCGGCGAGCAGGTCCTGCTGTTCCTCAACCGCCGCGGCTATGCCCCGCTCACCCTGTGCCGCACCTGCGGCCATCGCTTCCAATGTCCCAATTGCACCGCCTGGATGGTCGAGCACCGCCTCGTCCGCCGTCTCGCCTGCCACCATTGCGGCCATGTCGAGCCGGTGCCGCGCGCCTGCCCCGAATGCGATCACGAGGACAGCCTCGTCGCTTGCGGTCCCGGCGTCGAGCGCATCGCCGACGAGGCCGCCGCGCTCTGGCCGGAAGCGAAGACCGCGATCGTCACCTCCGACACGATCTGGTCCCCCGCCAAGGCCGCCGAGTTCGTCCACCGCATGGAGGCGGGCGACATCGACATCGTCATCGGCACGCAGCTCGTGACGAAGGGCTATCACTTTCCCAACCTCACGCTGGTCGGCGTGATCGACGCCGATCTGGGGCTGGAGGGTGGCGACCTGCGCGCCGCCGAGCGCACCTTCCACCAGATCATGCAGGTCTCCGGCCGCGCCGGCCGCGGCGAGAAGCCCGGCACCGTCTATATCCAGACCCACAGCCCCTCGGCAGCGGTGATGCAGGCGCTCGTCACCGGCGATGCCGACGCGTTCTACGCCGCCGAAACCGACGCCCGCCGCGAGGCCAATGCCCCGCCCTTCGGCCGCTACGCCGCGATCGTCGTCAGTTCCGAGGACAAGGAAGCCGCGCACGAGGCCGCCGTCCTGATCGGCCGCACCGCTCCGCGCGTCGAGGGGATGCACGTCTATGGCCCCGCCCCCGCCCCGCTGGCGATGCTGCGTGGCCGCCACCGTTTCCGCCTGCTGGTCCACGCCCGCCGCGCGCTCGACGTCCAGGACGTCATCCGCGACTGGCTTGGCGCGCTCACCTGGCCCGCAAAGGTGCGCGTCGCGGTCGATGTCGATCCCTACAGCTTCTTGTGACGGCGCGCGGGAATCGCTATGTGTATATTCTGATAGAAGGATACACACGATGCGCACCAATATCGTCATCGACGACGACTTGATGAAGGAAGCCCAGGCTGCGCTAGGCGCCCGCACCAAGCGCGAGACGGTCGAAATCGCGCTCGAACGCGTCGTCCAGCTCAAGCGGCAGGAGGAAATCCGCAAGTATCGCGGCAAGCTCGCCTGGAAGGGCGATCTCGACGCGATGCGGCGCGACTGATGATCCTCGTCGATTCGGGCATCTGGATCGATTATTTCAACGGCGTGCGATCCGCCGAGACCGACAGGCTCAACGACCTGCTCGGCCGGCGTGCGGCGGCGGTCGGCGATCTGATGCTGACCGAGGTGCTGCAAGGCTTCGCTTCTGACCGCGACTTCCGGCAGGCGCTGCGACTAATGTCGCTGCCGATGCAAATCCCGATCGTCGATCGCGAAGTCGCCATCGCCGCAGCGGCAAATTACCGCGCGCTGCGCGCCCGCGGGATCACCGTGCGCAAGACGATCGACACGCTGATCGCGACGCGCTGCATCCTCGATGGCCATGTCCTGCTCTACGCCGACCGCGATTTCGACCCGTTCGTCGAACATCTCGGCCTGCGCTCGGCGATGCGCGAGGACTAGCCGCGATCGACGCGCGCGGCGAAGCAGCCGCGCTTGGCATTGTGGACGTGCAGATAGGCGACCGCCGGATCGGCGAAGAACGCGGCGATCCGCTCGGCGAGATCGGCCCCGTCGAACACGTCGGCGTCGGTCATCATCCCGTCGGCATTGAACGCGCGGACCGACAGCAGCCGCACCGCGAGCTGCTCGGGCACCTCGTCCTCGAACCGCGCCGTCCGCTCCGCCCCGTCGCGCACGAAGATCGCATGGCGCGAACGATAGGGGGTCGCGACCGGCAAATGCTCGTAATTGAGCAGCAGCAAATCCTCGCCCGGCTCGGCATCCTCCAGCGTCACCCGACAGGGGAACCCCGGCCTGGCGTCGGCGCGCATCCAGATCACGCCTTCACGCGCCAGCTCGGCGTCGGATCGCCCGTAAAGATGCCGGAACGGCGCCGGATCGAGGCCCTGGATGACGAAGCTCATTCCGCCACCCCCTCGCGCCGCCGGAGCGCGATCTTGCGGTCGACGCCATAGGCATAGCCGCCCATGCTGCCGTCGCGACGCTGCGCCCGATGGCAGGGAATGACGATCGAGACGTGGTTCGCTCCGCACGCCGTGCCCGCGGCGCGGACGGCGCGCGGGTTGCCGGCGATCGCGGCGAGTTCGCTATAGGTGCGCGTCTCGCCCGCCGGGATCTGCCGCAAGGCCTGCCATACCGCCTCCTGGAACGCGGTGCCCTGTACGTCGACCGGCAAGTCGCGGTCGCGGCCCGGCGTCTCGACCTCGGCGACGACGCGCGCGGCAAGCTCGGCGAGCGCCGCGCCGCCGGGCACGATCTCGGCATTGGGGAAGCGTGCGCGCAGCGCCGCTGCATCCTCGTCGAACGACACGCGGCACAGTCCCTTGTCGGTCGCCGCGACCAGCATCGGCCCCAGGCTGGTATCGGCGACAGTCCAGCGGATCGTCACCCCGGCGCCGCCGCGCTTCCATGCGCTCGGCGTCATGCCGAGCCGCCTGGCGCCGCCCTCGTAGAACCGGCTGGGGGCGGAATAGCCGGCTTCGTAGATCGCTTCGGTCACGTTGGTTTCCTCCTTCAGGGCTTCGGCCACCGCCCGCGCCTTCAGGCCGCGGGCATAGGCCGCGGGCGTCACGCCGGTGGCGCGCTTGAACAGGCGATGGAAATGGTGCGGCGCATAGCCCACGCGCGCCGCGAGTTCGTCGAGCGGGATCGCCTCCTCGGCCGCCTCGATCAGCGCCACCGCGCGGGCGACGGCGATGCGGTCGCGCCCGACCTCGTCGGGCTTGCAGCGCAGGCAGGCGCGAAACCCCGCGGCGCGCGCCTCGGCCGGATCGCGATAGAAGCGGACATGGCGGCGCTGCGGATGGCGCGCCGGGCAGCTCGGCTTGCAATAGATGCCGGTCGTCTCGACCGCGACGACGAAGCGGCCGTCATGGGCGCGGTCGCGGGCGGCAAAGGCGGCCCAGGCGAGATCGGTATCGATGGCGGTATCGGTCATGGCCCCGATATAGGCGACCGGCGCCGCGCCCACATCCCGCCGCTTGCGGTCAAAGCGATGGCGCGGCGTTGTCCGGCGCTCTATAGCGCCGACCGCCGTGCCGTCCGCCATCCTCCAGCGTTCGTCCTATCGCCAACGCGCGTCGCCGGGCCGCCGGGCTTCGGCGCTGCTGCTGGCGCTGGCGGTGACGGCGCTCGTCGTCCTGGCGTTGATTGCGCTCGGCGTTCTGCCGGCGCCGATGCCGCGCGATTTCCATCCGCTCGCGACCTTCGACGTCGCGCCCGTGCCCGCGCCGGTGCGCTCGGTCGTCCGCGCGCGCCGGCCCGCCGGATCGGCGCCCCGCAAGGCGGCGAGCCAGCCGAAGCCGCAACCGACCGCCACGCCGACTCCGGCGCCGGCCTTCCCCTTCCTGCAGCTGAGCTCCGCCGATTTCGCCGCCTCCGACATCGGCAAGATGACGCCGCTCCCCGGCGCTGCCGCCGACGACGGTGCCGGTAGCGGCAAGGACAGCGGCACCGTCTACGGCCCCGGCGAGGGCCCCGGCGGCGCGCCGCTCTACAATGCCGAATGGTATCGCAAGCCCAGCCATGCCGAGCTCGCCACCTACCTGCCCGCCGACGGCCCGCCGACCGGCTTCGGCCTGATCGCCTGCCGCACGGTCGCCGGCTATCACGTCGAGGATTGCCGCGTGCTCGGCGAGACGCCCGGATCGGGCTTCGGACGGGCGATCCGCCGCGCGGCGTGGCAATTCCTCGTCCGCCCGCCCCGACTCGGCGGCAAGCCGCTGGTCGGCACCTGGGTCCGCATCCGCGTCGACTTCACGCCCGAAGGGGTGGAGTGACCCCTCTGACGCCTTTCCGTTCGGGCGAGTCTCGCTACCCGCCGTTCGCCCTGAACAGCGCCAGCGTCCGCGCCCGGGCAAGCGCCGCCGAAGCCGCGTCGTAATCGTCGCGCCGGTCGGAATTGAACCCGTGCCCGGCATCGTAGAAATAGACCGTGGTGTTCGGCTTGCCCGCATCGGCGACCTTCTGCGCTGCGCTCAGCGGAATGCCCGGATCGTGCTTGCCAAAGTGCAGGATGGCGGGCGCGCGCGGCGTTTCGTCGAGCGAGTCCGGCACCAGCCGGCCGTAATAGCCCGATGCCGCCGCGACGCCGGGGATCCGCGTCGCCGCGAACCAGGCGATCGATCCGCCGTAGCAATAGCCGACGACGAACACCGGCCCTTTATCCTTCAAGGCGGCGACGCACGTCGCGACGTCGCTCACCGACTGCGCGATCGGATGGATTTCGCGCGACAGCGCGATCGCGCGCTGCAGGTCCGCCCCGGTATAGCCCGCCTCGAACCCGGGCGCCTCGCGATCGAACAGCGCCGGCGCGAGCACCTCATATCCCTCGGCGGCATAGCTCTCGGCGACCTCGCGGATATGGTCGGTGATGCCGAAAATCTCCTGCACCACGACCAGCCCGCCGCGCCGCTCCCCCTCGGGCCGGGCGCGGTAGACGCCGATTTCGGCGCCGTCGGCCATCGTCATCGTCTCGATTCGGCCCTTCGGCATACCCGCGCCTCCTGTCCGCTCGCCCGTCTTGCATCGCGCTACCGCCGATGCTAGCAGCCCGGCAACCCATCTGAGGGCCGTTCGCGGCCCTCTTTTCGCATGGGACGATTTCGATGCTAACGGGGAAGACGATCGCGTGGAGACATCCAGCGGGATTCAGGCGAGTTTAGCGGGTCGTTACGCGACCGCGCTGTTCGAGCTCGCGCGCGATGGCAAGGCGATCGACACGGTCGAGGCGAGCCTTGCCAAGCTGCGCCAGGCGCTCGCCGAATCGGACGATTTCCGGCAGCTGACGACCAGTCCGCTGATCTCGCGGCGCGACGCGACCAATGCGGTCGAGGCCGCCGCCAAGTCATTGAAGCTCGACGCGACGACCGCGAAGTTCCTCGGCGTCCTCGCCGAAAACCGCCGCCTCAATCAGCTCGGCGCGGTGATCCGCGCGTTCCGCCAGCTCGCCGCCGCGCACCGCGGCGAGACCAATGCCGAGGTGACCTCGGCCTATCCGCTTTCCGACGATCAGGTCGCGGCGTTGAAGCAGCAGCTTCGGCAGCGCATCGGCCGTGACGTCGCGGTCGATCTGTCGGTCGATCCGGCGCTGCTCGGCGGGCTCGTCGTCCGCATCGGTTCGCAGATGATCGACAGCTCGATCCGCACCCGTCTCAATTCCCTCGCGCACGCGATGAAAGGCTAAAAGGCTAGAACGATGGATATCCGCGCCGCAGAAATCTCCAAGGTCATCAAGGACCAGATCGCCAATTTCGGCACCGAGGCCCAGGTCTCCGAGACCGGGACCGTGCTGTCGGTCGGTGACGGCATCGCGCGCATCTACGGCCTCGACAACGTCCAGGCGGGCGAGATGGTCGAGTTCGCCAACGGCATCCAGGGCATGGCGCTCAACCTCGAGGCCGACAATGTCGGCGTCGTGATCTTCGGCTCGGACGCCGAGATCAAGGAAGGCGACACCGTCAAGCGCACCGGCACGATCGTCGACGTCCCCGTCGGCAAGGGCCTGCTCGGGCGCGTGGTCGACGGCCTCGGCAATCCGATCGACGGCAAGGGCCCGATCCAGGCGACCGAGCGCAGCCGCGTCGAGGTCAAGGCGCCGGGCATCATCCCGCGCACCTCGGTCAACGAGCCGGTGCAGACCGGCCTCAAGGCGATCGACGCGCTGGTGCCGGTCGGCCGCGGCCAGCGCGAGCTGATCATCGGCGACCGTCAGACCGGCAAGACCGCCGTCGCGATCGACGCCTTCATCAACCAGAAGACCGTCAACGCCGGCGACGACGAGAAGAAGAAGCTCTACTGCATCTACGTCGCGATCGGGCAGAAGCGGTCGACCGTCGCGCAGATCGTCCGCCAGCTCGAGGAATCGGGCGCGATGGAATATACCATCGTCGTCGCCGCGACCGCCTCGGAGCCCGCACCGCTGCAGTTCCTCGCGCCCTATACCGGCTGCGCGATGGGCGAATATTTCCGCGACAACGGCATGCACGGGCTTATCGTCTATGACGACCTCTCCAAGCAGGCGGTGGCCTATCGCCAGATGTCGCTGCTGCTCCGCCGCCCGCCGGGCCGCGAAGCCTATCCCGGCGACGTTTTCTACCTCCACTCGCGCCTGCTCGAGCGCGCGGCGAAGATGAACGACGAGCATGGCGGCGGCAGCCTCACCGCGCTGCCGATCATCGAGACCCAGGCGGGCGACGTGTCGGCCTATATCCCGACCAACGTGATCTCGATCACCGACGGCCAGATCTTCCTCGAGACCGACCTGTTCTTCGCCGGCATCCGCCCCGCGATCAACGTCGGCCTGTCGGTCAGCCGCGTCGGCTCGGCCGCGCAGACCAAGGCGATGAAGAAGGTGTCGGGCTCGATCAAGCTCGAGCTCGCGCAGTATCGCGAGATGGCGGCATTCGCGCAGTTCGGCTCGGACCTCGACGCCGCGACGCAGAAGCTGCTCAACCGCGGCGCGCGCCTAACCGAGCTCCTGAAGCAGCCGCAGTTCAATCCGATGCCCTTCGAGGAGCAGACGGTGTCGATCTTCTCGGGCACCAACGGCTATCTCGACGGCATTCCGGTCGAGCGCGTCACCGGCTTCGAGGCGGCGATGCTGACCGACATGCGCGCCAATCACGCCGATATCCTCAAGGACATCCGCGACAAGCGCGACCTGACCGACGAGACCAAGGCGAAGCTCAAGGACGCGCTCGACGCGTTCGCGAAGTCGTTTGCGTGAACTGATCAAGGAAACCAACCCCGTTCGCCCTGAGCTTGTCGAAGGGCTGCACTTCCATCGGAAGCAAGAAGAACAGGGCTTCGACAGGCTCAGC
Source organism: Sphingomonas sp. (assembly GCA_035776635.1). Lineage (GTDB taxonomy): Bacteria > Pseudomonadota > Alphaproteobacteria > Sphingomonadales > Sphingomonadaceae > Sphingomonas. The sequence continues at coordinate 13,271 of DASTWI010000015.1, read as the reverse complement.
CCGAACGGGTTAGTGGGAAGCGAATGGCAAGTCTCAAGGCCCTCAAGATCCGCATCGGCTCGGTGAAGTCGACGCAGAAGATCACCAAGGCGATGCAGATGGTCGCCGCGGCCAAGCTCAAGCGCGCGCAGATGGCGGCCGAAGCCGGGCGCCCTTATGCCGAGCGGATCGAGCAGGTCGTCGCCAGCCTCGCCGCGCGCGTGACGATCAGCGACCAGACGCCCAAGCTGCTCGCCGGCAACGGGCACGATCAGGTCCACTTGCTGATCGTCACCACCTCCGAACGCGGCCTCGCGGGCGCGTTCAACTCGAACATCATCCGCGCCGCGCGCCGCACCGCCGATTCGCTGATCGCGCAGGGCAAGACGGTCAAGATCCTGACCGTCGGCAAGAAGGGCCGCGTGCTCAAGCGTTTCTACCCGAAGAACATCGCGGGCGACATCGAAATGGGCGCGATCAAGAACGTCGCCTTCGCCGATGCGCAGATGGTTGCCGACAACGTGATCGACCGTTTCGAGGCGGGCGAGTTCGACGTCGCGCATTTGTTCTACGCCAAGTTCCAGTCGGCGCTGGTGCAGGAGCCGGTGAGCCAGCAAGTCATCCCGGTGCCGGTCGATCCCAATGCCGGCGGCAGCGCCGGCGCGGTCGAGTACGAGCCCGACGAGGAGACGATCCTCGCCGACTTGCTGCCGCGCAATCTCGCGGTGCAGATCTACCGCGCGCTGCTCGAAAACGCCGCGTCGGAGCAGGGCAGCCGCATGACCGCGATGGACAATGCGACGCGCAACGCCGGCGACATGATCAATCGCCTGACGATCCAATACAACCGCACCCGCCAGGCCGCGATCACGACCGAGCTGGTGGAAATCATTTCGGGCGCCGAGGCGCTCTAAACCGACCCGACGAAGAAGGCAGGAACCCATGGCAACCGCAGCCCCCACCACCGAGAAGCCCGCGCGCAAGCCGCGCGCCAAGAAGGCCGCGCCCGCCGGCGGTGACACCGCCGCGCCGGTCGCGACCACCAACAATGTCGGCCGCATCAGCCAGGTGATCGGCGCGGTCGTCGACGTAAGCTTCGAGGAGCGCCTGCCCGCGATCCTCTCGGCGCTCGAGACCGACAATAACGGCAACCGCCTCGTTCTCGAGGTCGCGCAGCACCTCGGCGAGAACACCGTGCGCACGATCGCGATGGACTCGACCGACGGCCTCACTCGCGGCCAGACCGTCACCGACACCGGCTCGCAGATCCGCGTGCCGGTCGGCCCCAAGACGCTCGGCCGCATCCTCAACGTCATCGGCGAGCCGATCGACGAGCTCGGCCCCGTCGGCGCCAGCGACACCGCGCCGATCCACGCGCAGGCTCCGGCCTTCGTCGACCAGTCGACCGAAAGCTCGATCCTCGTCACTGGCATCAAGGTCATCGACCTGCTCGCGCCGTATGCGAAGGGCGGCAAGATCGGCCTGTTCGGCGGCGCCGGCGTCGGCAAGACCGTGCTGATCCAGGAACTCATCAACAACATCGCCAAGGGCCATGGCGGCACCAGCGTGTTCGCCGGCGTCGGCGAGCGCACCCGCGAGGGCAACGACCTCTATCACGAGTTCCTCGACGCTGGCGTCATCGCCAAGGACGACAAGGGCGTCGCCACGTCGGAAGGCTCCAAGGTGGCGCTGGTCTACGGCCAGATGAACGAGCCGCCGGGCGCGCGCGCGCGCGTCGCGCTCTCCGGCCTCACCATCGCGGAATATTTCCGCGACCAGGAAGGCCAGGACGTGCTGTTCTTCGTCGACAACATCTTCCGCTTCACCCAGGCGGGTTCGGAAGTGTCGGCGCTGCTCGGCCGCATCCCGTCGGCGGTGGGCTACCAGCCGACGCTGTCGACCGACATGGGCGCGCTGCAGGAGCGCATCACCTCGACCAACAAGGGCTCGATCACTTCGGTGCAGGCGATCTACGTGCCCGCGGACGACTTGACCGACCCGGCGCCGGCCACCTCGTTCGCGCACTTGGACGCGACGACCGTGCTCAGCCGCGCGATCTCCGAACTCGGCATCTACCCCGCGGTGGACCCGCTCGATTCGACCAGCCGCGTGCTCGAGCCCCGCGTCGTCGGGCAGGAGCATTACGAGACCGCGCGCGCCGTCCAGTCGATCCTGCAGAAGTATAAGAGCTTGCAGGACATCATCGCCATTCTCGGCATGGATGAGCTGTCGGAGGACGACAAACTGACCGTCGCTCGCGCGCGCAAGATCCAGCGCTTCCTGTCGCAGCCGTTCCACGTCGCCGAAGTGTTCACCGGCATCCCCGGCAAGTTCGTCGCGATCGAGGACACGATCAAGTCGTTCAAGGCGGTGGTCGACGGCGAATACGACCACCTGCCCGAAGCCGCCTTCTACATGGTCGGCGGCATCGACGAAGCCGTCGCCAAGGCCGAGAAGATGGCGCAGGAGGCGTAAAGCCACTGCAAGCCCCTCCCCTTCAGGGGAGGGGTTGGGGTGGGGCATGTCGGACGACCCGGCGCGCTCCACTCCCCCACCCCCAGCCCCTCCCCTGAAGGGGAGGGGGGAGATTGAGACAATGCTCCATTTCGAACTCGTCACGCCTGAAAAGCTCGTCCGTTCCGAGGACGTCTACATGGTCGTCGTTCCCGGCACCGAGGGCGATTTCGGCGTGCTCGAGCAGCACATGCCGCTGATGTCGTCGATTCGCGACGACGCCGAGCTGGCGATCTACCGCGAGGAGAAGAGCCAGCCGGAAATGCTCCGCATCCACGGCGGCTTCGCCGAGGTCAGCGAGACTGGCCTCACCGTCCTCGCCGAGCGCGCCGGCTGACCCTTTCCTACACGCCTTTGTTCTGCTAACGTTCCGACCTGCTCTTTGACAAGTCGAGCGATTCTCCCTTCCGCGCGGACCCCCGCGCGTGAATCATGTGTGACCTTTGTGACCTTTCGCCGGCCTGCGGCTCATGGCTGACGGACGTGGTTAGGCAATTATCAAGCCTTCGCCGCTAGTCCCGGACCCTCGCGAGAGTAGAGGGACGGCTTGACGATGAGCGCATTCGGGCGACGCAACGGCACGGGCACCGCGGGCAGGCCGTCGTTCGGCGTGGCGCGCCCGATGCAGGGCGGCTTTGCGCGCGCCAGCGAGCCCGACCATGCCGAGCAGTTCCCGCCGCTGCCCGAATTGCCCTCGGCCGGCGTGATGCCGGAGCCCGCCGACGCCGTTCCCGCACCCGCACCGCCCAGTCCGATGGACGCGATGGCTCGGCTCGCCGAACGTCAGGCCGCCTCTGGCGACGCTGGCAGCAGCCGCGTCGAGGGCTTCGAGGCGTCGATCCACAAGATCAAGGAACAGGTCCTCCCCCGCCTTCTGGAGCGCGTCGATCCCGAAGCCGCCGCGACGCTCAACAAGGACGAGCTTGCCGAGGAATTCCGCCCGATCATCGGCGAGGTGCTCGCCGAATTGAAGCTGACGCTCAACCGCCGCGAGCAGTTCGCGCTCGAAAAGGTGCTGGTCGATGAGCTGCTCGGCTTGGGCCCGCTCGAGGAGCTGATCGCCGACCCCGAGGTCAGCGACATCATGGTCAACGGCCCCGAGCAGACCTATGTCGAGCGCAAGGGCAAGCTCGAGATCGCCAAGATCCAGTTCCGCGACGAGGAGCATCTGTTCCAGATCGCGCAGCGCATCTGCAACTCGGTCGGCCGCCGCGTCGACCAGACCACGCCGCTCGCCGACGCGCGCCTCAAGGACGGCAGCCGCGTCAACGTGATCGTCCCGCCGCTCTCCTTGCGCGGCACCGCGATCTCGATCCGCAAGTTCTCGGCCAAGCCGATCACGCTCGACATGATGGCCAAGTTCGGCTCGATGTCGGACAAGATGGCGACCGCGCTCAAGATCGCCGGCGCGTGCCGGTTCAACATCGTCATCTCGGGCGGCACCGGCTCGGGCAAGACGACGATGCTCAACGCGCTTTCCAAGATGATCGACCCCGGCGAGCGCGTGCTGACGATCGAGGACGCGGCGGAACTCCGGCTCCAGCAACCGCACTGGCTCCCCCTCGAAACCCGCCCCGCCAACCTCGAAGGCCAGGGCGAGATCACCATCCGCGACCTCGTCAAGAACGCGCTTCGTATGCGCCCCGACCGCATCATCCTGGGCGAAATTCGCGGCAGCGAGTGTTTCGACCTGCTCGCGGCGATGAACACCGGCCACGACGGCTCGATGGCGACGCTCCACTCCAACTCCCCGCGCGAATGCCTGGCGCGCATGGAGAACATGGTGATGATGAGCGACATCAAGGTGCCCAAGGAGGCGATCAGCCGCCAGATCGCCGATTCGGTCGACCTCATCGTCCAGGTCAAGCGCCTGCGCGACGGCTCGCGCCGCGTCACCAACGTCACCGAGGTGATCGGCATGGAAGGCCCGGTGATCGTGACGCAGGAACTGTTCAAGTTCGAATATCTCGACGAGAGCGCCGACGGCAAGATCGTCGGCGAATATCGCGCGATGGGCCTCAGGCCCTACACGCTCGAAAAGGCGCGCCAGTTCGGCTTCGATCAGGCCTTCCTCGAAGCCTGCCTGTAAGGAGTCAGTGCCGCCGTTTCCAGGTCGCCACGCGGTAGAAATAGAGCAGGATGACCCCCGCGAAGATCGCGACCGCGACCGGGCCGGTGAATTTCTCCAGCGTGGTGAAGCGCAGGCCGAGCCAATAGCCGAACGCGATACAGATCGTATTCCAGACGGCGGTGCCGATCGCGGTCATCAGCAGGAACTTGCCGAGCGGCATTCGGGTGAGGCCGGCTGGGAGTGAGATGATCGTGCGGAAGGTCGGGAGGATGCGGAAGACGAGCACGGTCTTGCCGCCATGCGCCGCGAAGAAGGCGTTGAGGCGCTCGAGATCGCGCCAGTCGATCGTCAGCCACCGACCCCAGCGATCGACCAGCGGGCGCAGCCGTTCGAGCCCGAGCACGCGGCCAAGCCAATACCAGGCGGTGTTGCCGGCAACCGATCCCGCGGTCCCGGCGGCGAGCAACAGCGCGAAGTCCATCTTGCCATGCGCGACGGCGATGCCGCCGAAGCCCATGATGACCTCCGACGGGATTGGCGGAAAGATGTTCTCGAGCGCCATCAGCAGCGCCACGCCCCAATAGCCTGCGCTCTCGATCAGATGAAGAATGAACTGAGTCATACCCGGGATCGGTGAACGGAAAGGGCCCGCCGAGCTATCGGCGAGCCCTTCCAACGCCCGGCCGCGCCGATCGGCTCAGCTGCCGGCGCTGGTCGTGATCGTGCCGTTGACGCCGTTCGGGAAGAACCCGCCCTTGGTCGCCTTCGCCCCGGTGAGGAAGGCGATGTTGAGCACCTGCGCAGGCGTGCGCGCAAAGACGATGCCGTTCGACGGGTCGGCCGGAACGATGTTCGACGCACCGTTGGCGTCGGTGGCGACGCCCTGGTCGTCGTCGGTCGTGCCGTCGAGGCTGTCGCGCAGGTTCGAAAACTTGCCCGCATTGGCGATCAGCGTGGCGTCGCCCGAGGCGTAGATCGTCGAGCGGATCAGCCCGGAGTGATAGGCCTCGGTAGCGGCAAGGCCGGCGGTGGCCTCTCTCAGCGGGGTGCTGGACACATAGACGATTGCGCCGCGATAAGCGGTCGGCATCACGTCCTCGAGCAGGAAGGCGGCGAGCAGGAAGTTCGCATCGCTGGCATAGGGATCGAAGGTGCCGCTCGATCCCACGATCCCCGCGGCGCGCGCCGCCGCGGTGAACGCGCCCGAGGCGCCGCCGTCGATGTTGATCGCCGGCTGCGCGAGCACCGACGACCCGAGCTGGGTGCGCAGGAATGTCACATGCGCGCGTTCGTCGGCGGCGATCTCGCGGGCATATTCGGCGAGCACGCTGTCGGTGAAAGCCACTTTCCGGCCGCCGGTGACGGCGCCGCCGGCGGTCTTGCCGTCGCCGCTCTTGGTCAGATCGTCGGCAAGCCCGCTGCCGAACGCGGCGTGGAGGAAGAACTGCGCCTCGAGATATTCGAGGTTGAGCGCGAAGGCGAACGCGTCGGTATCGTCATAGCTCGGCGTCGACGAGGCGGTCGGGGTCGGCGTCGGGCTGCCCGACGAGGTCGGGGTCGGGGTCGGCGCCTTGTTCTTGTCGCCGCTGCCGCACGCCGCGAGCAGCGAGGAGCCGCCGATCGCGAGCCCGGCGACGCTCGCCGAACGCAGGAACTGCCGGCGCTCCAGCCGGCGCTTGTCGGCCGCGTCGAGCACCCGGGCGATGGTTTCGGAATCGGTCATCGATACTCTCCGTCTCTACGCGCCGGGTCAGGCGTTGTTCATGCTGGTGGCGATCGAGCCGTTGAGGCCGTTGGGGAAGAAGCCCCCCTTGGCGACCGCGGCGGCGCTCAGATAGGCGATGTTGAGCACCTGGCCCGTCGAGCGGCTGTAGGTGATGCCGTTCGCATCGGTCGGCATGATGTTCGACTGAGTGCCCGAGCCGTTGGTCGGCGTGACCGGCGAAATCCCCTGGTCGAGATCGGTGGTCTTGCCGTCGAGGCTGTCACGAGCGTCGGAAATCTTGTCGGCGCTGGTCCGGAGCGACGGCGTCGCCACGCCCTTGCGATAGAGCGTGCCGCGCACCAGCGCAGCATGATAGGCCTCGGTCGCCAGAATGCCGGCGGCGGCCTGGAGATAGGCGGCATTGCTGATCAGCGGCGCCGCGCCCTTGTACGCGGTGACGCCGACATCCTCGAAGATGAACGCGGCGAGCAGGAAGTTCTCGTCATTGGCGAAGGCGTTGAAGCTGCCGCCCGCGGCGACCAGCCCGGCGGCCTGCGCGGCCTTGCTGAATGCGCTGCTGGCGCCGGCCGACAAGTCGATCGCCGGCTGCGCGACCGCCGACGAGCCGAGCACGGCGCGCAGGAAGTTGACGTGCGCGACCTCGTCCGCCGCGATCTCGCGGGCATAGGCGCGCACGACGGGATCGGTGAAGGCGACCTGCGCGCCGCCGCTCACCGAGCCGAGCGTGCCGGTGCCCGACACCATGTCCGACGAGATGCCGTGGCCGAACGCCGCCCATGAGTAGAAATTCGCCTCGAGATATTCGAGGTTGAGCGCGAAGTTGAAGATGTCGGCATCAGTCAGCGTTTGCGCGCCGACCGATTCGGCGATGCCGATCGCAGCGGCACCCGCGGCAGCAATCGCCGTCGCGCCGAGCGCCGTCTTGAAGAATTCGCGCCGTTCGTTGCGCCGGGCGGCGCGGGCGTCGAACGCCTCGATCAGGTGTTCGCTGGTGTCGTTCATCGATACGCACTCCCTCGGACGGATTGCCGCAAAAGCGGGCTCACCGGATGGACTATCCCGTCGCGCGTGTCGATGCCCAAAAGCACGCATCCGGGCGATTTTGCGGCGGAATGTCGCCCATTCGACACGGGGAGGACACGGAGGCTCGCGCACCTGCGGAAGCGGAATCCTTGCGAAAGACGCCACTTGCTCCACCCTCGTCGTCATGCCGGACTTGTTCCGGCATCCACGGCAGTCGCAGATTCAACGGGTTGACGCTCGGCCCACGGTGGACCCCGGAACAAGTCCGGGTGAGGGCAATGAATCCCGCGAAAGCGGGAGCCCACGATATGAGGGCGCGTTTGTGAGTCCGGCCTCCTGCTTTTGCAGGAGCACGGCTAACGCTGGCAAGCGACGATCGTTGCGATCACGCTGAGCGTTTCCTGCGGATCGCGCACGCGCACCGTGTCGAGGCCGAGCGTCTTGGCCGGATAGTCGTTGCCGCCCGGGAAGATCGCGTCGCCGACGAACAGCATCGCGTCGAGCGGAATGCCGCTTTCGGCGCTGAGCTTGTTCAGGCCATAGGCCTTGTCGACGCCTTCGCGCGTGACGTCGATCGAGGTGGTGCCGCCGATGTTGATCGCGAGGCCGGGGAGGCGCTGCCTGAGATCGGCCTGGATCAGCTTGCGCTTGGCGTGGTCGGGGTCCCATTTCTCCTTGGCGTCGAGCGGGGCCTGCTGGCCGAGCGCGGAGAAGGTGATCTGGCTGCCGCGGTCCTCGATCCGCTCGCCCCAGCTTTGTTCGGGCACGAAGCCGGTGGCCTTCAGCGACTCGTCGAACGCGGCGATGATCGTCGCCTTCTCGGCGTCGGAGAACAATTCGGCATAGACCGGCGCCCACGCGCCGTTGCGATACGTGTAAAGCTTGGTGCCGGTGGTCGGCATCAGCCACAGCCGCGCGCGATCGGCGCGGTCGGGGAGGCGGCTCGCGACTTGCTTGTCGAACTGCGGCCAGTCGCCGCCCGAGATCACCGCGACGTCGGCGACGCCGAGCAAGTCGGCAAGCGCGTCGGCCATGGCGGGCTCGAGCGGCTGCTTGCTCGCGGCGAGGGTGCCGTCGAGGTCGAACGCGATGAGCTGCTTCATGCCGGCTGTTTCAGGATCAGCGTGTCGATCGCCTGCGCGACCCCGTCGTCGTCGTTCGAGGCAGTGACGGCGTCGGCCTTCGCCTTCACCGCGTCAGGCGCGTTGCCCATCGCGATGCCGAACCCGGCGGCTTCGAGCATCGCGATGTCATTCGCCTGATCGCCGATCGCGATCGTCTCGGCGAGATCAAACCCGCGCGATCGGGCGAGCGCGCGGATGCCGGCGCCCTTGTTGCCGGCGAGCGGGGTGACGTCGAGATAATAGACCTGCGATTGCGCCACCGTCGCGCGGCCGCCGAAACGCTGCTGCGCCTTGGCGCACAGGCCAGCGAGCAGATCGCGGTCGTCGCTGACGAAGGTGAGCTTGTCGACGTCGCCGAACAGCGGGGTGAAGTCGGCCGTGACGATCGGTTCCTGATGGGAGGACTTGCGCTCGCGGATCGCGTGCGCGCCGTCGGGGACGCAGGCGTGCCAGCGGCCGGCGGCGAATACCCAAGGTTCGGCCGCGTCGCCGACCAGGGCGAACATGCCGCGGACCACGTCTTCGTCCACCGTCTCGCGCGCGACCACGCTGCCGTCGCCGCGGAACAGGGTGCCGCCGTTGAATGCGGCCTGGACGCCCTCGAGACCGAGCGCCTCCACGATCGGCTGCACGCCCGAGGGCGGCCGCGCGCTGATCACCGCGAAGCCGATTCCCGCCGCGGTCAGCCGCTTCACCGCGGCGAGTTCGGCGGGACGGAGCTGCTTGTCCGAATCGACCAGCGTCCCGTCGAGATCGCAGACCACCAGCCGCGGCCGGTCGATCATTGCGGGATCTCGACGTGGCCGCCGAAGCCGAAGCGCATCGCCGAGAGCAATTTGTCGCCGAACGTGTGCTCGACGCGGCTGCGGTAGCGTGCGAACAGGGCGGCGGAGAGGACGTTGACCGGCACCGCCTCCTCCATCGCCGCCTCGACGGTCCAGTGGCCCTCGCCCGAATCGGCGACATGGCCGGAGAATTGCTCGAGCATCTGGTCGCGCGCCAGCGCGGCGGCGGAGAGGTCGAGCAGCCAGGACGAGATCACGCTGCCGCGCCGCCAGACCTCGGCGACGTCGGTGAGGTTGAGGTCGAAGCGCTCGTCCTCGGGGAGCTTGTCGGAGGACTTGCCCTTCAGGACGTCGAACCCTTCCGCATAGGCTTGCATCAGGCCGTATTCGATGCCGTTGTGGACCATCTTGACGAAATGGCCCGCGCCCGGGGGGCCGGCGTGGATATAGCCCTTCTCGGCGCGCGGGTCGGAGCCTTCCTTGCGGTCGGTGGTGCGCGGGATGGTGCCGAGGCCGGGGGCGAGCGTGTCGAAGATCGGGTCGAGGTGATCGACCGCCTCCTTCTCGCCGCCGATCATCATGCAATAGCCGCGGGTCAGCCCCCACACGCCGCCCGAGGTGCCGACATCGACATAGCGGATGCCCTTGGGCTTCAACGCCTTGGCGCGGCGGATGTCGTGCTTGTAGAAGCTGTTGCCGCCGTCGATGATGATGTCGCCGTCCTGCGCATGATCGGCGAGCGCGGTGATCGTGTCCTCGGTCGGCGCGCCGGCTGGGAGCATCACCCAGAAGATCGCCGGCCGGTCGAGCTTGGCGCGCATGTCGGGAAGGCCGTCGGCGGGAGTCGCGCCGTCCTTGGCGACATCCTCGATCGCCTCGGCGTTGCGGTCCCAGGCGACGACCTCGTGCCCGCCCTGCATCAGCCGCCGCGTGATGTTGCCGCCCATGCGGCCGAGCCCGATGACGCCGATTTTCATGTTTCTCTCCTGGTTCACTGCCCCCGTTCGGGCTGAGCGAAGTCGAAGCCCGCGCACACGCCCTTCGACTTCGCTCAGGGCGAACGGATGCGGTCTACGCCGCCGCCGGATGCTTGGCGGCGATCGATCCGAGCAGCGTGTCGAACGCCTTGGCGAAGGATTGCACGCCCTCCTCGACCAGCGTTTCAGTGACGCCCTGAAGGTCGAGACCGAGGCGGTCGGCCTCGGCGAGGACGTGCTTCGCTTCGTCGATGTCGGCGGTCAGCGTCTCTTTCACCACGCCGTGGTCGCGGAAGGCGTCCATCGTCTTGGGGGGCATGGTGTTGACCGTATCGGGGCCGATCAGCGTGTCGATATAGAGCACGTCCGAATAGCTCGCGTCCTTGGTGCCGGTCGAGGCCCAGAGCAGCCGCTGCGGCCGCGCGCCCTTGGCGGCGAGCGCCTGCCAGCGGTCCGACTTGATGAAGTCGAGATACCATTGATAGGCCATCTTGGCGTTGGCGATCGCGACCTTGCCGCGCAGCGCCTTCGCCTCGTCGGTGCCGAGCGCGTCGATCTTCCCGTCGATCTTGGTGTCGATGCGGCTGACGAAGAAGCTGGCGACGCTCGACATGCCGTCGATCGGCTCGCCGCGCGCCGCGCGCTGCTCGAGCCCCTCGACATAGGCGAGCGCGACCTTCTTGTAGGCCTCGATCGAGAACAGCAGCGTCACGTTGATGTTGATCCCCGCCGCGGTCGAGGCGGCGATCGCGGGCACGCCGGCTTCGGTGCCGGGGATCTTGATCATCAGGTTGGGCTTGTCGACCGCCTTCCACAGCTTGGCCGCCTCGGCGATCGTCGCGTCGGTGTCGTCGGCGATATAGGGCGAGACCTCCAGGCTGACATAGCCGTCCTTGCCGCCGAGCCGGTCATAGACCGGGCGGAGCGTGTCGGCGGCGGTCTTGATGTCCTCGATCGCCAGCGCCTCGTAGCGGTCGATCGTCGCCGCGTCCGGATGCGCGCGGTCGTACTCGGCGAGGCTCGCATCATAGGCGTCGCCATGGCCCATCGCCTTCTCGAAGATCGACGGGTTGGAGGTGACGCCGGTGAGGCCGTCCTGCTCGACGAGCTTGGTGAGGCCGCCTTCGGCCATGAACGTGCGGTCGAGGAAATCGAGCCACACCGCCTGACCCAGGTCGCCGAGTTCGTTCAGTTTTCCCATTGTGCCCTATCCTTCACTTCCCGATCAGGTCCTTCGCCACCTTGACGACATTCTCGACCGTGTAGCCGTATTTGTCGGCGAGCTTGGCGAGCGGGGCGGAGGCGCCGAAGGTGGACATGGTGATCGTCCGCCCCTCGCGCCCGACATAGCGGTCCCAGCCGATCTCGCCGCCCATCTCCACCGCGAGGCGCGCGCCGATGCGCGACGGGAGGACGCTTTCCTTGTAGTCGGCCGATTGCAGCTCGAAACGATACCAGCTCGGCATCGAGACGACGCGGCTGCGTATGCCTTCCTCCTTGAGCTTCTCGTGCGCCTCGGCGACCAGCGGCAGTTCGCTGCCGGTGCCGATCAGGATGACCTCAGGGTCGTCGCTGTCGGCGAGGACATAGGCGCCCTTCGCGACGCCCGCGGCGCTCGCATATTTCGAACGGTCGAGCGTCGGGATCGCCTGGCGCGAGAGGATCAGCGCGGTCGGGTGGTGGCCGTCGCGCACGATCGCGCGCCACGCCTCGGCGACCTCGTTGGCGTCGCCGGGGCGGATCGTGTCGAGGCCGGGAGTGGCGCGCAGCATCGCCAATTGCTCGATCGGCTGGTGGGTCGGGCCGTCCTCGCCGACGCCGATCGAATCGTGGGTGTAGACCCAGGTCGCGCCGAGCTCCATGATCGCCGACAACCGCACCGGCGGGCGCATGTAATCGAGGAACACGAGGAAGGTGGAGCCGTAGCCGCGCAGGTGCGACAGCGTCATGCCGTTGACCACCGCGCCCATCGCATGCTCGCGCACGCCGAAGTGGAAGTTGGTGCCGGCGTAATCGTCGGCCTCGAACGACGGCGCGCCCTTGATGTCGGTCTTGGTCGAGGGCGCGAGGTCGGCCGAGCCGCCGAGCAGCCACGGCATCTTCGGCACGATCACGTTCATCACCTTGCCGCCGGCGTCGCGCGAGGCGATGCCCTTGGCGTCGGCCTCGAAGGTCGGGATGTCGGCGTCCCAGCCCTCGGGAAGCGTTCCCGCCAGCATATGCCCGATCTGCGCCGCGAGGTCGGGATACTGCTCGCGGTAGCGCGCGAACATCGCTTCCCAGTCCTCGCGCAGCGGGCGGCCGCGGCCGGCGACCGCCTTGCTGAACGCCTCGACCACGCCGTCCGGCACGTAGAAGTGCCTGTCGGGATCCCAGCCATAGGCTTCCTTGGTGGTGCGGACATTGTCCTCGCCCAGCGCCTCGCCATGCGCCTTGGCGGTGCCGGCTCGCGGAGAGCCCCAGCCGATCACCGAATGGACGATAATCAGCGTCGGCCGGTCGTCGGTCTTGCGGAAGCTGTCGATCGCGGCAGCGAGCGCATCGCAATCGTTGGCGTCGTCGACATGGATGACGTTCCAGCCATAGGCCTGGAAGCGCAGCCCGACATCCTCGTCGAACGCGAGGTCGGTGCCGCCCTCGATCGAGATGTGGTTGCTGTCGTAAATCCAGCACAGGTTGGAAAGCTTGAGGTGCCCGGCGAGGCTCGCCGCCTCGGACGAGACCCCCTCCATCATGTCGCCGTCGCCACACAGATTATAGATGTCGTGGTCAAAGATCGGGAAACCGTCGCGATTGTAGCGCGCCGCGAGCCAGCGCTCGGCGATCGCCATGCCGACCGAATTGCCGCAGCCCTGCCCCAGCGGGCCGGTCGTGGTCTCGACGCCGGTGGTGTGGCGGTATTCAGGGTGGCCCGGGGTCTTCGAGCCCAGTTGGCGGAAATTCTCGATCTCCTCGAGGCTGACTGCGAGCTTGCCGGTCGGCTTGCCATCGCGGTCGATCTCCTTGACCTGCGCGAGGTAGAGAAGCGCGTAGAGCAGCATCGAGGCGTGGCCGACCGACAGCACGAAGCGG
>DASTWI010000014.1:0-51727 GCA_035776635.1 Sphingomonas sp. | reverse complement strand
CCTACTTCCTGAAGAAGGCGACCAAGCTGCAGTCGGGTTCGAAGGAGCCGGGCAAGGTCTCCGCGGGCACGATCAAGCGCTCGCAGCTGGCGGAAATCGCGCAGGCCAAGATGAAGGACCTGAACGCGAACGATATCGAAGCCGCTACCAAGATCATTGAAGGCTCCGCGCGCGCGATGGGCCTGCAGGTTGTGGAGGGCTGATCCGATGGCAAAGCTGACCAAGAAGCAGAAGACCTGGACGGTCGACACGCAGAAGCTGCACGGCGTTGACGAGGCGATCGGTCTCGCCAAGCAATATGCCACCTCGAAGTTCGACGAGACGATCGAGGTCGCGCTCAACCTTGGCGTCGATCCGCGTCACGCCGACCAGATGGTCCGCGGCGTGGTGACGCTGCCGAAGGGCACCGGCAAGACGGTGCGCGTCGGCGTGTTCGCCAAGGGCGCCAAGGCCGACGAGGCCCGCGCGGCGGGCGCCGATGTCGTGGGAGCCGAGGACCTGATGGAGACGATCCAGGGCGGCACGATCGACTTCGACCGCTGCATCGCGACGCCCGACATGATGGGCATCGTCGGACGCCTCGGCAAGGTGCTGGGCCCCAAGGGCCTGATGCCGAACCCGAAGCTGGGCACGGTGACGATGGACGTCGCGGCGGCCGTGAAGGCGGCCAAGGGCGGCCAGGTCGAGTATCGCGTCGAGAAGGCGGGCATCATCCACTCCGGCATCGGCAAGGCGAGCTTTGCGGCGGCGGACCTGCGCGCGAATTTCGACGCGCTGGTCGATGCGGTGGTCAAGGCCAAGCCGTCGGGCGCCAAGGGCAAGTACGTCAAGAAGGTAGCGATCAGCTCCTCGATGGGCCCGGGGATCAAGGTCGATACGGCGGAAGTCGCCGGGGCTTAAGCCTGATCGAGGCGCGTAGCGGCACGCTTCACGCCGGTGCGCTCGGCGCACGCGAAAGGCCGGCCGGCGCGGCAACGCCGCGTCCGACGGCGCGGCATCCGTTCCCGCGCCGGCCGTTCGGAAAATCAGGGCCGGGGGTGCGCTCCCGGCCCTTTTTCGTGCGCCGGTCATCGGATAGAGCGCGCCGATGAAGATCGCGATCATCTCCGACATCCACGGCAATATCGCGGCGCTGGACGCGGTGCTCGCCGATATCGCCGCGCGGAAGGTCGAGCAGATCGTCAACCTGGGTGACATCTGTTCGGGCGGGCTGTTCCCGCGCGAGACGGCGAACCGCCTGATGCCGCTCGGCCTGCCGACGATCCGCGGCAATCACGAGCGGCAAGTGCTGACGCAGGCGCGCGAGCGGATGGGACCCTCCGACCGTCACGCGGCCGAGCAGCTCCGGCCCGACCAGCTCGACTGGCTTGCCGCCCTTCCCGCCACGCTACAGCTGTCGGACGACGTGCTGCTAGTCCACGGCACGCCCGACAGCGATCTTGCGTATTTCCTCGAGACCGTGACCGAGGACGGCCTGCGCCCGGCGAGCGAGGCCGAGATCGAGGCGCGCGCAGGCGCCGTCGACGCGGCCGTCATCCTGTGCGGCCATACCCATGTTCAGCGCGCCGTGACGCGTCGCGACGGGCGGCTGATCGTCAATCCCGGCAGCGTGGGGTTGCCGGCGTTCGACGACGACCACCCGTTCCGGCACGTGGTCGAGGCGGGATCGCCGCACGCGCGCTATGCAATTCTCAGCGGCGGGAACGGCGGCTGGTCGGCGGAGCTGGTGGCGATCGCCTATGATTGGGAACAGGCGGCGCGCGCCGCGGAAGCGAACGGGCGCGCGGATTGGGGCCGTGCGCTCAGGAGCGGGCGGATATAAGATCATGCAGTGCCGGATCGAGGCCAGCCAGTGCTCCTGCGGAAGCAGGAGCCCAGGAGCGCTCGGCCGGTGACTCTGGGCTCCTGCTATCGCAGGAGCCCAAGCAGCCGTCAGCTGGGACGAGCAGCCGACGCTCGCCGGACCGTCACTTGTCCGCCTTGCTCGCTTCCTTGGCGGCATTGGGATCGACCGAGGGCGCGCCGGGAGCGGGCTTGGCCTGATCGAGCACGTTGGTCGAGGAGGTGACATTGGCCTCCGCCGCATTCTCGCTCGCCGGTTCGGCGGCGTTGGCGGGGGCAGCGCCGGCGGCTGCGGCAGGCGCCGCCTGGGGCGCCGGCAACGGCAGGTTCGAGCCTTGCGAATTGAGATAGGCGATAACGTCGGCGCGGTCCTGCGGGTCTGACAGCCCGGCAAAGGTCATCTTGGTGCCATTGGCGAACTTGCGTGGGGAGGTCAGCCATTTGTCGAGCGCCTCGAACGTCCAGGTTCCGCCGACCGATTTCAGCGCGCTCGAGAAGTCGAAGCCGTTCTTGCCTTGCGCGATCGGCTCGCCGACCGTCGCATAGAGGTTCGGCCCCTGCCCGTTGGCGCCGCCCTGATTGATCGTGTGGCAGGTCTGGCATTTCTTGAATACCTCGGCGCCCTTGGCCGGATCGGCCTTGGCGAGGCGGTTGGCGATCGGCTCGACCGCCGCTGCGCCGGTATCGCCGCCGGCTTCCTCGACGCCCTGAATCGGATAGCCGGGCTTTTCCGGCCCTTCGGAATGCAGCAACTTGCCGCTGACGATCGACAGTCCCAGGGCCGCAGCGAAGCCCGCCAGAATCCACCCCGCAATCGTATTCGTTCTGTTGTCCATGTCGTCGTCACGTCCTTGAGAAGACGGGCCCCCGAAGCCGGCCGCCCATGGGAAGGTGCCTTTCTTTAGAGTCGCCTCGCCGCCATCGCAAGCCGCGCTTGCGGGGGCGGCGCGACACCGCTACGCGCGCCCTCGCCTATGGAAAACTATCCCGCGCCCGCGCGCCCGATCGTCGCGCGCATGATCGCCGAAGCCGCCGCCCATCCGGAGCGCGCGGTCGCCTTTCAGGGCGCGCCAGGCGCCAATTCGCACATCGCCGCGGAGGAGGCGCTGCCCGGCTGCCTGCCGCTGCCGTGCTTTTCGTTCGCCGACGCGATCGAGGCGGTGCAGGACGGGACCGCGGCGCGCGCGATCATCCCCATCGAGAATTCGCTGCACGGCCGCGTCGCCGACATTCATTTCCTGCTCCCCGAATCGGGGCTGCTGATCGTCGGCGAGCATTTCCTGCCGATCCGCTATGCGCTGATGGGACTGGGCGGGCTCGACGCGGTGCGCGATGCGATGAGCCATCCGCAGGCGCTCGGCCAGTGCCGCCATTGGCTGAAGGCGAAGTCCATCCACCCGGTGTCCTATCCCGACACCGCCGGCGCCGCCGCGCGCGTCGCGGAGCTGGCCGATCCGGCGGTCGCCGCGCTCGCCCCGCCGGGAGCAGCGGAAATCTACCGCCTCACTCGCCTTGCCGAGGACATCGCCGATGCCGAGCACAACACGACTCGCTTCGTCGTGCTGGCGCGCGAGGCGGCGGCGCTGGACGGCGACGGGCCGTTCGTCACGACGCTGATCTTCGAGGTCAAGAACGTGCCCGCCGCGCTCTACAAGGCGATGGGCGGGTTCGCGACCAACGGCGTCAACATGACCAAGCTGGAAAGCTATCAGCGCGGCGGCAGCTTCGCGGCGACGGAATTCTACGCCGACATCGCCGGCCGTCCCGGTGACCCGGCGGTCGATCGCGCGCTGGACGAGCTGGCGTTCCATTCGAAATGGGTGCGGCTGCTGGGCAGCTATCCCGAGGCGAGACGGCGGGGCAACGGCGACTGAGCGAAGGTGGCCGGGAGTGTCTGGCAGAGTGTCTGCTTGCGCCCCATAATCGGTCGATCCCGACGCATTCGGCTATCGGGTCGCATTGCTTGGAGGCCTCGTGGCAAAGACTTTTCCCCATGGCACCGTTCACGAGGCAGCTGACGACCTGAAGGCAGCACTCCGATCGAATCCCGAAATCCTTGCGCTATGGGAAAATCTGACGCCGCTCGGGCGAAACGAGTTCATCTGCTGGGTCGATGACGCAAAGCAGGCAGCGACGCGCGAACGGCGAATCCGGCGAACTTGCGAGGAACTGCTGGAGGGAAAGAAGCGGCCATGCTGCTGGCCGGGCTGCATTCACCGCCCCGACAAGGCGCCAAGCCGATGGCAACAGGCAGTCCTCGATCAGAAAAGGAGGAAGGAGCCCTGAAATCGAGCCCCGCCTCCTGCCAAACCGCAAGATCGGTCGAGCACGCGATGACCTCAACCGGCTAGCTGATCCCGCCACGGAGGAAGGGACGATGAAGGCGGCGCTTCGGAACTACAATGCCCGGATGCAGCGAGTGCTGGACCATATCGACCGGCATCTCGACGGTGATCTGGACCTGGATACGGTGAGCCGGATCGCCGCCTTCTCGAAATTCCATTTCCACCGGCAGTTTACGGCAACCTTCGGATTGTCGTTACATCGCTATGTCCAGCTTGCCCGTTTGAAGCGCGCTTCGCACCGGCTTGCCCTGAAGGACGCCCAGAGCGTCACGGAAATCGCGATGGATGCCGGTTACGATGCGCCGGATGCCTTCGCCCGCGCCTTTCGGCAGAGGTTCGGACAATCGCCTTCGTCGTTCCGGAAGTCGCCCGATTGGGTGCCGTGGCTTGCCGCCTTCGGGCCGCTCGACAACGCGAGGAGCAAGCTCATGCAGATTACCTATACCCACGATGACGTGATGATCCGCGACGTGCCCACCACGCCGGTGGCGGTCCTGGAGCATCGGGGCGATCGGGCGACGCTCGGCGACACCATCGAACGGTTCATCGCCTGGCGCAAGAATGCCGGCCTGTCGCCCGCGACGAACCCGACCTTCAACATCTTCCGTTCCGAAAGGACGCCGGCGAATCCGGCCGATTACAGCATGGACCTGTGTGTCGGGACCGATCAGCCGATCGCGCCGAACGATCAGCAGATGAAGGCCGGGGTGATCCCCGGCGGACGCTGCGCCGTGTTGCGCGTGGCCCATGACACGCACAACCTGGAGCCCGCCGCGCTGTATCTTTATCGAGAATGGCTTCCCGCCAGCGGCGAGGAAGCGCGTGACTTTCCGATCTATTGCCAACGCCATCTTTCGTTCTTCCCGGACGTTCCGGTACACGAAGTGGTCGTCGAGCTGTTTCTGCCGCTGAAATAGCGCGTCGGACGGCGACTTGTCCTTTCAACCGCGCAACGCGGACAGGTCGCCGTCCACCGAATGCGGGCCGCGAGCCGGCATCGACCTGGCTAGAGCCGCTTGTCGCCGGGATAGGCGAACAACAGGTCGCTGCCTTCGCCGGCGTGGAGTTCGGCTTCGCCCGTCACCAGCACGCATTCGCCCTCGCGCCAGGCAACGCCGTCGACGACGCCTTGCCCACGCACCGGGACCAGCCAGCCGGGGGTGCCTTCGGGAAGCGCGATGGCGCGCGTGCCGGCGGGCCAGCGTTCGACGACGAACTTGGGCCCTTCGGCAAGGATCGTACGGTCGGGGTCGCCGGAGGGAGCCGGCGCGGGCAGCGGCTCGAACGGTTTCGGGTCGGACACCGCGACACCCGCGTCGAGGTGCAGCTCGCGATCGCTGCCGTAGTCGTAGAGGCGATAGGTCAGATCGACGTTCTGCTGGATCTCGATCACCGTCAGCCCGCCGCCAATCGCGTGGACCGTGCCCGCCGGCGAATAGATGAAGTCGCCCGCCTTGACCGGCTTCCAGTCGAGCAGGTGCTCGATCGACCCGTCGAGCGAGGCGGCGCGCAATTCATCCTTGCTCATCGGCCGCTTGGTGCCGAGCGCGATCGTCGCGCCCGGCTCCGCGGCGAGGATCAGCCACGCTTCGTCCTTGCCGCGCGGGTAGCCGGCCCTGCGCGCTTCTGCGTCGGTGGGATGGACTTGGACCGAGAGGTGCTCGCTGGTGAACAGATATTTGACCAGCAGTTCGGGATTGCCCTCGCCCGGCGTCTGGAACCAGATCTCGCCGATCGGCGCGCCGTCGGGAGCGGGAGCGGCGAATCCCGGCCACAAATCGTGGCGGCCCCACGGCTTTTCGACGCGGCGGGTGGCGAGCAGGGTGGCGGTCATGGCGAGTCCTCGATCTGCTGTGGGCCGCCCTTTTCCCCGTTCGCCCTGAGCCTGTCGAAGGGCCCCGGCTGGCGGCATCGGGCTTCGACAGGCTCAGCCCGAACGGAGGGGGGAGCCCGGACGTGTCGGGGGGTCCTCTAGCGACAACGCCGCGGCCGCGCCAGCCGATCCCGCCGTTCAGTTGGCGGTCATCGACGAATGGGGATTGTTCGCTTTGCTCCCCCTCGGCTAAAGACCTCGCCCATGCGTCATTTCACGTCCCGCCCGCTCACGCTTGCGCTGATCGCCGCGTGCTCGCTCGCTGTCTCGGCATGCGCGCGCAATCGTTCGAAGGGCGACCTGCCCTATGTCGCGCGGGACGTCGGCACGCTCTACACCGCCGCCGAGCAGCGGCTCGACGACGGCAATTACAAGCTGGCCGGCGCGCTGTTCGAAGAGGTCGAGCGGCAGCACCCCTATTCGATCTGGGCGCGGCGCGCGCAGCTGATGAGCGCGTTCAGCTATTATCTCGATCGCGACTACACCAAATCGATCCAGGCGGCGCAGCGGTTCATCGCCGTCCATCCGGGCAATCGCGACGCCGCTTATGCCTATTACCTGATCGCGATCGATTACTATCAGCAGATCGCCGATGTGACTCGCGACCAGAAGATCACGCAACAGGCGCTCGACGCGTTGAACGAGCTGATCCGCCGCTATCCCGATTCGCGCTACGCGCAGGATGCGCGGCTGAAGGTCGACCTCGTCCGCGATCACCTGGCGGGCAAGGAGATGGAAATCGGCCGTTTCTACGAGACGCGCGGACAGTGGCTGGCGGCGACGCTGCGCTTCCGCAACGTGATCGAGAATTATCAGACGACGACGCACGTCCCCGAGGCGCTGATGCGGCTCACCGAGACCTATCTCGCGCTCGGCGTGCCCGACCAGGCGAAGCAGGCCGCGGCGGTGCTCGGCACCAATTATCCGGGCACCTGGTGGTATCAGCGCGCCTACAAGCTGATTCGCGAACATCCGGCGAAGCAAGGCATCGAAAAGGCGAAAACCGCGACGTCGGGCGCCGAGATCGTCACGCGCGGCGAGGCGGGCACGCAGGGAAACATGGGCCAGACCGGCACTGCGGGCGGCGCGGTGCTCAAGCAGGAATCGAAGGCCAGCCGGCCAGTCGATCCGGCCACCGCCGCGGGAACGGCGGGCGGGGCGTCGGGGAATTAGGTGGATTCGGCTTGGCTGAATCCGGCTCGGCACCGGCCATTTCCCTCCGACAGGCTTTCCGAATAGACAAGCGGGCACGATGCTGACCGCGCTTTCCATCCGCGACGTCGTCCTGATCGAGGCGCTCGATCTCGACTTTCACGCCGGGCTTGGCGTGCTGACCGGCGAGACCGGGGCGGGCAAGTCGATCCTGCTCGACGCGCTGGGGCTGGCGCTCGGCGCGCGCGGCGACAGCGCGCTGGTGCGCAGCGGCGCGGCGCAAGCGGTGGTGACCGCGAGCTTCGACCCGCCCGCCGACAACCCGGCGCTCGCGCTGCTCGCCGACAGCGGGATCGCCGTCGAGCCGGGCGAGCCGCTGGTGATCCGCCGCATCGTCAAGGCCGACGGCGGCAGCCGCGGCTTCGTCAACGACCAACCCGCTTCGGCGGGATTGCTGCGCGAGCTGGGTGCGGCGCTGGTCGAGATCCACGGGCAGCACGACGACCGCGGGCTGCTCGATGCGCGAGGGCATCGCGCGCTGCTCGATGCCTTCGCCGGCGCCGATCCGGAGGCGGTCGCCGCCGCATGGCGCGGCTGGCGCGATGCCGAGGCGGCGCTTGCCGACGCCGAGGCCGAACAGGCCGACGCCGACCGCGACCGCGAGTGGCTGGAGCACGCGGTCGCCGAGCTGAATGCGCTGGCGCCCGAGCTCGGCGAGGAAGCCGAGCTCGCCGACCGGCGCGCGACGATGCAGCGCGGCGAGAAGATTGCCGGCGAGCTGCAAGCGATCGCCGACCTGCTCGACGGATCGGAGGGCGGACTCGCGCGGCTAAGGCAGGCGGCGCGAATCCTCGAGCGCGTGGCGGGCGATCACCCGGCGCTGGCGGACGCCCTGTCGGCGATCGACCGCGCGATCATCGAGGGCGCGCAGGCGCAGGAGAGGATCGACGACGCGGCCGACGCGCTCGCCTTCGATCCCGCTCGGCTGGAGGCGGACGAAGCGCGGCTGTTCGAGCTGCGCGCGCTCGCGCGCAAGCACCGCGTCCAGCCCGACGACCTGCCGGTGCTGGCGGAGGAGCTGGCGGCGCGGCTGGAACGGATCGCGAGCGGGGCGGAGGGCATCGCCGGGCTCGCCGTGTGCGCAAGGGCGGCGCGCCAGGCCTATGTCGCCGCCGCCGGGGCGCTGAGCCGGACCCGCGCCGAGGCGGCGGGGCGGCTCGACGCGGCGGTGGCGGGCGAGCTCGCGCCGCTCAAGCTCGATGCGGCGCGGTTCCGCACGGTGATCGAGCCGCTGCCCGAGAGCCAATGGTCGGCGGCCGGGCAGGACCGCGTCGCGTTCGAGATCGCCACCAACCCCGGCGCGCCGTTCGGTCCGCTGGCGCGGATCGCCAGCGGCGGCGAATTGTCGCGCTTCATCCTCGCCCTGAAGGTCGCGCTGGCGGCCGAGGGCGGCGCGGCGACGATGATCTTCGACGAGATCGACCGCGGCGTCGGCGGCGCAGTCGCCAGCGCGATCGGCGAACGCCTCGCCCGTCTCGCCGCGAGCGCGCAAGTGCTGGTGGTGACGCACAGCCCCCAGGTCGCGGCGCGCGGACGCCAGCACCTGCTGATCGCCAAAGCCCATGACGGCGTGGTGACTCGCACCGGCGTCGTCGCGCTCGACGAGGCCGCGCGGCGCGAGGAGATCGCCCGGATGCTCTCCGGCGCCACCGTCACCGACGAAGCCCGCGCTCAGGCCGAGCGGCTGCTGGAGGCGGCGTAACCCCAAACAGCCCCTCCCTTGAAAGGGAGGGGCTTTGGATTGATACGACAGGCTTGCCGCCCTGCCCTGCTCTGCCGTAGCGCTGGCGTTATGACCGCCCTTCCCGCCACCGACGAAGCCGCCGCCGGGCGGCTTGCCTTCCTCTCCGCCGAGATCGCGCGGCATAACCGGCTTTATCACACCGACGACGCACCGGAGATTTCGGACGCCGATTACGACGCGCTGGTCCGCGAGAACGCCGCGCTCGAAGCGGCGTTCCCTCACCTCGTCCGCGCCGATTCGCCGAGCCGGCTGGTCGGCGCCGCCCCCGCCGGACACCTCGCCAAGGTGGCGCACGCGCGGCCGATGATGAGCCTGGAGAACGCCTTTTCGGACGAAGAGGTGGCCGAGTTCGTCGCCCGCATCCGCCGCTTCCTGAGGCTCGGTGACGACGAGCCGGTCGCGCTCACCGCCGAGCCCAAGATCGACGGCCTGTCGTGCTCGCTGCGCTATGAGGACCGACGGCTTGTGCTCGCACTGACTCGCGGCGACGGCACGGTCGGCGAGGTCGTCACCGCCAACGTCCGCACGATCGGCGACATTCCCGAAACGCTCCCCCCCGACGCGCCCGACGTGTTCGAGGTGCGCGGCGAGGTTTACATGCAGAAGGCGGCGTTCGCGGCCTTGAACGCGCGATTGCTCGCCGAGGCGGAGGACCCGGCGAAGGCGCGGCAGTTCGCCAACCCGCGCAACGCCGCCGCCGGCTCGCTTCGCCAGAAGGACGCTGCCGTCACCGCCGCGCGGCCGCTCTGCTTCCTCGCGCACGGCTGGGGCGAGGCGAGCGCGCTCCCCGGGGACACGCAGGCGCAAGTGATCGGCGCGATCCGCCGCTGGGGCTTCCCGGTCGCCGACGCCTTCCAGCGCGTCGAGAGCGTCGAGGCGGCGCTTGCGGTCTATCGCGGCATCGAAACGCAGCGCGCCGACCTCCCGTTCGATATCGACGGCGTCGTCTACAAGGTCGATCGGCTCGACTGGCAGGCGCGGCTCGGCGCCGTCGCCAAGGCGCCGCGCTGGGCGCTCGCGCACAAATTCCCCGCCGAGCGCGCGCAGACCACGCTCGAGCGGATCGACATCCAGGTCGGGCGCACCGGCAAGCTCACCCCCGTCGCGCGGCTCGAGCCCGTCACCGTCGGCGGCGTCGTCGTCACCAACGCGACGCTGCACAATGCCGACGAGATCGCGCGGTTGGGCGTGCGCCCCGGCGACCGCGTCGTCGTCCAGCGCGCCGGCGACGTCATCCCGCAGATCGTCGAGAACCTGACGCGCGATGCAGAGCGCCCCGAATGGCGCTTCCCCGACACCTGCCCCGAATGCCGCTCCGACGCGGTGCGCGAAGAGGGCGAGGTCGATATCCGTTGCACCGGCGGCCTGATCTGCCCGGCGCAGCGCGTCGAGCGGCTGCGCCACTTCGCCAGCCGCGGCGCGCTCGACATCGAAGGGCTCGGCGCGACCTCGGTCGAGAGCTTCTTCCGCGACGGCCTGCTCCACAGCCCCGCCGACATCTTCCGCCTGCACGGCCAGCGCGACGCGCTGATCGGGCGCGAGCGCTGGGCCGAAACCTCGGTCGACAACCTGCTGAAGGCGATCGAGGATCGGCGCGAGCCCGACCCGGCGCGTTTCCTGTTCGGGCTCGGCATCCGGCACGTCGGCGCCGTCACTGCGCGCGACCTCGTCAAGGCGTTCGGCACGGTCGAGGCGGTCGCCGACGTCGCGACCCGCGCCGCCGCCGATCCCGACTCGCTGGCGGAGCTCACCCATGTCGAGGGGATCGGCCCCGTCGTCGCTGAGGCGCTGGTCGATTTCTTTGCCGAGCCGCACAACCGCGAAGCGTGGAACGACCTGCTGAGCGAAGTTCGCCCCGCGCCTTACGTCTCCAACGTCCGCGAGTCGCAGGTCAGCGGGCAGACGCTGGTCTTCACCGGCACGCTGGAGACGCTGTCGCGCGACGAGGCCAAGGCGCAGGCCGAGGCGCTCGGCGCGCGCGTCGCCGGTTCGGTGTCGGCAAAGACCGACCTGGTGATCGCCGGCCCCGGCGCCGGGTCCAAGCTGAAAAAGGCCGCCGAGCTTGGAGTCAGGGTGATCGACGAAGCCGAATGGAACGCGATCGTCGCCGCCGCGCGGTGATGCTTTTTTGCAACGCAAAACGACTCCTTGGGGACAGCCGGCTCGAGCCGCATTGACTGTCACGCGAAGGAAATATTTGAGGGACACAGGCGGGCTGCGGTGCGGGGCCGGAGCGGCCGCACGAGAACGCACCATTTGTTCCTCAGGGGAAAACACACATGAACAGGAAGCTTTATGCCGGCGTGGCCTTTGCCGCGCTGATGATCCCGGGCGCGGCATACGCGCAGTCGACCGGGTCGATCGAGTTCGAGAAGGGCGACATCGTCGTCACCGGCACGCGGGTCCAGGAAGTCGGCGGCACCAAGATCCCGGACAGCGGCAAGACCAAGGTCGAGCTGACCAACAAGTTCCTCAGCCACCAGGTCTCGGGCCAGTCGGTCGACGAGATGATCAACCAGCTGCCGGGCGTCAGCTTCACCAACAACGATCCCTATGGCTCGTCGGGCGGCAACCTGACGATCCGCGGCTTCGATTCGAGCCGCATCCTGCAGACGATCGACGGCACGCCGATCAACGACACCGGTAACTACGCGATCTATTCCAACCAGCAGATCGATCCCGAGCTGATCGACCAGGTCAACGTCTCGCTCGGCTCGGTCGATATCGACAGTCCCTCGGCCTCGGCCTCGGGCTCGACCGTCAACTACACGACGATTACTCCGACCGACGAGATCGGCGCGCGGCTGCTCGGCTCGGTCGGCGACCTCAACTTCTTCCGCGTGTTCGGCCTGTTCAACACCGGCGTGTTCACGCCGTGGGGCACCAAGGCCTGGTTCTCGGCGAGCCATGCCGAAAACGACGTGGTGTTCGCCAACCGCGGCAAGATCCGCAAGGGCGCCTACAACTTCAAGGTCTATCAGCCGATCGGCAGCAACGGCGACTTCGTCGCGATCGCGGGCAATTACAACGTCAATCGCAACAACAATACCAACGACATCTTCCTCGACGATTTCCCGACGAGCAAACACGATCGCACGACGATCGTGCCGCGCTGCCAGCTCGACACGCCGGAGGCGGGGGTGCCGGACAAGCCCAATTCGTGCGGCACCAGCTATCTGGAAAGCATGAACCCGTCGAACACGGGCAGTCTGCGCCTGACGTCGAGCTTCCACCTCGCCGATAATCTGATCCTGACGGTCGATCCGACCTTCCAGTACGTCAAGGCGAATGGCGGACTCAGCGCCGGCCCGGCCAAGGAAGGCGCGTTCAGCGCCGATACGGACGGTGACGGCATCGGCGACACCAATCTGTACGGCTATATCAACAACGGATATTATTTCGGTCGCGACCTCAACGGCGACGGCGACACGCTCGACACGGTCGAGGTGTACCACCCCAGCCAGACGGTCACGCATCGCTACACGTTGACCAGCTCGCTGCTGTGGAACATCACCGATACCCAGGCGATCCGCATCGCCTATGCGCACGATTACGGGCGGCATCGCCAGAGCGGGCAGGTCGGCTACCTGCTCGCGAACGGCCAGGCCAAGGACCCGTTCCCGATCAACGAGCCGATCACTGCGGTGAACGGCGCCGTCGTCAACAAGCGTGACCGCAAGTCGTTCGCCATCCTCGACAAGGTGGGGGTCGAATATCGCGGCACGTTCTTCGACAATCTGCGTGTCGATGTCGGCGGCAGCTACGTCATGATGAAGCGCAACCTTCACCAATATTGCTTCACCAGCTCGAACCGCGGCTTCGTCGATTGCGTCGCGGGCGACGATGCCGACTTCGCCGCCTACCAGGCGTCGCACCCCGGCTCGACCGCACCGGTGGACAAGTCGCTGACCTACAACAAGTTCCTGCCGGCAGCGAACGTGACCTACGATTTCGGCGGCGCGTTCCACGCCTATGCGAGCTATTCGAAGGGCATCCAGGTTCCGGGCACCGACAACCTGTATCAGGCGCTGTTTTATGCCGGGACGAACCAGTTCGTGAATCCGGTGCCGGAGACGACGGACAATTTCGATGCGGGCCTGCGCTACACGACCAGCAAGATCCAGATGCAAGTCGGACCGTGGCTGACGATCTTCAACAACCGCCTCGCCTCGTCCTACGATCCGATCACCGACACGACCACGTACCGCAACCTCGGCACCGTGCATAAGTACGGCATCGACGGCAGCATCGCCTATCAGCCGATGCCGATCCTGTCGCTCTATGCCTATGCGTCGTATCTGAAGTCCGAAATCATGGACGATGTGCAGACCGGGCAGCAACCCGACGGAACGCCGATCTATGCGCCGACCAAGGGCAAGCGGGAATCGGGCGCGCCGGTCTATACCGTCGGCGGCCGCGTGCAGTTGAACCTCGACCCGGTCGAGATCGGCGTGCAGGCCAAGCATACTGGCAAGACCTATGTGAACGATCTCAACGTGCCGATCACGATCGGCGGAAATCAGGTCTATCCGGCGGCGACGCCGGAATACACCGTGGTCGATCTGGACGCGCGCGTGAACCTCGCCTGGGCCGGTCTCAACGACAAGACCTACGTCCAGTTCAACGTGACCAACCTGTTCGACGAGATGTATCCGGGCGGCTTCGGCGGCACGCTGTCGACCAGCTCGGCGCCGTTCATCTATATCGGCCCGCCGCGGACCTTCTCGGCGACGCTCAACGTCGCCTTCTGATCCGCTCGACCGAGCAGGACAAAGCGCCGTCCCCGGGAAACCGGGGGCGGCGTTTTGCCGTTCAGGCGGTCGCCTTCAGACCCAGCCAGCGCCGCGCGCCGGGGAGGCGGCCGAGCACCGCGCGCTCGACCAGCAGCACCGCGATCAGCGTCGCCCCGAACATCGGCAGGTAGAGCCCGAGCGCGACGATTGCCGCGATCAGTCCCCAGCCGAAGCGCGGGCGGCTGAGCGGGAGGGGCGCGCCGAGCAGGCCGGTCGGCCGCCGCCGCCACCACAGCACCGTGCCCGACACCGACAGGATCGCGAGCAGCAGCGCGGTCAGCGTCCCGGCGATCTGGTTGGCGAGGCCGAAGAACGCGCCTTCGTGAATCGCGACGCCGGTGCCGATCGCGCGGTCGATCCAGTGCCGCTCGGCGAAGGTCTTGCGCGCGAGCACCGCGCCGGTCGCGCCGTCGATCACCGCCTCGCTGCGCTGCGGGCGATCGGCGGCATCGGAAGTCGCGGTCCAGGCGGTCTTGCCAGCGAGCGGCGGCGCGATCATCACCGGCGCCGCGATGCCGAGCGGGCGCACCGCTGCGATCACGCGCGCCAGTTCGCCGGGCCGGGGCGCGACATGCGCCATCGTCATCCCGCGATGCTCGGCATGATCGCCGAGCATCGGATCGGCGGCGGGCGCGGGGCTGCGGCCGCCGATCGTCCAGTCGACCGGGCCGTCGGTGGTACCCGTCACCTGCCGGATTTCGCCCAGATAGCTGCCCCAGGCCTGCGCCCAGGGCAGGCCGGTGACGATCAGGAACAGCGCAGCGAACGATACCCAGATTCCGGCGACCGCATGGATATCGCGCCAGAACAGCCGCTTGCCGCCGCCGAGCCGCGGATAGAGCACGCCGGCCAGCCCGCGCCGCCCGCGCGGCCACCACAGATAAAGCCCGGTCAGCAGCATGACGATCGCCCAGCACGCCGCAGTCTCGACCAGCACGCTTCCCGCCGGCCCGGCGAGCAACTCGCCATGGAGGTGGAACACCACCCGCATCGGCCGCTGCTCCTCGGCCTCGGCCTTGAGCACGCGCGCGGTCGTCGGGTCGAGCCACACGCGCGTCTCGGCGCCGTGGCGGCCGACCAGCACCTGGACGGCATCGTCGGGCGCCGCCGGCAGCTGGTATTTGTGCAGCCGCGCCCCCGGCACCGCGGCCAACGCGGCGGCGACGATCGCATCGGGCGAAACGCGCGGGCCGTGCGGCGCGAGATGTTCGTACGGACGTTCGAGCCACGCCTCGATCTGCGGCCGCCAGGTGTAGATCGTCCCCGTAACCGCCAGCCACAGCACCAAGGGCACGCACAGCAGTCCGGCGTAGAAATGCCAGCGCCATACCGCATTGTACCAGCGCGTTCCGGGCGCATGGACGCTCATAGCCGCACTCCCGTTTCGACGAAGAAGGTCCGCTGCGGATAGGGATGGAAGACCCAGGCGCGGTCGTTGGTCAGGTTGTTGACGCCGACCGAAAGGCGCAGCTTTTCAGAAAGATCGATATTCCCCTTGAGATCGAGCGCGAACAGCTCCGAGGTGTAGCCATAGGCATCGCCGCGCTGCACTCCGTCGAGATCGGTATTGGGCCGGCTGGCATAGCGCACCCCGACCGCCGCCTGCACCTTCGGCGCCACCCGCCAGCGCAGATTGCCGGCGAGCCGCCAGCGCGGAATGCGCGGGAACTGGACGCCCTCGGAGGCCGGATCGGCGCGGTTCTCGGCGGTGATCGCGTCGATCCAGGCGGCGTTGGCGTCGAGGTCGATCCCGCGCACCGGCCAATCGCGCGCTTCGGCGATCAGCTCGGCGCCATATTGGCGGGTCGCGTCGATCGTCTTGAAGCCCGAGGTCGCGACGCCGTTGCGGTCGAACCCGACGAAGTTGAAGATCGCGTCGCGGATGCGCTGATAAAAGACGCTCGCCGTCACCGCGACCGGGCCGAAACCGTGGCGGACGAGCAGATTGGCGTCCTTGCTCTTTTCCGGCCTGAGGTCCGGATCGAAACTGTCCTGGTCGAAGCTGCCGTCGCCGTTGAGCGAACCCTGAAACAGCTCGCCGACGGTCGGAAAGCGAGTCGCCTCGGCCAGGCTCAATTCCGCGGTCCAGTCGCCGGCGAAGCGGTGGCGCAGCGCCAGCTTGGGGCTGAACGCGCTCGCCGTCCGGTTCGAATAGCGCTGCGTCGCGAGCCCGCTCGCCACGCGCGCCGTCAGTCCGCCGGAATAGGCGCGCCACCACTCCTCGCGCGCGCCGAGCGTCAGCAGCGTCGCCTCGCCCAGACTGATCGCATCCTCGGCATAGAAGCCAATCGTGCTGGTCCTTCCGAAAGTGCGCGTTTCCAGCGAGCGCCCACTTGCGGCGCGCCAGTCGGTAGTGCCGAAAACGCTCTGGTCGGTTCGATAAAGATTGGAGTTGAGCCCGAAGGTGATCGCGTGCGCGCCAGTCGTGCGCGTGACGCCGAGGTCGCCCGTATACCAGCCGGTCGGTCCCTGCCGGGTCAGCTGCCCCAGGCCGTCGGTGACGCCGGCCCGATAGCCGTCCGAGACGCGGCTGTCCTGTCGGGCGACACGCAGCGTCGAAAGGTTGGCGCGCACGTCGAACCCGGCGACAGGCGCCTCGAGCCGCAGCCCGGCCAGCCATTCGTCCTTGTGGGCGATGCCGAGCCTGAACACCGACGCCGGGTCCAGCCCGTAGCTGTGGCCGTCGAAGCTCGCCACGCCCGTCGCGTCTCCATAGAACGGCTCTCCCGCGGCGTCGCGGAGATAGGTTTTCGGGTGGAGCGTTTCGTCGCGGGTCCGCCAATACGCGAGCAGCGCCTCGGCACGGACGCCGCCGCCGTCATAGCGCAGCTGCGCGCGCGCCTGGTCCTGCCGGGTGGCGATCGAGGAGAAGTCGCCGATCACCGGCATGACCGCGCCGCCCGCGCCGCCCGCCGGGATCAGCCGCGGATCGGCAAAGGCGCCGGTGACGGGCGTGCCGGCATCGGGCCGGTCGTAGAGCGCGGCCGAATAGCCGAACTGATGGAATTGCATCGGCTGGCTATCGTTTCTCAGCCGCCGCACCGACACGCGCAAGCCCCATGGGCTGTCGGCCGCCTTGAGCGCGAAGCCGGTCTCGACCGAATAGCCGAGGAAATCCTGCCGCGTGCCGTATTGGCGATACGGCTGGACGAAGCCTTGCACCGTCCCGAACGCCTCGTTCTTCACCGGCCCACGCGTCGTGATGTTGACGATCCCGCCCATCGAATTGCCGGGATAGCGCGCCGAATAGGGGCCATAGACGATGTCGACCTGCGCGATCTCGTTCGGGCCGACGATCCCCCAGGCGGGCGGGTAGCTGTACGAATTGCCGAGGAAGTTGGAGATGACGAACCCATCGACCATCACCAGGCTGCGTGCCGATTGCGTCGAGTGCGTGCCGCGGAATCCGGGCACGCCGTTGGCGTCGCCGATGTAGCGGCTGCGCACGAAGAAGTCGGGCGCGTATTTGATCAAATCCTCGGCATTGGCGGCATTGACGCCGGCGAACTGGTCGGCGCCGAGGCTGACCGAAAGCCCGCGCGGCTCGATCGAGATCGGCGCGCTGCGCTGGCCGACGACGAGGATGTCCCCGTCGGCCGATTGCGGCGGCGCGCCGAGCGCGGGCGCCGCAACGAGCCCCGGCAGGCAGGAGAGCGCGCCGAGCGGCGCGCGTGCGAAACTGTGCATGAATAACGATCCTTGCCCGAACGAACGCGGGGCGCGCCCGAAGGCACGCCGGCTGAATCAGGCGAAGGCGGGCGGTCCGGTGGCGGGAGGCGGCGGCGCGGCAAGCCCGCGGCCGATGGCGACCAGCCCTGCGACGGCTGGCGGCGCCATCGCGAGCGGCGCCGGCACGACGGGCACAGGGACCAAATCGGGCAAGGCGACGGCAAGCGCCAGGCCGGCGAAGGTGCAGGGATGATCTCCCTGATCGTGCGGAGGCGGCGCGTGCTGGTGATGCGCCATGCCCGGCATCGCCGCCATCGCCGCCGCCGGACCCATGCCGTCGCACACGGTGAGCCGCCAGCCGCCGGCGTCGGCCACTGGCATCCAGCCCGAAGGAATGGCGATTCTCAGCACCAGCGCACACGCGAACAGTGCCAGCAGCAGCCGGCGCTGGACGACCGTCAGGGACCGCAGCGCGTGCATGGTGCGCGCCCTGCCACCGCTCCGGCGTGCTGGCAAGCGGCACGTCCGCCCTTCCCGCCCATCGCCCAGTCGCTATATGATGGAGCAGCCATGCGGCCGCTTCGCCTCGATTCCGCCCAGCAGCCCGCCCCGGCGATCCGGCCGGGCATTTTCGCGCGCCCGTTCTTCGAGGACAAGAATCGCGCCTTCTGGATGCTGCAGGCCGCCGGCTGGACCGGCTATCTCCTGCTGCGCAGCGTCTCCTCGATTTCGAACCTGTCGCTCAAGAGCGTCATCGCGGTCGTGATCGAATCGATCCTCGGTTATTGCATCACGCTGCTGCTCTCGACGCTCTATGGCCTCTACCGCCGCCGGCTGCCGCAGGTGACGGGGATCCTGCTGTCGATCGCCACGCTCGCCGCCGCGACCTTCCTCTTCGCGGTGCTCGACGCCTTCGCCTGGTCGCTGGTCAACCCGACGCCGGGCGGGCCGCTGCATCTCGTGTTCGGATCGATCTATGTCGCGTTCATCGTGCTCGCGGGCTGGTCGGCGCTCTATTACGGGATCAATTATTACCTCATCGTCGAGGACCAGATCGATCAGCTCCAGCGGCTCGAGACGCAGGCGTCGTCGGCGCAGCTCGCGATGCTGCGCTACCAGCTCAACCCGCATTTCCTGTTCAACACCTTGAACTCGATCTCGACGCTGGTGCTGCTGAAGCAGACCGAGCGCGCCAACGCGATGCTGAGCCGGCTGTCCTCGTTCCTGCGCTACACGCTGGCCAACGAGCCGACCGCCAACGTCACGCTGGCACAGGAGATCGAGACGCTGAAACTCTATCTCGAGATCGAGAAGATGCGCTTCGAGGACCGTCTGCGCCCGCAATTCGACATC
This sequence comes from Sphingomonas sp., assembly GCA_035776635.1. Taxonomy (GTDB): domain Bacteria; phylum Pseudomonadota; class Alphaproteobacteria; order Sphingomonadales; family Sphingomonadaceae; genus Sphingomonas. Next base: position 32,896 of record DASTWI010000014.1, on the reverse strand, counting down.
GATCCGCGCGTCGCAAAGGCGCGGCTGCCGTCGCTCCTGCTCCAGCCGCTGGTTGAAAACGCGATCAAATATGCGGTGACCCCGAAGGAGGACGGCGCCGAAATCGCGGTTTCCGCTCGGCTCGCCGGAGACAGGGTGCAGATCGCCGTGTCCGACACCGGACCCGGTTTGCAGGGAACCAAGATGCGGCCAAGCCTTTCAACCGGGGTCGGGCTGGCCAATATCAGGGACAGGCTGGCGCAGGCTTTCGGGCCCGACCACCGATTTGAAACCCGATCGAACCGCGGGGGCGGGTTCGGTGTTGACATCGAAATCCCGTTCCAACTCGAGGAACCGACACGAGAGGCCGCATGACGATCCGCACCATCCTTGTCGATGACGAACCCCTGGCGATCCAGGGGCTCGAGCTCCGCCTGCAGAATTACGACGATGTCGAAATCGTCGACAAATGCACCAACGGCCGCGAGGCGATCCGGTCGATCAAGACGCACAAGCCCGACCTCGTCTTCCTCGACATCCAGATGCCCGGCTTCGACGGCTTCTCCGTCATCCAGGGTCTGATGGAGATCGAGCCGCCGCTGTTCGTCTTCGTCACCGCCTATTCGGACCACGCGATCCGCGCGTTCGAGGCGCAGGCGGCCGATTATCTGATGAAGCCGGTCGATGACGCGCGGCTCGCCGACACGCTCGACCGCGTCCGCCAGCGCCTTGCCGAGAAGCGCGGCGTCGAGGAAGTCGAGAAGCTGAAGGAAGTGCTCGCCGAAGTCGCCCCCGACGCCGCCGAGAACTTCAGTGACGGCGGCGAGCAACTTGCCTCGAACCGCTTCGAAAAGCTCATCAACATCAAGGATCGCGGCCAGATCTTCCGCGTCGATGTCGATACGATCGAGCGGATCGACGCCGCGGGCGACTATATGTGCATCTACACCGGCGACAATACGCTGATCCTGCGCGAGACGATGAAGGACCTGGAAAAGCGGCTCGACCCGCGCCGCTTCCAGCGCGTCCACCGCTCGACGATCGTCAACCTCGACCTCGTGCGCGAGGTGAAGCCGCACACCAACGGCGAATGCTTCCTGGTGCTGGGCTCAGGGGCTCAGGTGAAGGTCAGCCGCAGCTATCGCGACGTGGTGGCGCGCTTCGTCCATTAAGCGCGGGGGGCCGCGGCGACGCGGCCGGCACCCCTACCAATGTCGGGAATCTCCTGCCATACCGTCGGCCATGCAGGCTCGCCGGCTGTTCTCGATCGTCCCGTTCCTGACGCAATCGAGTTCGCCGCCGTCCGACTGCGAGCGTGAGATCGCGTCAACGTCGCTCGATGAGGGAGGAACACTCGGGCCTGCTCGGGACGGCCGACGGCTGTGGCTGGCGGTCGCGGCGCTGACGCTGGTCGGGCTTGCCGTGCGCCTCTTCGCCGCGCGCGGCGCGCTGTGGCTCGACGAGGCCTGGTCGGCGATGTTCGCCAAGGAGGCGGCGACTCCCGCCGGCGTGTTCTTCCGCGTCAATCACGACAACAATCACTTTCTCAACACGCTGTGGCTGCAGCTGGTCGGCCCCGGCGCCTGGCCGATCGCGCAGCGCGCGCTGTCGATCGCGTGCGGCACCGCGGCGATCCCGCTCGCCGCTGCCTTCGCTCGCCGCCGCGGCACGGCCGCCGCGCTGATCGCCGCGCTCGGCTTTGCGGTCTCGCCGATCCTGGTGACCTATGGCGCGGAAGCGCGCGGCTATGCGCCGATGCTGCTCGCGACGCTGACCGCGCTGCTGATCGTCGACCGCTGGCTGGAGACGCGGAGCCGCCGCGCCTCGCTGTGGCTGACGCTGACGGCGCTGACGGGAATGCTCGCGCAACTGCTGATGACCGCGTCGCTGGCGGCGATCGCGGGCTGGACCTTCCTCGCCGTCCGGCGGCAGCGCGGCCCCGATGCGGCGTTGCGCGAGACCCCGGCGCTGCTCGGCGGCGCCGCGTGCGCCGTCGCGCTCGTGCTCGGGGTCATGGCGTTCGCCGCTCATGCCGCGCCCGGCGGGTTCGCGGTCGGATCGTACGAGCCGTTCGCGGTTCGCGAATGGGACGGCGCGGTCGGCATCGCGCTCGGCTGGACGATCGGCGCCGGGAACTTGCCCGCGCTGGCGGCTGCGTTTGCCGCGATCGCCGCCGCCGCACTGCTCGCCGCGCGCCGCGCCGACCGCCGCGCGCCGTTCTATGCGATCGCGATCCTCGCCTATCCGCTTGCGTTCGTCCTGCTTCGGATCGGCAATGCGGGGATGCCGCGCTATTATCTGCTCGCCGCGGTCGGGCTGCTGCTGCTGCTCGCGGAGATCGGCGGCACGATGCTCGCGCGCGGCGGCTGGCGGCGCGCCGCCGCCGGTGTCGCGATCGTGCTGTTCGTCGCCGGCAGCGCGACGCTCGACGCGCGGATCATCGCCAACCGCCGCGGCGATCCGGCGGCGGCGATCGCGGCGATGCGCGCGCGTTCGCCGGCCGGGGCGACGGTCGCGCTCGACAGCGGGCGGATGACCCCCGTGCTGACCTTCGCCGCGCGCGACGCCGGTTATCCGCTCAAGGTGCGCGAAGACGCCTGCGCCGACACGCGGTTCCTGCTGCTCGGCGGCACCCCGGATTCGGCGGACCTGGCCCGGATCACCCATTGCGGCCGGCACTACCGCCAGATCGCGCGGGCCAGCGTATTCGGCCTGTCGGGCACCTGGTGGTGGCTGTTCGAGCGGGAGAAATAGGCGGGCGATGTTCCTCGATTTTCTCGACGCGTTGCGCGCCGCCGGCATCCCGGCGAGCCTCAAGGAGCACCTCGTGCTGCTCGAGGCGCTCGAGCGCGAGGCGATCGACCGCAGCCCCGAGCATTTCTACTATCTCGCCCGCGCGACCTATGTGAAGGACGAAGGCCTGCTCGACCGTTTCGACCAGGTCTTCGCGAAGGTGTTCAAGGGACTCGCCGGCGAGGCGGCGCAAACCGCCGAAATCCCCGCCGACTGGCTCCGCGCGGTCGCCGACAAGTTTCTCTCGCCCGAGGAAATGGCCGCGATCCGTTCGCTCGGCTCGTGGGACGAGATCATGGAGACGCTGAAGCAGCGCCTCGCCGAGCAGGACGAGCGCCACCAGGGCGGCAGCAAATGGATCGGCACCGGCGGCACCAGTCCCTACGGCAACTCCGGCTACAACCCCGAGGGCGTCCGCATCGGCGGCGAGAGCCGGCACGGCCGCGCGCTCAAGGTGTGGGACCGGCGCGCCTTCCGCAACCTCGACAGCACGCGCGCACTCGGCACCCGCAACATCAAGCTGGCGCTCCGCCGCCTGCGCCGCTTCGCACGCGAGGGCGCCGCCGACGAGCTCGATCTCGACGCGACGATCGAGGGCACCGCGCGGCAGGGCTGGCTCGACATCCGAATGCGGCCCGAGCGGCACAATGCGGTCAAGCTGTTGCTGTTCCTCGACGTCGGCGGCTCGATGGACCCGTTCGTCACGCTGTGCGAGGAGCTGTTCTCGGCCGCGACCAGCGAGTTCAAGAACCTCGAATTCTTCTATTTCCACAACTGCCCCTACGAGGGGCTGTGGAAGGACAATCTGCGCCGCTTCACCGAACGCACGCCGACAGGGCACGTGCTCCACAAGTTCGGGCACGATTACAAGCTGGTGTTCGTCGGCGACGCCTCGATGAGCCCCTACGAGATCACGCATCCCGGCGGCTCGGTCGAACATATGAACGAGGAAGCGGGCGCGGTGTGGATGCGCCGCCTCACCGCGACCTATCCCGCCGCGGTCTGGCTCAACCCGCTGCCGGAGGCGCAGTGGGGCTATTCGCAGTCGGTCCGGCTGATCCGCGAGCTGATGGCGGACCGGATGTATCCGTTGACGCTCGACGGGCTCGACGCCGCCATGCGCGAGCTGACGCGGAAGGCGTGAACGCTTCTCCGTTCGCCCTGAATCCGTCGACGGGCGATGTCCTGACGCTCAGCGCGAATCGCGGCGCTGTCCGGCAAGGCTCCGGAAAGTGATCGACCACCGCGTTTCGGCGATCGGCGCGATGCTGTGCTCCCAGCGGTGCCGCGCCTCTCCCGCGAGGTGGTAGGCCGAACGCGGCGCGAGCGGCAGCGCGGCGCGATCGAAGCCGCCTTCGCGCCGGCGGCGGAAGCGCATCACCGCCGCCGCACCGAGCGAGATGCCGACGACATGCTCGAACTGCGGCCGGTCGCGATGCCAGCCGATCCCCGCGCCGGGGTCGTAACGGATGAGCAATGCGTGGACGAGCGCGTCGGCGTCCAGCCCGGCGAACGCCGCCGCCCGCGCGCGGACGGGCAGCAGGAAATCGGGGATCGCTGCGGTCTCGGCGAGCCGTCCCGCGTCGAAATCGTAGGACCAGCCGAACGAGCTCGTCAGCCGCTTGCCGAGCCAGCCCTGGAAGCGGAACGGCGTCGGACCGGTCGCGTCGATCGCCGCGATCAGCGCGCGCTCCTCGTCGGGCGAGACGATATCCGACTCGGTGGCGAGCCCCGGCAGGACCGGTGCGGGTGCGTCGAAAAGGTCGGGCTGCGGCATCGGCATCCCGCCGATATGGGAATCGCGGGAAAAGATCGCGAGCCCGTATGACGGAACCATTGCGCCCGCGTTCCGGTTGATAGACAAGTCTGCAGGAGTAGTGCCCCCGTGTCCCATATCCCGGAGTCCGCCATGCCCCATGCGAAAGCCGCGCCCGAGAAAAAGCCTTCGCGCGCGAGGAAGGTCGCCGACAGCGCCGCCAAGACCGCCCGGTCCGCCGCCAAGAGCGCGAGCAAGACGGCGAAGTCCGCGGTCAAGACCGTCAAGGCCAATCCCGGCAAGACCGCCGCAGCGGTCGGCGCGGTGCTCGCCGCGGGCGCCGCCGCGGTCGCCGCGCCCAAGGTCCGCAAGGCCGCCGCGAAAAAGGCTGACGGCAGCGCCAAAAGCTCGACCGGATCGAAATCGGCGGCCGCGAAAAAGCCCGCCGCGCGCAAGACGGCGACCCGCAAGGCCGCGGGCAGGCCGAAATCGACCGCCAAGTCCTGACGCGTCAGTAGATCAGATACGGCGTCCGCGCGGCCGCCCATGCGGCTTCGTCGGCGCGCGCCATTGCGTCGAGGTCCCCCGGCGCCGCGCCGGCGTCGTCGACCCATTCGCGCAAGGCTGGGCCGCCGTTGATCACGTCGATCGCCAGCTTGCCGAACTCATATTCATAGGGAAAGTCGCGCCACAGCTCATAATCGGGATAGAGCTGCCGGACCGCCTTGAACGCCAGCGCCTGCAGCCGCCATGGCCGAAACGCCGCGTGATCGTAGAACGGCGCCTCGGCATGAATATGGAGACCGTTGCACAACGCGCCGACATGCTTGTGGAAGGTCGGCTGGAACCAGATGTCGCGCAGCGCGCACCCCGCGAGCCAGTCGGGCGCGAGCCGCTCCATCTCCGCCAGCACCGCGCGCGCATCGAGGTCGGGCGCGCCGAACAGCTCGAGCGGCCGCGTCGTCCCGCGTCCTTCGGACAGCGTGGTGCCCTCCAGCATCACCGTCCCGGCGTAAGCGCGCGCCATGTTGAGGTTGGGCGCATTCGGGCTGGGGTTTATCCAGATCCGTTCCCCCAGCGGCCAGCCGTAGCCCGGCCCCGCTTCGGGCGCCCAGCCTTCCATCGCGACGACGCGATACTCGACATCCAGCTTCAGCGTCTCGATGAACCAATGCCCCAGCTCGCCCATCGTCAGGCCGTGGCGCATCGGCATCGGCCCGGCGCCGACGAAGCTCTCCCATCCGGGCCTGAGCGTCAGCCCCTCGACGGGACGGCCGACGGGATTGGGCCGGTCGAGCACCCACACCGCCTTGCCGTGCTCGGCGGCGGCTTCGAGCATGTAGCGCAGCGTCGTGATGAAGGTGTAGATTCGCGTGCCGAGGTCCTGCAGGTCGATCAGCACGACGTCGAACGTGCCCATCCACTGCCCGCGCGGCCGCCGCACCTCGCCGTAGAGGCTGAACACCGGCATCCCGTAGGTCGGATCGGTGAAGTCGGGCGACTCCATCATATTGTCCTGCAGGTCGCCGCGAACGCCGTGCTGCGGCCCGAATACCGCGGTGACGTTCACCCCTGCTGCGACCAGCGCATCGAGCGAATGCGTGAGGTCCGCCGTCACCGAGGCGGGATGAGCGAGCAGCGCGACGCGCTTGCCGTCGAGCGGCTTGCGCAGGGCGGGGTCGGCGAGCAGCCGATCGATACCGAACTTCATGCGCGTGTCGGTGCCGCAAGCCGCGCCGCAAAGCAAACCGCGTCGTGGAAATCGGGCCTGCCGGCAGGATGCGCGAGCGCCCAATAGGATTTGCCGCCGTCGGTCGTCTCGATCACCGCCGACAGCCCGAGCCGCCACACGTCGTCATCGCCAAGCCCCGCAACGCGCACCGACCGCCGCATGGCGAACTCCCTCGTGCCGATCGTGCGTCCGCCGGCAAGCAGCGCGTCTTCGACCGGCCGCGTCCCCCGGCGATAATCGTCGAACCGATAGGCAGCCCAGCGGCCCGACGTCGCGAAGTTGAACTCGGCATAGCCGGGGACGTCGGGAACGCCGACGAATGCCTCGAAACAGCTGTGCTCCCACAGCCCGTCGGCAAAGCCCACTCCAAGCCATTCGGGCCACGCCACCCGGTCGATCGCGCCGGCGACGCGGAATTCGAGGTCGAGCCGCTCGCCCGCTTCCCGCCTGACCTCGACGCCGATCGAATCGATCGCCGCGCTCGGAAAATCGGGGTGCGGGGCAAGCGTGAACTCGACCATTCGGCACATCTAGGAAATTCCCGCGCCCGGCGCTATATGCGCGCTCACTCCCATGGCAACGCAACTTCCCTCTCCGCCCCGCGTGGGCATGGTGTCGCTCGGCTGTCCCAAGAACCTCGTGGACTCCGAACGCATCCTCACGAAGCTCCGCTCGGACGGCTATCAAATGTCGCCCGACTACGCCGGCGCCGACGTCGTGCTGGTCAACACCTGCGGTTTCCTCGATTCGGCCAAGGAAGAGAGCCTCGAAGCGATCGGTGAGGCGATCGCCGAGAACGGCCGCGTCATCGTCACCGGCTGCATGGGCAAGGAAGCCGAGACGATCCGCGAACGCTTCCCCGACGTCCTCGCGGTGACGGGCGCGCATCAGTACGAAGAGGTGGTCGGCGCGGTGCATGAGGCGGCGCCGATGCCGCCGCACGCCTTCCTCAATCTCGTGCCCGAGGCGGGGCTCAAGCTGACGCCGCGCCACTACAGCTATCTGAAGATTTCGGAGGGCTGCAATCACCGCTGCGCCTTCTGCATCATCCCGCAGCTGCGCGGTGATCTCGTCAGCCGCCGCCCCGACGCGATCCTGCGCGAGGCCGAGAAGCTGGTCGCGGCGGGCACCAGGGAACTGCTGGTCATCAGCCAGGACACCTCGGCTTACGGCGTCGATATCAGGCACCATCCGCGCATGTGGCACGGGCGCGAGGTGCGCGCGCACATGACCGACCTCGCCCGCGAGCTCGGCACAATCGCGCCGTGGGTGCGGCTCCACTACGTCTACCCCTATCCGCACGTCGATCAGGTCATTCCGCTGATGGCCGAGGGGCTGGTGCTCCCGTACCTCGACATCCCGTTCCAGCACGCCAGCCGGTCGGTGCTGAAGGCGATGCGCCGTCCCGCGAATGAGGCCAAGGTGCTCGAGCGGATCAAGCGCTGGCGCGACATCTGCCCCGATATCGCGATCCGCTCGACCTTCGTCGTCGGCTTCCCCGGCGAGACCGAGGACGATTTCCGCTACCTGATGGACTGGCTCGAAGAAGCGCAGCTCGATCGCGTCGGCGCGTTCCGCTTCGAGCCGGTCGAGGGCGCCCCGGCCAACGCCCTCCCCGATCCGGTGCCCGAGGAAGTCAAGGAGGAGCGCTACGCTCGCCTGATGGCGCTGACCGCGCGCATCTCCGCCGACAAGCTCGCGGCCAAGGTCGGCCGTACGCTCGACGTCATCATAGATGCGGTAGACGCGGAGAGCGGCGGCGCCACCGGTCGCTCGAAGGCCGACGCGCCCGAGATCGACGGCGAGGTCCAGCTGCGCGACGCCGGCCATCTGACGGTGGGCGACATCGTCCCCGTCCACATCGAGGATGCCGACGCGCACGATTTGTTCGCGCATCCGTTAGCCTGAGCTCCCCGTGCTCCTGCGAAAGCAGGAGCCCAGGGTGTCAAGCGACGACGCCTGCGACTCTGGGCTCCTGCTTGCGCAGGAGCCCTGCTATTTCGTTGCTGCGAATGCCTCCCGATACTCCGGCTTGACCGCCTTCAGCACATCCGCGTCCACGCTCACCGGAATCGTGTAGCTGCCCTCGGCGTAAGGCCCCGCATCATAAGGCGCGACATAGACGGTAAAGCCGTCGATCGCCCCCTGCCCGCTCGCGGCGGGCACCAGCGTCTCCTTCAGCGGATCGATGCAGTCGCTGAACGGCTCGTCGCTGCGCGTGACGGGCTCTCCGCGCTTCTTGGCGCGCTCGGCGTCGAGCGCGTCGCAGAAGCGCGTGCGCAGCGCCGCCTCCGCCGCACCGGCCGAGGTGAACAGCGCGGCCGGATCGACCTCCTTGCCGGCCGTTTTGTCCCACAGCAGCGGCTGGTACACGGTCATGCCGTGCGCGCCGCCGGTGTAGGTCTCGATTGTGCCGACCAGGCTCAGGAGGCGCGGCGTATCGGCCGCGACGGTCCAATCGGCATGATAAACATGCGCATGGAACGGGAAATCGGCCTGGGCCGCCGTGCTCTTGTCCTGGCGCGCTTCCTTGAGCGCCTCGGCCCTGGCCCTGTGGGCGCGCTTGTCGAGCAACGCAGCGACGTCCGGCATCGCGGCGGCCGCTGCGGGATAGGCATAATGGAAATCGAGCAGGCCGGTCTTTTCGCTTCGCGCCACCGGCGTCGCCGAAGGCTGCGGCGTGGCGAGAGGCGAAGGCGTTGCGGGCGCCGGCGTCTCGACGGCGGCCGGCGCGTTCGCCGCCGCATTCTCCTCTCCGTCCCCCGAGGAACAGGCGACCAGCGCCAGCGGGAGAAGGACGGCGGACAGCTGCATCATGCGAGCTGGACTTTCTGAACGATGCACCCCTTTCTCCTCTTCCATTTGCACTTGAACTCAGTCCGAAATCCGTTCGTGCTGAACGGTTTGGGATGGCGCCGATTGCCCCGTTCCTAACACCCGCCGCCCCCGACTGGAATATCGCGAAGCGATCTGTAAGGTGCGCGGCAATCCTTGCTTTCGGAAAGCCGCGAATGACCCTTACCCGCCCCTTCGCCGCGACGCTTGCCGCGCTCGCCTGCATGGCCTCGACCAGCGCGCTCGCCCAAGCGCTCAGCCCTGCCCAGACCAGGGCGATCGACACGCTCGTCACCTCGACGCTCGCCGACACCGGCGTGCCCTCCGCCTCGATCGCGGTCGTGAAGGACGGCAAGATCGCCTACACCAAGGCCTATGGGAAGCAGTCGGACGCGATTCCCGTCGCGCGCACCGACGTCCCCTACCAGATCGCGTCGATCTCGAAACAGTTCACCGCCGCTGCAGTCCTGCTGCTCGAGGACCAGGGCAAGCTGAGCCTCGACGATCCCGTTTCCAAATATATTCCCGGCATCACCCAGGGCGACACGATCACGATCCGCCAGCTCCTCTCGCACACCTCGGGCCTGCAGGACTATTGGCCGCAGGACTATAGCTTCGCCGCGATGGAGCACCCCACGACACCGCAGCAGATCGTCGATCGCTGGGCGAAGAAGCCGCTCGACTTCCCGCCCGGCACGCAATGGCAATATTCGAACACCGGCTATGTCGTCGCCGGGATGATCGTCGAGAAGGTGTCGGGCATGAAGCTGCTCGATTTCCTCAAGCAGCATATCTTCTCGAAGCTCGATATGCACCCGATCGACCAGGACCTCGCGATCGGCAAGGGCTATCCCACCCCTTATCACCGCTACGCGCTCGGCCCGGTGCGGCCCGAGACGCCCGCCGCGCCCGGCTGGCTCTACGCCGCGGGCGAGCTGGCGATGACGCCGACCGACCTCGCCAAATGGGATATCGCCCGGATCGACCGCACCGTGCTTCCCGCCGACGACTGGCAGGCGCAGGAAACCCCGATCAAGCTCGCCGACGGCAAGGACACCGGCTACGGCCTCGGCGTCGATGTCGGCACGACCAAGGCCGGCATCCCCTATGTCGAACATAACGGCGAGGCGGTCGGCTTCCTGTCCGAGAACATCGTCTATCCCGAGCAGAAGGACGCCGTGGTCGTGTTGACCAACAGCGACTTCTCCGACGCGGTGTTCACCATGGCGCAGGGCATCTCCGGCATCATCCTGCCCGAGACCAAGGCCGCCGGGGCCGAGGACGAGGCGGCGCACACCGCCGAGGCGCGCAAGGTGTTCGACCAGCTGCGCACCGGCACTCTCGACCGGGCGCTGATGACCGAGGACGCCAATTACTATTTCACCCCGACCGCGCTCACCGACTACCGGACCAGCCTGTCGAAGCTCGGCGCGCCGACCGCGTTCGAGCCGACCCGCGGTCCCCGGCTGCGCGGCGGCTTCGTCAATCGCAACTACACGGTCACTTATCCCGATCGCACGCTCACCATCGTGACCTATGCCGAGCCGGGCGAGCACGGCCGCTACGAACAGTTCCTCGTGATGCCGGCGAGCTGAGATGACCGACTTTTCCCAGTTCCTCCAGCCCGACAAGGGCCAGCCCGCCCGGACGATCCACGTCGTCCATCCCGACGCCTGGACCGACTGGCTCGCCGCCCAGCCCGAGCGTGTGCGCGCCACCGCCGCCGCGCACCGCCTGACCGGCAAGGCGGGCAACGCCGCGATCCTGCCCGGCGACAAGCCCGACGACTGGTCGGCACTGCTGGTCTGCGACGAGCCCGCGACATCGCCGTGGCGGATCGCCTCGCGCGCCACTGCGCTGCCCGAGGGCACCTATCGCCTCGCCGAGGGAGACCCCGGTCCGGCGGCGCTCGGCTGGCTGCTCGCGCAGCACCGCTTCACTCGCTACCGCAAGGCCGAGGACGAGGGCGCGCGCGTCTTGCTCACCGCCGACCCCGCCGCCATCGAAAACCAGATCCGCCTTGCAGAGGCCACCGCGCGGGTCCGAGACCTCGTCGACACCGCCGCCGCCGACCTCGGCCCCGCCGAGCTCGAAGCCGAAGTGGCCGCGCTCGCCAAGGTGCATGGCGCGACGCTCACGGTGACGCGCGGCGACGCGCTGGCGCAGGGCTATCCGATGATCCAGGCGGTCGGCCAGGCCGCCGCCAAGGGCCGCGAGCCGCGGCTGATCGAGCTCGAATGGGGCGATCCCAAGCACCCCCGCGTCGCGCTGGTCGGCAAGGGCGTCGCGTTCGATTCGGGCGGGCTCGATATCAAGCCCGCCGCCGGAATGCGGCTGATGAAGAAGGACATGGGCGGCGCCGCGCACGCGCTCGCGCTCGCCGGCCTCGTCATGGCGGCGCGGCTCAAGGTGCGGCTGCACCTGCTTGTTCCCGCGGTGGAAAACGCGATCTCCGGCAACGCCTTCCGCCCCGGCGACGTGCTTCGCTCGCGCAAGGGCCTGACGGTCGAGAACACCAACACCGACGCCGAAGGACGCCTGATCCTCGGCGACGCGCTCGCCAAGGCGGGTGAATGCGAACCCGAACTGATCCTCGATTTCGCCACGCTGACCGGCGCGGCGCGAGTCGCGCTCGGCCCCGACCTGCCGGCGACCTTCGCCAACGACGACGACCTCGCCGACGCGCTGCTCGCCGCCGGCCGCGAAATCCACGATCCCTTGTGGCGGATGCCTTTGTGGGACGGCTATGACGAGATGCTCAAATCCGACATCGCCGATCTCGTCAACGCGCCCGACGGCGGTTTTGCCGGCGCGGTCACCGCCGCCCTCTTCCTCCGCCGCTTCGTGCCCGAAGGCACGCTATGGGCGCATTTCGACACTTTCGCCTGGCGCCCTGCCGCGAAGCCCGGCCGGCCGAAGGGCGGCGACGCTTACGGCCTTCGCGCCGCCTGGGCAATGCTGAGGCAGCGCTACGGCTGAACGGTCCGGCGCGGCGGAACAAATTTCGCCGCGTCGGGGTGACACCGCGCGACCTGCTCCCCATCTTGTGGGCTGCGAGCCTTCCTGCTCGCCCCCACCCGTCCAGCACAGGAACCGCCATGCCCAGCACAGCCAAGGCCTATGCCGCGCATTCCGCCGACACGCCGTTCGCGCCGTTCAGCTTCGAGCGCCGCGATGTCGGGCCGAACGATGTCGCGATCGAGATCCTTTATTGCGGCGTCTGCCATTCGGACCTGCACACCGCGCGCAGCGAATGGGGCGGCACGCTCTACCCGTGCGTTCCCGGCCACGAGATCGTCGGCCGCATCACCGCGGTCGGCAGCGAGGTGACGAAGTTCAAGGCCGGCGACCTCGCCGGCGTCGGCTGCATGGTCGACAGCTGCGGCACCTGCCCGTCCTGCCACGCCGGCGAGGAGCAATATTGCGAAGGCTCCGGTTTCGTCGGCACCTATAACGGCGCCGACGCTCACCTCGGCGGCCACACCTTCGGCGGCTATTCGGATCGTATCGTCGTCAAGCAGGATTTCGTCCTGGCGATCGGCCATGACGAGAAGGACCTCGCCGCCGTCGCGCCGTTGCTCTGCGCCGGAATCACCACCTATTCGCCGCTCAAACACTGGAACGTGGGCCCCGGTCAGAAGGTCGGCGTGGTCGGCCTCGGCGGGCTCGGTCACATGGGCGTCAAGATCGCCGCGGCGATGGGTGCCGACGTCTATGTCTTCTCGACCTCGCCGAACAAGCGCGAAGATGCGAAGCGGCTCGGCGCGAAGGACCTGATCGTGTCGCAGGACGACGCCGCGATGGCCGAACATCGCGGCAGTTTCGATTTCATTCTCAATACGGTCGCGGCGAGCCACGACCTCAACGCCTTTCTGAAGCTGCTGAAGCGCGACGGCACCATGGCGCTGGTCGGCGTGCCCGAACACCCGCACCCGGCGCTGGAGGTCGGGAACCTGGTGATGCGCCGCCGGACGCTGGCCGGCTCGCTGATCGGCGGCATCCGCGAGACCCAGGAGATGCTCGACTTCTGCCGCGATCACGGCATCGTCTCGGATATCGAGATGATCGAGATTCAGGACATCGACGCCGCTTACGACCGGATGGTCAAAAGCGACGTCAAATATCGGTTCGTGATCGACATGGCCTCACTCGGGCAGCCTGCCTGAGGTCGGCCTCGGCGCGCGGGCGGCGACCCGCCCGCGCGTCGTTTGCGGCTTACCAGAAGAAGTCGCGATAGACCTGGACCACGCGACCATTGCGCGTGTTGATCAGCACGACGTCGTTGCCGTAGCGGATCCAGCGCTGATAGCGGCCCGGCCGGTGCAGGCGATAGGTGCCCCAGTCGCTCACCCAATAGCGGCGGCCGTAATAGGCCGGCTCGAAGCGATAGCCGACGACGACGGGCCGATAGCGATAGCCGCGCGGGCCGACGTAGCGCGAACGGTGGTAAACGTTGCGGTGCGTCCGCCGATAATCGCGCCAGTCGCTGCGGTGCTCGCGCCGATCCTCGCGCAGCTCGCGACGATCCTCGCGCGCCTCATGGTAGCGGCCCTGGCGCACATCGCGGCGCACCTCGCGCTGGTCGTGGCGGATTTCGCGCTGGTCGCGCCGCACCTCGTGGGCGCTCTGTGCGCTCGCGACGGCCGGAACCAGAACAGCGGCGGCGGCGATCGTTGCAATGAAAAGAGTACGCATTGGCACTTCTCCTGTCTTTCATGCCGCGCGCCAGGCACGCGGCATGGCGCCCTTTCTGCTCCCCGGCATCTGAACGCTCCGGGAATCGGCCGGTCAGCAACCGGCAAGGTCCCCCGGCGGGTTTCCGTCCGACGGCTCGCCAATACGCTGAGCTCCCTCATGCGGTTCCCTGCGTACTGCGGCATCCCGGCAACGCTTGGCGACAACCGGTCCAACAGGGATGAAATCCGCTGTCCTACACCGCCGGCTTCTGCCACACTCGGCAGCGGATGAGTCTCGTCGCTCCCTTTGCCGGCCGCCGCGGAACCCGGTTCCGTCTCTGCCGTTCGACGATGGCGACCGATCCGCTCCAGACCGTCAACTTGGTCAACTTAGGCGCTCACGAAAGGACCGCATGAGCCGCAAACCCGTGCCCGCCCAAGCCGGCGAACGCTCCCGGATCGAGGTGACGTTCGACAAACCGCAGCTCCTGCCGCAGCTGTTCGGGCAATATGACCAGAACCTGGTGGCGCTCGAAAACCGGCTCGACGTGTATATCACCGCGCGCGGCAATCGAGTCGGGCTGGAAGGCACCGCCGAGCAGGTCGCAATGGCGCGCGACGTGCTCACGACTCTCTACAAGCGCATCCAGCGCGGCGAGGAGATCGATGCCGGGCTTGTCGATGCGGCAATCGCAATGGCGTCGGAACCGATGCTCGACGGCATCGTCCGCGCCGATCAGGGCGATCGCGCGCCGTCGATCATGATCCGCACGCGCAAGAAGACGATCGTCCCGCGTACCCCGGCGCAGGCGCACTATATGCGCGAGCTCGTCTCGAACGAGATGATCTTCGCGCTCGGTCCGGCGGGCACCGGCAAGACCTACGTCGCCGTCGCGCAGGCGGTGGCGCAGCTCATCACCGGCTCGGTGCAGCGCCTGATCCTGTCGCGCCCCGCGGTCGAGGCGGGCGAGCGGCTCGGCTTCCTCCCGGGCGACATGAAGGAGAAGGTCGATCCCTATCTCCGTCCGCTCTACGACGCGCTCTACGACTGCATGCCGCCCGAACAAGTCGAACGGCGCATCGCCAGTGGCGAAATCGAGATCGCGCCGATCGCCTTCATGCGCGGCCGCACGCTTGCCGACGCCTTCGTGATCCTCGACGAGGCGCAGAACACCACGCCGGCGCAGATGAAGATGTTCCTGACCCGCTTCGGCCAGAACAGCCGCATGGTGATCTGCGGCGATCCGCGCCAGGTCGACTTGCCCGGCGGAGTCACCGGCTCGGGTCTCGCCGATGCGGTGGCGCGGCTGGAGGGTATCGAGGGTATCGCGACTGTCCGCTTCACCGCCGCCGACGTGGTGCGCCATCCCATCGTCGGGCGGATCGTCGAGGCGTATGAGGGGAGCGAAGCTTGAGCGGCAGGATGTCCCAAACCTATGGCAAGGGCCGTCACCGGGCCGGGCTCAATATGGGCGATTGCTTCGCTTATGCCTGCGCCAAGGCGAACGATGCGAAGCTCCTCTACAAGGGCGACGACTTCGCCCGGACGGACCTCGCATGATCGCGATCGAGCTTTCCCGCGAAGATCCTTGGCCCGAAGGCACCGACTGGCCCGCGCTCGCCGACCGGGCGGCGCTGGCGGCGGTCAGGCGGACGCCGCACGGTCCGCTCGCCGATGCGGCGGCGGCGATCGAGATTTCGGTGCGCCTCACCACCGACGACGAGGTGCGGACGCTCAACCGCGACTATCGGCACAAGGACAAACCCACCAACGTCCTGTCCTTCCCGATGGTCCAGCCCGACCTCCTCGAGACGATCAGCGAGAATTCGGACGATGGCGAGGTGCTGCTCGGCGACATCGTCCTCGCTTATGGCGTCTGCGTCGCCGAGGCGGCAGAACGCGGGATCGCGGTCGAGGACCATGCAACGCACTTGATCGTCCACGGGGTGCTTCACTTGCTCGGCTACGACCATATCGACGACCGCGAGGCCGAGCATATGGAGTCGATCGAGCGCGACGCGATGGCCGATCTCGGCCTCCCCGATCCCTATCTGGTGCGCGAGGATTGAGCAGCGGGGGCCGCGCGCCTTATATGATGCCGCGCAACAGGGACTTCATGGAAAGCAATGCCCGACGATTCGAGTACCACGCCCGCCGATAGCGGCGGGATCTGGCGGGGGCTTCGCGCCCTGCTCTTCGGCGACGAGGGCGACGAGACGCTGCGCGCCCGGCTGGAAGAGGTGATCGACGCCCACGAAGGCGAGCCGGGGCCTGATTCGAAGGGAGACCTTACGCCGCTCGAGCGGCAGATGGTGCGGAATCTACTTCATTTCGGTGAGCGCGATGCGGGCGACGTCGGGGTGCCCCGCGCCGACATCATCGCGGTCGAGGAAGGCATCGCGTTCGACGATCTCGTCAGGACCTTCGCGGAGGCGGGGCACAGCCGCCTCCCCGTCTATCGCGAGGCGCTCGATACGATCGTCGGCATGGTCCACATCAAGGACGTGTTCAACATCCTGGCGACCGGCGCGCCGCCGCCGAGGACGATCGCGCGCCTGATCCGCGAGCCGCTCTACGTGCCGATGTCGCGCGGCGCGCTCGACCTGCTCGCCGACATGCGGCAGAAGCGCGTCCATCTGGCGGTGGTGCTCGACGAATATTCGGGCACCGAGGGCCTCGTCACGATCGAGGACCTGATCGAGGAGATCGTCGGCGACATCGAGGACGAGCATGACGAGGCGCCGACCGCGCTGATCGTGCCGATCGAGGGCGGCGGCTGGGAGGCCGATGCCCGCGCCGAGCTGGAGGATGTCGGCGAGACCGTCGATCCCCGCCTCGCCGAAACCGAGGACGATGTCGACACGATCGGCGGCCTCGCCGCGACGCTTGCGGGCCATGTGCCCCAGGCCGGCGAATGCCTGCCGCACGAATCGGGCTGGACGCTCGAGGTGGTCGAGGCCGACCCCCGCCGCGTCGCGCGCGTCCGCCTCCATCCCCCTGCGCGCATGGCGAGCGACGAGAGCGAGGGCTAACTGCCTCCCAGCTCGATCTCGGCCGACAAGGCCGCGGCGAGGTCGTCGAGCGTGAACGGCTTGGTGAGAAGGCGAAGCCCCTCCTGGCCGGCTGCGGCGGCGACGGCGCTGTAGCCGGTCATCAGCACCACCGGAAGGCGGGGCCGCCGCCGCCGAAGTTCGCGGGCGAGCGCCAGCCCGTCGATCTCGCCCGGCATCATCATGTCGGAGAGCAGCACGTCGATCTCCAGCCCGCGATCGACCAGCGCCAGCGCCGCCTGTCCGTCGGCGGCGCGCGTCACGGCATAGCCGAGCTCTTCGAGCATCTGCCGCGCGAGATCGGCGACCGCCTCGTCATCCTCGGCGAGCAGCACGCGCCGCTGCTCGGGCGCGGCAGCGGGAGTTACCGCCGATGCGGCTTGCACCGAGGGCGTTCCGTCGGCGCGCGGCAGGATCATCGTCACTTTAGTGCCCGTGCCGGGCGCACTGTCGATCCGCACCGTGCCGCCGGCGGCGCGGACGAAGCCATAGACCTGGCTCAGTCCGAGCCCGGTGCCGTGGCCGACGCCCTTGGTGGTGAAGAACGGCTCGAACACCTTCTCGACCAGCTCGGACGGCATCCCCTCGCCCTCGTCG
The DNA here is from genome assembly GCA_035776635.1 of Sphingomonas sp. GTDB lineage: Bacteria > Pseudomonadota > Alphaproteobacteria > Sphingomonadales > Sphingomonadaceae > Sphingomonas. Next base: position 15,477 of record DASTWI010000014.1, on the reverse strand, counting down.
CTGAGCGCCAGCGCGATCCGGTCGTGATCGTCCTCGGCATCGGCCGGCAGGTTGCGCGCGGTGATCGTCAGCGTCCCGCCATTGGGCATCGCGTCGCGGGCGTTGACGGCGACGTTGAGCACCGCCACCTCGAATTGCGAAGGGTCGACCTCGACCGGCCAGAGCCCCGGCGGCATGTCGATCCTGATGATCACATTCTCGCGCAGCGACCGGTCGAGCAGGTCGCGAAACGCGGCGATCCGGCCGGCGACGTCGATCACCTCGGGCTTCAGCGGCGAGCGCCGCGCAAAGGTGAGCAGCTGCTGCGTCAGCTTGGCGCCGCGATCGAGCGCTTGGCGGATGCCTTGCTTGAGGCGAGCGAGACGCACCGGATCGCTGGTCCGCTCCATCAGCTCGAGCCCGCTGGAGGCGGCCATCAGCAGGTTGTTGAAATCGTGCGCGACGCCGCCGGTCAGCTGGCCCATCGCCTCCATTTTTTGCGACTGGCGCAGCGCTTCCTCGGCGATACGGCGCGCCTCCATTTCCCGGCGCAGCCGCTGGTTGGTCTCCGCCGCTGCGGCGAAAGAGGCGCCCAGCATGACGATCAGCAGCGCCGCCATGATCACCACGACGGCGATGCCGACATAGCGCACCGCGCGATGCGTCCAGGGTTCGAGCGCGGCGCGCAGATAGACCGAGCCCATCGGAACGCCGGCCTGGGCGACGGGCAACGTCACGATCATCTCGCCGTGATGGACCTCGGCCGGATGGATCGGATTGGTCGCGGGCAACGCCGCGTCGCGAGTGAAGCCCGCGGCGAGCGTGCCGTTCGTATCATAGGCGCCGACCGCCTCGATATCGGTATTGGCCTTCAACGCATCGAGATATTCCTGCGTGGTCGCGCGGTCGTCGAAGGCGAGCGGCGCAGCGACGCTGCCGGCCAGAATCTGGCCCTGCACGGTCAGCCGCTGCAGGCTTTCGGCGCGCGCGATCCGTTCGTTCTGCACCGCCAGTCCGAAGCTGACCGCGACGAGCACGAGCGCGATCAGCACCGCATAGACCGGCCGCGCCGTGAGCTGTTCGGCGATCCCGCGCCATCCCGTCCGCGCCGCCATCAGCGCACCACCTTGACGGCGAGCGCGAGCAGCTTCGAGCTGATCTGGAGCCCGCTGGCGCTGGCGGCGCGCTCGTCGACCGTGAAGCGGACGCGGCCGTGGTCGAGCACGAACTCGATCATCCCGCCGTCGACGCCGTGGCTGTGGTCGGCGACCGTCAGCACCGGCGAACCCGCCAGCGCCTGCAACGTCGCCGCGGTGGATTGGACCGTCGGTTGACCCGCGAAGACGATCCGGCACCCGTCGCGATCGCCGCCGTCGATCGCGTCCATCCGCGCGACGACGATCGGATGGCCTTGCACTTGCTGCCCGCGCACCGCGGCGTCGAGCGTCGCGCCGAACGGATCCTGTCCGACCACGCAGATGCGGAACGGGCTACCGTCGGGAGGCATCGCCGCCGGCGGCCAGTCGATGAACGGCGCGAACTTGTAGAGATAGCTCGCCTTGACCGCCCATTCGAGCGACGGCACCTCCTGTCCGCCGGCCGGGATCGCCAGCATCAGCGCAACCGCCGCAGCGAGGGCGAGCCGCCTCAGAAGCGCCATTGCACCCCCGCAAGCACTTGGCGCGAGACGCGATAGCCGCTGGCGTATTCGAGATGATGCGCGTGCAGCAGGTTGGTGCCCGAAACCGACAGCACGAGATGCCGCCCCAGCGCCCAGCCGATCCGCCCGCCCAGTTCGGCATAGGCAGGGACGTGCGGATCGGGCAGTGCGCCGACCTCGCGGAAATCCATGTCGATCGTCACTCCGCCGCCGAGGTTCATCGACGACCTCAGCGTCGCTTGCTGGTCGGGGTCGCCGCCGATCTGTTCGGGGCCCAGCAGCTGCAGCGTGCCGGGGCGGGCATGGAAATGCTCGCTCAGCCACGTGATCCCGGCGGACAGCGTCCACCAGCTCGTCGGACGGTAATCGCCCCAGGCTTCGATGCCGTAGCTGTGGCCGGTCAGCCGGTTGCCCCAAAAGAGGGGAATCAGTGTCACCGGATCGACCTCGACGCTGCGCAGGTCGTCGTAGAGATTGTAGAAGCCCGACACCGACAGCGACAGCTTCTGCACGGGCTGGATCCGCGCGCCGAGTTCGAACGCGGTCAGCTTTTCGGTGCGAAAGGCGCGGTTGCCGGTGAGATAGAGCGTCGGACCGAGATATTCGCGCACGTCCTCGTCGAACGGCGTCGGCGACCGGACTGCTCGCGAGACCGCGCCCCACAGCATCACGTCGTCGGTGGGCCGCCATGCGAGCCGCGCATCGGGCAGCAAGCTGGCGCCGACATAGGGATCATCCTCGATCTTGAGGCCGGCGGTAAGATCGAGGCGGCCGGTCAGCGACAGCGTATCCTGCGCGAACAGGTTGGCGAGCGTCAGCGTGCGGCTGGCCGGTTCGAAGAACAACGCCCCCGCGCCATGGATATGGTAGCGGCTGGCGCGCAGCCCGCCGCCCCAGACCACCGCATTGCCCTCGCCCAGCGTCAGGCTGTGCTGCAGGTCGAGATCGAACGTATCCACCCCGAACCGTCCGCCGCCGTGACGCGTATGGCGTTCGGCATGATTGTAATAGGCCTGAAGCTGGAGCTTCGCTCCGTTCGCCGCATCATGCGACCAGCGCGCGGTGAGATTGGCGCCGGCGATGTCCTCGTTGGGCGCGCCGAGCTGCTGGTTGGTGCCGTCGTACAGGTCGCCCTGCAGCGTCACCGCGTCGCGCGCGTTCGGAGTCCAGTCGATGCGAAAACCGCCCTGAAGGCGGCGGAAGGCGTCGTGAGCGGAGTCGCCCGCCGCGGTCCGGCTCGAGTCCTGCTCGACGCCGCGAACATAGGCGCGCCATGCCACGGTTTTGGAAATCGCGTCGCCGAAGCGCACCGCCCCCGCACGCGCCCGTCCGCCGATCTCGGCATCGACCATCCCGCCGGTCGTATCGGCGGCGTTGCGCGTGATGATGTTGACGACGCCGTTGACGGCATTGGCGCCCCATAGCGTCGCGCCGGGCCCGCTGATCACCTCGATCCGGTCGATATCCTGCGGCAGGACGTCCTGCATGTCCCAATACACGCCCGAGAACAGCGGCGAATAGACGCTGCGTCCGTCGATCATCACCAGCAGCTTGTTGGCATAGCTCTGGGCGGCGGCGTTGCCGTTCATCCCTCGCGCGGTGATCACGTAGTGGCTGGCGGTGGTCTGATAGACCTGCAGGTTGGGCGCGAGCCTCAGGATTTCGGGCAGCGTCGTCAGTCCCGACCGGACGATGTCGTCATGGGTGACGACGTAGATCGCCGCCGGCGCTTCGTTCAGCGGCTGCGCGCTTTTCGCAACGGACGAGACGTTGATCGTGCCGAGCTGGTCGATCGTCATCTGCTGCAATTCGTCGATCGTCTGCGCGCGCGCCATGGCGGGCAGCAGCAGCGCCGCCGCGATGCCGCTTGCCGCCCATGCGCCGATCCGCCTTGCCCTGTTCACCCCGTCTCCTTTGCCGTTATCGGTCCGTGCGGCGCGACCGGCAGCTCGGCGATCAGCGCACGCGACAACCCGGTCAGCAGCGCGGTCACCTCGTCGCGCTGCTCTGGCGCCCAGCGTTCGGCGAACCGCGTCAGCCGGGCGCGATAACCGTCCGCGAGCCGCTCGAACGTCGCGACGCCAAGCTCGGTCGGCATCAGCATGTCGCCGGGCAGCCGGATCAGCAAGCCCTCTCCCGCCAATCGGTCGGCGATTGCGGTCACCGTGCCGGAATCCAGCGTGCAGCGCGCCGCGAGCGCGTCCGTGGCGACCGGCTCGCCGGCGATGCAGACCTGCGCGAGCAGCCACATGCCGTCAGGCGCAAGATCGATCTCGCTGCGCTCGGCGATCCGCGTCAACGTCGCCCAGCGGTTCTCGCGCGCCGCCAGGCGATCGACGATCACCGTCAGTTCGGCGAGCGAGGTGGGATCGCGCGGCACCGCGAAGCTCTCGCCGATCGTCTCGGCGCGGGTATCGACCTTGAGCGGCGCTTCGCGAAGCAGCCAGGCGATGGCGAAGGCGAACGCCGCGATTGCCGCCGCCGAGAGGAACACCGGGTGCAGCGCTGCGGTGAACGCTTCGAGATAGGCGTCGCGCACGGCCGGCGGCAGTGCGGCGATCGCCGCGGGGTCGGTCGCGGTGGGGAGCGCCGCGCCCGCCGGCATCCGCTGCGCAAGCTCGCTCCCCAGGCTGCCCGCGAAGATCGCGCCGAACAGCGAAACGCCGACCGAGCCGCCGGTCGATCGGAACAGGGTCGTTCCCGACGTGGCGACGCCGAGGTTGCGATAATCGACGCTATTCTGCACCGCGAGCACCAGCACCTGCATCACCATGCCGAGTCCGAGGCCGAGCACGAGCATATAGCCCGACGCCGCCCAGGTGCTGCTTTGCATCGTCAGCGTCGAGAGCAGGAACAGGCCGAGCGTCATCACCGCGGTGCCGGCAATCGGGAACAGCCGGTAACGGCCGGTTCGGCTGATGATCTGGCCGCTGGCGATCGAGGTGACGAGCACGCCGCCCATCATCGGGGTGAGCTGCAGTCCGGCCGTCGCCGGGCTCACCGCCTTCACCACCTGGAGATAGAGCGGCATGTAGGTCACCGATCCGAACATCGCGAGCCCGACGATGAAGCCGACCGCGCAGGCGATGACGAAGGTGCGGTTGGCGAACAGCGGCAAGGGCAGCATCGGCTCAGCGGCGCGGTGCTCGACCGCGACGAAGCCGGCGAGCGCGAGAATCGAGAGCGCGATCAGCCCGAGGATTGCCGGCGAGTCCCAGGCCAGCGTGTGCCCGCCGAGGCTGGTGAACAGCACGATTCCGGTGAGTGCGACCGCGATCAGCGCCGCGCCCGCAACGTCGATTTTCGGCCGCGCGCGGCTCGCCGGGGCGCTGAACGCCCAGCCGATCACCGCCACCGCGGCGAGGCCGAGCGGCAAGTTGATGTAGAAGATCCAGCGCCACGACAGATGCTCGACGAAGAATCCGCCGATCAACGGGCCGAGTACGGTCGAAAGCCCGAACACTGCGCCGAAATAGCCCTGATAACGGCCGCGCTCGCGCGGGGGGATGATGTCGCCGATCGCCGCCATCGTCGTCACCATCAGGCCGCCGCCGCCCAATCCCTGGATCGCCCGGAACGCGATCAGCGTGCCCATCGAGCGGCTGAGCCCGCACAATGCCGAACCCGCGAGGAACAGCAGGATCGCGCTCTGCAGCACGATCTTGCGCCCGAACAGGTCGCCCAATTTGCCGTAGAGCGGGGTGACGATCGTCGTCGCCAGCATATAGGCGGTGACGATCCACGACAGATGCTCGAGCCCGCCGAGCTCGCCGACGATGGTGGGAAGCGCAGTCGAGACGATCGTCTGGTCGAGCGAGGCGAGCAGCATCACCAGCATCAGCGCGCCGAAGACGACGCGCACCGACTGCGGTCCGCTGACCGGTGCTGCGGTCCCGGCCGCGTGCTCGCTGCTCGTCATCGCGGACACCACCCCTCACGCCGCCGGCGGTACATAAACCGCGCGCGCGGCGGATCGTTCCGCACCCGACTCGCAGAACCGGCGACACTCCGCGCGCCGCATCACGCGGCGCGCGGGCGCCGGCGGCTCAGCGCTTGCGGCGCTTGGTGCCGAGGCCGATCTTCTTGGCGAGGCTGCGGCGCTGCTCGGCATAGTTCGGCGCGACCATCGGATAGTCGGCCGGCAGCTTCCACTTGGCGCGATATTCCTCGGGTGTCATCTGATAGTGAGTCATCAGGTGGCGCTTCAGCATCTTCAGCTTCTTGCCGTCCTCGAGGCAGACGATGTAGTCGGGCTTGACCGACGACCGGATCGACACCGCCGGCTCCTGCGGCACTTCCGGCTCCTGCGCCGGCCGGCCGAGCGACGCCAGCGCGCCGTGGACGTTCTGGATGATCAGCGGCAGATCAGACACCGCGACGCTGTTGTTACTGACATGCGCGGCGACAATGTCCGCCGTCAGCGTGACCAATGTTTCCTGCATGTCGTTCGAGGTGTCCATGTGCTTCCTTTCGACCCAGAATGAACGCGATTCATCCCCCCGGCGGGGCGTTCTATCGGATCAATGACGAGCGAGCGCAAGCGCCAATCGACGAGTTGATCGGCAAAGATCAACTCAGCGTCGTGCGGAAGGTAAGCGCATCGAACAACTTGCCGTTCCTGCCGCGATAGTAATCCCGACGTTCACCGACTTTGACGAAGCCGGCAGATCGATAGAGCACGATCGCATCATTGCCTGCGCGCACTTCGAGATGCATGTGCGCCACGCCGCGACTGCGCGCCTCCGCCGTCGCGGACTTGAGAAGGGCGCGTCCCACCCCGCGGCGGCGCACGGCCGGACGGACGGCGAGCAGCAGCAGTTCGGCTTCGTCGGCGATCGCCCGGGTCACGGCAAAGCCTGCCGGCGCGCCGTCGAGCTCGGCGATCGTCAGCCATACCCCCGGCATCGCCAGCACCCCGGCGACCTGGCTCGGCGTCCAGGCCTCGCCGAAGCGCGGATCGAAGGCCTCGCGCATGATCCGGTCGACTGCGCCCAGGTCGGCCATCGCGCCGGGCCGGAGCGCGATCATGCTGACCGATGCGCTCATGGCTGCGACACGGCCATCGGCTTGGCATCGGGCGCGCGTCCGTAAATGGGCCGCGGCGGCAGCGCGGCAAATTCGGGCGGCAGCAACGGGGCGTCAGCCGCGGAGGGCAGCGCTGCGCCAATGTCGCGATGCGCGGGCAGCCCTTCGAGCCAGCGGACGCCGCTGCCGACCGCGGGCCGCTCGCGAATCGCCGCCAGCGCCGCGTCGGGCGGAAGCGAGGCGAGCGGCGCGAGCTCGGCGAAGGGCGAAGCGCGGTAGGGCTGCATGAACACTTCGCCATGCCCGCCTTCCATGACCACGGCAAGCTCGCCGAATTCCGGATGCGCGGCGAATTCGGCCGCAGCGATCAGCGCCGTCGAGCTGTAGCCGGAAACCGGCGCCTGCCAGGCCAAGCCCAACGCCAGGGCCGCGGCCAATCCCACCCGCACGCCGGTGAAGCTTCCGGGACCGCAATCGACCAGAATGCGCGCCGCGCGCCCGCCTTCGGGCAGTCCGGCGATCATCGGCAGCAAGCGTTCGGCGTGGCCGCGCCCGACGATGTCATGCGTCGCCGCGACGACATGGCTTCCGTCGATCAGCGCGACCGAGCAGGCGGCAGTGGCGGTTTCGATGACGAGGGTGAGAGCCATTCAGCCGTCACGCCAGCGGATGCCGGCGCCTGTTGTTGGGGAGGACGTGAGCTTTCGCCGGGGCGGCATCGAACGTCAATCGATCCGGTTGAACCGCTCGAAATCGGGCCGCGGGCTGCGCGCGAAGATGGTCGACGGATCGCCGTGTCCCAGCGTCGCGATGAAATTGGGCTTCACGTTCGGGGTGTCGGCGAAGAAGGCGGCGGCGACCTGGACCGGATCGAACCCCGACATCGGCCCCGTATCGAGCCCGATCGCGCGCGCCGCGATCAGAAGATACGCGCCCTGCAGCGACGAATTGCGGAAGGCGTGCTCGCGGCGCTTCTCGACGTCGCCCTCGAACCAGCTCCTGGCGTCGGTATGGGGGAAGAGGAACGGGAGATGCTCGTGAAAATTCTCGTCCATGCCGATGATGACGGCGGCCGGCGCCGTCCGGATCTTGGCGGGGTTGGTCCCGGTCGCGCAATCCGCGAGCGCGTCCCTGGCCTGCTGGCTCAGGCACCAGACGAACCGCGCCGGCTGCTGGTTGGCAGAGGTCGGCCCCATTTTGAGCAAGTCGTAGATCTGGCGGATTTCGGCTTCGGTGACCGGCTGATCGGTATAGCCGTTATAGGTGCGCGCGGTGCGAAAGATCGTGTCGAGCGCGGCGTCGGAGAGCTTCTCGCCCATCACCTTCCCCTGATGCGTGCTGGAATGCGCCGGAATCAGACCGCGCGCACTTCGGTGACTTCGGGCACGTAATATTTGAGCAGTTGCTCGATCCCGTTCTTCAGCGTCGCGATCGACGACGGGCAGCCCGAGCAAGCGCCCTGCATCTTGAGGTACACCTTGCCCTTGTCGAAGCCGCGATAGACGATGTCGCCGCCGTCGTTCGCCACCGCGGGACGGACGCGCGTGTCGATCAGCTCCTTGATCTGGACGATGATGTCGGCATCGGCGGGGTCGTCGGCGAACGCCTCCTCATCGGCGGGCACCGCGATTCCGGCGGCGGAGCCGGGAAAGAACAGCGGCATGTTGGCCGAGAAATGGTCGAGCAGCAGCGCAAGCACATCCGGCTTGAGCTGGTTCCAGTCGACACCCGGCGCGGCGGTCACCGAAACGAAGTCGCGGCCGTAAAACACACCGGTCACATCGCCGAGCCCGAACAGCGCAACCGCCAGCGGCGAGGCTTCGGCCTCCTCCGGAGTGGCGAAATCGCGAGTCCCCGCCTCCATCACGGTGCGGCCGGGCAGGAATTTGAGCGTCGCCGGATTCGGCGTCGGTTCGGTCTCGATCAGCATGGGCTTCATGTGGCGGGCAGGCGGCGCGGGATCAAGGGCAAGCGTGCGCGAAAGCCTTGCCGATCCTTGGCTGTCCAATGAACGAAAGTCCCGATCGCCCATTCGGGACGAGCCGAGGAGCGATCAAATATCCATCTGCTTCATCGCCGCGTTCCAGCGCAGCACATTGGCGCGCGCTTCCTGAACGAAGGCGGAGCGGCGGACGAAGCCGAGGAAGAGGTCGGCGAACCACTTGCCCGGCTGGCGCAGGGGCCGTGCGAACTGGACGAGGAGGACGACGCGCGTGCCGCCCGTGTCGTTCCACACCTCGTGATGATAGGTGTCGTCGAACACCAGCGTCTCGCCCTCGGCCCAGCGCACGATCCGGTCGTGGACGCGCATCCTGACGTCGCCGTCGCGCGGCACGACCAGCCCCAGATGGCACGTGACGAGCCCCTTGGTCACGCCGCGATGGTCGGGAATGTGCGTCCCCGGCGCAAGAATCGAGAAGAAGGCGCTGTTGAGCCCCGGAATCCGCTCGACCAGTGCAGCCGTCGCCGGGCAGCGCGCCAGGTTGTCCTCGATCGGATAGCCGTATCCCCACAGGAAGAACGAGCGCCACATGTCGACCTCGGCGATCGCGCGATGGTCGGGCGAGATCATCGCCAGCGACGGCGCCGCGCCCTGCTGCAGCGCGATCGCGACCGCCTCGTCGCGGATCGAGCGCCAGTTTTCGCGCAACGCCGCCGTCCAGGGGAAGTCGCGCACGTCGAGCACGGGGTCGTTGCCGATCTCCGACGACGAGGCGATCAGCCGGTCGAACACGCCGCGCAAATGCTTGCCGAGCCGCACGACGAACGGCCGTTCGCGCACGGGCTCGAGCGTGGCGCCGGGCACGGGCGCGCCCGAAACGGCGGTGATGTCCGGGACATGGCGGGGGGCCGTCACGGTTTCGGCGCGGCGTTCGACCGGCGCTGCCGCGGTTCTGCTGGTGTCGCGCTTTACGGTCTGGGTCATCGGTCGCTACGCCTGCTCGACCGACTCGCCGAAAAGCGCTGCGCCGCGCCCGAGTCGGTCAGAGGGTGCCGGATATCCCCGACTTTGGTCTAAATCATGGCAAATCAGGGCAAGAACGCGCCGATCCGGCGATCGGTTCGCGGGAGTTCCAATGCTCCTGCGAGACCGGCCCTCTCACCTGGCGCGAATAGCTCTCCGGCTCGCAATGCCCTGCTTTGCAGGTCACGCATCCTGAACCGTTCGCCCTGAGCTTGTCGAAGGGCGTTCTTCTTCCAGCGGGAGAATCAAGAGCAGCCCTTCGTAAGTCCGGTTTCCTGCACCCGGTCCAATCGCTCAGGTCCGATAGAGCGCGTCCAGCCTGGAGCCGTACACCTCCTTCAGGACATGGCGGCGGATCTTCAGCGAGGGCGTCAGCTGTTCGTTCTCGATCCCGAACGGCTCGTCGGCGATGATGAAGCGGCGGATGCGTTCGATTTGCGACAGGTCGGCGTTGACGCGCTCGACCGCCTTGCCGATCGCCGCGCGATAATCGTGGTTCTGCGCCAGCCGCGCGAAATCGCAAGGCTCGCCGCCGTGCGCGCACCATTCCTGGGTCCATTCGGGATCGGGCACGATCGCCGCGACCATATAGGGCTTGCGGTCGCCCCAGATCATCGCCTGCATGATCTCGGGCTGCAGCGTCAGCATCCCCTCGATCTTCTGCGGCGCGACATTGTCGCCCTTGTCGTTGACGATGATGTCCTTCTTGCGGTCGGTGATCTTCACCCGGCCGTTGTCGTCGATGACTCCGATGTCGCCGGTGTGGAGCCAGCCGTCCCGAAGCACGCGATCGGTCTCGGCTTGGTTTCGCCAATAGCCGTGCATGACGAGCTCGCCCCTGACCAGGATCTCGCCGTCCTCGGCGATCTTCACCTCGGTATTCGGGATCGGCGGTCCGACCGTGTCCATCTTGAGTCCCGCGCTCGGGCGGTTGCAGCAGATCACCGGCGCCGCCTCGGTCTGGCCGTAGCCCTGCAGGAAGGTCAGCCCCAACGACTGGAAGAAGATGCCGATCTCCGGATTGAGCGGCGCGCCGCCCGAGACCATCGCCTTGATTCGCCCGCCGAACCGCCGCGCGATTTTCGGCTTCAGCGTGCGGTCGAGAAGGAATTTCATCGGCAGGTCGGTGACGCGCGAGCGGTTTTCGTAATCGCGCGCGCCGATCTCCAGCGCCTTGCCGAGCAGCCACGCCGCCATCCCGCCCTGCTTTTCGATCGCCTTGGAAATGCGCGTGCGCAGCACCTCGAACAGGCGCGGCACGACGACCATGATTGTCGGCTTCGCTTCCTCGATGTTCGACGCGAGCTTTTCCAGTCCTTCGGCATAATAGATTTGCGCGCCCAGCCCGATCGGGAAATGCTGCCCGCCGGTATGTTCATAAGCGTGGCTGAGCGGCAGGAATGAGAGGAACACCTCCTCGTCCCACCCGAAGTCCTCGGCGATGATCTCAGTGCAGCCGGCGACGTTGTGCAGGATCGCGCCATGGTGCTGCATTACCCCGCGCGGGGCGCCGCCGGTGCCGCTGGTGTAGATGATGCAGGCAAGGTCCTCGCGGCCGAAGTCGGCTTCCATCGCCACCGCTTCGGGGTCCGACGGATGGCGATTGATTAGCGTGCGCCAGTCGTGGAGTTCGACCTCGCCCGATTGCGCGACACGCATCTCCTCGATCCCGACGACGATCTGCGCCTTCGACGCGCGCACCACCGCCGGCATCAGCGTCTTCGCCAGCCGCGCGTTGGAGACGATCACCGCGCGCGCGCCCGAATTCTCGATGATGTGGGTGTGATCGCGTTCGGTGTTGGTGGTGTAGGTCGGCACCGTCACGCAGCCCGCGGCCATGATCGCCAAGTCGCTGATGCACCATTCGGGGCGGTTTTCGGAGACGAGCATCACGCGGTCGCCGCGTTTGAGCCCGATATGTTTGAGCCCGGTCGCCAGCGCCGCCACTTCCTGCGCCGCTTCGGCCCAGCTCATCGAGACCCAGCGATCGCCCTTCTTGTGCCACAGGAACGGCTTGTCGCCGCCCTCGCGGGCACGGGCGAAGAACATCGTCACGAGATTGGGAAAATGCTCGAGGCTGCGCAAGCGTCTCTCCTGGGCGGGCGCCGGATCGTCCGGTCGTGCAACGTGCGAGCCTAACGGCGATTGCCGGCGAGGCAAGACGCTACGTCAGCGGGCTCCCACTGCCTCGGCGAGGCTCGCGAATCCGTCGCGCCGCAGCCGCTCGGCCACGCCCGTGGCGATGCTGCGCACGAGCCCCGGTCCTCCATAGACCAACGCGGTGTAGAGCTGGATCAGGCTCGCGCCGGCGCGAATGCGGGCATAGGCTTCCTCGGCGTCGCCGATTCCACCGACCGAGACGAGCGGCAGCTCAGCGCCCGTCGCCGCGCGGAAATCGGCGAGCCGCTGGCGCGACAGGGAAGCGAGCGGCGCCCCCGACAAGCCGCCCGCTTCGCCGGCGTGCCGGGAATGCAGCAAGGGCCGCGATATCGTCGTGTTGGCGACGATCAGCGCGTCGATGCGATGCTCGATCGCCGCGCGGGCGATATCGTCGATCGCGCCGGCATCGAGATCGGGCGCGACCTTGAGGAACAGCGGCGTCGTCCCCCGCGCCGCATCGCAGGCCGCGAGCAGCTCGGCGAGCGCCGCGCCGTGCTGCAGGTCGCGCAGCCCCGGCGTGTTGGGCGAGCTGATGTTGATCGTCACGTAATCCGCGACTGCCGCCGCGCGCGCGACGCCGTCGCGATAATCGGCGATCCGGTCGCCGCTGTCCTTGTTCGCCCCGACATTGACGCCCAGCACGCCGCCGCGCCGCGCGCTCGCGATGCGCGGCAGCGCTGCCGTCAGCCCGCCGTTGTTGAATCCCATGCGGTTGACGACCGCGCGGTCCCGGGTCAGCCGGAACAGCCGCGGGCGCGGATTGCCCGATTGCGGCCTTGGGGTCAGCGTGCCGACCTCGACCGCGCCGAAGCCGAGGCCGAACAGGCCGGTGATCGCGCGGGCGTCCTTGTCCAGCCCGGCGGCGAGCCCGACCGGATTGGCGAAGGCGAGCCCGGCGATTTCGCTTCGCAGGATCGGATCGGTAACGTGTGTCGCGAACGGCGCCCGCATTCCGCCCCAGGCGGCGAGCAGGTCGATCGCAAGGCCGTGCGCGCGCTCGGCATCGAAGACGAACAGGAGGCGGCTGAGCGGCGGCGCGGACATCGCGGGGGCCATGGCACTACTCCCGCGGCGCGTCAAAGGTCCGCCATGGTCACCGGTTGATCGAGATCAAGTTGCGCCTAACCCAAATATAAACAGTCCTAATTTGGGATTCGTCGTATTCATCCAATACACCCCTATCGATTCGTCTATTGAAGGTTGTGCGACCCGAGGACTCCTCGAATGTCGGGGAATCCTATACTTATGGTCCGGCCGACTCCCGTCGGCCGGGCCGCTTTTCTTGCCCCGGCGAGTCGTGTAAGCTGCCCTGTCGGCAAGTTCGGGGGGCAAAGGGGTGCCGGACGTCAAACTTGATTACGCCGTTCCGGGCCCGGAGCTCGCCGATTATATTACGCTTTTTTACTTATTCGAAGCGGCCGTGCCGGTTTTCGAGGATACCGAGCGCGCCGATCATGCGCAGATCCGCTTTCGTCTCAATGCCCGGGACGCCGAATACCGGTTTCCGGACGGATCGGTCCAGCGCGTCTCCGGCGCCCATATCCTTGGCCCTACGACCGGCGCGATCCACGTCCGCGCCGACGGGCCGGTGCGCGTGTTCGGCGCCGGGATAACCCCGTGCGGCTGGTCGGCGCTGGTCGGCGCCGAGGCGTCGGCGATGATCAACCGCGTGTTCGACGCGAGCGAATTGTTCGGCGATCACCTCGCCGGGGCGATCGAGGAGCTCGCCGCCGCCTCCGACATCGCGACGATGATGCCGATCGGGTCCGCGCTTCTCCGGCGCCTGATCGGCACCCACGACGGCGGCGCGCTGGCCTTCGTCCGCGAGGTCGATACCTGGCTCGCGTCGAGCGCGTCGCCCGAGGTCGATGTCCTCGCCGCCGCCACCGGACTGTCGCGCCGCCAGGTCGAGCGCAAGTGCAACGCGCTGTACGGCGCCCCGCCCAAGCTGCTGGCGCGCAAATATCGCGCATTGCGCGCTGCGGTCGCGCTCGCTTCGGGCACGGCTTCGCTCGACGACGTGATCGAGAACGGATTCTACGACCAGTCGCACCTCATCCGCGAGGTGAAGCAGTTCACCGGCTTGACGCCGCGCCAGATCAAGGCCGATCCGCCGCTGCTCGCGCGGCTGACGATCGCGCAGCGCCGCGCGCTCGGCGGCCAGGTCGGCCCGCTGATCAGCGACACCTGAATCGCGGCTTGACGCGGCGCGCCCGCGTCGCCATGTGGCAATCGGATCGTTTTAGTCCGATTAGGAACCCATGCGCCTCTCGAGCCTCGCCGATTACGCGGTCGTCATCCTGACCGCCGCCGCGCGCCATTGCGGCGCGCGCGGACGGCTGAACGCGACGCTGCTCGCCGAGCAGACCGGCGTCCCCCTCCCCACCGTGCAGAAGCTGGTCAGCCGCCTCTCCGCCGCCGGCCTGATCGAGACGGTGCGCGGCACCGGCGGCGGCCTGCGCCTCGCCCGCCCGCCCGCGACGATCACCCTCGCCGACATGATCGAGGCGGTCGAAGGCCCGATCGCGATGACCACCTGCCTCGAAGACGGCCGCCACGATTGCGGGATCGAGGGCACGTGCTGCGTCAAGCCGCACTGGTCAATCGTCAACGAAGCTGTAAGGGGCGCGCTCGGGGCGGTGAGCCTGGCCAATCTTTCCCAACGTCCGTTCGCTTCGAGCGAAGTCGAGAAGCTTGGGCCGCGCGGTCGTTTCTCGACTGCGCTCGAAACGAACGGACAGGAACTGAACTGATGGCCACGCGTAACGCCGAGGCGCTCGCCGCCGCCAGCAAGAAATACGAATGGGGCTTTGCGACCGACCTCGAACAGGAGTTCGCGCCCAAGGGCCTTTCCGAGGACACGATCCGCTTCATCTCGGCCAAGAAGCGCGAGCCCGAGTGGATGCTCGACTGGCGGCTCAAGGCCTATCGCCTGTGGCTCGACATGGAGACGCCCGACTGGGCCAAGCTCAACATCCCCCCGATCGACTATCAGGACGCCTATTACTACGCCGAGCCCAAGGCCAAGCCGACGCTGAAGTCGCTCGACGAGCTCGATCCCGAGATCAAGCGCACCTACGAAAAGCTCGGCATCCCGATCGAGGAGCAGAAGGTGCTCGCCGGCGTCGAGGGCGCGCGCAAGGTCGCGGTCGACGCGGTGTTCGACAGCGTCAGCGTCGCCACCACCTTCCGCAAGGAACTCGCCGAGGCGGGCGTCATCTTCCTGTCGATCAGCGAAGCCATCAAGCAATATCCCGATCTCGTCCGCAAATGGCTCGGCAAGGTCGTCCCCCAGCGCGACAATTATTTCGCCACGCTCAACAGCGCGGTCTTCTCCGACGGCACCTTCGTCTATGTGCCCGAGGGCGTGCGCTGCCCGATGGAGCTCAGCACCTATTTCCGCATCAACGCCGAGAATACCGGCCAGTTCGAACGCACGCTGATCGTCGCCGACAAGGGCGCGTACGTCAGCTATCTCGAAGGCTGCACCGCCCCGATGCGCGACGAGAACCAGCTCCACGCCGCGGTGGTCGAGCTGGTCGCCTTGGACGATGCCGAGATCAAATATTCGACCGTCCAGAACTGGTATCCCGGCGACGAGCAGGGCAAGGGCGGCATCTACAATTTCGTCACCAAGCGCGCTTTGTGCGCCGGGAAAAACAGCAAGGTCAGCTGGACCCAGGTCGAG
>DASTWI010000013.1:0-35313 GCA_035776635.1 Sphingomonas sp. | reverse complement strand
ACGAGCTGCCCCATCGACAGCAGCGGCACGCCGAACGGGGTCGGCACCGGCTGCAGCACCTTGTCGCGCGCCTGCGGGCGCGCGCCCTCGACGCCGAGCAGCTTGGGCTGCGAGGGGCCGTAAATGTCCGCGTCGAGCAGCCCGACGCGGCGTCCGCCCGCGGCCAGAGCGATCGCGAGGTTCGCCGCGACGGTCGACTTGCCGACGCCGCCCTTGCCGCTCGCCACCGCGATCAGCCGGCGCTGGGTGCGCTGGCTGGTCAGCGCCACGCGCACCTCCCCGATTCCCGGCGCGGCGCGCGCGGCCTTCGTCACCTCCGCCTCCAGCGCGTCGCGCTCCACGGCATCGAGCCCGGTGACGTCGAGGATGATGCTGGCGCGCGCGCCGTCGCGCCGCATCGTGGCGCGGCCTCCGGCGATCGAAGTGAGCAGCTCGTCGAGAGGGAGGGCATCGGTCGTCATGCGCGGCGACATAGGAGGCCGCGCCACGCTTGGCACTGTTTTTCCGCGTCCGCCCTCCTATAAAGGCGCCATGCTTACTCCGCTGCGCCTGCGCCAGGGCCTCAAATCCTTCATGAGCGACAAGTCGAAGCGCCCCTGGGGCGGTCAGGGCGACGACAAGGACGAGGGCCCGCCCAACCCGTGGACGATCCCGCCCTCGGGCAAGCGCGGCAAGCCGACCGCGCTCGACGAATGGATCAAGCGCGCGCGCAGCGGCGGCGGCGGGGGCGGCGGCGGCCATTTCTCGCTGCCCGGCGGGCCCGGCGGGCGATCGCTGTGGCTGATCGGCATCGGGCTGGTCGTGCTGGTGTGGATCGCCGTCACCAGCATCCACCCGATCGGGCCGCAGGAGCGCGGCGTGATGACCTTCTTCGGCCGTTACGCAGGGACGCTCGGGCCGGGGATCCACCTCACCTTTCCGGCGCCGATCAACCGCGTCGCGGCGATCGACGTCCAGAACATCCGCAACGAGGATTTCCCCGACGGCGGCGGCGAGAACCTGATGCTGACCGGCGACCAGAACATCATCGACCTCGCCTATTCGGTGCGCTGGAACGTCGCCAACGCGCAGGATTACGAGTTCCAGATCGCCGACCCGCGCTCGACCGTGCGCGCCACCGCCGAAAGCGCGATGCGCGAGGTGATCGCCAACGTCGATCTCGACGACGCGATGGGCCCCGGCCGCACGACGATTGAGGCCGAGGTGCAGGAGCGGATGCAGAAGATCCTCGACAGCTACAACGCCGGCATCCGCATCCAGGGCGTCGCGATCAAACAGGCCGACCCGCCCGCTCAGGTCAACGATGCGTTCAAGGACGTGACCGCCGCGCAGCGCGACGCGGTCGCCGCGAAGAACAACGCCAACGCCTATGCCCAGCAAGTGATCGCGCAGGCGCAGGGCGAGGCGGCGCAGTTCGACCGCCTGTACCAGCAATACAAGCTCGCCCCGGAAGTGACCAAGCGGCGCATGTATTACGAGACGATGGAGAATGTCCTGAGGCGCACCGACAAGGTGATCGTCGATGCCAAGGGCGTGCTGCCCTATCTCAACCTGAAGGGCGGGCGCCCGCTGCCGCCGCCCGACGACGGCAGCAACGTCCAGGCGACCGCGCCGGCGCCCTCGGGAGACGGCCAGTGAACCGCGCGCTCCTCCGCAACCCCGTGACGATCGGCATCCTCGCGCTGGTCGCGCTGATCGTCGTCGCCAGCACCTTCACCATCGTGCCCGAGACGCAGCAGGTCGTCGTCCTGCGCTTCGAGAACCCGGTGCGCACGGTCAATGCGTGGAAGCCGGGCCAGGTATTCGGGCGCACCGGCGCCGGCCTGATCGCGCGGATTCCCTTCATCGACCGGCTGGTGTGGGTCGACAAGCGCATCCTCGACGTCGATTACGACAACCAGCAGGTGCTCTCGTCCGACCAGCTGCGGCTCGAGGTCGATGCCTATGCGCGGTTCCGCGTCGTCGATCCGCTCAAGATGGTGATCACCGCGGGCGGCGAGGCGGGCGTCACCGACGCGCTGCGCCCGCTGCTCGGCACCGCGATCCGCAACGAACTCGGCAAGCACACCTTCGCGACGCTGCTCACCCCTGAGCGCGACCAGGTGATGGACAATATCCAGGCCGGGCTCCAGCGCCGCGCGACGCAATATGGCGTCCAGATCGTCGATGTGCGGATCAAGCACGCCGACCTGCCCGAGGGGAGCCCGCTGACTTCCGCGCTGCAGGCGATGGCCTCGGCGCGCAAGCAACAGGCGATCACGATCCGCGCCGAGGGCGCCAAGCAGGCGCAGATCATCCGCGCCGACGCGCAGGCGCAGGCGGCGAAGGTCTATGCCGACGCCTTCAACCAGGACCCGCAATTCTATGATTTCTATCGCGCGATGCAGTCCTACGACCACACGTTCGGCGCCGACGGCGACAATCAGACGCCGCAAGGATCGACGCAAGTGATCCTTTCGCCCGATAATGCGTATTTGAAGCAGTTCGAGGGTAAATAGGGTCGGCGTTCGGACCCTGTCGTTTCGTTCATATTCAATCCTCGTTCAGCAAGCGTCGGCCAGTAAACCGCCGCATTGACGTGAACGGCAAGAGAAGAGGAATTCCCCAAGTGCGCTACGCATACGGCATTACCGGTGCCCTACTCCTTGGCGGCGCCGCCGCCGCGATGACCTTGCAGCCGCCCGCCGCCGCGCAGACCGCGCAGAACGAGCCGGGCACGATGCAGCAGGTCGTCCCGCGTCCGGGCGCACCGATGAGCTTTGCCGACATGGTCGCGCGGCTGCAGCCGGCCGTCGTCAACATCTCGACCACGCAGCATGTGAAGGTGCCCAACAATCCGTTCGCCGGCACCCCGTTCGGCGATCTGTTCGGCCAGATGAACGGCCTCGGCGGCAACGGCACCACCACGCGCGAGGCGGAATCGCTCGGGTCGGGCTTCATCATCTCGCCCGATGGCTATGTCGTCACCAACAACCACGTCATCTCGGCGGGGATGCAGGGCGCGACGGTCGACGAGATCACCGTCACGCTGACCAACGGCAAGGAATACAAGGCGAAGCTGATCGGCAAGGACGAGACCGCCGACCTCGCGGTGCTCAAGATCGACGGCGGCACCTTCCCCTACGTCAAGTTCGGCGATTCGAAGAACGCGCGCGTCGGCGATTGGGTGATCGCGATCGGCAACCCGTTCGGGATCGGCTCGTCGGTCACCGCCGGAATCATCTCGGCGCTCCACCGCACCACCGACCTCGGCGGCCCCTACGACCGGTTCATCCAGACCGACGCCTCGATCAACCGCGGCAATTCGGGCGGCCCGATGTTCGACATGCAGGGCAATGTGATCGGCATCAATTCGCAGATCCTGTCGCCCTCGGGCGGCAACGTCGGCATCGGCTTCGCGATTCCCGCCGAGGAAGCCAAGCCGGTCGTCGAGACGCTGATGAAGGGCGAGACGGTCAAGCGCGGCTATATGGGCGTCGCGGTCCAGCCGATCACCGGCGACATCGCCGATTCGATGGGCCTGCCGCGCAACCGCGGCGGCCTGATCGCCAGCGTCACGCCCGACAGCCCCGCCGCCAAGGCCGGGTTCAAGCCGGGCGACGTGGTGATGAAGGTCAACGGCCAGGAGGTTACCGCCGACCAGTCGCTGAGCTATCTCGTCGCCAACCTGCAGCCCGGCGCGCGGGTGCCGTTCGAGATCCTGCGCAACGGCAAACCGATGACGCTGACCGTGACGCTGGGCACGCGCCCGTCGGAGCAGGAGCTGGCCGGCTTCAACCAGCAGGACGACAACGACGGCCTGCCCGACGAGGACGACCAGACGCAGCAGGATCAGGCGACCGCCGATTCGCTGGGCATCTCGACGATCACGCTGACGCCGGCGATCGCGCGGCAGGTCGGGATCGATCCCGCGACGCGCGGCGTCATCGTCACCGCGGTCGACCCGTCGAGCGACGCGGGGCAGAAGCTGCAGCGCGGCATCGTCATCGTCTCGGCCAACGGCGCCGCGGTGCAGACGCCGCAGCAGCTCGCCGCACAGGTCACCGCCGCCAAGCGGGCGGGACGCGACCAGATCCTGCTCTATGTCGCGCTGCCGCGCGGCCAGAACCGTTTCGTCGCGGTCCAGATCAAGAAGTAACACGGGCTTTTTCGCTCGATGCTGCCGCCGTCCGGTCTCGCGACCGGGCGGCGGTTTCGTTTCGGCTTCCGTTCGACCGACGCGCGGGATAGCACCATGATCATTGCCGGGGCGGAACAGCCGTTCGCCCTGAGCGTGTCGAAGTCTGTCCTGAGCGACGCCGCAGGCGGCGTCGAAGGGGGTGCGTCCGGACGAACCCGGCTTCGACAGGCTCAGCCCGAACGGACCGTGGTGCCCCGTCGGAGTGAGGGAGCATCGACAATGGCCGACGGCAGCATCTTCATCGGCGCGAGCAGCGACGATCCCGGCAAACGCCTGCAGTTCGAGCTGAAGCGGGCCAACCGCCATGGGCTGATCGCGGGCGCGACCGGCACCGGCAAGACGGTGACGCTGCAGGGCATCATCGAGGGCTTCTCGGCCGCCGGGGTGCCGTGCTTCGTGGCCGACGTGAAGGGCGACCTGTCGGGCGTCGCGATGGCCGGCTCGCCCGGCGCCAAGACCAACGACGCCTTCGCCGCCCGCGCGAAGGAGATCGGCTATGCCGACTGGTCCTATGCCGACAATCCGGCGCAGTTCTGGGATTTGTTCGGCGTTGAGGGCCACCCGATCCGCACCACCGTATCGGAGATGGGCCCGCTGCTGCTGGCGCGGCTGATGGACCTGAACGAGGTGCAGGAGGGCGTGCTGACGATCGCCTTCACCGTCGCCGACAAGGATTCGCTGCTGCTGCTCGACCTCGACGACCTTCAGGCGATGCTGTCGAACTGCGCCGAGCGCGCAGACGAGCTCACCACCACCTACGGCAACGTCTCGAAGCAGTCGATCGGCAGCATCCAGCGCGCGCTGCTCCAGCTCAGGAGCCAGGGCGGCGACCATTTCTTCGGCGAGCCGGCGCTGACGATGAGCGATTTCATCCAGTGCGACGACAAGGGCCGCGGGATCGTCAACGTCCTCGCTGCCGACAAATTGATGGCGAGCCCTCGCCTCTACTCGACCTTCCTCCTCTGGCTGATGAGCGAGCTGTTCGAGCATCTCCCCGAGGTCGGCGATCCCGACAAGCCGGTGCTGTGCTTCTTCTTCGACGAGGCGCACCTCTTGTTCGACAACGCGCCCAAGGCTCTGCTCGAGAAGATCGAGCAAGTCGTCCGCCTGATCCGGTCGAAGGGCGTCGGCATCTATTTCATCACGCAGAACCCGATCGACATCCCCGACACGGTGGCGGGCCAGCTCGGCAACCGCGTGCAACACGCCCTCCACGCCTTCACGCCCAAAGACCAGCAAGCGGTCAAATCCGCCGCCGACACCTTCCGCGCCAACCCGAAGCTCGACGTCGCGACCGTCATCACCGAATTGAAGGTCGGCGAGGCGCTGGTCTCGCTGCTCCAGCCCGACGGCGCGCCGCAGCCTGTCGAGCGCACGCTGATCAAGCCGCCCCGCAGCCGCGTCGGCCCGGTCACGCCCGACGAGCGCACAGTGCTGATCCAGACCGACGCGATCGGCGCCAAATACGACACGCTGGTCGATCGCGAGTCGGCGGAGGAGCTGCTCGCGGCCAAGGCGAAGGAAGCGACTGCCGCCGCCGCCGAAGCGCAAGCGAAGGACGAAGCGGAGAAGGCCGCCGCCGCAAAGGTCAAGGAAGACGCTCGCGCGGCCAAGGAAGCCGAGCGCGCCGCGCTGGCCGAGCGGCGCGCGGCGGCGAACAACCCGTGGAACAAGATCGCGACGTCGGCGGCGCGCTCGGCAAGCTCGGCGGTCGGCCGCCAGGTCGCCAACGCGATCAGCCGGGAAGTGTTCGGCTCGTCGCGCGGCGTCGGGTCGAGTGTCGTCGGCGGGATCGTGCGGGGCGTGTTGGGCGGACTGTTCCGGGGGCGGTAGCGCCGCCACCGTGCTCCTGCGAAAGCAGGAGCCCAGGATATAAGCGACGTCGCTCATGACTCTGGGCTCCTGCTTTCGCAGGAGCACTGAAGGGGAGGTCGAAGACGAAGTCCGGCTGCGTCTATTTCATGGCGAACAAGCGCAACGGGACGCTCTATACCGGCGTCACCAGCGATCTTGCGGCGCGCGCCTATCAGCACCGCAACGGGCTGGTCGAGGGATTCACGAAGCGATACGGTTGCAAGCTGCTGGTCTGGTTCGAAGCGCATGACGATCTGCAGGAGGCGCGCTATCGCGAGCTGCAGATCAAGCGATGGAAGCGCGCGTGGAAAGTGGAACTGATCGAGCGCGTAAACCCGCGTGGAAGGATTTGTACGAAACGCTGTTCTGACGTGTTCCTGCGAAAACGGGAGCCCGGCGAGGGAAGGTGTTGCGCTCCTGCGAAGGCAGGAGCCCAGCATATAAGCGACGTCGCTCATGACTCTGGGCTCCTGCTTTCGCAGGAGCACGGTAATGCCTACGGCTGCCCGCTCCCACCGGCCGCGCCATAGACCTGTCCGTTGGCGTAGCTCGCGTCGCGCGCGGCGAGCTGGACGTAGATCGACGCCAGCTCGGCCGGCTGGCCCGGCCGGCCGAGCGGGGTGTTGCCGCCGAATTTCTCGATCTTTTCCTCCGTCGCGCCGCCCGAGACCTGCAGCGGCGTCCAGATCGGCCCCGGCGCGACGCCGTTGACGCGGATGCCCTTGGGGCCGAGCTGCTTCGCCAGGCTCTTGGCCATGTTCATCAGCGCCGCCTTGGTCATCGCGTAATCGACCAGGTCCTTCGACGGGTCATAGGCCTGTTCGGACGTGGTGAAGATGATCGCGTCGCCCGCGTCGAGATGCGCGAGCGCCGCGCGGGTGATCCAGAACGGCGCGTAGATGTTGGTCTTGATCGTCGCGTCGAAATCCGCGCTCGAGATGTCGGTGAGGCTTGCCGCCTCCTGCTGGCGGCCCGCGTTGTTGACCAGGATGTCGAGCCCGCCGAGCTTCTCGACCGCTTCGGCCACCAGCCGCTTGCAGAAGTCCTCGTCGCGCAGGTCGCCGGGGAT
The DNA here is from genome assembly GCA_035776635.1 of Sphingomonas sp. Taxonomy (GTDB): domain Bacteria; phylum Pseudomonadota; class Alphaproteobacteria; order Sphingomonadales; family Sphingomonadaceae; genus Sphingomonas. The sequence goes on along the minus strand of DASTWI010000013.1, from coordinate 28,210 downwards.
CGCGGCGGCGGTGCGTCCCTCCGCCTCGATCAGCTGGACGACTTCGTCGGCGTCGGGCTGTTCGCTCGGGTAATAGTTGATCGCGACATCGGCGCCCTCGCGCGCGAAGGCGATCGCCGCGGCGCGGCCCATCCCCGAATCGCCGCCGGTGATCAGCGCCTTGCGGCCCCTCAGTCGTCCCGAGCCGACGTAGCTCGTCTCGCCATGGTCGGGCTTGGGGTTCATGTCGCGGGCGAGGCCGGGCCAGGGTTGGCTCTGCTTCTCGAACGGCGGCTTGGGATAGAGCGCCGTCGGATCCTTGGGCTCGGGTCGCGTGTCGGGGCGGTCGATCGTCGCGCTGTCATCCATCGCTGCTCTCCTTTACCCGCGCCAACGGCTGGCGCTCGGGGGTGTTCCGACCTAGGTTGATCCGAGGAAATCCAAGGAGCGCGACCCATGACCCTCGAGACCGCAACCGACTGGACCGCCGCCAGCGCGGCCGAGTTCGACGACGTGGTGGCGCTGCGCCGCGCGATCCACGCCGACCCGGAGATCGGCCTCCACTGTCCCCGCACCGCCGGGAAGATCAAGGCCGCGCTGGCCGGGCTGCCGCTGGAGATTCACGACAGCACCTCCACCACCGGCTTCGTCGCGATCCTGCGCGGCGGGCGCGACAACGGGCGCACCGTGCTGCTGCGCGGCGACCATGACGCGCTGCCGATGCAGGAGGAGACTGGCCTGCCCTTCGCCTCGAAGGTGCCGAACGCGATGCACGCCTGCGGGCACGATTCGCACACCGCGATGCTGGTCGGCGCGGCGAAGATCCTGTGCGCGAAGAAGGACCAGCTGCCCGGCACGATCGTCTTCATGTTCCAACCGGGCGAGGAAGGCTATCACGGCGCGCGCTACATGATTGACGACGGGCTGCTCGACGTGGCGCGGCCCGAGGCGGCGTTCGCGCTGCACATCTCGCCCAATATCCCGGCGGAGGTGGTGGTGAGCCGGCCGGGGCCGCTGCTCGCGTCGGCGGATACGCTCCACGCGACGATCCACGGGCGCGGCGGGCACGGCGCGATGCCGCACGACTGCCTCGATCCGATCCCGGTGGCGTGCGAGATCGTCACTGCGCTGCAAACCTATATCGCCCGCCAGGTGCCGGTGATGGACCCTGCGGTGCTGACGATCGCGCAGATCAACGCCGGCAGCGCGCACAACATCATCCCCGCCACGGCCGAGATGGTCGGCACGCTGCGCACGCTGTCGGAGGAGACGCGCGAAAAGATGCAGCGGGCGTTCGTCCGCATCGTCGAGAATATCGCCGCGGCGCATGGCGCGACGGGCGAGGCGAGGATCGAGCAGGGCTATCCGGTGACGATGAACGACGCGCGCGCGTGCGAGCTGATGAAGGCCTGCGCGCAGCAATTGGGCGGCGAGGCGGGCTGGGCGCCGATGCCCGCGCCGATGATGGGCGCGGAGGACTTCGCCTATGTGCTCCGCGAGGTGCCGGGGGCGATGGCGTTCCTGGGCGTTGCGCCCGAGGGCAGCGACTTCCGAACCAACCCGCCGCTCCACAACACGCGCATGACGATCGAGGAAAGCGTGATGGCGCGCGGCGTCGCGATGCACTGCGCGATGGCCGAGCGGTTCCTGAACGACGGGATGGATTGAGGGAGCGCCGCAGGAGGGCTTACCCGAGCGCCAAAATCCTTTAAGGCGCAGCGCATGTCGCTCGCCGTCCTCGCCGCCGACCTCGAGGCGCTTGCCCAGCAGTCGCGGCGGCGAGCGCTGGCGCGGCGCACGGGCCTCGACTTCGCGTCGAACGACTATCTCGCGCTCGCCGGCCATCCGCGACTCGGCGCGGCAGTCGCCCGCGCGCTCGAGGCCGGCGTGCCGATCGGCTCGGGCGGATCACGGCTGCTGCGCGGCAACCACGACGCGCATGTCGCGCTGGAGGAACATGCCGCCCACTTCTTCGGCAGCGAGGCGGCGCTGTTCTTTTCGACCGGCTTCGCCGCCAACGCCTGCTTCTTCGCGACCGTACCGCAGCGCGGCGACCTCATCCTCTACGACGCGCTGAGCCACGCCAGCGTTCACGAAGGGCTGCGCCTCGCCCGCGCTGCGCACCGCGCGGTCCCGCACAACGACGCGCAAGCCTTCGACGATGCGCTTCGCGAATGGCGCGGCGCGGGCGGCACCGGCACGCCGTGGATTGCAGTCGAAAGCCTCTACAGCATGGACGGCGACCGCGCGCCGCTCGCCGACCTCGCCGCCATCGCCGCGCGTCACGAGGCGATGCTGGTAATCGACGAGGCGCACGCGACCGGCGTGTTGGGCGAGGACGGCCGCGGCCTCGCCGCCGATATCCCGCCCGAAAACCGCGTCACGCTCCACACCTGCGGCAAGGCGCTGGGGGTGGAAGGGGCGCTGCTCGCCTGCCCGGCGGCGGTCCGGGACTTCCTCGTCAACCGCGGCCGTGCGTTCATCTTCTCGACCGCGCCCTCGCCGCTGATCGCCGCTGCGGTTCGCGAGGCGCTGGCGATCCTTGCCGACGAGCCCGAGCGGCGCGCGCGGCTCCACGCGCTCATCACCCATGCCGAAGCCGCGCTCGCGCCCTGCGGCGTCGCGCCGACCGGTTCGCAGATCCTGCCCCTCGTCCTCGGCGACGACGCGCGCGCGATGGCGGTCGCGGCGCGGCTGCAGGCGGCGGGGTTCGACGTGCGCGGCATCCGTCCGCCGACCGTCCCCGCCGGCACGGCGCGGCTGCGGCTCTCGCTGACACTCAACGTGACCGAGGCGGATGTCGACGCGCTCGCCGGGACACTCAAGGAGGCATTGGCATGAGGACGATCGTCGTCACCGGCACCGATACCGACGCCGGCAAGACCGTCTTTGCGGCCGCGCTGGCGGGCGCGCTCGGCGCGCATTACTGGAAGCCGATCCAGGCGGGCCTCGACGACGGTTCCGACCGCGAGCGAGTCGCGCGCCTGTCGGGCCTGTCCGACGACAAGCTGCTCCCCGAAGCCTATCGCCTCACCACGCCTTGCTCGCCGCATCGCGCCGCCGAGATCGACGGCGTGACGATCGATCCCGATCGCCTTGCCCTCCCGGTCCTCACCAATCCGCTGGTGGTCGAGGGCGCGGGGGGCGTGCTGGTGCCGGTCACGCGCGGCCTGTTGTTCGCCGACCTGTTCGCACGCTGGCACGAACCGGTGGTGCTCGTCGCGCGCACAGCGCTCGGCACGATCAACCACAGCCTGCTGTCGATCGAAGCGCTGCGCGCGCGCAACGTGCCGATCCTCGGCGTCGCCTTCGTCGGCGATCCGGTCGAGGATACCGAAGCGACGATCGCCGCGATCGGCGCGGTGCGCCGGCTCGGGCGGCTACCCATGCTGCCGCGGCTCGACCATGCGCACCTCGCCGAGGCGTTCGCCGAGCATTTCCGGCTGGAGGATTTCGCGTGACCTCGCCCGTCTGGCATCCGTTCACCCAGCACGGGCTCGGCGAGCCGATCCCGCTCGTTACACACGCCGAGGGCGCGGCGCTCTACACCGCCGACGGCCGCCGCATCATCGACGCGATCTCGTCCTGGTGGGTGACGACGCACAGCCATTGCCATCCGCGGATCATGGCGGCGATCGCCGAACAGGCGGGCAAGCTCGACCAGATCATCTTCGCCGGCTGGACCCACGAGCCCGCCGAGGCGGTCGCGCGCGGCCTCACCGCAATCATGCCGGTCGAGCTGGCGCACGTCTTCTTCTCGGACTCGGGCTCGACCAGCGTCGAGGTCGCGCTGAAGATGGCGCTCGGCTTCTGGCTCGACCGCGGCGAGCCGCGCCACCGCATCCTCGTGATGGAGCACAGCTATCACGGCGACACGATCGGCGCGATGTCGGTCGGCGCGCGCGGGGTGTTCAACCGAGCCTATGCGCCGCTGCTGTTCGACGTCGGCACCATCCCCTTCCCCGCTGAAGGCGCCGAACAGGCGACGCTCGACGCGCTGGAAGCCGAATGCCGGGCGGGCGCGGCCGCGTTCATCGTCGAGCCGCTGCTGCTCGGCGCGGGCGGGATGCTGGTCTATCCGCCGCACGTCCTTGCAGAGATGCGCCGCATCTGCGCCGCGCACGACGTGCTGTTCATCGCCGACGAAGTGATGACCGGTTGGGGCCGCACCGGTACGCTGCTCGCCTGCGAGCAGGCCGGCGTGGTGCCCGACATCCTCTGCCTGTCGAAGGGGCTGACCGGCGGCGCGGTCCCGCTGGCGGTGACGATGGCGACCGCGCCGGTCTACGAAGCGCATTTCTCGACCGACCGCGCGAAGATGTTCTTCCACTCGTCGAGCTATACCGCCAACCCGATCGCCTGCGCCGCCGCCAACGCCAACCTCGCGATCTGGCGCGACGAGCCGGTGCGCGAGCGGATCGCTAACCTCGGTCGCCGTCAGCAGACGCGCCTCACCGCGCTCGCTGGGCACCGCAACATCCGCAATGCGCGGCAGATCGGCACCGTCACCGCGATGGAACTGAGCGAAGCCGAGAGCGATTACCTGTCGTCGCGCGGTCCGGCGCTGCTCGCCTTCTTCCGGGAGCGCGACCTCCTCGTCCGCCCGATGGGCAATACGGTCTATGTCATGCCGCCTTACTGCATCGACGACGCCGATCTGGACGCGATCTACGCCGCGATTGCCGAAGCGACGGAGAGCCTGTGATGCGCCAGGCGACGACGCTGCTGACAGTGGCGACCGACCCTCAGGGGCTGATCGAGGTGACGGACGAGGTGGAGCGCTGGGTCGCGGGCCAGGTTATGCGCGAAGGCCTATTGACGGTGTTCTGCCGCCACACTTCGGCCTCGCTGCTCATCCAGGAGAATGCCGCGCCGGCCGCGCGCCGCGACCTCGAACGCTATTTCGCGAGGATCGCGCCCGAATCGGCCGAGTACGAGCATGACGACGAAGGCCCCGACGACATGCCCGCGCACCTGCGCGCGGCACTCACCAATACGCAGCTCACCATCCCGCTGATCGACGGCACGCTCGCGCTCGGCACCTGGCAGGGCATCTACCTGTTCGAACACCGTCGAAGCCCGCACCGGCGCACGCTGGCGCTGCACCTGATCGGGGAGTGACCGCCGACAGTCGGGAATGCATCTAATCCCGTTCGTGCTGAGCGAAGTCGAAGCACTGTTCTTGCAAAAGAGAAGATCGGCCCTTCGACAAGCTCAGGGGGAACGGGACTAAAATTCAGTGCTCCTGCGAAAGCAGGAGCCCAGGAGTCATAAAGGTCAACGCCCTGCACTCTGGATTCCTGCTTTCGCAGGAATACGGGCGACTACTCCGCCGCCACGGCCGCCACCGCCTCGGCCGCCTCGATCTCCGCCGCCTTGGCCTCGACCAGCTTGACGATATGGTCGATCATATCGGCGTCCTGGACATGATGGTCGGTGACGCCCGACAGATAGACCATGTGCTTGCCGTTGCCGCCGCCGGTGATGCCGATGTCGGTCTCGCGCGCCTCGCCGGGGCCGTTGACGACGCAGCCGAGCACGCTGAGCGACATCGGCGTGCGGATGTGCTGGAGCCGCTCCTCGAGCGTCTGCACGGTGCGGATCACGTCGAAGCCCTGCCGCGCGCAGCTCGGGCAGCTCACCACGCGCACCCCGCGGTTGCGGATGCCGAGCGCCTTCAGGATCTCGAAGCCGACGCGCACCTCGTCCTCTGGCTCGGCCGACAGCGAGACCCGGATCGTGTCGCCGATCCCGAACCACAGCAGCGAGCCGATGCCGATCGCCGACTTGACCGTGCCGGCGACGAACCCGCCCGCCTCGGTGATGCCCAGATGCAGCGGGCAATCGACCAGCTCGGCGAGCTGCTGATAGGCGGCGACGGCGAGGAACTGGTCGGAGGCCTTCACCGCGACCTTGTATTCGTGGAAATCGTGGTCCTGCAGGATCTTGATGTGATCCATCGCCGACTCGACCAGCGCGTCGGGGCATGGCTCGCCGTATTTCTCGAGCAGGTCCTTCTCCAGGCTGCCGGCGTTGACGCCGATGCGGATCGCGCAGCCGTTGGCCTTGGCGGCGTTGATGACTTCCTGCACCCGCTCCGCCGAGCCGATGTTGCCGGGGTTGATGCGCAGGCACGCCGCGCCGGCATCGGCCGCTTCCAGCGCGCGCTTGTAGTGGAAGTGGATGTCGGCGACGATCGGCACCCGGCTCGCGCGCACGATCTGCTTCAATGCCGCGGTGCTCTCGACGTCGGGGCACGATACGCGGATGATGTCGACGCCCGCCTCCTCGCAGCGGCGGATCTGGTCGATCGTCGCCTTGGCGTCGCTGGTCGGCGTATTGGTCATCGTCTGGATCGTCACCGGCGCGTCGCCGCCGACGGGCACGTTGCCGACCATGATCTGGCGGCTCTTGCGGCGCACGATGTCGCGCCAGGGGCGGATGGACATGGGACTCTCTCGGGCTGTGGCCTCGACCGCGGATATAGGCGAACCGGGAGCGAAGATCGACCCTCCCATCCCGTTACAACCGTTCCCGATACCGCCGGCTGCCGCGCACGCTCGCGCCGCTCGCCAGCTCGACGGTGAAGTCGCCGCTCCTGTCGGTTTCGATCCGCCGCACCGCATCGCGCCGGACGAGCTGGCCGCGATGGATGCGCACGAAATCCTCGCCCAGCTCCGCCTCCGCCGCCGCGAGCGTCGAGCGCCGGAGCAGCGTGCGCGGTCCCCAGGCGATCTCGACATAATTGCCAGCCGCCGACACGCGCTCGATCTCGTGCAGCGGCACGTGATGCGTCACCGCGCCGTCGTTCACCGCCAGCGTGCGCGGCGGGTCGGCGGGAGGCGCCGCCGCGCGCGCGAGCAGCCATTGCGCCAGTAGCGCGACCGCAGCGAACTGCGCGAAGGTGCCGACATCCTTGCGATATTCGTAGAGCAGCGGGTTCGCGCCGCCGACGGTGAAGCGGTAATGCTCGCCCTGCAGCGCATAGACCGGGATACGCAGCGCGACCATCAGGGCGACGTGCCACGCCGAGGCGGGCACCGTCGCCGCGACGAGGATCAGCGCCACCGCCCACCACGGCAGGCCGGCGCGGCGCAGCCAGGCGACCAGCCACCAGATCGCTGGCATCACCGTCGTCCACGCAACGATGCTGGTCGCCTCGAACAGCCAGACGTGCGCCGGCGTCACCCGGATATGCGCGGCGGCAAAATCGCTGATCATCGAGGTCGCGTTGGCGGCCATGATCACGAGGAGAATCACGAGGAACCCGGCACCGAGCAGCAGCGCGAGCCGCCGCTGCGCCCCGTTCATCCCGCGCCAGCCGCCGCTCGTCACCGTGCCGTTCGTCATCATCCCCGTCCAGCCGCGCTCCGCCCCTCTCCGATACCGGCCGAAACGCGGCGCCGCTAGCTCCTCCCAACAGCCCATCCCGTTGGGACGGACACAGGAGGTCTATCTATGCAACGACATTACGGACTCGACTGGCTCAGGATCGGGGCGTTCGGCATCCTGATCTTCTACCATATCGGCATGTTCTTGGTGCCGTGGGACTGGCACGTGAAGACCGCGCACCCGGTTCCGGGCGTGACGATCCCAATGCTCGCCTCGCACGCCTGGCGGCTGGCGCTGTTGTTCGTCGTCTCGGGCTATGCCAGCCGCGCGCTGCTCGCCCGCACCGCCGGCGCCGGCGCATTCTTCAGGAGCCGCAGCGCGCGGCTGCTGATCCCGCTGGTGTTCGGGATGATCGTAGTGATCCCGGTGCAGCCGTGGATCCAGCTCACCACGCAATTCGGCTATACCGCGAGCTTCGGTCATTTCCTCGCGCACGATTATTTCCGGTTCGGCACGCTCCACGGCATCGTCCTGCCGACGTGGCAGCATCTGTGGTTCGTCGCCTATCTCTGGGCGTATACCGCGCTGCTGTGCATCGTCCTGGCGATCGCCGGGAAGCGGAGCGCGCAGCCGCTGTTCGATCGGCTGTTCGCCGGCCCAGCGGCGCTCGCGCTGCCGATCGCGTGGCTGGTGCTCGACAAGACGCTGCTGCTGCCCGGCGTGCGCGACACCTACGACCTGTTCCAGGACTGGGCGGCGCACGCGGTCTACGTGCCCGCCTTCCTGTTCGGCTTCGCGCTCGCCGGCTCGCCCGCGACGCTGGCGGCGATCGGCCGGCTGTGGAAGCCCGCCGCGGTGCTCGGCCTCGCCGCTTATGCCGTCGTGGCGAGCATCGAATGGCACTGGCCGGGCCTGGAAGTGCCCCCGCACGGCGTCATCGTCGCCGATCGCATCGCCCTCGCGATGGAGACCTGGGCGCCGATCATCGCCTTCATCGGCCTCGCCGACCGCTTCCTCAACCGCGACGCCACATGGCGGCCGATGCTGACCGAAGCGGTGTTCCCCTTCTATATCATCCATCAGACGGTGATCGTCGTGGTCGGCTGGGCGCTGCTCCCCTATCACCTCCCGGCGCTGGCCGAGTTCGCCATCCTCGTGCCCGCGACCGTGGCCGGCTGCTGGGCCTTCTATCTCGGCGGCCGCAAGATTGCCTGGCTCCGTCCGTTGATCGGACTCAAGCTGGCGAAACCCGCGGCATCTGCTAAGCGCTCGGGCCATGACGGGCTGGGCGCTGCTGATCCACGGTGGAGCTGGAATCCTCGAGCGCGGGAAGATTGCGCCTGAGGCCGAACAAGGCGCGCGCGACGGGCTCGCGCGCGCCCTAGACGCGGGAAGCGCGGTGCTGTCGGCGGGCGGCGCCGCGCTCGATGCGGTCGAGGCGGCGGTCAAGGTGCTGGAGGACGATCCCCATTTCAACGCCGGGCGCGGGTCGGTGTTCACCTATGACGGCGATATCCGCCTCGACGCCGCGATCATGGACGGCGCCACGCGCGACGCCGGCGCGGTCACCGGCGTCCACGCGACGCGCAATCCCGTCGGCCTCGCCCGCGCGGTGATGGAAAAGAGCCCGCACGTCCTGCTCTCCGGCGTCGGCGCCGACGCCTTCTCGCGCGAGCAGGGCCTGGAGCAAGTCGATCCCGCCTGGTTCGCCACCGACGAGCGCCGCCGTCAGCTCGACACAATGAAGGCGAACCGCACCGACTGGTTCGACGTCGATATGAAATACGGCACCGTCGGCGCGGTGGCGCGCGATTGCGAAGGCCATGTCGCCGCCGCAACCTCGACCGGCGGCATCACCGGCAAGCGCTGGGGCCGGATCGGCGATTCGCCGCTGATCGGCGCGGGCACCTATGCCGACGACCGCGCCTGCGCCGTCTCCGCGACCGGATCGGGCGAGTTCTTCATCCGCGAAGCCGTCGGGCATGAGATCGCCGCGCGGATGCGGATGCTCGGCGAGACCGCCGCCGCCGCAGCCGAGACGGTGATGGCAGAGGTCAAGGCATTGGGCGGCACCGGCGGCGTCATCGTCGCGGGCGCCGACGGCGAAGCGGTGTGGTCCTTCACCACACCCGGCATGTATCGCGGCCGCGCCGATGCCAGCGGCACACGCCAAGTCGCGATTTTCGGCGACGAATAGCATTTTTCCGGATTAAGGCTGCGGCATGATTCGCCGTTTCGCAGCCCTGCTGGCCGCCATCGCCGTTGCTTCGGTCGCCACTTCCCCCGCGCTCGCCTATTGGGAGTTCGGGCACCAGACGGTCGCGCGGATCGCGATGGCCAATATCAAGCCCTCGACGCGCGCGCATGTCCTTGCGCTGCTGAGGCAATCGGCGCTGCTCGACACGCCCGAATGCCCCGCCTCCACCCCCGCCGAAGCGGCGGTATGGCCCGATTGCGTCAAGAAGCTCGGCGACCGGTTCAAGAACACCTTCTCCTGGCATTATCAGGACGTCGAGATCTGCCAGCCGTTCGACCTCAAGTCGGCGTGCAAGGACGGCAATTGCGCCGCCGCGCAGATCGAGAAGGACGTCAAGCTGCTCAAGAGCGGCAAGGGCACGGCCAAGGAGCGCCTCACCGCGCTCGTCTTCCTGATCCATCTCGTCGGCGACATCCACCAGCCGCTTCATGCCGGCGAGGATCACGACGCCGGCGGCAACAAGGTCGGTGCGGCCTATGGCATCTACGCGCCGCCGCGTTTCAACCTGCACTCGATCTGGGACGGCCCGCTCGCCGAGCGCGCGATCACCACCGGCCCGTCGCTGATCCGCCGCTACACGCCGGCGGAGAAAGCGAAGCTCCAGGCCGGCACCGTCACCGACTGGAGCCGCCAGAGCTGGGAACTCGCGCAGCATCAGGTCTATGCCAGCGTGATGAACGGCCGACCCTGCGGCCCCGAGCCGACGCACGTCACGATGGACGAGGCGACGATCGAGAAGGAAGTCCCCGTCGCGCGGCTTCAGGTGAAACGCGGCGGCCTCCGCCTCGCCAAGCTGCTCGACGAAGCGCTGGGATAAGACCTTGCGCTCCTGCGAGAGCAGGAGCCCAGGAACCTCGGCGAGACGGTTAGGACTCTGGATTCCTGCCTTCGCAGGAATACGGGGCACCTAACCCGTTCGGGCTGAGCCTGTCGAAGCCCGATTGCAACGCTCAACTCGCCCTTCGACGAGCTCAGGGCGAACGGGGTTTGTACGCCATCAGGCTAAATCTTACGGCCCCGCCAGCACGAACCGCGCCGATGCTGTCGCGGTCGAGTCGCCGCCGACATAGACCATATAACCGCCAGCCTCGGTCCCCCACGTCATATCGCGCCGCACGAAGGCGAGGTCCTCGGGCCGGATCGTGAAGGTCACGTCCTTCGCCTCGCCCGGCGCGAGCTCAACCCGTTCGAAGCCCTTCAACTGCCGCACCGGCGGGCTGACGCTCGCCAGCTCGTCATGGACGTAGAGCTGCGCCACCGCCGCCCCGGCGCGCGTGCCGGTGTTGGTCACGCGCGTCGTGACGTGGATCGTCCCGCCGGGCCGCAGCGTCGCACTGTCGAGCCGCGGCGCGCCGTAGCTGAACGTCGTGTAGCTAAGGCCATAGCCGAACGGGAACAGCGGCGTGTTGGGCAGATCGACATAGCGGCTGGTGTAGATCGCCCCGGCATCCCCCGGCCGCCCGGTCGGCAAATGGTCGTAGGTCAACGGCACTTGCCCCAGCGCGCGCACCATCGTCACCGGCAGATGGCCCGAGAAGTTCGCATCGCCGAACAGCAAATCGGCAAGCCCGCTTCCCGCTTCGTCGCCGCCGAGCCAGGCATAGACCAGCGCATCGGCATGGGTCGCGAGCCACGGCAGCGCCAACGGCCGCCCGCTGACGATCACCGCGACGACAGGCTTGCCTGTCGCGACGACCGCCTTGGCCAGCGCGAGCTGCTCGCCGGGCAGCTCGATCGACGCGCGGCTGTTGCCCTCGCCGATCATATCGACGCTCTCGCCGAGCGTGAGGACCACCACGTCGGCCGCCTTCGCCGCCGCCACCGCCGCGGCGATGCCCGAGGTGTCGTCGCCCTTCACCGCGACGCCCCTGGCGTAGGTCACGTGCCCCTTGCCCGCCGCCTGCTCGATTCCCGCCAGCAGCGACACCACGCTGTCGGGCCGCCCCGCCGCCGGCATCTCGCCCTCGAGGTCACGCTGCACCGTCGCCATCGGCCCGATCACCGCGATCCGCCCGGTCTTGTTGAGCGGCAGCACGCCGGTATTCCGCAGCAGCACCGTCGATTCCTGCACCGCCGTCCGGGCGAGCGCGCGGCTTTGTGCGAGCATCGCCGGGCTGTCCTGCTTCGTCTCGTCGCCGTAGCGATAGGGGTCGGCGAACAGCCCCAGCTTCCACTTCGCCTCGAGCACGTCGCGCACCGCGGCATCGAGCTCGGCCATCGGCACCTTGCCCGCGCGGACCAGCGCCGGAAGCTGCTCCAGATACGTCCCCGAATGCAGGTCGACATCGACCCCGGCGTGCAGCGCCATCGCCGCCGCCTGTGCCGGATCGGCCGCGACGCCATGCACCTGCAATTCCTTCACCGCGTCGTAATCGGACACCAGCAGCCCGTGCCAGCCCCAGTCCTTGCGCAGCGTGTCGGTCAGCAGCGCGCGCGACGAGGTCGCCGGCACCCCGTCGATCGTGGTGAAGGCGGCCATCACCGACCCGATCCCGGCGTCCGCCACCGCCTTGAACGGCGGCAGATAGACGTCGCGGAACAGCCGCGGCGGAATGTCGGTCGAATTGTAGTCGCGCCCGGCCTGGACGGCGCCATAGCCGGCGAAATGCTTGGCGGTCGCCAGCATCGTGTCGGGTGCGGCCAAATCGTCGCCCTGAAATCCCTTGAGTTGCGCCAGTGCCATCCGGCTGCCGAGATACGGATCCTCGCCCGCCCCCTCGATGATCCGCCCCCAGCGCGGGTCGCGCGCGATGTCGAGCATCGGGCTGAACGTCCAATCGACCCCCGCGGCGGTCGCCTCGACCGCGGCGGCGCGGTGGACCCGCGTGACGAGGTCGGTGTCCCAGGTCGCCGCGAGCGCGAGCTGCACCGGAAAGATCGTGCGGAACCCGTGCGCGACATCGCCCATGAACAGCAGCGGGATCTTGAGCCGCGACTGCATCGCCATGTCCTGCAGGTGATGCGTGTATTTCACCACGTCGCGATCGGCGAGCACCCCGTTGGTGCCCGTCAGTTTGCCCGCCCTGGCGAGCGCGTCGAGATCGCCGTAATCGCCGCCGAGGATGCTCAGCTGCCCGGCCTTCTCCTCCAGCGTCATTTGCGTGATGAGGCTCTCGACCTTGGCGTGCATCGCCGCCTCGTCGCCGGTCGGACGCGCCAGCGCCGCGGGCGCGGCGAGCGAAGTGGCGGCAAGCGCCGCGAGCAGCAAGCGGATCATGTGGAAACGGTTACATCGCTTCGTCGGGAAAGGCCAGTCGAGGGGCTCGGTGCTCCTGCGCAAGCAGAGCCCAGTGTGAAGGCGCGTCCCTTATCCTCCTGGGCTCCTGCCTTCGCAGGAGCGCGACGCGATGTCGTGGGATTCCCCCGATCAGCCGGCGGGTTTCGGCGGCCAGGCGATCTGGAACAGCGTCGGCCAGTCCTTTCCGGTGACGAACAGCCGCTTGCCCCTGGCGTCCCAGGCGATGCCGTTGGGCACATCGTCGGATCCGCGCGGATCGACCTCCGCGGTCAGCGCCGACAGGTCGATCCAGCCGGTCACCGTGCCGGTCGCGGGGTCGATCCGCGCGATGACGTTGGTCATCCAGACGTTGGCGAGGATCTCGCCATCGACCCATTCGAGTTCGTTGATATTCTGGAGCGGCCGCCCGTCGGCGGTGACATGGATCCGCCGCACTTCCTTCATCGTCGCCGGATCGAGCACGCGGATCTGGCTGGTGCCGTCGGACATCAGCAAATGCGTGCCGTCGCTGGTCAGCGCCCAGCCTTCGCCGGGATAACGGAATTCGCCGATCCTGCTGAAGTCGGAAAGCTTCCAGCGCCAGCCGACATGCCCTTTCCACGTCAGGCTGACGATCTGGTCCTTCCAGATCGCGATGCCTTCGCCGAAGGTCGGCGGCGGGATATCGACTCGCTGGAGCACCTTGCCGGTGGCGAGATCGACCTTCCGGATCGACGACCGCCCCGCCTCCCCGGTCGCCTCGTAGAGCGCGCCGCCGTGCCACAGCAGCCCTTCGGTGAACGCTTGGCGATCGTGCGGAAAGCGGGCGACGACCTTGGCCGGCTCAATCGGAATCGTCTGCGCCGCCGCGGGCGCGGCGAGCAGTGCAAGCCAGGACAAGGCGATATGGCCCCAAATTCTCCCGTTCTTGCCGGAATTACTCACTATTCGCCCTAATCGCGCAGCAGCTCGTTGATGCCGGTCTTGGCGCGGGTCTGGGCGTCCACCGTTTTGACGATGACCGCACAGTAGAGCGCCGGCTTGCCGTCGCCGCCACCGATCGACCCCGGCACCACCACGGCATAAGGCGGCACGACGCCGCGATGGACTTCGCCGGTCGCGCGGTCGACGATCTTGGTCGAAGCGCCCAGATACACGCCCATCGACAGCACCGCGCCCTCGCCGACGCGCACGCCCTCGGCGACCTCGGCGCGTGCGCCGATGAACGCGCCGTCGCCGATGATGACGGGATCGGCCTGAAGCGGCTCGAGGACGCCGCCGATCCCCGCACCGCCCGAGATATGGACGTTCTTGCCGATCTGCGCACAGCTGCCGACCGTCGCCCAGGTATCGACCATCGTTCCTTCCCCGACATGTGCGCCGATATTGACGAAGCTCGGCATCAGCACTGCGCCCTTGCCGATGAACGCTCCCTTGCGCACGATCGCGCCGGGCACCGCGCGAAAGCCCGCCGCGCGGAACTCGGCCTCGCCCCAGGCGGAGAATTTCGACGGCACCTTGTCCCACCAATTGGCCGCGCCGGGGCCGCCCGAAATCTCGGCCATGTCGTTGAGGCGGAACGACAGCAGCACCGCTTTCTTGAGCCATTGGTTGACGTGCCAGCCGCCGCTGCCGTCGGGTTCGGCGACGCGTGCGGTCCCGGCGTCGAGCATCGCCAGCGCGCGATCGACCGCGACGCGCACCTCGCCCTTGGTGTCGGGCCCGATCGCGGCGCGGTCCTCCCAGGCGGCGTCGATCGTCCTCTGAAGCTCGTCGGTCATGCTGTCTCCTGGATGTCGTGCAGCCAGCGCGCGATGTCGCCGGTGGTGAAGTCGATAAAGTCGCGGCCGCTGTCCGGCCCCTGTTCGGAGCCGTTGTCGACCCATAATGTCGTCATGCCGATCGCCTTCGCCGGCGCGAGGTTGCGCGCCATGTCGTCGGCGAACAGGCTGTCGGCGGGATCGATGCCGAAGGCGTCGCACATCGCGGCATAAGCGTCCGGATGCGGCTTGGGCACATAGCCGCACGCATGGACGTCGTGGATCCCGGCGAAGCTTTCGCTCAGTCCCAGCCGGTCGAGCACGCGCCCGGCATAGGCCGCGTCGGCGTTGGTGAAGACATATTTCTCGCCCGGCAGCTGCGCGATCGCGGCGGCGAGCGGGGCGTTCGCCTCGAGCACGTCGAGCTCGACGTCGTGGACCGCCGCCAGATAGTCGTGCGGATCGACGTCGTGCTCGGCCATCAGCCCGGCGAGTGTGGTGCCGTGGGCATGGAAATACTGCTTCTGGATTCGCCGCGCCTCGTCCTTAGCGACTCCGAAATGCTTGCCGACATAGGCTGAGATCCGCTCATCGATCCGCGCGAACAGATTGGCGCTCGCCGGATACAGCGTGTTGTCGAGGTCGAAAATCCAGTTGCGGACATGGGCGAGACGCGCGAGCATGGCGGCGGCGGGCTTAGGCGGCGCCCGCCGCGGGGGCAAGAGCGGGCGTTGCGCCGGCCGGAATCGGCGCATCGAGGGCCCGGATCGTCCGCCGTGTGCTGGGGGTGAGTGATGGGCGACTTTCAACGGATTCTCGCGCAAGGGGCGACGCTCGGCGGTTTCCTTCTCGTCGCGGCGTGCGGCGGCGGGGGCGTCAACAGCACGCCGCCGCCGCGCAGCACGCCGACTCCGACTCCGACGCCGAGCCCCACGCCGACACCGACACCTGCCCCGACACCCACGCCGACCAGCTACGATACCGCCGAATATCGCGGCACCGTGGGCGCGGTATCGATGAATGCGCTGGCCGCCTATCAGGCGGGCTCGACCGGCAAGGGCATCAAGATCGGCATCGTCGACAGCGGCATCGACTTGCAGAGCACGCAATTCGGCAACCGCATCGACCCCGCCTCCGCCGACGTGGCCGGCGCGCGCGGACTGGATGACGAGGGCGGCCACGGCACCGCGGTCGCCTTCACCGCCGCGGGCGGGCGCAACGGCACCGGCGCCGAGGGAGTCGCGTTCGATGCGACCCTGCTCGTAATGCGCGCCGATGCGCCGGGGACCTGCGCCAAGCAGGACGACAAGGGCGAGCCCGATTGCAGCTTCTACGACAGCGCGATCGCCAAGGGCATCACCACCGCCGCGCAGAACGGCGCGAAGGTCATCAACATTTCGCTGGGCGGCGACGCGCCCAGCCAGACGCTGCTCAGCGCGATCGCCGCGGCGGCGCAGCGGGGCATCGTCGTGGTCATCGCCGCGGGCAACGACAGCGCCGCCAACCCCGATCCGTTCGCCGACACCGCGGCAAAGGCGCCGGGGTCGCGGAACATGGTGATCATCGCCGGCTCGGTCGGCAGCAACGACGTCATCTCGGATTTCAGCAACAAGGCCGGCGACGGCGCTACTTATTATCTCAGCGCGGTCGGCGAGGATGTCGTCGCGCCGTGCCCCGACAGCCCGAACGGCTGCCTCTGGTCGGGCACCTCGTTCGCCGCGCCGCAGATTTCGGGCGCGGTCGCGCTGCTCGCCCAGGCGTTTCCCAACCTGACCGGCGCGCAGATCATCAATATCCTGTTCGGCAGCGCACGCGACGTCGGCGCGGCGGGAACCGATGCGGTTTACGGCCACGGCGTCCTCGACCTCACCCGCGCCTTCCAGCCGCAGGGAACGATGTCGGTCGCCGGCGGCCACGGCCCGGTCTCGCTCGCCTCGAACGCGGTGCTGTCGGGCCCGATGGGCGACGCCGCGCAGGGCCCGCTCGGCGCGGTGGTGCTCGACGGGTTCGACCGCGCCTATGCGGTCGATCTCGCGCGCACGATCAGCACCAGCGGCCCGACCCGCACACTGACCGGCGCGCTCGAGACGCGCGATCGCAGCTTTTCGGTCGATGCCGGCCGCATGTCGGTCGCCGTCACGATCGCGCCGGGGCGCCGCGAGACGCGGATCGACCGGCTGACGCTTACTCCCGACCAAGCGAACCAGGCGCGCGCGATCGCCGGAATCATCACGACGCGGCTCAACAGCGATGCCCAATTCGCGCTCGGCTTCTCGCAAAGCGGCGCGACGCTGACCGCGCGGCTCGCCGGGCGCAGCGATCCCGCCTTCCTCGTCGCGCGCGACCCGACCGAAGGCCAGGGCTTCCTCACCGACGTCGGCGCCTCGGCGGCACTGCGCCAGCAGGTCGGCCGCTGGGGCCTGACCACCGCGGTCGAGAGCGGCGACGTGCTCGCGCCGGTCGCCGACGGCTTCGTCGTGCGCGATCCCTGGCGCCGCTTCGGCTACAGCCGGCTGGCGATCGCCGCCGACCGTCGCTTCGGCCCGCTGTCGGCATCGCTGACCGGCAGCTGGCTCGACGAGCACGACACGGTGCTCGGCGCGCGGTTCGGCGCCGGGCTCGGCGGCGCGCGCGCGTCGAGCTGGTTCGTCGATGCCAATGCGACGCTCGCCCTCGGCGGCGGCTGGTCGCTGACCGGCAGCGCGCGGCAGGGCTGGACGCTGGCCGAGGTCCGCGCGGGCCTCACCGGCTCGGGCCTGATCCGCACCGACGCTTATTCGGCGAGCATCGCCAAGCAAGGCGTGTTCGGCGCGCGCGACAGTGCCGGCCTCGGTATCGCGCAGCCGCTGCGCGTCGCCTCGGGCGGCATCGACCTGCGCTTGCCCGCCTTCTACGACTACCAGACCCGCTCGGTGACGAGCTGGACCGATACCCGCCTCAACCTGGCCCCTACGGGTCGCGAACTCGACATGGAGGCGCGCTACGCTTTCCCGCTCGGGGCGGGCATGATGCAGACCAACCTCTTCTGGCGCCGCGACCCGGGCAATTTCGCCAGCCTGCCCGACGACCGCGGCGTGGCGCTGAGATATGGGGTGGCGTTCTGAATGCGGAGCAATTCCCAATCCTGAAGTGACTCACCCCCGTTCGCCCTGAGCCTATCGAAGGGCGACTGGCGAACGGCGCCCAACCGCGCTTCGACAAGCTCAGCACGAACGGAGCGGGGGTGCCGACTCGCGAAGTTCACGAACGGAGTGGCGGGAACGCCCTACTCCAGCAGCTTCGGCGCTTCCTTCTCCAGCGCCGCCTTCACTTGGTTGGCGAACAGCGCCATCAGCGGCGGCAAGTCGATCACCGCGTGGACCTTGTCGTCGAACGTGTCGAGCCGGCTGGCGATCCGCTGCCCCATCGCGGACACGGTGAAGTGCATCGTGTCGCCGTCCCAGCGATGCTCGACCACTGCGCCGCCGGGGATCATCGTGGCGATCTTGCCGATGCCCTTGTCGAGCCGCGCATGGACGCCTGCCTTGCCCAGCTTGTGCGGGATATCCATTTCGACCGGCTCGCCCATCACGCCGCCTCCTCGTCGCGCGCGAACAGCATCGCATCGTCGGCGAACGCCTTGAACTCCAGCGCGTTGCCGCTGGGATCGCGGAAGAACATCGTCGCCTGTTCGCCGACCTCGCCCCTGAAGCGGACGTGCGGCGCGATGACGAACTCGGTCCCCGCCGCGGTCAGCCGGTCGGCGAGCGCCTGCCAGTCGGCCATCGTCAGCACCACCCCGAAATGCGGCACCGGCACGTCTTTCCCGTCCACCGGATTGCTGAGCCGCGCCGCACCGGCGGCGGGATCGAGATGCGCGACGATCTGATGCCCGAACAGGTCGAAGTCGATCCATTGGTTTGAACTTCGGCCCTCGGGACAGCCCAGAACGCCCCCATAAAACGCGCGCGCCTCACCCAGGTCGCGGACAGGGAAAGCGAGGTGGAAGGGCCGAATCGCGCTGGTCATCGCACCCTTATAGGTGACTTAGGCGATAAACACACCCACACCGATTCGCCTATCAGAACCGCTAACCCGTGCTCCTGCGAAAGCAGGAGCACAAGTTGGGCGCCATCCTTCGGCACTTCCAGCGGAACGACGGTTGCCCGCCGCCCGGAATCACGCAATAGCCTTTCCGCAATGCGGCGCTTCGCCATTCCCCTCGTCCTGCTGGCGCTCGGCGCCGTCGCCGCCTGCGGGTTCGCGCCGCTCGAGGCGTGGTGGCTGGCGCTGCCCGCGCTCGCGATCTGGCTATGGCTGGTCCACGACGCGTCGAGCCTGAAGGCCGCCCTATGGCGCGGCTGGCTGTTCGGGGTCGGGCATTTCACGATCAACAACAACTGGATCCAGCACGCCTTCACCTATCAGGACAAGATGCCTCACTGGCTGGGCTACGGCGCGGTGGTCATCCTGGCGCTGTACCTCGCGATCTATCCCGCGGTTGCCGCCGGGCTCGCGTGGCGGCTGGCGAGCCCGCGCTCGCTCGGCGACCGCGCCACCCCGCCGGGCGCCGCGTTCGTGCTCGTCGCCGGCGCGGCGTGGATCGTCACCGAATGGCTGCGCGCGGTGATGTTCACCGGTTACGCATGGGACCCGCTGAGCGTGATCTGGGTCCCGGTGCTGCCGCTCGCGCGCGCCGCCGCCTGGGTCGGGACCTATGCGTTGTCGGGGCTGACGATCGTCATGGCCGGCGCGCTGATGCTGCTCGCCCTGCGCCGCTGGGTGCTCGCCGCCATCACCGCCGTCGCGACCGCAGCGATCGTCGTCGCCAACCTCCAGGTCCCCGTCACGCCCGTCGCCGGCTCGCCGCTCGACCGGCGGGTCCGCATCGTGCAGCCCAACCTCGGGCTCGAGGATCAGGACGCCCCCGATTACACCGAGACCAGCTTCGAGAAGCTGCTCGCCCTCTCGGGTCATCCCGGCCCCGCCCCGCGCCTGATCGTCTGGCCGGAGGGCGCGGTGCGCTACATGCTCGAGGACGGCTATCCGATCCAATATTATTACGAGGGCTGGCCCGGCATCACCCGCGGCCGCATCGCGGCGCGGCTCGGGCCGAACGATATCCTGCTGACCGGCGGCGACGGGCTGCTGTTCAACCGCTTCGGGCGGCTGACCTACGGCACCAACTCGATCTTCGCGATCGATTCGAACGGCCGCATCCTCGGCCGCTATGACAAGGCGCACCTCGTCCCCTACGGCGAATATCTGCCGATGCGCTCGATCCTCGAGCCGCTCGGCCTGTCGCGGCTGGTTCCCGGCGACATCGACTTCAAGCCCGGCCCCGGCCCGCGCGACTTCACCCTCCCCGGCTTCGGCAGCATCGGCGGGCAGGTCTGCTACGAGATCGTCTTCTCGGGGCAAGTGGTGGACGAGCACCACCGCCCCGCGCTGATCTTCAACCCCTCGAACGACGCCTGGTTCGGCTCGTGGGGCCCGCCGCAGCACCTCGCCCAGGCGCGGATGCGCGCGATCGAGGAAGGTCTGCCGATCCTCCGCGCGACTCCGACCGGCATCTCGGCGGTGATCGCCGCCGACGGCCGGCTGCTCGGCACGCTGCCGCTCCACCGCGCCGGCGCGATCGACTTGCCCTTCCCGCAAGCGCTGCCGCCCACCCTCTTCGCGCGGCTCGGCAACTGGTGGGCGGCGATCGTCGCGGCGGCGCTGCTCGCGCTGGCCGTTGCCATCCGGCGGCGCGCCCGCTAAATGCGGATATAACGAAAGCTTTATATCCCGATCACCATTGCCCAACATTCTCGAAAGTCAAGGGAATTTCATGCGCGCTTCGTATCTCTTCACCTCCGAGTCGGTTTCCGAAGGCCATCCTGACAAGGTCGCCGACCAGATTTCCGACGCCGTCGTCGACTTGCTGCTCGCGACCGATCCCGAGGCGCGCGTCGCCTGCGAGACGATGGTGACGACGCAGAAGATCATCCTGTCGGGCGAGATCCGCTCGTCCGACCGCTCGCTGATCGACGCGCACGGCGTGCTGACCGACGAAGGCAAGGCGAAGATCGAAGCCGCCGCGCGCGACGTCGTGCGCCGCATCGGCTATGAGCAGGACGGGTTCCACTGGCGCACGGCCGAGTTCCAGAACAATCTCCACGCGCAATCCGCGCACATCGCGCAGGGCGTCGATGCCGCCGGCAACAAGGATGAGGGCGCCGGCGATCAGGGCATCATGTTCGGCTTCGCGACCGACGAGACCCCCGACCTGCTCCCCGCCACGCTCTATTATTCGCACCGCATCCTCGAGCGGATGGCGGCCGACCGCCACGGCAAGAAGGTCGATTTCCTCGAACCCGACGCCAAGAGCCAGGTGACGCTGCACTATGAGAACGGCAAGCCGGTCAAGGCGACCGCGCTGGTCGTCTCGACTCAGCATTCGGCGGCGCTGTCGAACGACGAGGGCCAGAAGAAGCTGCGCGACTACGTCAAGCAAGTGATGGCCGAGACGCTGCCCAACGGCTGGATGCCCGACGACAAGGCGATCTACGTCAACCCGACCGGCCTGTTCGAGATCGGCGGCCCCGACGGCGACGCCGGCATCACCGGGCGCAAGATCATCGTCGACACCTATGGCGGCGCTGCGCCCCACGGCGGCGGCGCGTTTTCGGGCAAGGACCCGACCAAGGTCGATCGCTCGGCCGCCTATGTCGCGCGCTATCTGGCCAAGAACGTCGTCGCGGCGGGCCTCGCCAAGCGCTGCACGATTCAGCTGAGCTACGCGATCGGCGTGTCGGAGCCGCTGTCGGTCTATGTCGACACGCACGGCACCGGCACGGTCGACGAGGCCAAGCTCGAAGCGGTGCTGCCCAAGCTGGTCCGCCTGACCCCCAAGGGCATCCGCGAGCACCTCAAGCTCAACGCCCCGATCTACCAGCCGACCGCCGCCTACGGCCATTTCGGCCGCACCCCCGACGGCGATCTGTTCACTTGGGAACGGACCGACCTGGTCGACGACCTCAAGGCTGCGGTGGCCTAAGCCCCGCGCTGCCGCCCCCCGTGCTCCTGCGAAAGTAGGAGCACCGGGGCCTTGCCTCTGCCTCTCCGGCGCGATAGCCGCCGCGCGATGAACGATCCGACCACGATCCGCCGCCTCTACGGCCGCCGCCAGGGGCACAAGTTGCGCGCGGGGCAGGCGGCATTGGTCGAGGAGCTGTTGCCGAAGGTCGCCGTGCCCGAGACGGGGCCGCTCGACGCGCGGGCGCTGTTCGGCGACGACCGTCCGCTGGAGTTCGAGATCGGCTTCGGCGCCGGCGAGCATCTTGCCGCGCAGGCCGCTGCGCATCCCGGGCGGGGCTACATCGGCTGCGAGCCGTTCCTCAACGGCGTGGTCGGCGCGCTCGGGCATATCAACGAGGGCGGCCTCGCCAACGTCCGCCTCCACATGGGCGACGCGCTGACGGTGCTCGAGCGGCTGCCCGACGCCTCGCTCGACCGGCTCTATCTGCTCCATCCCGATCCCTGGCCCAAGGCGCGCCACGCCAAGCGCCGCATGGTCAACCCCGGCCCGCTCGATGTCGTCGCCGCCAAGCTCAAGCCCGGCGGCGAGTTTCGCCTGGGCACCGACGATCCGACCTATTGCCGCTGGTCGATGATGGTGATGAACGCGCGCCGCGACTTCGCCTGGCAAGCGCGGACTCCGGGCGATTTCCTCACTCGCCCCGCCGACTGGCCCGAAACGCGCTACGAGCGCAAGGCGCGCCGGCAGGGTCATGAAGTCTGGTATTTCCGCTACCTGCGCGCGTGATGGTGCTTGGGACAGGGCCGGATCGGGTGTATGCTGACGCCATGACGACGAGAGGATTCCGCCGCCCAGCCTGAAGGACATGTCCCCATGCGCACGCACTCCGCTTCGTTCGCGCCGGCCGCCGCCGACCTGCCCGCCATCCGGCAGATTCACACGGCGGACCTCCGATGGGCGCTTGCGCAGGGCTGGCGCGACCTCACGCACAAGCGCAGCGATCTCGTTCTCGCAGGACTGCTCTATCCGCTGATCTGCGCGGTCGCCGTCTATGTCGCCTTCAACCAGCCGCTGCTGCCGCTGTTGTTCCCGCTGGTCGCCGGACTGTCGATCGCCGGCCCGGCGGTCGCCTCGGGCTTTTACGAGATCGCCCGGCGCGAGGAGGAGGGGCTCGACACCAGCTGGATCCACTTCGTCGATCCGATGCGCGGCCGCAGCCGCGAGCCGCTCGTCACCCTCGCCTTCGCGCTCGGGCTGCTGTGGCTCGGCTGGCTCGCGGTCGCCTGGGCGATCTACGGCGCGACGCTGGGCACTGCCACGCCCGCCAGCATGGGCGACCTCCTCGCGCGCATCTTCACCACGCCCGAAGGCTGGGTGCTGATCGTGTTCGGCAATCTCGCCGGATTCGTCTTCGCGCTGGCGACGCTGATCTTCTCGGTCGTGTCGTTCCCGATGGTGGTCGACCAGCCGGTCGATGCCGGCGTCGCGCTCAGGACCTCGCTCGCGGTGTTCCGCCGCAACCCGGCGGTCGTGCTCGGCTGGGGCTTGCGCGTCGCGGTGCTGCTGGCGCTCGGCACGATCCCGTTCGCGATCGGGCTCGCGGTGGTGCTGCCGTGGCTCGGCTATTCGACCTGGCACCTCTACACGCGCGCCGTCGAACGCTGACTCTGGTTGGCGGCACCGGCCCGCTCCCCCACCCGACCTCCCAATCAGGATATTCTATGGGAGGCCGGGTGGGGGAGCGGGCCGGTGCCGCGACTACCAAAGGCCGCTCAATCCCGGGCCGGCTCCTTGCGTCCCGACCGCCGCCACGCGCCGGCCAGCATCCGCGCGGCAAGCGCCGGCGCGCCGGGCCGCACGAACAGCCAGTCGCGGATCGCGGGCCCGCGATCCGCGCCGATTACCGCCTTGTAGCCGCTGTCGCCCGCGCCCCAATCGACTCGCTCGATGCCGTCCTCGAGCGCGCGGACGAGATTGCGATACTGGAGCAGCTTGCCCGGCGAATGCTTGCCGAACGCCGGATCGTAGCTGTTGGCGATCGCATATTTGAATGCGCCCGCGTTGATGTCGAACGAGAACGCCGCCGGCGCGCCGTCCACGTTCAGCACTGCCGCCCACAGCATTCCGGCGATCTCGGGATCGGCCGCGGCGGCGCGCCAGAAGGCGCCATGGCCGGTTCGGGTGAACTTGGCGTCGCCGCCATCGGTCCGCGCGGCGATCCAGCTCTGGCGCTCGACCGCGGCGAGCCCGTCGAACTGCGCGGGCGTCCAGTCGGCGCCGGTGACGAACCGCCACTCGAGCGTTCCATGTTCGGCAAGGTGCTTTTCGTGGAAGCGATTCTTGCGCAGCGTCGAGTTGCGCGGCCACGTCGCCTCGGCGCGCAGACCGGCCATGTCGAGCAGCCAGCTGTCGGCGACGAACCGGTCGAGCCGTGCCCAGCCGCGCGCCGCCGCTGCATCGGCGAGCCGCGCCAGCCCCGGATCGTCGTCATAGACCGGCCCGATCCTCAGCACATTGACCTCGCGCCCCAGCGCCATGAGCAGCGCGTCGAACGCCGCATCGTCGGCCTCGATCCGCGCCGGAAAGCTGCGGAACGGCCAATAGCAGCCGGGCACCGCCGCCAGCCGCGCCCGCGCCGGGCCGAACGCGACGATCGGCAGCGCGATCACCGCCTCGCCTTCGCTTTCGACGACGATCGTCCGCGCCGCCCCGCCATAAGCGGCGAGCGCGGCGGCATACCATTGATAGCGCAGGAACCGGTGCGATTCGGGCGCGCCCTCCGCCACCGCGTCGATCAGCCCGCTGAGGCCGTCGAGCGCCACTGCGCGCGCCGCGGCGGGCAGGCGGGTGAACTCGTCGAGGCGCATCGGCTTGGTCATGCTGCTCCCGCCTATCACCCGCGCGGTTACCAACCGGTGGACGCATGTGCCCGGCGCACCCTTGCATCCGGCGCGTTTCGCAGCATCATGGCCCGCCCATGCAAATGTTTCCCGCCGTCACCACCATCGCGCAGACGATCCAGCTGTCGCTGAGCCCGGTGTTCATGCTCGCCGGCATCGGCGCGTTCCTCAACGTGCTCGCTGGCCGCTTGTCGCGCGTGATCGACCGCGCCCGCGCCGTCGAGCAGCTGCACCCCGGTTCGACGGGCCGGGAGCACGACCGCCACGTCTGGGAGCTCAAGCTGCTCGATCGCCGGATGAGCGTGATCAACGCCGCCCTGTTCCTGTGCGTCGCGAGCGCGGTCGCGGTGTGCTCGGTGGTCGCGCTGCTGTTTATCGGAGAGCTCGCCGGCCTGCACATCGGCACGGTGGTCGCGCTGATCTTCATCCTCGCGATGCTGCTGCTCGTCGCCGGGCTGCTGATGTTCCTGGTCGAGGTGCGGATCTCGCTCCGCTCCAACCACATCCGCGAGGAGCTGTTGCGGTAGCCGGCTCGTCCTCCGTTCGGCCTGAGCGAAGTCGAAGGGCGCTGCCGAGCGAAGCCGAGGCAAGGCTCAGCACGAACCGGACGGAGCGCCCGGTCGCCGCGCTACCGCGCCGCGCCGTCCATCCCCGGCCCGACATCGGCGGTGGGCAGGTATTTGGGCGGCACGCGCGCATGGCTCGCCTGCTCGTAGTCGTAGCCCGCGGCGAACAGCGTCGCTTCGCTGAACGCTGGCCCCATGAACGACAGCCCGGCCGGCAGGCCGTCGACCAGCCCCATCGGCACGGTCAGGTTGGGCGTGCCAGCGACGGCAGGAAGCGTGCTCGAGCTCGGGCCGTTATATTGGTCGCCATAGACCGGATCGCTGAGCCACGCCGGGCCGTAGGTCGGCTCGACCAGCACCGCGGCGTTCGCCTTGGCGAGCATCGCCTCGATTCCCTGCTTCCGCGCAAGGTCGAGCGACTTCGCCCGCGCTGCCGTGTAGGCGGGATCGCCAAGTCCCTTGGTCTTTTCCGCCGCCAGGAAGAATTCCTGTCCGAAATAGGGCATCTCGGCCGCGGCGTGCGCGTCGTCGAACGCGATCACGTCGGCCAGCGTGCGCGTTGTCACGCTTGCCGGCGTGGTGGCGAGATAGGCGTTGAGGTCCGCCTTGAGCTCGGTTTCGAGCACCGTCTGCTCGGCATCGCCAAGGCCCTTCAGCTTGGGCTCCGCGACATCGACCAGCACCGCGCCTTGCGCCTTCAGCACCGCGAGCGCGGCGTCGTAGGCCGCGGCAAGGTGCGGCGGCATGTCGGGCCGGATCACGCCGATCCGCATCCCCTTGAGCGCGCCGGGCTTGAGCGCCGCGGCATAGTCGCGCTTGTGCGCATCGGCCTCAGCGGTCGCCGGATCGGCGGGATCGCTGCCGATCATCGCCGAGAACAGCTCGGCGACGTCGCGCACGCTGCGTCCCATCGGGCCGGCGGTGTCCTGGCTATGGCTGATCGGCACGATATGCGTGCGGCTGACGAGGCCGATCGTCGGCTTGAGCCCGACCAGCCCGTTGACCGACGAGGGGCACACCACCGATCCGTCGGTCTCGGTGCCGAGCGCCGCCGCGGCGAAGCTCGCCGCCACCGCCGCGCCCGATCCCGACGACGAGCCGCAAGCGGTGCGGTCGAAGGCATAGGGGTTGCGCACCAGCCCGCCGACCCCGCTCCACCCGCTCATCGCCCGGGTCGAGCGGATGTTCGCCCATTCGGACAGGTTGGTCTTGCCCAGGATCACCGCGCCCGCCGCGCGCAGGTTCGCCACCACGGGCGCGTCGCGATGCGTGACGTTGTCGGCCAGCGCGAGGCTGCCGGCGGTGGTCGCGACCGGGTCGCTGGTCTCGATATTGTCCTTGACCAGGATCGGAATGCCGTCGAGCGGGCCGAGGCTGCTGCCCGCCTTGCGCCGCGCATCTGCCGCCCTGGCCTCGGCGATCGCATCGGGATTGAGCGCGATCACCGCGCGCAAGGCTGGCCCGGTTCGATCCATCGCCGCGATCCGCGCGAGATAGGCGCGGGTGATCGCCTCGCTCGTCGCGCTGCCGCCGGCCATCGCTGCCCGGAGCTGGTCGATCGACCGCTCCTCGACCTGGGCCTGCTGTTGCGCTGCCGCCGGAGCCGCAAGCGCGCCCGCCGCAAGAGCCAGTATCGGAATCGCCCGCATCGCCGTCCTCCCCGTTTGCCGACAAGCTAGGTGAGACGCGATGGCATGAAAAGCCGGCTCGACAGTTTCAGCGACTCGTTTCACCGACTCGGCCGAAGCGGAATTAACCTTTTGGAAACCGCAGAATCCCGCCGTTTTTCATGTTCCGGTGCGTTCGTTCCGCAAGTCATCGCCACGACAACACGATTCGTCGGAAAAGGGTCCTTCGGTCGTGCCGAAGGGGTTTCCCGCACCCGCGCGACCTGCTTAGCAAGGATTACGGCAAAAGACTGACCTGTGGGGGGTCGCATGAATTTTCGCGCGTTTGCAACGCGTTTTGCGTTGGTGGTGTCCTGCGGCCTGATGGCTGCGGCTCCGGCGACGGCGCATTTCTGGCAATGCGTGACGTTCGCCCGCTCGATCTCCGGAATCGACATCCACGGCAACGCCAACACCTGGTGGGGTCAGGCCGCCGGCCATTACCAGCGCGGCAACACGCCCAGGGAAGGCGCGGTCCTTGCCTTCGCCGCGACCGGGCGGATGCCGCTCGGCCATGTCGCGATGGTTTCCAAGGTGGTCAGCGATCGCGAAGTGCTGCTGACCCACGCCAACTGGTCGCATCCGGGTCAGGTCGAGCGCAATGTCCGCGCGGTCGATGTCTCGCCCGCGGGCGACTGGAGCCAGGTCAAGGTCTGGTATGCGCCGACCGGCGACCTCGGCACCACGGTCTATCCGGTCAAGGGCTTCATCTATCCCAACGGCGACGGCGCGGTCGCCAAGACCGTCACCGCCACCGCGGTGCTCACCGCCGACCAGAAGACCAGCCTCGCCAACGTCATCGCGCTCGCCGCGATCCAGAAGTTCTGATTTAGAACGCCCTGACCGGCCGTTCACCCTGAGCTGTCGAAGGGCGGTTACCGGCTCGGCAAGAACACCCTGATCAGGTCAGGCTCTGCCCGGCCGGAACACCATCGCCAGGCCGTTCATGCAATAACGCTTGCCCGTAGGCGGCGGCCCGTCATCGAACACATGGCCCAGATGCCCGCCACAGCGCGCGCACCGCACTTCGGTTCGCGCGATCAGCAACGAGCGGTCGGTGCGCGTGACGACGGCGTGCGGCAGCGGCGCCCAGAAGCTCGGCCAGCCGGTATGGCTCTCGAACTTGGTTTTCGATGAATAGAGAGCGTTGTCACACCCCTTGCACGCAAAGACGCCGGCGCGGTGCTCGTCGTTGAGCGGGCTCGAATAGGGCCGCTCGGTCGCCTCGTGGCGCAGCACCGCATAGGCCCGATCGCCGAGCTGCTGTTTCCACTCGGCGTCGGTCTTGGTGACGGGGAACCGACCGGCCGCCTCCGCCTCGCCACCCCCGCACGAGGCGAGCGCAGCGCCGAGCGCGCCGAGGCCGGTCATGGTCAGGAAAGTGCGGCGGTCGTGCATGTCATCTTCTCGTTCGCGTGTGCGTCCGATATAGGTACGCACGGGCGCGATTTCAGGATGAGCCGCAGGTTGCCGATGCGTAGGGCGCTGCTAGGTTGAACGAATGCCGCTCCTCTCGTTCATATTGCTTC
>DASTWI010000012.1:0-76261 GCA_035776635.1 Sphingomonas sp. | reverse complement strand
CTGCTGCGTCCGCACAGCACGACCGAATTGATCGACCGGCTCGCCGAGGCGGGGCTGGTCGAGCGCGCGCGCGACGCCGCCGACCGCCGCCAGGTCCGCGTTCGCGCCACCGCGGCGGCGCGAACGCTGCTCGCGTCGCTTTCCGACAGCCATCGGGCGGAGCTGCGCCGGCTGAAGCCGATGCTCGCC
Organism: Sphingomonas sp.; assembly: GCA_035776635.1. Classification (GTDB taxonomy): domain Bacteria; phylum Pseudomonadota; class Alphaproteobacteria; order Sphingomonadales; family Sphingomonadaceae; genus Sphingomonas. The sequence goes on along the minus strand of DASTWI010000012.1, from coordinate 76,072 downwards.
GAGCTGATCGCGGCGCTGTGATCGCGACGCTGTCGGATCGCCAGGCGGTCTGGGCGTTCGCGCTCGGCTGTCTGGCGGTCACCGCCGGGGTCGTGCTTCACCTGCCGATGTTCCTCGCCAGCCGCGCGATGGGCTATCACATGGCCGGAATGCCGATGGACGCCGGGATGGAGCTCGGCATGGCGCTGATCGTCGGCGGCGTGGCGGTCGCCGCCTGGGGGCTGCTTCCCACGCGCGCCACCGAACGGCGCGCACCTCCGCCCGAGCTCGTCATCACCGCGCCCGAGGATGCGCCGCTGGGGGCGTTCCACTGGGGCCTGATGGTCGTCCTCGTCGTCGCGCTGATCGTCGACGTGATGAAGCCCGCCGCGCTCGGCTTCACGATCAACGGCATGATCGACGAGTATCGCGTCACCCACGCCACCGCCTCGCTGGTGCCCTTCTCGGCGTTGACCGGCACGGTGGCCGGCTCGATCGTCTGGGGCGCGCTCGCCGATATCTACGGCCGCAAGGCGTCGATCCTGCTGTCGGCGGTGATGTATGTCGGCACCTCGATCTGCGGCGCGATGCCCAGCCTGGCGTGGAACGTTGGCATGTGCTTCATGATGGGCGCCGCAGCGGGCGGGATGCTGCCCGTCACCTACGCTCTCCTCGCCGAGACGATGCCGATCCGGCACCGCGGCTGGGCGCTGGTGCTGGTCGGCGGACTGGGAGCGGTCGGCGGCTATGTCGCGGCGAGCGGCGCCTCGGCGCTGCTGCAGCCGATCTTCGGCTGGCGCATCCTGTGGCTGCTCAACCTGCCGACCGGTCTGTTGCTGGTCGCGCTCGGCCGGTTCATTCCCGAATCGGCGGCGTTCCTGCTCGCGCGCGGCCGGCGTGCCGAGGCTGAGGCGGTGATGCACCGCTTCGGCGGTCGCGCGCGCCGCCGTCCGGCCGCCCCGCGCGCCACGGCCAAGGCGACCCCGCTCACTGGCGCCAAGCTGATCGGCAAGGTGCTCGCGCTCAGCATCGCCGCGATTTCATGGGGCCTGATCAATTTCGGGCTGATGCTGTGGCTTCCCGCCGATCTCGTCGAGCGCGGCTATTCGGTCGCGGTGGCGAGCAAGCTGCTCGCCGAATCGGCGCTGCTCGCGCTGCCGACGGTGTTCCTCGCCGCGTTCCTCTACAGCCGGCTCAGCACCAAATGGACGCTCGCCGGATCGGTCGTGGTGACGTTGATCGGCTTGGTCGGCGTGATCCGGCTCGCCGCCGGCGGGGGCAGCCCGGTGGTGCCGGTCGCGCTGCTGATCCTCGGCAGCAACGGCATCATCGCGACGCTGCTGCCCTATGCCGCCGAAAGCTTCCCGTTCCGCATCCGCGCGCGCGCGACCGGTTGGGTGGCGGCGTGCAGCAAGGGCGGCGGGCTGGCCGCGCAGCTGCTCGGCATTCTCGCGCTCGAGCCGTCGCTGGGCGGCGCGGCGCTGATGATCCTTGCGCCCGGGGTGCTCGCGCTGGCGCTGCTGATCCGCTTCGGCCGCGAGACGCGCGGCAGCGACTTGCGGCACCTCGACGCCGACCCCGCGCTCGCCGGGGCCTGACCACCGGACGCCGTCCACGCCCATAAGGAGACCGCAATGCCCCACGAACAGGTCGCGATCCCAACCCGCGACGGCGAATGTCCGACCCATGTCTTCACCCCGGCCGGCGAGGGGCCGTGGCCCGCGGCGATCATCTACATGGACGCGCTGGCGATCCGGCCGGCGCTGCTCGACATGGGCCAGCGGCTCGCCGACCATGGCTATGTCGTGCTGCTCCCCGACCTGTTCTACCGCCACGGCCCCTACGCGCCGCTGGTGCCGCGCGAGGTGTTCGCCAGCGAAGAAGCCCGCAAGGTGCTGGTGCCGCTGAGGGCCACGACCGGCAATGCGCGCGCCGCGGAGGATACCGGCGCATTCCTGTCGTATCTCGACGGCCGCGCCGACGTGGCGGGGGAGAAGGTCGGCGTCGTCGGCTATTGTATGGGCGGCGCGATGGCGCTGACCGCGGCCGCCGCCTATCCCGACCGCATCGCCGCGGCGGCGAGCTTCCACGGCGGCAACCTCGCCACCGATGCCGAGGACAGCCCGCACCGGCTCGCGCCTGGGATCAAGGCGCGCGTCTATGTCGCCGGCGCCGACCAGGACGCGCATTACCCGCCCGAGATGGCCGAGCGGCTCGATCGCGCGCTCACCGAGGCGGGGGTCGGTCACCGCTGCGAAATCTACGAAGGCGCGCTCCACGGCTGGACGATGACCGACGTGCCGGTCTTCAATCCCGAGGCCGCCGAACGCCACTGGCGCGCGCTGTTCCGGCTATTCGACGAGACGCTCCGATCGTAAGCGGGCGGGACCGCCTTCAGAGCGCCTCGATCCGGCGCCCGCCGACGACCACGTCGTCGAGCACCAGCCCCTCGACGTTGCGGACGACGCTCGGCCGGGCGACCGTGTCGAAGCGGCTGTCGCGGATCGTCAGCCGCTCGATCGGCGCGTTCGGCAGCCCTTCGGCATCGAGCACGCGCAGCGCCCTCGCGACGTGCATCCGCTCGACCATGACATCGCGCAGGATCGGGGTGTAGGGCCCGTTCGCGCCCTCCTCGTAATGGAAATCGCAGAAGATCGCCGCCTCTGCGACCTCGCCGACGGTGATGTCGCGGAAATAGAGCCGTTCGAGGTCGCCGCCGCGCATCGCGTTGTTTTTGAACCGTAGCGCGAAGTGCAGGTCGGGGCTGTCCATCCGGCAGCGTTCGGCGAAGACGCGGTTGACCCCGCCCGAAATCTCGCTGCCGATCGCGACGCCGGCATGGCCCTGCTTCATCCGGCAGTCGCGGATGACGATGTTGCGCGACGGCGCGGCGAAGCGGCGGCCGTCGTTGTTGCGGCCTGACTTGATCGCGATGCAATCGTCGCCGGTGTCGAACACGTTGCGCTCGATCAGCACGCCGTCGCATGATTCGGGATCGCAGCCGTCGTTGTTGGGCCCGTGGCCGAGTATGTCGAGCCCGCGCACGGTGACGTTGCGGCACAGCACCGGATGGACCTGCCAGAACGGCGCGCGGCGCAGGCGGACGCCCTCGATCAGCACGGTGTCGCAGCCGTAAGGCTGGATCAGCGGCGGACGCAGATAGGCGCCCGCGCCGAACCGCCGCTCGGCGAGCGGCGCGCCGCGCGCGACCATGTCGAGCAGCCGCTGGCGCGCCGGCAGCTGGTTCGGCGCGCCCGCGCGCCAGCCGTTGTCGACCGTTCCCCGCCACTTGCCCTTCCACGGCCACCAGTGGCGGCCGTCGGCCTGGCCGTCGAGCGTGCCCTTGCCGGTGATCGCGACGTTGCGCTCGCGATAGGCATAGACCAGCGGCGAGAAGTTGAGGAGCTCCATCCCCTCCCACCGCGTATGGACCAGCGGATAATGCGCGGGATCGGTCGAGAACAGCAGTGTCGCGCCCTCGGCGAGGTGCAGATTGACGTTCGAGCGCAGCCGGATCGGCCCGGTCAGGTAACGCCCCGGCGGCACCACCACGCGGCCGCCGCCCGCCGCGACGCACGCGGCGATCGCCCGCGCGAACGCGCCGCTCGCCAGCGTGCGCCCGTCGCCCTTGGCGCCATGGTCGGTGACACGGATGTCGCGATCGGGAAAGCGCGGCTGGCGGATGCCGGCGACGACCGCCGCCGCGTCGGCCCAGGGCGAGCGCGTCGCCGCGCGCGCGAGCGCCGGCAGCGCGAGTCCGGCGGCGGCGCCGGCGACGAACTCGCGCCGGGTCGGCTGCGCCATCCTGGCGCCTACGCCGCCGCGCCCGCCGCCGGAACGTCGAGCCGCTCGACCCTCGGCACCAGCAGCTGGATGATCGCGAGCGCGAGCAGGTAGACCACGCCGGCCACAGCGAAGACCAACGTATAGCTGTGCGTCGTGTCGAGGATGTAGCCGGTGAACTTCGCCATCAGCATCCCGCCGATCGCGCCGGCGGTGCCGCCGATGCCGATCACCGAGCCCACCGCGGCGCGCGGGAACATGTCCGACGGCAGCGTGTAGAGGTTTGCCGACCACGCCTGGTGCGCCGCCGTCGCCAGCCCGATGATGCCGACCGCTAGCCACAGATTATGGGTATATTGCGTGAAGAAGATCGGCAGCACCAGGATCGCGCAGCCGAGCATCGTCAGCTTGCGCGCGGCGTTGGCGGAGAAGCCGCGCCGCATCAGCCGCGACGACGAAAAGCCGCCGAGCACCGACCCCACGTCGGACAGCACGTAGATCGCGACCAGCGGCGGTCCGAAGCTGACGAGGTCGAGGTGATAGCGCTTCGACAGATAGTCGGGCAGCCAGAACAGGAACAGCCACCAGATCGGGTCGGTCAGGAACTTGCCCATCGCGAACGCCCAGGTCTGGCGATAGCCGAGCAGCCGCCGCCAGGGAATCCGTTCACCGGTGTCGGCGGGATCGCTCTCGATATAGGCGATCTCGGCGGCCGACACGCCCTTCTTCTCGCGCGGGCTGCGATAGATCGCGATCCACGCCGCGAGCCAGACGAAGCTGGCGAGGCCGGTGATGACGAACGCCGCGCGCCACCCCATCGCCAGCGTGATGATCGGCACGATGATCGGGGTGATGATCGCGCCGACATTCGCTCCGGCGTTGAAGATGCCGGTCGCCAGCGCACGCTCCTTGGCCGGGAACCATTCGGTGACGGCCTTGAGCCCGCCAGGGAAATTGCCCGATTCGCCGATGCCCAGCAGGAAGCGGACCATGCTGAACTGCGCCGCGTTGCGCGCGGCCCCGTGCAGCATGTGCGCGATCGTCCAGATCAGGAACGCCAGCGAATAGCCCCAGCGCGCGCCGATCCGGTCGACCAGCTTGCCGAAGCCGAGGTAACCGATGGCATAAGCGAACTGGAACCAGATGACGATGTCGGCATAGGTCGTTTCCGACCAGTGCATCTCGGCCGCCATGGTCGGCTTCAGGACGCCGATCATCTGGCGATCGACATAGTTGATCGCGGTCGCCGCGAACAGCAGTCCGCAGATGACCCAACGATAGCGCCCCACGCGCTCGGCGGCCCGATCGATTACCGCCGCGTCCGCTTCAGCCATTCATTCTCTCCAGATGCGCCATCTTCGCGACGCTTCGGTGGGTTCCCTCCGATGCCTCTCTAGGAAGCTTCGATGGCGCACGCCACGATTAATCGATCATCGAACCGTGCCTCGACGCGATCGCCGACCCCGACCTGGTGGACCCCGGTTACCGCGCCGCTCGAAATCCATTGCCCCGCTTCCAGCGTGATGCCGCGCGCGGCCATCGCCTCGAACAGGAAGCGCGCCGCGCCGATCGCGCCGTCGAGCATGTCCACCGCTTGACCGCGGCCGATCGTCGCGCCGTTGATGCGAAGCTCGACCGGCCAGCGTTCGAACGCGTCGTCGCGCCAGCCGGGGATGGCGGGGCCGATGACCAGCCCGTTATTGTTGCCGAAGTCGGAGATGGTGACCGCCGCACCATGGTCGTTGATGCCGGGGAAAGGCGAGCTCGCCACTTCGATCCCGACATGCACCGCATCGATCAGCGCCTTGGCCTCATCGCGCGTGAAATTCGTCTTGCCGGCGGGCGGAGTCGCGCCGATGCGCAGCAGGAACTCGGCCTCGGCAGCGCCGAAGCCGTCGGAAAAGATCGTCATTTTCGGCGGTTGGCCGTCCGGGGCGACGATCCGGTCGGCGAAGATCGGCCCGGCGAGCCGCTCGGTGCCGGCGATCGGCGGATTAACCCGGCCGACCTTCCAGCCGCCGATCGCGCTGCCGTGGAGCGCGATCGCGACATCCTGCACCGCATAGCCGTCGTCAAGGCTGGCGGGCAGCCGCCCCGGATAATCGGGCAGCGCGCGCCCTTCGCGCCGCGCCGTGACGAACGCCTCGGCAATTCGCTGCGCTTCGCCGGAATACTCGTTCGACGCCAAACCGGCCCCTCCCCTGTTCTCGCTCTCGATCATGCGCCGGGATTAAGGGAAACCGGTGTCAAGAACAAGAGGGCTCCGAAAAATTCGAATCCTCGTCGTTCAGGCGGGGAGCCGGTGCGGGTCGGCGAGCAGCGCGGCGAGCGCGCCGGCGATCGTCTCGACCGCCGCCGCGTCGCCGGTCAGCGCCGGCGGGCACAGCCGCGGATCGGCGGTGAAGCCCGCCATCACCGCCGCCGCGTCGCCGCTCGCACCGAGCCGCGCCAGCTCCTCGCCCAGCGGATCGACGATCAGCGTGCCGCTCCGCGCCCGCGCAACGGCGAACGCCAGCCAGCCCGCGACGGCGCCCAGCGCGCGGCGCGGCATCCGCCCGGCGGCGCGATTGGCGAGGATCGTGTCGTAGAGCCGGTAGGGCAGCTTCTGCGAGCCGTCATAGGCGATCTGCGCGAGCGCATGGACGATCACCGGATTGCGGAACCGCTGCAGCACCGCGGCGCGATAGCGGTCGAGGTCGAGCCCCGGCACCGCAGGCAGCATCGGTGCGATCTCCTCGACGATCATCGCCTCGACGAAGCGCGCGAGTTCGCCGTCGCCCATCGCCTCGGCGACACTGACATGGCCGCGCAGCAGCCCGAGATAGGCGAGCGTCGAATGCGACCCGTTGAGGATCCTCAGCTTGGCGCGCTCGAACCCGGCGACGTCGCGCGTCACCTCGACGCCGACCGACGCGAGGTCGGGTCCGATGGCACCGACATCCTCGACCACCCACTGCACGAATGCCTCGCGCTGCACCGCGGCCCGGTCCTCGAGCCCGATCTGCTCCGCGACATCGGCGAGGAACGTCGGGTCGGACGCGGGGGTGATCGAATCGACCATCGTCGCCGGCACGCGCAGCTCGCTCGCGAGCCAATCGGCGAGCGCCGGGTCGCGCTCGGCGGCGAAGGCGAGCAGCGCCGCGCGCATCTTGGCGCCATTGTCCGCCATATTATCGCACGGCATCACCACGAACGGTTCCAGCCCGGCCGCGCGGCGGTCGGCGAGTCCGGCGACGATCCAGCCGATCGCGCTGACCGGCGCGCCCTCGCCGGCGAGGTCGGCGGCGATGTCGGGGTGGCTCAGGTCGAGCGTGCCGTCGGGGCCGAGGCAATATCCCTTTTCAGTGATCGTCGTCGTCACCAGCCGCGTTTCGGGTGCGGCGAGCAACGCGCGCGTCGACGCCGCATCGCCCGGCCCCAGCAGGTGCGTGTGGCAGCCGAGGATCCGCAGCGACGGCTCGGCATCGCGGATCGCGAGCGTGTAGAGCCCATCCTGCTCGGCCAGATCGGCGACGGTGCGGCCGCTGCGCAGCGACACCAAGGCGACGCCCCAACGCGGATCGGTTGCGATCAGCCGGTCGATATAGTCGGCTTGGTGCGCGCGATGGAACGCGCCGGGGCCGAAATGGACGATCCCAGTGCCTTCAGGCCGCGCGGCGGGTTTCGCCGCCTTCGCCCGATCGAGCGTTGCAGTCGACAATCGCGTCACAAGGTCACTCCCCGCTTCCATAGCGCGATCTCGCGCTCTCCGTTGGTCTCCGCCGCGCAGCGCTCGCCCGAGGCGACCGCGACGATCCGCTCGATCAACCCCGCCTCGGCTGCGTCGAAGCCGGCGTCGAGCACCGTCCCGGCGTCGAAGTCGATCCAGCCCGGCTTGCGCACGGCGAGCGGGCTGTTGGTCGCGATCTTCATCGTCGGCGCCGGAAAACCCAGCGGCGTGCCGCGCCCGGTGGTGAACAGGATCAAGGTCGCCCCCGCCGCGGTCAGCGCGGTGCAGGACACCGCGTCATTACCCGGCGCCTCGAGTAAGGTCAGCCCGCCCGCGCGCACTCGCTCGCCGTAGCGGCGCACGTCGGTAACGATCGCGCGCCCGCCCTTCTGCACCGCGCCCAGCGACTTCTCCTCCAGCGTGGTGATGCCGCCCGCGATATTGCCCGGCGACGGGTTCTCCGACACCGGCTCGCCATGCGCGAGGAAATAGCGCTTGAAGTCGTTGACGACCGCAACGATGCCCTCGAACACGCTTTCGTCGGCGGCGCGGTCCATCAGCATCTGCTCGGCGCCGAACACCTCGGGGATTTCGGTCAGCACCACGCTGCCGCCGCCCGCGGTCAGCCGGTCGGCGACCCGCCCGACCAACGGATTGGCGGTCAGCCCCGAAAAGCCGTCCGACCCGCCGCACTTCACTCCCAGCACCAGCTCGGTGAGCGGGACCGGCTCGCGCTTCGCCTTCGCCGCCTCCGCGACCAGCTCATCGACCAGCGCGACGCCCTCGTCGACCTCGTCCTCGCTCATCTGCGCGACCAGCGTGCGGACTTGCCCGCGGCGCTCGGCCGGGATGCGCTCGACCAGCGCGTCGAGCTGGTTCGATTCGCACCCCAGCCCGACGATCAGCACGCCGCCGGCATTGGGATGGCTGGCGAGATCGGCGAGCATGTCGCGCGTCGCCGACAGGTCATCGCCGAGTTGCGAGCAGCCGAACGGATGCGCGAAGGCATGGACGCCATCGACCGCCCCGGCGTGCCGCTCCCCGGCGATCGCGGCGATGCGCTGCGCCGTGCGGCCGACGCAGCCGACGGTCGGCAGCACCCAGATCTCGTTGCGCGTCGCGACCCGCCCGTCCGCGCGGCGATAGCCGAGGAAGCTCGGCACGTCCTTCGCCGCCGGCCGCTCCGCCACTGGCCGGTAGCGATAGTCGAGCGTGCCTGCGAGATTGGTTGCGAGATTGTCCGAATGGACGTGCGCGCCCGCGGCGATGGGCGCGGTGGCGTGGCCGATCGGCACGCCGTATTTGATGACGTCGGCGTCAGGTTCGATCGCCCGCACCGCGATCTTGTGCCCGCGCGGAATCGCCGCACCTGCGATCAGCTCGCGCGCGCCGAAGGTGACGGCTTCTCCCGCTTCCACCGGCTCGATCAGCGTCGCTACGCTGTCGGCCGGGTCGATCTGCAACGCACGCGCCATTTTCGCTCCGCAAGTGAACCAGTGTCAGCGCGCACTGCACGCCCACGCGAAGGTAGGCTGGCGACGCGCGATGGCAATGGCCTTCGTGCAATTTCACCGCTATGCGTTTGGGCATGATCAAGACAGGGCAACCGACGATCAACGACGTCGCGCGCGTGGCGGGCGTGTCCAAGAAGACCGTCAGCCGCGTCATCAACCGCTCGCCGCTCCTGTCCGACGACATGCGCAAGCGCGTCGAGGACGTCATTGCCGATTTGGGCTATATCCCCAATCCGCAGGCGCGCGCGCTGGCGCTGCGCCGCAACTTCCTGATCGGCCTCGTTCACGACAATCCCAACGCGCAGACGGTGATGAACGTCCAGCAGGGGATGCTCGAGGCGCTGCACGGCACCGAGTTCGAGATGGTGGTGCGCCCGGTCGATCGCGGCTCGGCGACGATGCTCGAGGATTTGCGCCATTTCCTCGAGCGGCAGCGGCTGTTCGGCGTGCTGCTGATGCCGCCGATCAGCGAGAACGACCATGTCGCCGAGGCGTGCGTCGAGATCGGCTGCCGCTACGTCCGGATGGGCTCGGCCGACCTCGATTCGGAGGACCGGATGGTCGCCTCGAACGATCGCGAGGCGGTGCGCGCGGCGACCGAATATCTGATCGAATGCGGTCACAAGCGAATCGGCCTCGTCGCCGGCCCGCACGGCTTCCGCTCAGCGCGCGAGCGGCGGATCGGGTTCGAGGAGGCGCTCCAGGCCGCCGGCATCGCCTTTCCGCGCAGCCTCGTCGCCGACGGCAACTACACGTTCGAATCGGGCGTCGTCGCTGCCGAACGTCTCCTCGACCTGATGCCGCGCCCGACCGCGATCTTCTCGTGCAACGACGAAATGGCGGCGGGGGTGATCCACGCCGCGCGCGCGCGCGGGCTCGACATTCCGCGCGACCTGTCGATCATCGGCTTCGACGACACGCCGATCGCCGCGCACGTCTGGCCGCCGCTCACCACGGTGCGTTGGCCGATCGCCTCGATGGCGCGCTCGGCCGCGCTCAAGCTGATCACCGACGGCGAGGCGCCCGTCGCCGAACCATCGATGTTCCGATCGACCCTCATTCGCCGCGCCTCCGTCGCCCCACCCCGCAGCGGATAACGGTTGAATCGCGCACTGACACCGGTTACCATGTGACAAGGAGTAAGGAAGACCTATGGCAAGGCCGCTGACACTCGATCCCGACCGGCTGTTCCCGGCGGAGCCCGGCGCCCGCGCCATCGCGCGCGCTCTCTATGCCGAGGTGGCCGGCCTGCCGATCGTCAGCCCGCACGGTCATACCGACGCGCGCTGGTTCGCCGATAACCAGCCATGGGAGAACGCGACAAACCTGCTGCTCGCGCCCGACCATTACATCTACCGTATGCTCTACAGCCAGGGGATCGATCTCGACGCGCTGGCGATCCCGCGCCGTGACGGCGTGCCGGCAACCGATCCGCGCGCGGCATGGCGGCTATTTGCCGAGAATTACACTCTGTTCCGTGGAACGCCCTCGCGCCTTTGGCTCGACCATGTCTTCGCCGAAGTGTTCGGCATCGACGTCGCGCTCGAAACCGAGACCGCCGATCATTATTACGACACGATCAATGCCGCGCTCGCCACCGACGCTTTCCGCCCGCGCGCCTTGTTCGACCGCTTCAATATCGATTTCCTCGCCACCACCGAAGGGCCGCAGGACGATCTGGAGCCGCATCACCGTATCCGCCGTTCGGGCTGGCAGGGGCGGGTCGTCACCACCTATCGCCCTGACGCGGTGATCGACGTCGAGCATGAGGCGTTCAAGCCGGCGATGCAGGTCTTCGCCGACTTGACCGGCGAGGACGTGTGGAGCTGGCCGGGGTATCTCGCTGCACACCGCAAACGTCGCGCCGATTTTCGCGCCGCCGGCGCCACTGCGACCGATCACGGCCACCCGACGGCGCAGACCGCCAACCTCTCGCCCGACGAGGCCGAACGGCTGTTCCGCCAGATCGTCTCGGGCAACTGGACGCCGGCGGACGCCGAGTTGTTCCGCGCGCAGATGCTGACCGAGATGGCGGCGATGAGCGTCGAGGACGGCATGGTCATGCAGATCCACCCCGGCGCCTTCCGCAACCACAATGCCGGCCTGTTCGCCAGCCACGGCCGCGACAAGGGCGCCGACATTCCGAGCCAGACCGGTTATGTCGAGCAATTGAAGCCGCTGCTCGACCGCTTCGGTAACACGCGCGACCTGACGATCATCCTCTTCACGCTCGACGAGACCAGCTACTCGCGCGAGCTCGCACCGCTCGCCGGCCACTATCCGTGCCTGCGGCTCGGGCCGCCCTGGTGGTTCCACGACAGCCCCGAGGGTATGCGGCGCTTCCGCGAGCGGACCACCGAGACCGCCGGCTTCTACAACACCGTCGGGTTCAACGACGACACCCGCGCCTTCCTGTCGATCCCCGCGCGCCACGACGTCGCGCGTCGCGCCGACTGCGCCTTCCTCGCCCGCCTCGTCGCCGAGGGCCGCATGACCGATTGGGAAGCCGCCGAGGTTGCGCTCGATCTCACCAGCCGGCTCGTCCGCAAGGCGTATCGCATTGACGAACCGCTGTCGAATGTGGGAGGCGATCCCAACATATGCACTATAGCTGCTTGAGCGGCTCCCCGATCAATGGAGAAGGCAACGATGTTCGACCGCACCTATTACGCCACGCACCCCGACATGATGGAGTGCGTCTCTAACGAGGAGCTGCGCGACCGTTACCTGATCCAGGGCCTGTTCCGCGCCAATGAATGCGTGCTCAACTACACCCATGCCGACCGCTTCGTGATCGGCGGCGTCCACGTCGAATCGGGCGAAGTGAAGCTTCCCGCTCAGACCGAACCGCCCTCGGCCGTGGGCCACCCGTTCCTCGAACGCCGCGAGCTGGCGATCGTCAATGTCGGCAAGGCGAACGGCGTCGTCACCGTCGACGGCGAGCGGTTCGAGCTCGGCAACAAGGACTGTCTTTACGTCACGATGGGCGCGAAGTACGTGGTGTTCTCCGGCGAGGGCGCGCGCTTCTATCTCGCCTCGTGCCCGGCGCATAAGGCATTCACGACGCGCAAGCTCGGCATCGCCGATGCCAATGCGCTCGACCGCGGCAGCCTCGAGGAATCGAACGAGCGCACGATCTACCAGCTCGTCATCCCCGGCGTGTGCGATTCGGCGCAGCTCGTCATGGGGCTGACCGTGCTCAAGCCCGGCAGCGTGTGGAACACCATGCCCCCGCACATCCACGAGCGCCGCAGCGAGATCTATTTCTATTTCGAGCTCGACAATATCGAGACCGATCGCGTGATGCACTTCATGGGCGAGGGCGAGGCGATGCGCCACATCACCGTCGCCAACGAGGAATCGGTGATTTCCCCGCCCTGGTCGATCCACATGGGCGCGGGCACCAAGGCCTATGCCTTCATCTGGGCGATGGCCGGCGAGAACCAGGATTATACCGACATGAACGTGCTCGACATCTGCCAGCTGCAGTAGGGGATCTGCCGTTCGTGTCGAGCGAAGTCGAGACACTGTCACGAACGCAGGCCCTGTTTCTCGACTTCGCTCGAACGAACGGAGCTGATTACATGACCAATCCTTTCGACCTTACCGGCAAGGTGGCGCTCGTCACCGGCGCCAACACCGGCATCGGCCAGGGCGTCGCGCTGGCGCTCGCCGCGGCGGGCGCCGACCTCGCCGTCGTCGGCCACATCGCGCCCGGCGAAACGATCGAGAAGGCGGAGGCGCTCGGCCGCCGCGCGCATTTCATCGAGGCGAACCTGCTGTCGATCGAGCCCGTCGGCCGCGTGATCGATGCGGCGGTCGCCGAGCTCGGCCGTGTCGACATCCTCGTCAACAACGCCGGCATCATCCGCCGCGAGGACGCCGTCTCCTTTTCCGAAAAGGATTGGGACGACGTGATGAACATCAACGTCAAGACGGTGTTCTTCATGTGCCAGGCCGCCGGCCGCCACATGATCGCGCGCGGCAGCGGCAAGATCATCAACATCGCCTCGATGCTGAGCTTCCAGGGCGGCATCCGCGTGCCGAGCTACACCGCGTCGAAATCGGGCGTCGCCGGGATCACCAAGCTGCTCGCCAACGAATGGGCGGACAAGGGCGTCAACGTCAACGCGATCGCCCCCGGCTACATCGCCACCGACAACACCGCCCAGCTCCGCGCCGACGAAGCGCGCAGTAACGCGATTCTCGACCGAATCCCGGCAGGCCGCTGGGGAACCCCCGCCGACCTCGGCGGCGCGGCGGTGTTCCTGGCGAGCTCGGCGGCCGATTACGTCCAGGGCCACATCCTCGCGGTCGATGGCGGCTGGCTGGCGCGGTGATTTACGCCCCGTTCGTGCTGAGCTTGTCGAAGCACCGCTTTTTTCTCAATGGCAGGGAAGAACAGCCCTTCGACAAGCTCAGGGCGAACGGAAGGTAAGGCAATGACCCAATTCCTGGCATTCGGCGAGGTCATGCTTCGCCTCTCGCCGCCCAACCGCGAACTCCTGCTCCAGACTCCGCGACTCGACGTCTGGACCGCCGGCGCCGAGGCCAATGTCGCAACCGCGCTCGCGCTGCTCGGCCATGATGTCGCCTTCGCCACCGCGCTCCCCGACAATCCGCTCGGCGACGCCGCGCTCAAGAGCCTGCGCGGCCACGGCATCGACACCCGCCGCATCCAGCGGCGCGAGGGCCGCATGGGCCTCTATTTCGTCGTCCCCGGCGCGGGGCTGCGCGCAACCGACGTGACCTACGACCGCGCGCATTCGGCCTTCGCCGAGGCGCCCGCCGACGCCTGGGACTGGCCGGCGCTGCTCGACGGCGTCGATCGCCTGCACCTCTCTGGCATCACTCCGGCGCTCGGCCCCGTCCCCGCAGCCGCCGCGCTCGCCGCCGCCGACGCCGCCGCTCAGCGCAATATCCCGATCTCGTTCGACGGCAACTACCGCGCGCGCCTGTGGGAGGCGTGGGACAGCAACCCGCGCGACATCCTCACCCGGCTGATCGGCCATGCCGATATCCTGTTCGGCAATCATCGCGACGTCGCGCTGCTGCTCGACCGCGATTTCGGCAGCGACGGCGAGGACCGCCGCCGCGCTTCGGCCGAGGCGGCATTCGACGCCTTTCCCAAACTGCAATTGATCGCCTCGACCGCGCGCCACGTCGTCGATGCCGACCATCACCGCCTCTCCGCACGGATCGACGCGCGCAACGGCCATGCCCAGACCGAGGAGCTCGAGCTCTCGGGCATCGTCGACCGCATCGGCGCGGGCGACGCCTTCGCCGCGGGCGTGCTCCACGCGCTCAGGCTTGGCGAGGGGATCGACAAGGCCGCCGCAGACGGCCTGGCGCTGACCGCGCTCAAACATTCGCTGCCCGGCGACGCGAGCCTGTTCGGCCGCGCCGAACTGGACAGCTTCGTAGCGGGAGGAGTGGATGTCAGGCGATGACTTCGGAAGACGCGAGATCCTGGCGGGCCTGGGCGCGGGCGCCGCACTGACGCTGGGCAGCCGCGCGCACGCGGCCGGTCCGGCGCGTGTGGTGACACCGGTTGGCACATTCGTCGGGACCGCCGAAGGTGGCGTCCGCGCCTTTCGCGGCATAAGGTACGGAACGGCCAAGCGTTTTCTGGCGCCCGAACGCTATGCGGCGCCCGGCAAGGTGATCCCCGCCGCCAACTTCGGCCCGATCTGCCCGCAATCGCGCAACAACGACGAGCCGCAGTCGGAGGACTGCCTCTACCTCAACATCTGGTCCGCCGAACCCGATCCGCGTGCCAAAAAGCCGGTGATGCTCTACATCCACGGCGGCGCCTATTCCAACGGCAGCGTCACCAGCCCGTTGAACAACGGGCACAATCTCGCCGCCCGCGGCGATGTGGTCGTGGTCACGGTCAACCACCGCCTGAACGCGCTCGGCTATCTTTACCTCGCCCGCTTCGATCCGCGCTTTCCCGACAGCGGCAACAACGGCCAGCTCGACCTCGTCCTCGCGCTTCAATGGGTCCGCGACAACATCGCGGCATTCGGCGGCGATCCGAGCCGCGTCTTCGTGTTCGGCCAGTCGGGCGGCGGCGCCAAGATCGCGACGATGATGGGGATGCCCGCCGCCAAGGGCCTGTTCCATTCGGCGGCGACGATGAGCGGGCAGCAGGTCACCGTCTCGGGTCCGCTCCACGCCACCGACCGCGCGCGCGCCTTCCTCGCCAAGGCCGGGGTCGGCGAAAAGGACCTCGACCCGCTGCTGACGATGCCCGTCGAGAAGCTGATCGACGCGCTCGGCGCGGAGGACCCGTATCTCGGTGGCGGCGTTTATATGGGGCCGGTGCTCGACATGAAGTGGCTGACGCGCCACCCGTTCTGGCCCGACGCCGACCCGCAGTCGCTCGGCATTCCGATGATCCTCAGCAACGTCCATGACGAGACGCGCGCCTTCGTCGCGCCCGACAGCCCGAAGGTGCAGGGCCTGACCTGGGAAAACCTTCCCGACCGCATGGCGCCCGAGCTCAGGATCGACATCCTGCCGGAATGGGTGGTCGCGCAATATCGCCAGCATTTCCCCGCCTGGTCGCCGACCGACGTCTTCTACGCCGCCACCACCGCCGGGCGGAGCTGGCGCGGGCAGGTGATCGAGGCCGAGGAGCGCGCCAAGGCCGGCGCGCCCGGCTGGGTCTATCAGGTCGATTTCACCTCGCGCACCGATCCCAGGCGCGGCGCGTTCCACACGATGGACATCCCGCTGGCATTCGGCACGCTCGATGCGCCGGGCTCGCAGACCGGCACCGGCGCCGACGCGCGTGCCGCGTCAAAGGCGCTGCAGGACAGCTTCGTCGCGCTGGCGGCGCGCGGCGATCCCAATCATCCGGGTCTGCCGCACTGGCCCAAATACGACCTGCCGACCCGCGCGACGATGATCATCGACGCCAACAGCCGCGTCGAGAACAATCCGCGCGCGTGGCAGCGCGAGCTGTTCGCGCGCGTGCCCTATATCCAGCCGGGGACCTGAACCGATGGAAATCGACCGCCGCAGCGCCCTCATCGCGCCTTTCGCCGCCGCGCTCGCCGGAAGCGCCGCCGCGGCGCAGACCACGCCGCCGACGAAAGCGGGCGACCTGCCGCCCGGCCTACCGCAGCCGACCGAGACGATCGACCTGTGGCCAGGCGGTGCGCCGGGGATGCCCGCCAGCCCGCCGGTCGAGCACGTCACCGAGCGCAGCCGCGACCATTCGATCAACGACCGCGCCGTGACCGGCATCAGCGTCCCCCGGATGGTCGTCTTCCGCCCGCGCATTCCCAACAGCGCGGCGCTGCTGATCATGCCCGGCGGCGGCTATACGCGCGTGGTGATCGACCGCGAGGGCTATGAGCTCGCGCGCTATTTCGCCGACCGCGGCATCACCTGCTTCGTCTTGTTCTACCGCCTGCCCGGCGACGGCTGGAAGGCGGGACCGAACACGCCGCTGCAGGATGCGCAGCGCGCGATGCGGCTGATCCGGTCGCGCGCGCGCGACTATGCGCTGGCGCCCGAGCGGATCGCGGCGATGGGCTTTTCCGCCGGCGGGCACCTCTGCGCCGATCTCGCGACACGCTACAATGCGAAGGTCTATGAGCCGGTCGATGCCGCCGACACGCTGACCGCCAAGCCGTTCGTCGCCGCCCCGATCTATCCGGTGGTGACGATGATCCCGCCGCTCGCCCACGAAGGCTCGCGCGTGCTGCTCGTCGGCAAGGACGCCAGCCGCGCGCTCGAGGAGGCGCATTCGCCGCAGCTCAACGTCACCGCCGACACGCCGCCCTGCTTCCTCTGCGCCGCCGAGGACGATCCAGCGGTTCCGGTCGAGAACACGGTCATGCTCCGTGCCGCGCTGAAGGCGCACAAGGTCACGGTCGAGACGCACCTGTTCGCCAACGGCGGCCACGGCTTCGGCATGCGCGGCGCGGTCGGCAAGCCCGTCGCGATCTGGCCCGAGCTGTTCCTCAACTGGGCGCGCACCCAGGGCTTCGCCTGAGGCAAGGGCGAGCGGGATTACCCGCTCGCCTGCAGCGCCCGGATCAGCGTCTCCATATTCTCGATATAGGCGCCGGTCGAAATCCCCATCACCGGATGCGGGTCGATATAGGGCGAGGTGTCGGTCGCGTCGCCGACGCGGGTCGAACCATAATCGCCCGGCGCGACCGCTGCGGGACTCGGTCCCGAATAGGGGTGGCTGGTAGTCTTGAGCTCGGTCGGCCACCAGCCCTGCGCGTTGAGCGAAGCGATCAGCTGCGCGGCGTCGTGCCCTTCGGTGCCGACATTGCGGTCGGAATTGGCGGCGAGCGTCGTCGCCAGGTAATAGCGCGGCAGATGCTGCGCCGGCCCCGGCTTGATCGGCGAGTCCTTGACGACTTCGGCGACCGGCATCGCCTTCAGCTTCTGATACGCGCGGCGCAGCCCCGGCACGTCGATCGCGCGGGTCGAGCTGTAATGCTCGACGAGGTGGCCGGGCGTGTAATCGACATAATAATGGCCGTTGGTGACGTTGGAGCCGGTGCGGTGCAGCCATAGCGCCTTTCCGGTGCCGATCTCGACGAAGGTCGGATATTCGCGGCCGTCCTTGATCAGGTTAGCCGGCAGCTTGACCGATTCGAGCCAGTCGAGCGCCTCGGGGATCCGCGCGAGATAGCGGCTGTCGCCGGTCAGGCGATAGAAATGCATCAGCTGCTTGATCGCCGAGGCGGTGGCGTGCGTTGCCAGCGCCTTGGGCTCGTAGCTGCGCGCTGCCGCCGGCTTGAGGTCGCCGGGCGTATATTGCAGCGCCCAGCCGGGCTGCGGCGGCCCCTGCTGGGTCAGCAGATAGATGTCCATGCCGCGATGGATCGCCGGCAGCAGCCGCGCATCCTGCAACACCTCGTTGGCCATGACGAGATAGTCGACATTTTCTGCGGTCACGTCGTCGTTGAACGTGATGTACGAGGTGTAGTCGGCGAGGCCGTGATGCACGAATTCGTGTTTCAACGGATAGCGCTGCGGCCACCCGCCCGAGGGATATTGGCTCTCGAGGATGAAATCGACGTTGCGGCGCACCTCGGCGCCGTATTTGGGATCGAGCTTCTCGGCGTAGAGGCGGAGGATGAACTTCATCGTCTCCGCGGTGCCGTTGTCGTCGAACGTCGCGTTGCCCCAATAATGCTGGAATTCCTCCAGCCGCCAGGCGTTCTTGCCGACGGTGTCGTAGAATTGCCTGGTCGCCTCGGGGCCGCCGAAATCGATGAAATAGTTCCAGCCGCCGGTGGAAATCTCGCCGGCGATCAGCGCGTCGGCTGCCTTCTCGGCGGCTTGGTAATAATAGTCGTCGCCGGTTGCGTGATAGGCGTCGAGGAACAATTCGCCCATGTCGGCGGTGCCCGGCGGCTGCACCCAGATCATGTCGGGCGTCGCCTCGAGTTCGCCCCAGCGGCGCGACAGGTCGGGAAGGTACGACCAGACATAGCCGCCGCGGGTGCTGGCCTTCTCGACCATGAACTCAGTCGCGCGCTTCATCGTCGCCTCGATCCGGGCGCGCGACGGGGTCGCTGCGCCGGCTGCGGTCGTGCCGGCGAGCATCGCCGACAGCGCGAGGATCGAGGTGGCGAAGGTCCGCGCGGCGCCCGCCATGAGCATCTCCGTTGGTCGCAACAAAAAATGGCCGGCGCGCGGGCGAGGTCCCGCGCGCCGGCCAGCTGGGGTTCAGTAGTTGAAGCGGATGCCGAGCAGATATTCGCGGCCCGTCTTGTGATAGACGTACTGGAGGTTGGCCGAATCCACGTACTGGAATTGCGCCTCGTTGGTCAGGTTGATGCCCTCGGCCGTCACCTTGAAATGATCGTTGATCGTATATTGCAGCGAGGCATCGACGTTGAAGGTGCTGTTGGTGCCCTGGCTGTCGGTGCCCTGCGTGCCGATCGGGTCGGCGAGATACTTGTCGCGATACGCCGCCGACACGCGCGCCGAGAACTTCTTGTCCTCGTAATAAAGCGTGGCGTTGGCGCTGTTGCGCGACAGGCCGGTAAGGTCGGCGATCGCCGCGATGTTGCCGTCCTTGTCGAGATATTTGATCTTCGATTCGACGTGCGTGTAGTTGAGCAGCACGCCGAGATTGCTGAGGATCCCCGGCAGGAAGCGGAGCGGCTGCTGGAAGTTGACCTCCAGCCCCTTCAGCTTGCCGCCCGGCGTGTTCTGCGGAACCGAGAAGGTCCAGTTGTTCGAATCGGGGCTGCACGTCGGATCGCTGCCGCACGCCGCGAGCGCAAGGCTGACCGGCAGCCCGAACGGGTTCGAGGAGAAGGTGCCCGACGACCTGATGGTCTGGACGAAGCTGTCGATATTCTTCTGGAACAACGCCAGCGAGAGCAACGCTCCGCGCTGGTAATACCATTCGAACGACAGATCGAAGGTGGTGGCGCGATACGGGTCGAGATTGGGGTTGCCCGCGCTGACCGACCGATTGGCGCCCGAGACCGAGACGTTGGCGAACGGCGGCAGGCTGCCGAGGTCGGGGCGCGCCATCACCCGCGCCGCGGCGGCGCGGACGAGGAACTTGTCGGTCGGCTGGAACACCAGGTTCATCGACGGCAGCCAGTCGTCATAGGTGCGGGTGGCGACCGACGGCAGCACGTCATCGCTCGCCGCGTCGAAGACAAAGGCGTTGGTGCGCTGATGCGTCTGGACATAGCGGACGCCGGTGTTGCCGCGGAACACGAAGCCGCCGAAATCCTTGTTGAAATCGAACTCGACATAGGCGCTCTTGTCGCGTTCGGTGACGCCATTGTTGCCGGTCAGCCCCGGCTCTGGCCCCAGCTTGAAGGTGCCGCCGCGCGCGGTCGGATCGGTCAGCCCGAAATATTTGTTGGCGGCGAAGAAATCGGGGCCGAAGAAGCTCGTCCCGCCGAGCGTGTAGATGCGCCCGAACTTGTCGAGCGTGTCGCCGGGCAATTTGCAGCAGGCGAGATTGGTATCCTGCGACGAGGACGTGCCGTTGCTGCGCCTCAGATCGGTGGTCGCGAAGCTGTATTTCTTCCAACTGGCGCCGGCGAGCACGTTGAACTCGTCGTTGACCTTCCAGGTGAGATTGAGCTGGGCGGTGTCGTAGGTGTTCTTGACCGTCGCCGCGCGAAGGCGGAGCTGGCTCAGCACCCATCCGCTGGAATCGGTGAGGTCGGTCGTGCCGAAACCGAACACCGGATGCGTCTGATCGGTGTAATCGTAGCTATAGCCGTCGATATTATACTGGTCGAAAGTGACGGTGTCCTGGATCGGATTGTTGAAATGCGATTGCGAATGGCCGCCGAACAGGTCGATCGTAAAATTGTCGCCGATCTTCTGGGTGATGTCGCCAGTCAGCTGCTTGAACTTGGTGTCGAGCGTATCGTAGCGGTTCTCGACGCGCAGATCGACATTGTCGAACGTGCCCGCGATCAGCGCGCCGTTCTTAATCGTTTCCGACAGCACATCGGTCTCGGCGACGCCGCAGTTCTTCCCTACCGTATTGGACTTGCACGGACCGGCCACCGAAAAGCCATTGGCTTCCAGGTAGCGCTCTTCGCGATTGCCCTTGAAGTCGGCATAGAGACCGTCGATGCTGACGAGCGTGCTGTCGGTCGGCCGGAACTGGATCGAGCCGGTCAAGCCGAGTCGCTTCTGGTTTTCGATATAATAATCGTAGCGCGGGAAGCGCGGGTGCAGCGCGGCGTTGGCCTCCGCACAGGCAGCGGGCACCGGATCGATCGCAACCCAAGACGCATCGAGGCATTGCGTCCCGAGCACGCTGTTG
This sequence comes from Sphingomonas sp., assembly GCA_035776635.1. Taxonomy (GTDB): domain Bacteria; phylum Pseudomonadota; class Alphaproteobacteria; order Sphingomonadales; family Sphingomonadaceae; genus Sphingomonas. The sequence goes on along the minus strand of DASTWI010000012.1, from coordinate 55,299 downwards.
AAGCCGGGCGAAACGCCGGCGTCGTTGCTCGCCCAGCGGACGGTCGAATAGCCCTCCTCGAGCACCTTGCGCTCGGTATAGGCGGCCGAGAACAGCACGCCGATCTTGTTATCGGCGAAGGTGTCGGAGATCAGGAACGCGGCGCGCGGCCTCACGTCCTTGGCCTGATCGTTGTAGCTGCCCTGCGCCGAGGCCGACAGCGTGAAGCCGTTGTAATCGAACGGTCGCGCGGTGCGCAGGTCGACCGTGGCGCCGAGCGAGCCTTCCTCGGTCACGGCGTCGGCGGTCTTGCGCACGGTGATCTGGTTGAACAGGTCCGCGGCGAAGACGTTAAAGTCGAATCCGCGGCCGCGGTTGGCGCCGCCGCTCGCGTCGGAGCCGCCGGCGGTGGCGATCGCCTCCATGCCGTTGATCCGAACCCGGGTGAACTGCGCGCCCAGGCCGCGCACCGAGATCTGGCGCCCCTCACCGGCATCACGCGCGAGCGCGACGCCGGGCACGCGCTGGATTGCCTCCGACAAATTGAGATCGGGGAACTTGCCGATATCCTCGGCGAGGATCGTGTCGATCGAACCCGCCGCTTGCTGCTTCTGGTCGAGCGCCTTGGCGAGGCTGCTGCGGAAGCCGGTCACGACAATGTCGGGCGATGCCGCCTGGCTGCCGAGATCGGCCTGCGCGCTCTGGTCGGGCGCCGGCGCGTTGCCCGCCTGCGCCCAGGCCGGCGCCGCCGCCATCAGTCCGATCGCCAGCGCGGCAACCGAACCGCCCGCACGCGCCGCGAACTGCGTCTTCGAAATCCTCATCCTGTCCTCCCCTCGTCGCCCGTACGGGCGATCACTTGCAAAAAATTGTTCAACCGGTGTCAGTCGATCGCTGAATCACTTGATGCTGATTTCTGCCTCGATCGTCTCCAGTCGCTTCCGTCCGTCAGCCAAAACGAGCTGATGAAAACGCCGCATCGCGTCGGCAGGTCGTCCGTTGCGCGCCATTCGGGTCCGAAGATCGGCGAGTCGCAGCCACGTCAGCGCCTCCGCAGCGCGGATGCCCGGCTCGAGAGCGACTCGATCGATGTCGATGGAAAATGGCGCGAAATAGGCCGGCTCTCCCTGCGTTTCACGAAGCGTCTCCTGCGCTTTCGCCAGCGACCATCGCGCATAATGGATACCGGTGTCAACGATCCCGCGGCCGATTCTGAAAAGAAGCCAGTGGATGTTGCCCAAAAGCATCGGGTCGTCGCCCGCGAACGCACCGGTTTCCGCCGCCAGTGCCTCGGCATAGACGCCCCAGCCCTCGGCGAAGGCGGGCGCATATTCTGTCCGCAGCGGGTGCGGATCGGCCGCCGCTTCGATCGGCAGCTGGATCATATGGCCGGGCAGCAGCTCGTGATGGACGACACTGCCGAGGCTCCAGCTCGGCCGCCGCGCGATGTCGGCGAGATCGACGAAATAGGCCCCGGCGGTCGTCGGCGTCGCCACGATGCGATAGCCACCTTTGCGCGCCGCTTCCTCGGCGGGCGACATGCGCCGCACCGTCACGTCGAGACAGAAGCGCGGCACCGGCCCGATCAGTTCGGGCACGCGCGCCCGCGCCTTGTCGAGCGTCGCATTCATGTCGGCCACCGCGCGATCGCGCCCGGCCGAGCTGTCGGGATAATGCCAGCGGGGATCGCGGAACATCGCGACGAACCGCTCGCCGACCGACCCGCGGGTGAAACCCTGCGCCGCGAGCAGCCGGTCGGCGCGCGCGGCGAGCGTCTCCCATTCGCGCATCAGCCGACGATGCGCCGCGGCGGGATCGATCGGCTCGCCGAGGCTGCGTTCGAGCATCAGCGCGTACCAGGCGCGCCCGCGGGGCAGCCGCCAGACGCCCGGCGAGTCACCCGCCGAGCCGCGCAGGCTTGCCAGCACCGCCGCCTGTCGCGCCAGCGCTGCCCCGACCACCCCGTCGGCGGCGACCGCCCGGATCGCCGCCACGGTGCGGTCGAGGAATGGCTGCGGCAGCTGCACCCCGGCCCTTGCATCAGCGGCGATGCGCCGGGTCTCGTCCTCGATTCGGCCTGCCAGCGCCGGCGCCGTCTTGCTCTTGGCGGCGTCGCGCCACGCGCCCGACGACGGCCCGACGACATAGGGCGACCCGCCGGGCGCCCCGAACGGAAACACCCGCGCGAGCCGCGCATCGATCGCGAGCCCCTGCCGCGCGGTGACGAGATCGAGCATCGCCGAATGCGACAGCCCTGCCGTCGAGAGCGGCGCGAGCCGCGCGAGCTTCGCCGCCGGGTCGGGCAGCGCCGCCAGTCCGTCGAGCACCCGCCGCAGCCGCGCGTCGGCATCGCCCGATGCGGCGAGGAGCCGCGCCGGTCCCGACAGCGCCGCAGCCGTCGCCGCGCCGATCAGCAGCTCGCGCCGTCCGATCACCGGCTGCTCGGCCGGGGCAGCGGCACGCTGTTGTTGAGCATCGTCACCTCGGGCGCATTGCCGGGCAGCGCGACGCGCACCGATGCGCCGTTCGCGGCCGTACCCGCCGGCAGCGCGAGGCTCACCGTCGCGGTCTTGGGCGTGAGGTCGGTCGGCGGCGCGAGCGGCGGCACCGATGCCGACGCCAAAACCGCCCCGTCGGCGGCGACCAGGCTGACCGTGCCGCCCTCGGCCGGCTGCGCGCCGAGGCTGTGGACCGTCACGCTCACACTACGTCCCTTCACCGCGACATCGTCCGCGCCGATCCCGAGGTCGGGCCGCGTATCGACCGGCGCGCCCGTCTTGACCAGCGTGAAGTCGAGCGTCGTCGTGGCGTGCGGGGCGAACGTCACCTCGGTCGCCACGCTGCGCTCGAGCGGCAGCTCGCGCGTGCCGTTGTCGCCGGTCATCCGCCAGCTGCCCGCCGTCACGTTCCACGTCGTCATCGTCGCGCGCTGCGGCGTGTCGGACGTGTTGTAGGCGATCACCTTGAAATGATCCGGCGTCGCGCCGGGCATTAGGATCGCCACCTTGGTCGCCGCGCCCGGCTGGTCGAACCGCCAGCTCACCGCATTGCCCGGCCAGGTCTGGTTGCGGCTGAGCGCGATCCCGCCGAGCCGCTCGCGCTGCAGCGTCTCGTTCGGCATATCGACGCGGTCGGACCACCAATGGCCTTCGGTATACATATACATGTGGTTCGCCGCGAAGGCGATCGCATCCGCGTGGAGCGCGTCGAGATAGTTGGTGTCGCCGGTCTCGTCCCATGCCTCATATTGCGCGAACGGGTCCTTGCCCCTGGCGGCGTCGGCGACCAGCGCCTTGCCCCAGTCGTCGCGGTGGCCGAGCACATCGACGACATTCTCGTTGAGCCCCTTGAGCAGCCCCGGCCCCGCGCGGCCGACCCGGCCCAGGATCGGGCGGAGGTATTTGTCGTCTCCGGTGAAGCGCCACGCCGCCCAGGCCGATTGCAGCGGCGTATCGAGTCCGCCGCCGTCGCCCTTGCGCTCGGCATCGGTGCGCCAGTTGATCTCGTTGGGATAGACCCAATTGCCCTTGGCATCCTGCTTGCCGTGCGCCAGCCAGCCGTCCATCAGCCCGGTGATCAGGCCCCGCGCGGTCGGGTTGCCGTTGTAGATGCCCATCAGGATCGGCGCGTGCGTCACCGTGTAGGAATAGGGCTTCTGCCACTCCCACGGCCCCTCGCGATAGACCTTGCGCCCGCCATACCAGTTCGACGCGAAGTGCATGTGCCCGGCGGGATTTCTGAGGATGATCTTCTCCGACAGCGCCTTGACGGTCGCCATCAGCCGCTCGACCGCCTTGGGCTCGCCCCAGTTCAAATAGAGCCGCTCGGCGTCCGAATTGAGCCCCTCCTCATAGGCATGGAGCTCGTCGGTGGTGATCGTGCCGAGCCCGTTGGTGCGCATGCCGTTCGTATAGACCGCGTCGGACAGCATGCGCAGCGAGGCGTTGACCTTGTCGGGCTCGACCCCCATCAGTGCCAGGCCCGGCCATTGCTGCGTCAGATCGACGTCGTCGGAGATGCCGCCGCCGAAGTCGCCATAAGGCACCTGGCGGTTGTCGATCCACCAATCGACGAATTGCTTGACCCCCTTCAGGTCCTCGAGCTGCCGGAACGCCCAGAGCGGCTCGCCGGCCGGCGCCTTGGGCTGCTCGAACGGCGGCATGCCGGTCGCGCCGTAGCTGATGTCCGCCCAGTAGCGCCGCGCCTCGACATTGTCGGGATCGACGCGCAGCAGGTCGGTGATGTCGCCATAGACGCGGCGATAGAGCGCCTCGCGCTTCGACGCGGTATGCTCCTCGACCAGGAAGCCCCAATTGTCGCGCACCTGGTTGAAACGGTCGGCGACATGCTCCCTGATCGCGTCCTTGCGGTCCTTGAACACCAGCCGGATGTTCATCCCGTCGAGCGCTTTCGCGTCGAAATCGGGCGCGGCGCTGGCGATCGTCAAATAGAAGCTGTCGGGCGTCAGGATGCGATCGCGCAGGTCGAGCCATAAGGTGCGCTTCTCGCCCGGCTTCACCGACACTTGGACGTCGATCATGTCGCGCCCAGGCCAGATCGGATCCTTGACGCGGATGTCGAGCGGGATGAGTCCGTCCTTGTTCGGCGCGACGTGCAGCGCGGGCAGGTCGAGCGCAATGCCGTCGAGCCCGTCATGGACGTTCGCCCAGCTGTAGTTCCACGCGCGCGCCAGCGGCCGGTCGGGCGGCGCCGCGCCGAAATCGGCGGGGATCAGGATATGGACGATCGGCTCGTGCGCGCCCTCGCGCGCGGCGGCGCCCGCCGCAGCCGCGCTCGCCGCGCCGGGGGCGGCGTGGCCGGCGCCGGCGGGCAGCGCCACCACGGTCGCGCGCTCGTCGGCGGGATAGCGGCCGGCGATGAACGCGTTGAGCGGCTTCAGCGCGGCGAGATCGGGCGCGAGCGACGAATCGACGGTGTAGCTGAGCTTGAACGTGCCCGCGGGCTCCTTGCCGTCGCTCACGTCATAGGCCCAGATTTCCTGGATCGGGGTCTCCTGGGCGACGTTGGTGAAGCGCAGCTTGCCGCCCGTGACGGGCGCGAAGCTATCGACCGAGCGCACCTCGCCCTCGGGACGCTTCGCCAGCGTGCGATAGGCATCGCCGTCGGCGGCGTAGGACAGCGTGCCGTAAGCCGCGCCGCGGATCTCGACGCGGTTGACCGTCTCATCGGCGGGAATCGTCAGGTCGTAATTCTTGCCGCCCTCGACATAGACGTTCCAGTCGGGGAGCTCGAAATAATCGTCGCGCCCGGGCAGCCGCGAGCGGTTGTAGACGCCCGGCCAGGTCGTCTCGGGGATGCCGTCGATCCCCTTCCACATCCATTCCTTGAGATCCTTGGCGTCGGAGAATTCGACCTTGCGGATGCTGGTCGTCGCGCTCGTCAGCGCGGGCGGCGAGCCGTGATCCCAGCCGTAACGGTGCAGCCACGCCTGCCGCTTGGCGGCGAGATCGGGCGCGGGCGCCGGCTGCGGCGCACGATTGTCGGCGAGCGCGGCGATCGCGGCGGGATCGAGCATCCGGTCATAGACGCGGATCTCGTCGAGGTCGCTGCCGCGCATGAAGCTGTAGCGGCTCTGCACCTGGTGCGGCGCGATGACGCGCCCGGCGAGCCCGAGCTGATCGAGCCCCGAATTGAGGTCGGCGGTCCCGTCCTTGTGCGCGACCTCCTTGCCGTCCACATAGAGCCGCACGCCCTTCGTTTCGTCCCAGGCGAAGGCGATATGGTGCCAGGCGTCGGGTGCGGGCGCCGGCATCGTCCACGATACCCGCTCGCGCGCGAGATTGGTGTCGGTGACGAAGGCGTCGAAACCGTGGCCGTTCCAGTCGATCCTCAGAAACGCCATGTCCCAGCTGGTGTGATCGGCGAAGCCGACGCGGAAGATGACGAACGGCGCCTCGCCGACCGGAGTGCGCGAGCGCCAGAAGAACGAGAGCGTGCCGCGCTCGGCATAGATGTTGCCGGGCGCCTTCCAGGTGACATAGCCGTCGTCCTGCCACTGGATCGCGCCGCCCGCCTTGCCGGTCGGCACGATCGCGACGTCGCTGCGGAAATTGGGGATGGGATCGCCGCGCGCGGTGTCGGCGACGAAGCTCCTGTCGGCCGAAACGCGGAACAGGAGCCCGTGCGGAGCCGGGGTTTCGACGGCAAGCGCGGGCCCCGCGGCAAGCGCCAGCACCGAAGCCCCGATCGCCAGACCGACCGAATATGCGCGAATCCTCATCGAGACCCCCTCCTTGTTTTCGGTTGCGGACTCATATCCGCGACGCGCTTGCCCGAGCCATATCGCGATTTGACACCGGTATCAATATGCACGTCCGATCCCAGCGGCGGCGCTGTTTGACACCGGTTGCCCGCGCTCTCTATCGATATCGGAGAATATGCGGGAGGGGACGGATGGCACTGAACCGGCGTGATTTCGTGGCGGCCGCAGGTCTGGTGGCGCCCTCCGCGGCCCTGGCCGGGTCGCTGGTATCGCGCAACGTACCGGCAACGCCGCGTCACCGCGTCAGCATATCGGTCCGCGCGACGGGCGCGGCGGGCGACGGCCGCACGCTCGACACGCTCGCCTTTCAGCAGGCGCTCGACCGCTGCGCGATGCTCGGCGGCGGCGAGGTGGTCGTGCCGGCGGGGGCGTATCTGATCGGCGCGGTCGCGATCGGTCCGGCGACGACGCTGCGGCTGGAGGAGGGCGCGACCGTAACCGGCTCGCCCGATCTCGCCGACTATCCGGTCCGCCAGGTCCGCTGGGAGGGCAAGTTCGTGCCCGGCCGCATCGGCCTCGTCTCCGCCGAGAATGCCGACGGCATCGCGATCACGGGCGGCGGGCGGCTGGTCGGCAATCCGACGATCGCCAGCCGCGTCGATCGCGCCACCGGCCTGCGCAACCCCGCGCTGATCGAGCTGGTCAATTGTAACGGGGTCGATATCGGCGGCATCGCCACGCAGCAGAATGCGATGTGGTCGATCCACCCGCTGTTCTGCAGCGACGTGCGTTTTCACGACATGGTGGTGAACGGCGGCGCCGACGGAATCGATGTCGATTCGTGCGAGCGCGTCACCATCGAACGCTGCAGTTTCGACACCGGAGACGATTGCATCGCGATCAAATCGGGTCGCGGCGAGGAGGGCAATCGGATCGCGCGCCCGACCACCGACGTCCGCATCGCCGACTGCACCTTCCGCGACCATCGCTGGGCGTGCGTCGCGATCGGCAGCGAGACGTCGGGCGGCGTGCGCGGGGTGCGGGTCGAGCGCTGCCGGATGCTCGGCGCCGGCACCCACGCCGTCTATATCAAGAGCCGCCCGGGCCGCGGCGCGTTCATCGAGGACGTGACGATGACCGACCTCGACATCGCCGGCACCGCGCAGGGCTTCCTCCGGCTCAACTTCGCCGGCAGCGGCAAGCAGGATGAGAATCCCGTGCCCGGCCTCGCCGGCATCCCGACGGTGCGCAACTTCCGCTTCGCCAACGTGCGCCTCCATGACGTGCCGGCGCTGGTCGAGGCGACCGAGATGAACCCCGAAAAGCCGCTCGCCGACCTGACGCTCGCGTCGATCAGCGGCACCGCCCGCGCCGGCATTCGCCTCGCGCATATCCGCCATGCGGTAGTGAAGGACATCCATGTCACCGGCACGACCGGCCCGCTGATCCAGGCATACGACGTCAGCGGCTCGGGGCTTGAGGGCGCCGCTCCGCTTCCGCCGCCGACAGCGTCGGGCCCGGTCCCCGCGCCGGCGGAGCCATATGTGCTTCGATAGGCAGCGCGGAGCATCACCGATCCGTTCGCCCTGAGCCTGTCGAAGGGCGTGGACGAAGGGCGGGCTTCGACAGGCTCAGCCCGAACGGAGAGGGGCAAGGCTCCTGTTACCGCGCCCCGACAGGGCCAACGGAGAGGGCGTGCCCCACGTCGACAACCAGAAGAAAATGGTCGGGGCGACTGGATTCGAACCAGCGACCCCCACACCCCCAGTGTGATGCGCTACCAGGCTGCGCTACGCCCCGACCATGGGCTGGCCCAACGGGCCCAGCCGAGCCGCGGCCTCTATCCCCGCCCGCCGCACGATGCAAGCCGCGAGACGCGCTCGCGACGAGCCGAATGTTGCGCATGGCGGGTTGAGGTGATAGCGCCCGGCGCTTGACGCCGGCGGAGGCCCCTTCGCCGCCCCACTGCTTTCAGGACGCCATGTTCGCAACACCCGCTTATGCCCAGGCCGCCGGCGCCACCGCTGCCAACGGAGGCCTCGCCGGCACGCTCGTCGGCTTCGCGCCGCTGATCCTCATCTTCATCGCCTTCTGGTTCCTGATGATCCGTCCGCAGACCAAGCGGATGAAGGAGCAGCAGGCGCGGATCAACGCCGTCAAAAAGGGCGACGAGGTGACCACCGCCGGCGGCATCGTCGGCAAGGTGACCAAGGTCTCCGACGACGTGGTCGAGGTGGAGATCGCGCAGGGCGTGCGGGTCAAGATCGTCAAATCGACGCTGGCGGGGGTCGCCCCGCTCGGCGGCAAGCCGGCGAACGACTGACGCCATGCTCGATTTTCCCCGCTGGAAGATCACGTCGATCGTCGGCCTGCTCGCCGTGCTGATGGCGCTGGCGATCCCGAGCTTCTTTCCCGAATCGCAGACCGCGAAATGGCCGATCCCGCATCCGCGGGTGAACCTGGGCCTCGACCTCGCCGGCGGCAGCTACCTGCTGCTCGAGGGCGACATCAAGGACCTCGCCGCCTCGCGCCTCGCGGCAATGCGCGATTCGGTGCAGCAGGAAATGCGCAGCGACGGTCCGCCGATCGAGATCGGCGATATCTCGATCCGCGGCGGCAAGCTCAGCTTCATGGTCCGCGACGTGAACGAGGTCGATGCCGCGCGCGAGCGGCTGCTCAAGATCGCCGGCAGCGGCGCCGGGCTTTCGGGCCAGCGCGAATGGGACATCAACGTCGTCGATTCGACGCGGTTCGTGCTGACCCCGACCGAGGCGGGGCTGAAGGAAGCGGTCAAGAATGCGATGGCCGACGCGACCGAGGTCGTCCGCCGCCGCATCGACGCGCTCGGCACCAAGGAGCCAACGATCGTCCAGGAAGGCACCGATCGCATCGTCGTCCAGGTGCCGGGCCTGCAGAATCCGCAGGCGCTGAAGGACTTGCTCGGCAAGACCGCCAAGCTCGAGTTCAAGATGGTCGACGTCAACGCCGACCCCGCGATGGTCGCGCGCGGCATCGCGCCGGTCGGCGACGAGATCCTGCCGATGGCGGACAATCCGCAGCAGAAGATCGCGGTGCATCGCTCGACGATCATCTCGGGCGACATGCTCGACGACGCGCGGCAGGCCTATGACCAGAACAACCAGCCCGACGTCACCATCCAGTTCAATTCCGAAGGCGGCCGCCGCTTCGCCAAGGTGACGCAGCAGAACGTCGGTAAGCCGTTCGCGATCATCGTCGACAATCAGGTGATCTCGGCGCCGCGCATCGACGAGCCGATCCTCGGCGGATCGGCGTCGATCTCGGGCGGCGGGTTCACCGTCGAGAGCGCCAACAACCTCGCCATCGCGCTGCGCTCGGGCAAGCTGCCGGTCGCGCTCAAGGTGATCGAGGAGCATACCGTCGGCGCAGAGCTGGGCGAGGATTCGATCCATTCGGGGATCATCGCCTCGGCCATCGCGTTGTTCGCGGTGATGGCGTTCATGCTCGTCACCTACGGCCGGTTCGGCTTCTATGCGGACCTTGCCGTGGCCATCAATCTGTTCGTCATCCTGGGCGTGATGGCGCTCTTGAACGCGACGCTGACGCTGCCCGGCATCGCCGGCTTCGTGCTGACGATCGGCACCGCGGTCGATGCCAATGTGCTGATCAACGAGCGCATCCGCGAGGAGCGGCGACGCGGCCGCAATGTCGTGCAGGCGGTCGAACTCGGCTATACCGAAGCCAGCCGCACCATCTTCGAGGCGAACGTGACGCACGCGATTGCCGGTCTGATCATGCTGATCCTCGGCTCGGGCCCGATCAAGGGCTTCGCGATCGTGCTGCTGCTCGGCATCGCGACGTCGGTGTTCACCGCGGTCACCTTCACCCGTATGCTGGTTGCGATCTGGCTCCGCCGTCATCGCCCCAGCGAAATCCACATCTGAGGGCGGGAACGGATCCATGCGCCTGCTGAAACTCGTCCCCGACAACACCAACATCGATTTTGTCCGCCTGCGCTACATCGCATTCGCGGTGACGACGCTGCTGACGATCGGCGCGCTCGCGCTGGTCTTCGCGCGCGGCCTCAACATGGGCGTCGACTTCGAAGGCGGCCTGATGATCGAGGAGCATTTCCAGACCGCTCCGCGGCTGGACGAGCTGCGCAGCACGGTCGATGCGCTCGGCGTCGGCGACGCCTCGCTGCAGCCGTTCGGCGATCCCACGGTCATCTCGATCCGCCTGCCGCAGCCGCCGGGCACCGACGAAGGCCGCACCAACGCCGTCGTCAAGAAGGTCGAGCAAGCGATCGCCGCCAAGTTCCCCGGCGCGCAGTTTGCCAAATACGACACTGTTTCGGGCAAGGTCTCGGGCGAGCTCGTTCATCGCGGGGTGATGGCGGTGCTGGTTGCGATCCTCGCGATCGGGCTGTTCGCGATCTTTCGCTTCGAATGGCAGTTCGGCATCTCGACGGTGGTGGCGATTCTGCACGACGTGCTGATGACGCTGGGCTTTTTCGCGCTGACGCAGCTCCAGTTCGACCTCAATATCGTTGCCGCGGTGCTGACGATCATCGGCTATTCGATCAACGACAAGATCGTCATCGACGACCGCATCCGCGAAAACATGCGCCGATACCGCAAGATGGAGATGCGCGAGATCGTCAATCTGTCGGTCAACGAGACGCTGCCGCGCACGGTGATGACGTCGCTGACGGTGATCCTGGCGCTCGGCGCGCTGCTGCTGTTCGGCGGATTCGTGCTGCACGGCTTCACCGCGGCGATGATCCTGGGCGTGATCGTCGGGACCTATTCGTCGATCTACGTCTCGTCGTCGCTGTTGATCACGCTGGGGCTTCGCGCCGAACCGCCGCAGGCGAAGACAGCCGGAGACAAGGCCGAACGCATCGCCCCGCAAAGCGAGCGGTGATGCGCCTCGACCGCGAGGCCAGGCCCGGCGGCCCGATCGTCACGGGCTTTTCGGCGGGCGGCTTCAAGGTCGAGGAGCAGGCGTTCCGCGCGCTGGTGCTCAGTCCCGAGCGTTTCGCCGAATGGACTCCGCCGCCGCTCGCACAGCTGACGCCCGCCGCGGTCGAAGAGCTGCTGACGCTGGAGCCCGCGCCCGAATTCCTGCTGCTCGGCACCGGGCCGACACTGGCCCGCCCGCCGCTCGCCTTCACCGCCGCCCTTGAAGGCCGCGGCATCGGCGTCGAGGCAATGGACAGCCGCGCCGCCGCCCGCGCCTGGGGCGTGCTGCGCGGCGAAGGCCGCTGGATCGCGGCGGCGCTGTATCCGCTGTCATAGCGACGCACCAATCCGCTCGTGCTGAGCGAACGACAGTGTTTAGCGCGCGCCGTACCCCGTCATCGAATACGGCCGCTCGTTCGGCTTGGTCCCCCAGGCCCTGTTCGGCGTCGCCTGCATCACGAAGCGCAGCGTGCCGCCGTTCCCGATCTCCGCGTGGGTGATGTAGGTGCGCGCCAGCGGCTTTCCGTTGAGCAGCACCTGTCCGACATAACGGTTCGCATCCGACAGATTGTCGGCAAGGATGGTGAAATGCTTGCCCGACGGCAGGTTGATCACTGCGCGATCGACGAACGGCCGGCCGATCACATATTGCCCGCTGCCCGGCGTGACGGGATAGAAGCCCATTGCGGTGAACACCAGCCACGCCGACATCTGGCCCAGATCGTCATTGCCCGCCAGCCCGTCGGGCGCCGCCTTGTATTGGCTGTCGACGATCTGCTTCAGCCGCTCCTGCGTCCGCCATGGCGCGCCGGCATAATCGTAGAGATAAGCGACGTGATGGCTCGGCTCGTTGCCGTGGATATATTGACCGATCAGCCCGGCGATGTCCTCCGACTCCGAATAATCGAGCTTCGAATTGTCGTAGTTGAACATCGCGTCGAGCTTCTTCACCGTCGCCGCATCGCCGCCCAGAGCGGTGATCAGCCCGCCCTCGTCCTGCGGCATGAACCACGAATATTGCCAGGCATTGCCTTCGGTATAATCCGATCCGTATTTGATCGAGACGGGATCGAACGGCGTGCGGAACGCGCCCGTCGACAGCCGCGCGCGCAGCCAGCCGCTCTTGAAATCGAAGCTGTTGCGCCAGTTCTGCGCCCGCTTGAAGAACCGCGCGGCGATATCGTCCTTGCCCATCGCCTTGGCCATCGTCGCGATGGTCCAGTCGTCGAACGCATATTCGACCGTTTTCGACGCCGCCTCGGGCTCCTTGTCGATCGGCACATAGCCGAGCTTCATATAATCCTTGAGATCGCCATACTGCCCGTAGGTCGCGCTCTTGACCATCGCCTCGAGCGCCTTGTCGGCATCGAAGCCCTTGATGCCCTTGATGAAGGCATCGGCGATCACCGGCACCGCGTGATAGCCGATCATGCACCACGTCTCGCGCCCCTGGAACTGCCAGACCGGCAGGATGCCGAACGGGCTGTCCTGCTGGCTGGCGATCAGCGAATTGATGAAGTCGGCGTTGCGCTTGTCCGACTCGATGATCGTCATCAGCGGATGCTCGGCGCGGAACGTGTCCCACAACGAAAAGGTCGAGTGGAAGGTGAAGCCGTCGGCTTTGTGGACCGCATTGTCCGGCCCGCGATAGCGCCCGTCGGCATCCCCCGCGACCGACGGCGCGAGCAGTGTGTGGTAAAGCGCGGTGTAGAGGCTGGTGCGCATCGCCGCGGGCGCGTCGATGTCGATCGCGTCGAGGGCATCCTGCCATGCCGCGACCGTTCTGGCGTGGATCTGGTCGAAGCCGCCGGGCTCGGACTCGAGATTGGCGATCGCCCCCGCCTCGTCCACGCTCGAGATCGCGACCTTGACCTCGAGCGGCTGCGCCAGCCGTCCGAAATCGAACCGTGCAACGAGATCGCGCCCGGCGAGCTCGGCGACATCATCCTCGCCGCGCCCCGGTCCCTGGAAGCCCTTGTAGGGGACGTTGTCGTCCTTATCGACGAAGGCGTGATCGGTGAGCGGCGCCGAGAAGCGGATCGCGAAATAGAGCTTGCGGTCGGGCGCCCAGCCGCGCGTCTGGCGGCTGCCGGTGATCGTGCCGTCGGGGCGCACGCGCACCGACGACCACAGCACCTTGCCGGGATAATTGTAGATGCTCGACCTGAGATCGAGGATCAGGTGCGCTTCATTGTCGGCGGGGAAGGTGTAGCGATGCACCCCGACGCGCGTCCCCGCGGTCAGTTCGGCACGCACGCCCGAATCGCTCAGAGTCACCGCATAATAGCCGGGGTGCGCGACCTCGGTGTCGTGGCTGAAGCGCGAGCGATAGCCCGATCCGGGCTTGGCCGGATCGCCCGGATCGAGCTTGACCGCAGCGGTGTCGCCGACCGCGGGGGTGATCAGGAAATCGCCAAGGTCAGAATGCCCCGCGCCCGAAAAATGCGTGTGGCTGAACCCCAGGATCGTCGGGTCCTTGTATTGATAGCCCGCCGCCCAGGGATAGCTCTGCTTGAAGTTCTTGATCTCGGTATCGGGGCTCAACTGCACCATGCCGAACGGCGCGGTGGCGCCGGGGAAGGTGTGCCCCGCCCCGCTGGTGCCGATGAACGGATCGACCGCGTCATAGGCGCTGGTCCCGGGCGGCGGTGCCGCCCCCGCGGCGGTGGCGGCGAGAAGGGCGAAGGCGGCGACGGACGCGCTAAGACGGTGCAGCATGACGCGAGGTTAAAGCACGCGGGTCGGGCGCCGTCATCCCTTTTTAGAAATCAAATTACGGTATTCGTCTCCGCGTTCGCCTCCCGCAAGCGGGAGGGGAACATCCTACGCCGCCTTCGCATCCTTCGCGCGTTCGATCGCCTCGAGCAGGATTCGCTTCGCCTCCTCGGCGTCGCCCCATTTGCCGATCCGCACCCACTTCTCCGACTCCAGGTCCTTGTAGTGAGTGAAGAAATGCTCGATCTGCTGGAACACGATCTCGGGCAGATCGTCCTTTTCGCCGACCTTGGTGTAATAAGGAAAGGTCGTGTCGACCGGCACGCAGACCAGCTTCTCGTCGCCGCCATGCTCGTCCTCAAGGTGGAGCACCGCGATCGGCCGCGCACGCACCACGCAGCCCGGCACGAATGGCGAGCGTGCGACGACCAGCGCATCGATCGGATCGCCGTCGGGCGACAAGGTGTGCGGCACGAACCCGTAATTGGCCGGATAGCGCATCGGCGTGTGCAGGATGCGATCGACGAACAGCGCGCCCGATTTCTTGTCGAACTCGTACTTCACCGGCTCGCCGCCGACCGGCACTTCGATGATGACGTTGAGGCTCTCGGGCGGATTATCGCCGACCGGCACCATATCGATACGCATTCCTGTGTTCCTTCGTCACGAGGCCGCACCGGCCCGCTCCCCACCCGGGCCTCCCGATCAGGATACTATGGGAGGTCGGGTGGGGAGCGGGCCGGTGCGGCTGCTCGACCGCAGGTCGAGCAACAGTCAGATGGCGCGTTAGCTCCGCCGTTACTTCGGCGCGAGCAGCTTATCGAGGCCGGTCTCTCCTGTGCCGACCTTGACGAGGTGCGGATAGCGCGGCCCGTCGTGATAGTCGATGGCGACGTCGCGATAATCGTCCTGCCGCTCGACATTGAGGCGGATCGGGTTCTTGTCGGTCTTCGCCGCGACGATCGCGGCCTTGAGCGCGTCGGGCGAGAATTTCCTGCCGTTGACCGAAACGATCGTGTCGCCGACCGTCATGCCGGCCTTGAACGCCGGACTATCCCAGATCACCGCCTGAACGTCGCCGTCCTTGTCGCCCGCGGAAAGGCCGATCGAATAGCTGGCATCGACCTTATGGCGGTTGGTTTCCGCCTGTTTGTAGACGTCCGTCTCCACGTCGGTATAGACCAGCTTGTAGCCATTCTGGACGAAGCCATTGAGCGGCGCATCTTTTGACAAGCCCTGCAGCCGCTCGTTGAGGAACCCGGCCCAGTCATACGGCTGAATCGAATTGAGCGTGTTGACCACATCGGCGAAGGTGTAGGTCACCTCGCCCCAGTCGCCGTCGTTGATCCCGAAGAAGGCGCGTGCGAAGTCGTCGAGGCTCTTGGTGCCGTGCGACTGCTGGCGGAGGATCGAGTCGACCTCCATCCACACCATCAGCCCTTCGTTGTAATAATCCTCGCTGCGCTGCCAGCTGGTCCAGCCCTTCGGCCGCCGCTCGGAGATGATCGGGTCGTTGGTCGTATCGGCGAGATCGCGCCACTGCCGTGCGGGCATATGGTCGTAATAGGCCGCGATCATCGCATATTCGTCGAGCGTATCGGCCTTGCTGACCATCCCCGAGCGCGCCTGGAGGACATAGCCCCAGAATTGCGTCTGGCCTTCATAGACCCACAACAGGCTGTCGCGCATCGGCACGTCGTAATTGGCCGCCCACAGGTCCGCACCGCGGCGGAACTTGCCGTTCCAGCTGTGGGTGTATTCGTGGGGCAGCAGGTTGTGCTCGCCGACCTGATTGTCCCAATCGGTGAAATATTGCTCGCTCGAACCGTCTTCCGAGCTGCGATGATGCTCGAGCCCGATCCCGCCCAATTGGCTCGAGAGCGACAGCAGGAATTCGTAATGGTCGTAATGCTGCGCGCCGAACAGCTTGACCGCCTGATCGACCAGCCGCTTGTGCGCGTCGATCTGCTCCGGGGTCGCGGCGAGATCGGCGGGCTTGTCGGCGAAGACGTTGAGGTCGACCTTCGGCGACAGCGCCCATGCCTTGTAATAGCGTCCCGCGACCACCGGCGAATCGACCAGGATCTGGTAGTTGGTCGGATCGTAGGTATAGATCGGGCCGTTCGCCTTCGCCGGAAGCCCCGACACGGCGGTGAACCCCGCCGGGTAACGGACCGTCGCCTGAACCGGAATGCCGCGGGTGAAATAGCCCGCCGGATAGAGGCTTACCGAGTTCCACTGCAGGCTGATCAGGTTGGGCGTCATGACGATCCGCCCCTGATCCTTCGCGGTCGCCGAGATGAACTGGAACGCCATGTTGAGCGTCTTCACGCCCTCCGGCACGTCGATATGATAGGCGAACATGTCGACCGGATCGCGTACCCAGCGGATCGGCTGGCCCTTGTCCCCGGTGATGACGAGCCCGGCGAGCTTGTCCAGCTGGCCGGTGGGCGAGTGATGGCCCGGCAGCCATTTCGGATAGAGCAGCGTCATCGGCCCCGCCTTGGCGACCGGCAGTGTTTCCTTGATGCGGAAAATGCCCTGGCTGGTGTCCGACGCATCGACGTCGAGCGTCATCGTACCGGGATATTCGACGTCCTGCGGCGCGGGGATCGTCTCCGCGAACGGGATCGGCTGCGGCTTCGAATTGCCTTGCGGCACGAGCTGGGCCGAGGCAGCGGTGGAGGCGAGCAAAAGCGACGCGAAGGCGAAGGTGCGGATCATCGGGGGCCTTTCGGCTGAAGGAAGGATGGCGCGGCTTACCGGTCGAGCGCCGCCCAAGTCCACCCCTCCGGGCGAGAGACGAAGCGATATACTATTACGGTGTGACGTTACGGCATCGTTGTTGGTCGGCGGCTCCAGCCCGCTCCCCCACCCGGCCACCCACAGGAATTTGCACCAGGTGGCCGGGTGGGGGAGCCGGCTGGCGCGGCTTCAAACAAACGACTCCTCACCCCCCGCCGAGCACGTTGATGGTGAAGGCGAGCACGCCGATGTTGAACACGAAGGCGGCGAGACACTGCCCGATCGCGACGCGCCGCATCGCGCCGCTCGTCATCCCGACGTCGGAGGTCTGGAACGTCATGCCCAGCGTGAATGCGAAATAGACGAAATCCCAGTAGTCGGGCTCGTCGCATTCGGGAAAGTCGAGGCCGCCGCGATCCTTGCCGCGCGCATCGCCCAGATAGAACAGATGCGCGTAATGCAGCGCGTAGATCGTGTTCGAGAACAGCCAGGCGAGCGCCAGCGTGCCGACCACCAGCGACACCGCCGCATCGTCGCGCTGGTTGCGAAGCTCGCCGGCGACCGCGACGAGGATCACCACCATGACCAGCGCAGTGAGCGCGAGCAGCCCGGCGCGGTTGGCATCGTTTGCCTTCGCATGGCGCCGCATCGCGTCGGGACCGGTGCCGCCGAGCAGCGGCAGCATCACGATCAGGAAGACCGCGCTCGCGGCGTCGAACGCCGCCATTGTGCCCAGCCCCGGCCCGAGCGATGGGATCGCCAGCGCGAGTCCGGCGATGAAGACGAGGCAGAACAGCACGAAGCGCGCCGGCGCGATGGTGTTGCCAAGTCTCCAGCCGCCCCGTGCGTCCATGACGAAATGCTAGCGATTTGTCGGAGCGTCGCCTAGATACCCGCGCTTCTATGGCCCGTATCGATACTCCCCACCGCATCCGCGGCACCCAGGACATTTTCGGCGAGGACGAGCGCCGCTTCGCGCGCGTGCTCGAGGCGTTCGACCGTGTCCGCCGGCTCTATTGCTTCCAGCGGCTCGAAATCCCGGTGTTCGAGGCGACCCAGGTGTTCGCGCGCTCGCTCGGCGAGACGACCGATGTCGTGTCGAAGGAGATGTATACCTTCGATGACCGCGGCGGCGATTCGATCACGCTGCGCCCCGAGTTCACTGCCGGCATCGCGCGCGCCTACATCACCAACGGCTGGCAGCAGTTCGCGCCGATGAAGCTCGTCGCGTCGGGCCCGGTGTTCCGCTACGAGCGCCCGCAGAAGGGCCGCTTCCGCCAGTTCCACCAGATCGACGCCGAGGTGATCGGCGCGGCCGAACCCGCCGCCGACGTCGAGCTGTTGACGCTCGCCGACCAGTTGCTCCACGAGCTGGGCGTCGCCGAGGGCGTGACGCTGCAGCTCAACACCTTGGGCGACGCCGAAACGCGCGAATCCTGGCGCGTTGCGTTGGTCGAGCATTTCGAGGCGCACCGCGGCGACCTTTCCGAGGACAGCCAGACCCGCCTCGACAAGAACCCGCTGCGCATCCTCGACAGCAAGGACCCGCGTGATCGCCCGATCGCCGACAGCGCCCCCGATATCGACGCGCACCTGACCGGCGAAGCCGGCGCCTTCTTCGAGGCGGTGACGCGCGGCCTCGACGCGGCGGGCGTGAAGTGGACCCGCAACAGCCGCCTCGTCCGCGGCCTCGACTATTACCGCCACACCGCGTTCGAGTTCGTCACCGACCGTCTCGGCGCGCAGGGCACCGTCCTCGCCGGCGGCCGCTACGACGGCCTGATCGGCTCGCTCGGCGGCCCGGAAACGCCCGGCGTCGGCTGGGCGGCCGGTGTCGAGCGGCTGGCGATGCTGCTGGGTGAGCCGATAGCGGAATCGCCACAGATTGTGATCGTCTTGGAAGCCGAAACGCTGACTAGCGAGGCTATTTGGCTTTCAACAATTTTGCGTCGCGAAGGCTGGTCCGTCGAGGCAATTGTCGACGGCTCCGTCAGAAAGCGCTTCGATAAAGCGAAGCGTTTGAATCCTGGCGTGATCGTGACGATTACCGATCATTACAATACAGGTGATCAAGCTTACACACTTCGTTGGAAGGGGCTGGACGCAAGGCGCGCGCACGATACGGGACTCGACCGATTTCTTGAGGCAATTCTTGGCGAGCGGCTCATAGTGCGGCGCGCGGGTCCATTCAGTTCATCAAGCGGCGAATTCGAATTGTTCGAAAAGACGGCTCAATGAACCGCATCTCTCCCGAATGGATTGCGCAGTTCAAAGCAGGGCCTCGCTCCCCCGCGAAGGCGGGGGTCCAGGGTCGCGGGCGCTGCGCTTCGAAACCCTGGGCTCCTGTATTCGCAGGAGCACGGGCGCAGTGACCCGCATCTCTGCCGAACGCATCGCGCAGATCGAGGCGCGGCGGGACGAGTTGCAGGCGCTGATGGCGACCGGCGACTTGCCCGGCGACCGTTTCGTCGCGGTGTCCAAGGAATATGCCGAGCTCGAACCGGTCGCCGCGGCGGCGGGCGAGGTGCGGCGGCTGCGCGCCGAGGCGGTCAGTCTCCAGCACATGACGCACGACGGCGACGCCGAGCTGCGCGAAATGGCCGCCGAGGAGCTGCGCGACAATCAGGCGCGGCTCGAAGCCGCCGAACATAGCCTCGCGCTCGCCCTCCTGCCGCGCGACGCCGCCGACGAGCGGGCGGCGATGCTCGAGATCCGCGCCGGCACCGGCGGTGACGAAGCTGCCCTCTTTGCCGGCGACCTGATGCGCATGTACCAGCGCTATGCCGACACTCGCGGCTGGCGAGTCGAGCTGATTTCGGCGAGCCCGTCCGAAGCCGGCGGCTACAAGGAGGTCGTCGCCAGCGTCACCGGCCAGGGCGTGTTCGCCCGCCTCAAGTTCGAGAGCGGCGTCCACCGCGTACAGCGCGTGCCCGTCACCGAATCGGGCGGGCGCATCCACACTTCGGCAGCGACGGTCGCGGTGCTGCCCGAGGCCGAAGAAGTCGACGTCCAAATCGACGACAAGGACTTGCGCATCGACGTCTACCGCTCATCCGGGCCGGGTGGGCAGTCGGTCAACACCACCGATTCGGCGGTGCGGATCACGCACCTTCCGACCGGTCTGGTCGTCATCCAGCAGGATGAGAAGTCGCAGCACAAGAACAAGGCGAAGGCGATGAAGGTGCTGCGCACCCGCCTCTATGAGGCCGAGCGCGAGCGGCTGGCGAGCGAGCGAGCGGGCGCGCGGCGGTCGATGGTCGGCTCGGGCGACCGCTCGGAGCGAATCCGTACCTACAACTTCCCGCAAGGACGCGTCACCGATCACCGGATCAACCTGACGCTGCATCGCCTGCCCGAAATCCTCGAGGGCGAGATGGACGAACTGATCGACGCGCTGATCGCCGAGGACCAGGCCGAGCGGCTGGCGGCAATCGATGGGTGAATTGTGCCTACATGATCCGTTCGTTTCGAGCGAAGTCGAGAAGCGGATAGCCGCCCTCGGGCAGCGTTTCTCGACGTCGCTCGAAACGAACGGATTATAATGGAAGAGCACGTCCGCACGGAGCTCGTCGCCGCCGCAACCCAGCTCGCCCCCATTTCCGATACGCCCCGCCTCGACGCCGAGCTCCTCATGGCGCACGCGCTCGGCATCTCGCGCGACGACCTGCTGCTCCGTCACCTCGACGCCCCCGCGCCCGCGGCCTTCATCCCTCTCCTCACTCGCCGGCTCGCACACGAGCCGGTCGCGTACATCACCGGCACCCGCGCCTTCTGGACGATCGAGCTTGCGGTCGGTCCCGGCGCGCTGGTCCCGCGCGCCGACAGCGAGACGCTGATCGAGGCGGCGCTCGCTCGTTTCGCGAGCATCCCGCCGGCGACGATCCTCGACCTCGGCACCGGCCCCGGCACGCTGCTGCTCGCCGCCCTCGATCAATGGCCCCACGCGACCGGACTCGCAGTCGATCGCTCGGCCGGCGCGCTGGCGATGGCGCGCGCCAATGCCGACCGGCTCGGCCTCGCCTCGCGCGCGCGCTTCGTCGAGGGCGACTGGGCGTCGGGCATCGACGGCCCGTTCGACCTCGTCCTCGCCAACCCGCCCTATGTCGGCGTCGACGAGCCGCTACCGCGCGAGGTGCGCGATCACGAACCCGCCGAGGCGCTGTTCGCCGGCCCCGACGGACTTGCCGCCTATCGCGCGATCGTCCCCGATCTGCCCCGCCTGCTCGCGCCGGGCGGCGCCGCCATTCTCGAGATCGGGCATACCCAGGGTGAAGCCGTCGGCGCACTTCTCGCTGCAGCCGGACTCGACTGGCAGCTGCGCCGCGACCTTGCCGGACAGCCACGCGCAATCGTCGCCTGCTCCGCCAAAACGTCGGCGGTTGCCTGAAATCATTTGACCCGCTCGCCTCGGTGCGCTCAACTCGGCCATCGCATCCGGGGGGATCGACATGACCGAGGGGGACGCGCCGCAATCGGCGTTCGCATTCACCGGCGACTGGCGCGAGTTCGCGCCGATCGCCTTCACCAACCTGCTTTTGACGATCGTCACGCTGGGCATCTACAGCTTCTGGGCGCGGACGCGAGTGCGGCGCTATCTGTGGAGCCGCACGCACTTCATCGACGACCGGCTCGACTGGGCGGGGACGGGACTAGAGCTGTTCATCGGCTATATCCTCGCCTTCTTCCTGTTCATCGTGCCTTTGGGCGTGATCCAACTCGTCGTGCAGGGCATCCTGCTCCACGGCCATCCCGGCGCGGCGGGGCTGCTGCTGGGGGCGCTCTATCTGTTCCTGCTCTATATGGTGGGCATCGCGATCTTCCGCGCGCTGCGTTACCGGCTCAGCCGCACCTATTGGCACGGTATCCGCGGCGGCAGCGACGACCAGGGATTCGGCTACGGCTGGGCTTATTTCTGGCGGACGATCGTCGGCACGCTCGCCGCCGGGCTGATGATCCCCTGGTCGATGACCAACCTGTGGAACGCGCGCTGGAACGCGATGAGCTTCGGCCCGCACGCCTTCCGCGCCGAGGCGCGCTGGCAGCCGATCTTTTCGCGCTTCCTGCTTTATTATCTGGTGCCGATCATCATCGTCTTCGGCGCCATCCTGATCGCCGCGATCGGTGCGGCGACGGTCCACGTCACCCCCGGCCAGCCGCCGGCAGGATCGACGCTGGCGGCCTTCGTCCTGCTTGCCATCGCCTTCTACGTCATCTTCTTCGGCGTGCTGGGGGTGATCGCGATGATCTATTACGCCGCCTATTTTCGTGAGGCGGTGGGCAAGCTGTCGCTCGGCGAGCTCGACTTCGCGTTCGGCGCCGATACCGCCGACTGGATCAGTCTGTTCCTCGGCAATATCGGGCTGGTGATCGTCACGTTCGGGGTCGGCACCATCTTCCTCGCCTACCGCAACTGGGCGTTCTTCGTGCGCCATCTCGAGGCCTATGGCGAGGTCCGCCTCGACGATCTTACCCAGTCGAAGACGCGCCAGCCGGGCCAGGGCGAAGGGCTGCTCGATGCCTTCGACATCGGCGCCTTCTGAACCCGCCGCGCCGGTCTGGCATTACGACGGGCGATCAGCGCTGCGACAGGACGCAGCGCTGATCGCCGAAGGAGAGTGCTTCCATCTCGCGATCGGCGCTCGAGAGGACGGGCCCTATTGTTTCGCCGATCTCGAGCCGCACGAGCGCGCCGGCGGCGATGCGGTCTATGGCCTTGCCGGCCGGCCGGGCTGGCGGATCGGCTTCGTCGGAGAGCCGCCAGCGGCGATCGCGGCGCGGCTGCCGGGCGAGCGGCGCTACGGGCGGTGGGTTGATCGCTTCGGATTGTGGCGCTCGGTCGCGGCGTTCGCGGTCCTTGCCGCGATCATCGTCGTGCTGGTGCTGCGCACCCCCGCCGCGGTGGCGCGAATCGTGCCCCCATCGGTCGAGCGGCAGCTGGGCGATGCGATGATCGGCGATCTCGGCGGGCATGTCTGCAACGGTCGCGGCGGGCAGGCCGCGCTCGACCGCATCGCCGCCGAGCTGGGCTCGCCGGGCCGTCCGGTCGATGTTCGCGTCGCCAACGTGCCGGTCGTCAACGCGGTGACCTTGCCCGGCGGACACATCATCGTCTTCGACAAGCTGATCCAGGAAGCACGCTCGCCCGATGAAGTGGCCGGGGTGATCGGGCATGAGATGGGCCATGTCGCGCATCGCGACGTGCTCGCCGGCCTCATCCGCCAGATGGGCCTCAGCGTGCTGCTCGGCGGGATGGAGGGGCATGTCGGCGGCACTGCCAACGCCTTGGTTTCCGCGCGCTATTCGCGCACCGCCGAGGCCGACGCCGATGCCTATGCCATCGCGGCGCTCGACCGCGCCCATATCTCGCCGCTGCCGACGGCCCGCTTCTTTCATCGGCTCGCCGCGATCGACGGAAGCAAGAGTCGCGATGCGCGGGTGATCGCCTATCTAGCGAGCCATCCGCTATCGACGACGCGCGAGCGCCGCTTCGTCGCGGCGGCGCGCAGCGGGAACGGCTACCGCCCGGCGCTGTCGCCCGATCAATGGGCGCAGCTGCGCGCGATCTGCAGCGCCGATCCTTCGGTCCAGCCCTTCACCTTCGGCTTCTGACGCGCGGGTCATGCCTGGTGAAGCACGTCCACCTTCTCCAGCGTGATCAGTCCGACGTCCTTCAACTCGCCCAGCCCGGAAAGGAAGGCGCGCAGCTTGTCCTCGGCATCGACGATCTCGATGACCAGCGGCAGGTTGGCGGACAGATCGATGATGTTGGCGTTGTGGATCGCCGACGACGCGCCGAACCCCATGGGACCGCGCAGCACCGTCGCGCCGGCAAGCCCGGCATCGCGCGCGCCGGTGACGATCTCCTCATAGAGCGCGCGATGGCGGCCGCGCGCGCGTTCGGAGGTGTAGAGCCGCATCAGGCAGGCGGCACGCGGCAAGTCCATGGCGGTCTCCCCTGGGGCGATCGTGTCGTGTTTATCCTATAGCGTCGGCAGCCGCGGGCATAGTCTCACCGGCAACAACAGGGGAGAGGAGCGATGCGGGGCAGCACGCGGGCGATGCTGGCGATCGGCGCAGCGTCGGTGGCAACGATCATGGCGGCGAGCGCGCTCGATGCGCAGCGGGCGGCAAGCGGGCCAAAGGCGCGCTACGAGATGGACATCTCGACGACCAGCGGGTTCGGCGGGATGGGTGCGTTCGGACGTGGCGGCGGCAATCCGATGGCGGCGCTGCTCGGCGGCGGGCGCGGCGGATCGGTCCAGCACCAGTTGACGCTGCGGCTCGGCTCGACGCTGGCGCCGGCCGGCGGCGATCCCCATGCCGATCATTTCATGCCCGCGGGCGCCGATCTCGGCACCTCGGTTCCGCTGGTGACGCCCGAGCGCATCTCGGTTCCCGAGACGCCGGCCGAGCCGGGCGTCCCGCCCGACTTCCAGCGGCCGAAAGGCCGGCTGCTGATCTTCTGGGGCTGCGGCGCTCATGCCGGAGCGGGGCAGCCTGTAGTGATCGACTTCTCGAAGGTCGCCGCGGGGCAGATGCCGCCGCACCTGTTCACGACCGACGTGCCGCTCGAGACCGGGCCGACCGATGACAACAGCCGCACCTTCGGCGACTGGCCCAATGCGAAGTCGGGCAAGACGGTATCGAGCGATGCCTCGCTGATTGGGGCGCACCGGGTGTCGGGCAATTACAGCCCCGACATCGCCTTCACGCTCGACCAGGATTTCATGGCGCCGCTGCGCGCGGCCTCGCAGGACGCTGCCGACGGCTCGGTGCCGGTGAGCTGGAACGCGGTGCCGGCGGCGACCGGCTATTTCGCCTCGCTGGTCGGTATGGCCGGGCGCGGCGACGGCGGCGGCGACATGGTGATGTGGAGTTCGGCCGCGCGGCAGGAGATGGGCGGCGGCCTCGCCGACTGGCTGGCGCCCGCAACCGTGCGGCGGCTGATCGCCGAGCATGTCGTGATGCCGCCGACCCAGACCAGCTGCACGGTTCCCGCCGAGGTCAAGCAGGCCGCCGGGCAGATGATGATGATGCAGCTCTACGCCTACGGCCCGGAGGCCGATTTCGCCTATCCGCCGCGCCCCGCCAATCCCAAGGCGCCGTGGAACCTGCAATGGACCGCGAAGGCGCGCTACAAATCGACGACCGGACTGATGCTCGGCATGTCCGGCATGGCGGCGACGTCGGACGACGCCGAGGACAGCGCCGATCGGCCGCAGGACCAGCCCAAGCCGAAGTGCAAACCCAAGGGGCTCGGCGGATTCCTCAAGGCGAAGATGGGCGTCGGCTGCTGACGTAGAAATTACCTCCGAAA
Source organism: Sphingomonas sp. (assembly GCA_035776635.1). Classification (GTDB taxonomy): domain Bacteria; phylum Pseudomonadota; class Alphaproteobacteria; order Sphingomonadales; family Sphingomonadaceae; genus Sphingomonas. The sequence goes on along the minus strand of DASTWI010000012.1, from coordinate 30,377 downwards.
TGGAATAATCCGACCCGGACGTTTACCGTCCATTCGCCAACCGCGGCTATCTTTGCCGGATGGCGGGGTTCTCGATCGGTCGCATCGCTGTGCGGGTGCTGGCGGCGCTTATGCTGCTGACCAGCGCGCGCGCCGCATTTGCGGAGGTCGGCGCGATCGGGCAGCCGGTTGCGGTCTGTGTCACCCGCGCCGAGCCGGGCATGACGGCCGAAGCGCTGCTGCATCAACGTGGCGGGTTCGACTGCACCACACCACAAACCGATTTCGGCAGCGGCGACTTCTGGGTGCGGTCGGAGCCGCTCGATCGGATCGATATGCGCTCGCCGCACGAAATCCGCATTGCCAGCCTGTGGCAAGACCGAGTCACCCTTTACGCGCTCTACGGCGACGGCCGCATTTTCCGCTTCAGCGACGACGGCCACGGCGCCTCACGCCACCTGCAGCTCGGCGCGATGATCCAGCATCAGACGCCGCCGAGCACGGTGCCGCTGGTGCGTCTGCTGTGGCACGTCGAGGGCTCGGCGAACTTGCGCGGCATCCTGGTCGGCGCGCACGTCGCGACCGCGTATCAGGCAGGCCAATCGAACCTGAGGCTCGGCGCGATCTACGCCGGCTTCGTGGGGCTGTGCGTCGCGCTGCTGATCTATAATGTTGCGCTGTGGGGGGCGCTGCGCTACCGGTTCCAGATCCCCTATTGCATCCTGCTCGGAGCGCTGCTGCTCTACGCATTCTCCTCGTCGGGCGCACTCGCCTGGACGTTCCCGGGCATCGACAACAACGACCGGCTGCGGATCAATTATCTCCTGCTCGCGATTTCGGGCGCGGCGGCGGTGGCGTTCGCGCGCAGCTTCTTCGAAAAACGCGTGTTCGCGGGGTGGCTGCGCCCGGCGAGCCATGCCGTGACCGTCGCGGTGCTGGCGCCGGCCATCGCGCTGGCGCTCGTCGCGCCGACCGGACTCAGGCTGCTCGACCATGCCTATGCCGCAGGCTTCGTGCTGCTGGTTTTGATGATCGTGCCCGTGCTGTGGCGTGCGTGGCGGCGGCGGAGCAATTTCCTGTGGCTGTTCGCGGTCGGCTGGGCAGCGCCGATCGCCTTCGCGTCGGTGCGGATCGCCAACACTCTCAACCTGATCCCGTGGAGCTTCTGGCTCGACAATTCGACGATCGCGGCGATGACGCTGGAGGCGCTGATCTCCGCGCTCGCGGTCGCTTACCGTATCCGCCTGTTGAGCCGCGAACGCGACGATGCGCGCATCCAGGAAGCCGCGGCGCGGCTGCTCGCCGATACCGATCCGCTGACCGGGCTGCTCAACCGCCGCGCGTTCCTGCGCGAGGCGATCGGACGAACCGGCGACCAGACACTCCTGATCGCCGACATCGACCATTTCAAGCGGGTCAACGACACGCTGGGACACGACGGCGGCGACGAGGTGTTGCGGCTGTTCGCCCGTGCGCTTCGGGCTGCGGCGCCGGTCGACGCGCTGGTCGCGCGGATCGGCGGCGAGGAGTTCGCCGTCGTCGCCGCGATCGAGGCGGGGCTGGAGCCCGAACCGATCCTCGCGCGGCTGCGCGCCGAACGAATGCCGTTCGACCTCACGGTGACCGCGAGCATCGGCACTTGCTCCGGGCCGCTCGAGACCGAGGCGCAGTGGAAGCTGCTCTACCGTTTCGCCGACCGTGCGCTGTTCGACGCCAAGGCCGAGGGCCGAGACCGCGCCAGAACCGCCTTGGGGGTCGCCTACGCCGCCTGAACCCCGACGGCTGGTACACGCCGGATTCGCTTGAGGGACGCGCGGCGGAAGCGTAATGAGGGCGTCTCGACGGGAGACACGTGATGCGGGAGCGGCGGATCGGGTTGGCGGTGCTGGTGATCGCGTTGCTCGTGCTCGCCGCGCGGCATCCTTCGGCCGACATCCGCATCATCACCGCCGAAAACGGCGATCCCGCGCCGCACCGGGTGCAGGCGGCAGTCGATCTCGGCGTCGTCGCGGTGTCGCTGTTGTGGACCTGGAGCGGGCGTCACATCCTCGAAAGCCGGTGACTTGCGCGGCTCGGGCGCGCTGCTTACACCCGTGTCAATGAGCGATCCCGAAGACGTCTGGCGCCGCGCCTATCGCCATCCGACGCCGTGGGACATCACCTTTCCGCCCGAATCGATGGTCGCGCTGTTCGAAGGCGCAGCCGCCACGCACGGGCCGGCGCCGCTGATCGAGTTCCTCGGCCGGACCTACAGCTATGCCGAGACGCTCGACGGCGCCAACCGCGTCGCCGCGGGACTTGCCGCGCTCGGCTACGGCCCCGGCGACCGCATCGGGCTGTTCCTGCCCAACGTGCCGCATTACGCCGCGGCCTATTACGGCATTCTCAAGCTCGGCGCGACGGTGGTCAATTTCTCGCCGCTCTACACCGCCGAGGAGCTGGCGCATCAGGTCGCCGATTCGGGGACGCGGGTGCTGTTCACCCTGTCGGCGACCGCACTGCTGCCGACCGCGCTCGAGGTGCTCGACACGAGTGCGCTCGAGCGGCTGGTGGTAGGATCGGTGGCGGGCGCGCTGCCGGCGGCGAAGTCGCTGTTCTACCGCCTGTTCCGCGGGCGCGAAGTGGCGAAGCGGCCCGACGACGCGCGCATCCTCGCCTTTTCGATGCTCATCCATAACGACGGCGCCTGCCCCGTGCCGGCGATCGATCCAGTCGCCGACGTCGCGCTGATCCAATATACCGGCGGCACCACCGGCACGCCCAAGGGGGCGATGCTGACGCATTGGAACCTGTCGGCAAACGCGCGGCAGGTCGCCGCGCTCGATCCGCACCCAGACGCGGAGGACCGCGTGATCGGCGTGCTGCCGCTGTTCCACGTCTTCGCCAATACCTGCGTCCTGAACCGTACCGTGGTGAACGGCGGGTGCATCGTGATGCTGCCGCGGTTCAATGCCGGGCAGGTGCTGGCGGCGATCGGCCGGACGCGGGCGACCGCGCTCCCCGGCGTGCCGACCATGTACCAGGCGCTGCTCGATCATCCCAAGATCGCCGAGACCGACTTCTCGCACCTGCGCGTCTGCGTCTCGGGCGGCGCGCCGCTGCCCGCCGAGCTCAAGGCAAAGTTCGAGGCGGCGACCGGCGCGAGCGTGGTCGAGGGCTATGGCCTGTCGGAAAGTTCGGGGGTGATCTCGTCCAACCCTTATGAGGCGGAGGGCAAGCCCGGCACGATCGGCCAGCCGATCCCCGGCACGCGCGTGCGACTGGTCGACAAGGAGGACCCGACGCGCCCGCCGCCCCCCGGCGAGCCGGGCGAGATCGTCGCCAAGGGGCCGCAGATCATGAAGGGCTATTGGAACCGCCCCGATGCCGACGCGCGGGTGTTCGTCCAGGGCTGGCTGAGGACCGGCGACGTCGGCACGATCGACGCCGACGGCTTCATCCGCATTGTCGATCGCCTCAAGGACATGATCGCAGTCGGCGGATTCAAGGTGTTCCCAAGCCAGATCGAAGCGGTGCTCTATCGTCATCCGGCGGTGAAGGAGGCGCTGGTGATCGGCCTGCCCGACGCCTATCACGGCGAGATGCCGCGCGCCTATGTGACGCTCGCCGATGGCGCGGCGGTGACGGGTGCGGAGCTGGCCGCGTGGCTCAACCCGCAGCTCGGCAAGCACGAGCGGGTCGATTCGGTCGTGGTGCGCGAGCACCTGCCCAAGACGATGGTCGGCAAGCTGAGCCGCAAGGACTTGATCGCCGAGGTGCTGGGCGCGGGGTGAATTGGTGCTCCTGCGAAGGCAGGAGCACCAACTGGCAGCTACGGCTGCGTGGCGAGCAGGTAGATCTGCCGAAGCGCGTCGATCGGCTTCAACCCGCCTTCCGCCTCGTAATGCCAGAAGGTCCAGCCGTTGCACGCCGGCGCGCCCTGCAGCGTCGCGCCGAGCTTGTGGATCGAACCGGACGCACCGCATGGGGAAGCGAGGCTGCCGTCGGCGCGAACCACGCCCTTGAAGCGGCGCTTGGCGTCGGTGAGCACCGCGCCGGGAGTGAGATAGGCGTTCTCGACCAGCACGCCGAACGCGACCTTGGGCGCCTGCTTGGGGCTTTGCATCGTCGCGAGCGCCGATTCGTCGAGCGGCAGCGCAGCGGCGATCCGCTCCTCGGCGGCGTCGATATAGTCGCCCTCTCGCTCGATCCCGATCCAGCGGCGGCCGAGGCGCTTGGCCACCGCGCCGGTGGTGCCGGTGCCGAAGAACGGGTCGAGCACCACATCGCCCGGCTTCGTACAAGCCAGCAGGATGCGGTAGATCAGCGCCTCGGGCTTCTGGGTCGGGTGGACCTTGGCGCCGTTCTTCTTCAAGCGCTCCTGCCCGCCGCAGATCGGGAATTCCCAATCGCTGCGCATTTGGAGCTCGTCATTGAGCGTCTTCATCGAGCGATAGTTGAAGGTGTATTTCGCCTTCTCGCCCTTCGACGCCCAGATCAGCGTCTCGTGCGCGTTGGTGAAGCGCGTGCCGCGGAAATTGGGCATCGGGTTGGCCTTGCGCCAGACGATGTCGTTGAGGATCCAATAGCCGAGATCCTGCACCGCGGTGCCGACGCGGAAGATGTTGTGATAGCTGCCGATCACCCAGATCGTGCCGTCGTCCTTCAGGATGCGGTGCGCCTCGGCCAGCCAGGCGCGGGTGAACGCGTCATAGGCGGCGAAGGTGTCGAATTTGTCCCAATCGTCGTCGACCGCATCGACATGGCTGCCGTCGGGGCGGAACAGCTCGCCGGCGAGCTGGAGATTATAGGGCGGGTCGGCGAAGATCATGTCCACCGACTTGGCCGGCAGCTTCTTCATCTCGGCGATGCAATCCCCGCGCAGGATCGAATCGAGCGGGAGCGCCGACGGCGCCGAAGCGCGCGCTGCCTTGAGCTTTTCGAGTACCGCCATCCTTGTCCCCCTCGATGTGGACGCGCGATCCTGCGGAGCCGCGCGCCAGGGTCAAGCAAAGTTTAGTTAACGATTTAGGTTGCCGATTCGTTAACGCAGCGGAACATTTTGCGACCTTGGCCAGATGTTGAGTCTGCCGCCACGGATGTGACTCAAGCGCTTGTGGTGTGACTCGAAAGACTCACCTGCTGGGTTAGCGGCAATTCGGCCTGTGCGACCGGTGCGAAGCTGCGGCGGTGGAGCGGACACGGACCGTGTTCGCGCAGCGCGCGCAGGTGCTCGGGCGCTGAATAGCCCTTGTTCGAATGCCATCCGTAGAGCGGGTACGATTCGGCGTGCGCGATCATGATCGTGTCACGCGTGTGCTTGGCGACGATCGAGGCGGCGGCGATGCACAGCGCCTGCGCGTCGCCGCCGACGATTGCGCTGGCGGCGTAGCTCCAGCGCGGCAGCCGGTTGCCGTCGACCAGCACATGGCCGGGCGCGCAGCCGAGCGCGGCGGCGAGCGAATCGACCGCGAGCGTCATTGCCTTCATCGTCGCCCAATAGATGTTGAGCCGGTCGATCTCGTCCGGCTCGACAATCCCGACGCCGACCACCGCGCAGGCGCGGAGGCGGTCGTGGAGGCGGTGGCGCTCGGCGGCGGAGAGCTTCTTCGAATCGTCGATGCCGCGCGGCACGCCGCGCTCGGGCAGGATCACCGCGGCGGCGACGACCGGTCCCGCGAGCGGCCCGCGCCCCGCCTCATCGACCCCGGCGATCGGGCCCGGATAGAGCTTTTCATGTTTGCGGCTCGGCATCAGCCTTCCAGCTCCGCATAGGGATTGTGGCCGAGCGTGTGCCCGATCGGCCCATGACCTTCGCCGAAGCCGGGCGCGCTGATCAAGGCGATCCGCGTGAAGCGGACGGCTTCGGCGAACGCCTCGTCGATCGGCCGGCCGCGCGCCAGCTCGGTGGCGAGCGCGCTGGCGAAGGTGCAGCCAGTCCCGTGCGTATCGTCGGTATCGAACCGCTTGCCGTCGAGCTCGCGCAGCTGCTGGCCGGTCGGCGACAGCAAGCTGTCGATCACGCGCGGGCCGGTCCCGTGCCCGCCCTTGACGACGAGGTAGCAATCGTGCGCCAGTACGGCATCGATCCCGCCGAGCGCCTCAAGTTCGGGCGCATTGGGCGTGACGACGCTCGCCACGTCCATTAGCCGGCCGAACGCATCGATCGTCGCAGCGTCGGCAAGCGTCGAGCCCGAAGTGGCGATCATCACGGGATCGAAGACGATGGGGACTTCTCCCCTCCCCTTCAGGGGAGGGGCCGGGGGTGGGGCCTGTCCCACAGGCGCGCGTGCTGGCGGCACTGCCCCATCCCAACCCGAACCCTCAAGGGGAGGAGCTTTGGCCAGATATTCCGCCACCGCATTCGCCGTCTCGGCCGAGCCGATCATGCCGATCTTGACCGCATCGACGCCGATGTCGCGCACCACCGCGTCGATCTGCGCGAGCACCATGTCGGTCGGCACCGGCATGACGCGCTCGACGCCGAGCGTGTTCTGCGCCGTCAGCGCGGTGATCGCGGTCATCGCATGGCCGCCGAGCATCGTCACCGTCTTGATGTCGGCCTGGATGCCGGCGCCGCCCCCCGAATCGGAGCCGGCGATGATCAGCACGCGCGGCACCATCAGTTCGGTGTCGGCAGGGCTCACACCCGCATCGGCATCAGCACGTAGAGCGCGGGTGCCTTGTCGTTCTCGCGGATCAGCGTCGGCGCGGCGGCGTCGGCGAGATGGACCTCGACGCTATCGCCCTCGATCTGGCCGAGAATGTCGAGCAGGTAGCGCGAGTTGAACCCGATCTCGAACGGCAGTGCAGTATAGTCGCCGGGCACTTCCTCGGCCGCGGTGCCGTTTTCCGGGCTGGTGACGGACAGCACGATCTTGTCGCGATCGAGCCCCATCTTGACCGCGCGGGTCTTCTCGGTGGCGATCGTCGAGACGCGATCGACGCCCTCCTCGAAGCTCCTGGGATCGATCTTGAGGATCTTGTCGTTGCCGGTCGGGATGACGCGCGAATAATCGGGGAAGGTGCCGTCGATCAGCTTCGAAGTGAGCAACGCCTGGCCGAGGTCGAAGCGGATCTTGGTCGCCGACAGCGACACGCCGACCGAGCCGTCGATCTCGTCGAGCAGCTTGCGCAATTCGCCGACGCATTTGCGCGGCACGATCACGTCGGGCATACCCTCGGCGCCGTCGGGGCGCGGCACCGTCACGCGCGCGAGGCGGTGGCCGTCGGTCGCCGCGGCCTTGAGCACCGGCTGGCTGCCCTCGTCGCTGACATGCAGGAAGATGCCGTTCAGATAATAGCGCGTCTCCTCGGTCGAGATCGCGAAGCGGGTCTTGTCGATGATCTGCTTCAGCGTTTCGGCCGGAAGTTCGAAGGTCGTCGGCAGCTCGCCCTCGGCGATCACCGGAAAGTCGTCGCGCGGCAGCGTCGCCAGGCTGAACCGTGCGCGGCCCGCGACGATCGACATGCGCCCCTCGGCCGCCGACAGTTCGACCTGCGCGCCTTCGGGCAGCTTGCGGGCGATGTCGAACAGCGTGTGCGCCGACACCGTCGTCGCGCCGGGCTGATCGACCGCGGCCGCCACGGTCTCATTGATCTGGAGGTCGAGGTCGGTCGCCATCAGCCTGAGCGCGCCGTCCCCGGTCGCTTCGATCAGCACGTTGGAGAGGATCGGGATGGTGTTCCTGCGCTCGACCACCGACTGGACGTGGCTCAGGCCCTTGAGGAGGGTCGCGCGTTCGATCGTCGCCTTCATCTCGTTCCCCCGGGGCGTCGAGCCCCCAAATTCATGTCCCGCCGGACTGGATTTCCGACGGCAAGGTTCCTTCTTTCCTTACCGTAAAAAAGGGCCGGAGCAAGCGCCCCGGCCCTTCTGTTACGCTACGCGGTACACGTACTGGCCGCCAGGCCGGCGTCCTAGAAGCGGAAGCCGACGCCCGCGACAACCTGGTGACGATCGGTATCGACGTCGAAATTGCTGGTGTTGGTCCCGTTGGGATATTCCAGCCGCGCGTCGCCATAGTTCGAATAGCGATATTCGAGCTTGGCATAGGTGGTCGGGCTGATCGCCTGCTCGACGCCGACGCCGAGGCGATAGCCGTCGAGATTGTAATGGTTGCCGGTCTCGGTGGTGCCGTCGCTGGCGGTCAGGTCGAGCCGCGCGTTGGTGTAGCCGGCCTTCGCGTAGAGCATCGTCGTCGGGGCGACGGTATAGCCGACGCGGCCGCCGATATAGAGGTCGCGGCCCGACTTCACCCGGCCGTAGCCGAGCGCGTCGGCGGCAACCGGATCGTTCGACGCCTTGGCGGTCGAGCCCGACACCTCGCCGTCGACGCCGAGGACGAGATTGCCCATCTGGTGGTCGTAACCGGCTTCGGCGCCGTACAGCAATCCGTCCGCGCCGTTGCCGTCCGAAATGCTCGAATCGGGGCCCTTGCCGGGGCGCAGGCCATCCCAGCCGGCGATCGCGCCGACCCGGAATCCGTCGAACGGACCGTTCGCCGACTGGGCGAAGGCGGGGGTGGCGACAGCCGTCGCGCTGGCGGCGGCAAGGGCAGTCAGAACAAGCTTACGCATAACAACTCCATTCATCACCCGCCCCGATACGGGGGCGGACGGCTCAAATGGTCGTCCGCCGCAGATGTTGCATGAACCTCAGATAAACGCGGATTTCCGTTGCTTTTGCGCCACAGGGGCTTGAAAGCGGGACGGTGAATCCCAAGCGCACAGGCCGCGACTTCATCGCCCGGCACGGCGAGACCGTGTTCAACGCCGCGCGGCGGATGCAGGGCAAGCGGCTCCACACCCCGCTGACCCGCGCCGGCTTCGCGCAAGCCGAGGAGATGGGCGAAGCGCTGCGCGAACGGCTCGGCGCCGGGCCGGCGCTGACGCTGTGGGCGTCGCCGACCGGGCGCGCCTTGCAGACGCTTGCGGTGATCGCCGAACATCTCGAGCTCGACTGGCACGCAGCGCGCACCGACGAGCGATTGGGCGAAATCGACGTCGGCAGCTGGGACGGGCGCCACTATCACGAGCTGGCGCGGGAGTTCGGCCCGATCATCGATCCCGAAACCGGTGCGCTGACGGCCGCGCCCGACGGCGAATCCTATCCGGCGATCGCCGCGCGGCTGACCAGCTGGCTTGCCGACACCGATGGCGATCCGGGCGACCGCCTGATCATCATGCACGGCATTTCAAGCGCGGTGCTGCGCGGCTTGTTGACCGGGCGCAGGCCCGCGCCGTCGGTCGGAGCGCCGCTCGCGCCGGGCCTGCCGCAAGGGTCGGTGGTGATGATCGAGGGCGGGAGGGAGACCGTCGCACATCGCGGCCGCGGAAGCGCTCCGGCATGATGCGGGCTGCCCTGATGCTGCTCGCGCTGCCCGCCCCGGCAACCGGCCGGGAGGCGATCGGCGTCTATCACGCCTGGGGCGCGTTCCGTGAGGCCGACCCCCCGCGCTGCTTCGCGGTCGCAGAGCCGGTGCGCCATGGCACCGGCGCCTTCGCCAGCGTCGCCACCAGGCCGCAGCGCGGCATCCGCAACCAGATCGCGATCCGCCTGAGCCGCCCGGTGCGCAACGGGATCGCGCCGACGCTCAGCATCGACGACCGCCGCTTCACGCTCACGGCGCGCGGCGCCGAGGCATGGGCTCCCGATCGGCGCACCGACGCGGCGATCGTCATGGCGATGCGCTCGGGCCGCGCGATGAGCGTCAGCGGCGTCAGCGCGACCGGCCGGCCGTTCGCCGACGTCTATGCGCTGGCCGGCGCCGCCACGGCGATCGACGCCGCCGCGCTCGCCTGTCTGGCGGGATGAGCGGCGCGGGCGCCGCCGGCGGCTGCGCCCAAGGCCTATCCGTCTTTGATGGAAACAGTGCTCCTGCGAAAGCAGGAGCCCAGAGTCACGGGCGCCAAGGTCGCACCCCCTGGGCTCCTGCTTTCGCAGGAGCACGAAGAGCGCTCAAGCTCGACAGGACCAGGTCTAGAACGGCACGTCGTCGTCGAGATCGTCGGAAAACCCGCCGCCGAAGCCGCTCGATCCGCCCGACCCGCCGCCGCCATAGCCGCCGCCCGAACCGCCCCGGCCACCGCCGCTGCCGCGCGAGCCGCCGCCGAAATCGTCGCTCGGGCCCCAGTCGTCCCGTCCGCTGGAAACGCCGCCGCCCTGTCCGCCGCCGCTGTCGAGCGAGGTCAGCGTGCCGTTGTACGGCCGGATGACGACTTCGGTCGTGTAGCGGTCGTTGCCCGACTGGTCCTGCCATTTGCGGGTTTCGAGCTGGCCTTCGACATAGACCTTGCTGCCCTTCTTCAGGTAGCGCTCGGCGAAGTTCGCCGCGCCTTCCTGATAGACCGCGACCGAATGCCACTCGGTGCGCTCCTTGCGCTCGCCCGAGTTGCGGTCCTTCCACTGTTCCGACGTGGCGATGCGCAAATTGACCACCTTGCCGCCGTTCTGGAAGCTGCGGCTTTCCGGATCGCGGCCAAGATTGCCGATCAGGATCACCTTGTTCACGCTGCCGGCCATAGTCTCTCCGTTCCTACAATCCGATTGCCGTCGCGACCCAGTAGGTCGCCCCTGCAGCGATGTAGGCGAGTGCGAACAAATAGCCAACCATGAACGCGGGCCAGCGCCACCCGTTGGTCTCGCGCCGGGTGATCGCGATCGTCGAGATGCACTGCGGCGCGAACACGAACCACATCAGGAAGGCGAGCGCGGTGGCGAGGCTCCAACGGTGGCGCAAATTGTCGATCATCGATCGGTTGCCCGTCGCGCTGTCGGGATTGTCGACCGAATAGACCGTGCCGATCGCCGCCACCGCGACCTCGCGCGCCGACATCGCCGGGATCAATGCCAGGCTGATGTCGCGGTTGAACCCGATCGGGCGGACGATCGGCTCGACCACGGTGTTGGCGATCCGCCCGGCGATCGAATAATCGACCGGCGAGACGGCGCTGCCCGCCGGCGGCTGCGGGAAGCTGAGCAGCGCCCACAGGATGATCGTCGTCGTCGCGATGATCGTGCCGGCGCGCTTCAGGAAGATCAGCGCGCGCGTCCACAGCCCCAGCGCGATGTCGCGCAGCCGCGGCCATTGGTATTTGGGCATCTCCATCATGAAGCCCGACGAGGCGCCCTTGGTCACCGTCCGCCGCAGCACCAGCGCCGCGAAGAACGCGCCGACGATGCCCATCACATAGAGCGCGAACATCACCAGCCCCTGCAGGCCGACCAGCGGCAGCACCTGCCGGTTGGGGATCAGCGCGCCGATGATCAGCGTATAGACCGGCAGCCGCGCCGAGCAGGTCATCAGCGGCGCGATCAGGATGGTGGTGAGCCGGTCCTTCTCGTCCTCGATCGTCCGCGTCGCCATGATCCCCGGCACCGCGCAGGCGAAGGACGAGAGCAGCGGGATGAACGCGCGCCCCGACAGCCCGACCGCGGCCATGATCCGGTCCATCAGGAACGCGGCGCGGACCATATAGCCCGACGCTTCGAGCAGCAGGATGAAGAAGAACAGGATCAGGATCTGCGGCAGGAACACCACCACCGCGCCGACGCCCGCGATCACTCCGTCGACGATCAGCGAGCGCAGGATCGACTCCGGCATCACCGTCTTCACTGCCGCGCCGAGCCAGGCGAACCCTGCCGCAATCGCGTCCATCGGCGCCTGCGCCCAGGCGAACACCGCCTGGAACATCACGAACAGGATCGTCGCGAGCAGCACCAGCCCGAACACCGGGTGCAACGCCACGGCGTCGAGCGCGTGGGTCCAACGCCGCACCGGCGTCTCCGAAACGGTCGCGGCGAGCGAGAGCGCGCGCGCGCGCCGCTGCAGTGTGGCGATGTCCTCGTGCAGGCTGTGGCCGCTCGCGCGAAGCGCCACCGCCGGCCCGCGCCGGACCGCCTCGCCGATCGCCGTCTTGAGGTCGTCGATGCCGCGCCGCCGCACCGCGACGGTCGGGATCACCGGCACACCGAGCTCGCGCTCGAGCACCGCGGGATCGAGCGTCAGCCCGTCGCGCGTCGCAAGGTCGATCATGTTGAGCGCCACCACCGTCGGCAGGCCGAGCGCGATCAGCTGCAGCGTGAAGCGCAGGTGGTTGTCGAGATTGGCGGCGTCGACGACGATCACCAGCACGTCGGGCAGCCGCTCGCCGGCCTGCGCGCCGGTGACGACGTCGCGCGTCACCCGCTCGTCGGGCGAGGCGGGGTCGAGGCTGTAGGCGCCGGGCAAATCGAGGATTTCGATCGGCCGTCCGTCGGCGAGCGCGGTGCGCCCGGCATGGCGCTCGACGGTGACGCCGGGATAATTGCCGACCTTCTGGCGCGCACCGGTCAGGGCGTTGAACAGCGCGCTCTTGCCGGAATTGGGATTTCCGACCAGCGCGACCAGTGGTGCCGGGTTCATGCTATCCGGCGAGCGGCGAGACGTGGATCGCGCCGGCGACCGCGCGGCGCAGCGCCACCGTCATCCGGCCGATGCGGCAGGCGATCGGTCCGCCGCCCAGCCGCGCGCGGTGCAGCACCTCGACCTCGACGCCCTCGTCGAAGCCCAGTTCGCGCAGCCGCCGCGCCTCGGGCCCCGCGAGTCGCGCCCAGTCGATCGCGGCGACCGTCGCATGCTGCCGGCGCGGCAGCGCTTCGAGGCTGACGGGTAGTATCACGCGCGACGACATATCCATGCTGCGAGTGATTATCAATAACCCGCAGCGAAGGAAAGAGCGAAAATGCGAATCAGTCGCAGATTTGATTTCGATTGCAGCGCCGGCCCACTCCCCCACCCGGCCACCCCTAGGATAATCGCATTGGGTGGTCGGGTGGGGGAGTGGGCGGAAGCACCAAGGTTCCGGCGATGCGCAGCATCGTTGGAATGGTGCTGGAGGGCGGCGCCGTTCTCCAACAAAGACTCGGCGCCGAACGATTCGCTTGCGGAAGGGTCACACCACTCACGCCGGCGGATAGCGCAGCCGCCCCACAAAGCGCGACAGGCTCGGCAGCCGCTCGCGCTGCTGGATCAGCTGCGCCTTGGTCTTCTCGAACCGCAGGACGCCGTCGATCCGCCGCGACAGGAACGCGCGCGTCTCCGCGAACCCGGCGCTCTCGTCGTCAAGGAACGCGGTGATCGTCGCAGCATAGACCCCCGACAGGATCGCGCGCTTGGTATAATGGTTGTAATCGGTCGCGGTGTCGCCGGCGCGGCGCCACATCAGATCGGCCGCGTGCCAGCCGAGCTTCGCGGCGCGCAATGCGTTCTGCGGCATCGCCAGGATCGCCAGCGCGCGCCGCAGCGCCTCGCGATTCGGGGCCAGCGCGTCGAGTCGCGCCTCGACCTGCGCCGAAATGCGCTCGCGCACCTTCATCGCGGCGAGCCGGTCGTCGGGCACCGCGGCGATCATCGCGCGATCGACCTCCTCGAACCACGCCGCGATCATTGCGACCGGCCCACCCGGAAAGGCGAGCGTCGCCACGTCGGGATCGACTCCCCGCGCCGTCGCCGCCGCCGCCACCGCCGCCTCGGACCAACCGTCGAACGCAGCGTTCGCCGCGATCACCGGCGCAAGCGCGGCACGAATTTCGTCGAGCGTGGCGTCTTCGGGCAGGGACAGGTCGGACATCCCCGTCCCATACCGCTTCGCCTGGACCTTGTCGAAGGGCGAGTTGCCGCCTCCAGGACGGGGAGCGCCCTCTTTCCTACACAGCAATGTTCTGCTAATGTTCCGTGAATCGCTCTTTGACATCTGAATCCAGAAAGGCTCCCCGCGTATAAAGGGGGGTGACTTTCGTGACCTTTGGCGGTGACGCCGCGCCGCTAGTCGCGGCCCGAGGTGGGGACCTCGGCGCCGATCGGGCCCAGCTGCACCGGTTCGGGCGCACGGCGGCGGACCAGCACCAGCGCGACGGCGACCAGCACCGCGCCGACGAGGTCCGCAGCGCCGAGCCGCTCGTCATAGACCAGCCAGCCGACGGTGCCCGCGACGATCGGCTGAGTCAGCAGCGCGATGCCGATGACCAGCGGCGACAATTTGCCGAGCGCATAGATCATCAGCCCCTGCCCCAGCACCTGGCTCGCCAGCGCGACGCCGACCAGCGGCGCCCAATCATGCGGCCAGACGCGCTCGCCGAGCGCGAACGCGGCGAGCAGCAGCGGCAGCAAGCTGGCGAGCGACGACAGGGTCAGCGCAGGAAGCGGCGCGAGCACGGTGCGGGCGCGCGCCATCAGGATGAAATAGCCGGTGTAGAGCAGCCCCGCGAGCAGGCAGAGCAGATCGCCGGCCAGGTTGCGCGACGACAGCTCGTACGACCGCCCCATCAGCAGCGCGGCGCCGACCGCGGCGAGCAGCAGCGCGAGCGCCTGCGCCCGGCTCGGCAGCGACCGCGCGGCGATGAAGCCGTAGATCGGGTAGAACAACGTCGCCGAATTGCCGAACAGCGTCGCATTGGCGAGCGTCGTCCTCAGGATGCCGACGTGCCAGCTGCCGAGATCGGCGGCGAAGCAGAGGCCGCCGATCGCGAGCGTCAACCACAGCGCCCGGCCGAGCCCCGCGGGCCGCCAGCCGCTGCCCAGCGCCATCACGCCGAGCACCGGCACCGCCAGCCCGATCCGCCAGAAGCCGGCGGCGACCGGCCCGACATCGGCGAGCCGCACGAACCACGGCCCGAACGCGAGCGCGACATTGGCGACGATCAGCGCGGCGAGCGCGGGCAGGTCGGTTTCGCCGTGACTAGATTTTCTTGAACGCGCGTCGGGATGCATGTCGGACTCTTGCCGCCTATCTGGCGGGAAGCCGGTAGCAAAAGGAAACCCTATGCCAAGCCTTTTCGACCCCATCCAGCTCGGCGCGATCGCCGCGCCCAACCGCATCCTGATGGCGCCGCTGACTCGCGGCCGCGCCACGCGGGAGCATGTGCCGACGCCGATCATGGCCGATTATTACGCGCAGCGCGCTTCGGCCGGCCTCATCATTTCCGAAGCGACCGGGATCAGCCGCGAAGGGCTCGGCTGGCCTTATGCGCCGGGGCTGTGGATCGACGAACAGGCCGAAGCCTGGCAGCCGGTGACGCAGGCGGTCCACGACGCGGGCGGGCGAATCGTCGCGCAGCTGTGGCACATGGGCCGCATCGTCCACCCCGATTTCCTCGACGGCGCCGCCCCGGTCTCCTCCTCCGCGACGACCGCGCCGGGCAAGGCGCACACCTACGACGGCAAGCAGCCCTATGCCGAGGCGCGCCCGCTCGAGCTCGCCGAGATCCCGCGGCTGCTCGACGATTATGCGCGGGCGACGAAGAACGCGCTCGCCGCCGGGTTCGACGGCGTCCAGCTCCATGCCGCCAACGGCTATCTGATCGACCAGTTTTTGCGCAACGGCGCCAACGCGCGCACCGACCGCTACGGCGGCAGCCCGGAAAACCGCATCCGCTTGCTGGTCGAAGTGGTCGAGCGGATCGCGTCGGTCGCCGGCCCGGACCGCACCGCGGTGCGCTTCTCGCCCAACGGCGACACCCAGGGCGTGATCGACAGCGACCCCGTTGCGGTCTTCGTCCCCGCCGCGAAGGCGCTGGGGCAGATCGGCATCGCGTTCCTCGAGCTGCGCGAGCCGGGACCCGACGGCACCTTCGGCAGCGCCACCCAGCCCAAGGTCTCGCCCGCCATCCGCCAGGCATTCGATCGGCCGCTGGTGCTCAACCAGGATTTCAGCGCGGAAGCGGCGCAGGCGGCGCTCGATTCGGGGCTGGCCGACGCGGTCGCGTTCGGGCGGCCGTTCCTCGCCAATCCCGACCTTCCCGAGCGCTTCCGCCGCGGCGCGGCGCTCAACCCGGACGTCATGGCGACTTGGTACAGCAGGGACCGGGAAGGCTATACCGACTATCCGACGCTCGCCGCGGCCGCCGCCTGAGCCCGTGGGATCAGCGCCGCAGCAGGAACACCGCGTGCTCGGCGCGGAAGTTCGCCGCCGCGGCGCTGGTCCGCCGGCCGCGCCTGAGGAACCACGCATCCTCGACGGCGATCCCGCGCTCCTTCAGCAGCGCGCGGAAGTCGTCGATCGTGACATGGTGGATGTTGGGCGTGTCGTACCAGCGTTCGGGCAGCAGCCGCGTCACCGGCATCCGTCCGCCCCACAGCAGCGAGGCGCGCACCCGCCAATGCGCGAAATTGGGGAAGGAGACGAACGCACGCTCGCCGATCCTGAGCAACTCGTCCAGCACCAAATGGGGGCTGCGCGTCGTCTGCAACGTCTGGCTGAGGATCGCATAATCGAAACTTGCGTCGGGATAGGCGGCGAGGTCGGTATCGGCATCTCCCTGCACGACGGAAAGCCCGCGCGCCACCGCCGCGGCGACGTTGGCGGGATCGATCTCCAGCCCGCGTGCATCGACCCCGCGGGTCTCGCGCAGCGCCGTCATCAACGCGCCGTCGCCGCAGCCGATATCGAGCGCGCGGCTGCCCGGCGCGACGTGCTCGGCGATCACCGCAAGATCGGGGCGGAGGGTCATGCCCCGTTCCTCAAAAAGCCCGCGATCACCCGGTTCATCTCGGGCGAATCGAGCAGGAAAGCGTCGTGACCGTACGGACTCGACAGTTCGACGAAGCTTGCGGGCGCGCCGGCGGCATGGAGCGCCTGGACCACCGCGCGCGACTCGCGGGTCGGATACAGCCAGTCGGTGTCGAAGCTGATCAGGCAGAAGCGCGCATTGCTGTCGCGGAAGGCGGTGGCGAGCTTGCCGCCATGCTCCTCGGCAAGGTCGAAATAGTCCATCGCCCGGGTAATGTAGAGATAGGCATTGGCGTCGAACCGGTCGGTGAAGGCGAGACCCTGGTGCCGCAAATAGCTTTCGACCTGGAAATCGGCGTCGAAGCCGAAGGTCTTGGCCTCGCGCCCTTGCAATTTGCGCCCGAACTTCTCGGTCAATCCGGCTTCGGACAGATAGGTGATATGCGCCGCCATCCGCGCGACCGCGAGGCCCGCGGCAGGCGGACTGCCGGTCTCGTAATAATCGCCGTCGCGCCAATTGGGGTCGGCCATGATCGCTTGGCGGCCGACTTCATGAAAAGCGATGTTCTGCGCCGAATGCCGCGCGGTCGAGGCGATCACCACCGCCGCCTCCACACGGTTCGGGAAGGTCGCCGGCCACGACAGCGCCTGCATCCCCCCCATCGAGCCGCCGATCACCGCCTTCAGCCGATTGATCCCGAGATGGTCGAGCAGCATCGCCTGGGCACGCACCATGTCGCGGATGGTGATCACCGGAAAGGCCATGCCGAAGGGCCTGCTCGTCGCCGGATCGGGACTCGCCGGGCCAGAGGAGCCCATGCAGCTGCCCAGCACGTTGGCACAGACGACGAGGTGGCGGTCGGTATCGATCGGCTTGCCGGGGCCGACCATCTCGATCCACCAGCCGGGCTTGCCGGTGATCGGGTGTGGGCTCGCGACGTGCTGGTCCATCGTCAGCGCGTGGCAGATCAGGATCGCATTGCCGCCTTCGGGCGCGAGGGTCCCGTAAGTTTCGTAGGCGATCTCGACCGGCGCGAGCGCGGCGCCGCTGTCGAGCGGCAGCGGCCCCGGAAGCGTCACGCGGCGGTCGAGGCCGAAACGGGTGTCCATCACGCGCCCGCTAGCCTAATCTGACGCAAAACAACAACCGTTCGTGTCGAGCGTAGCGAGAATGCCTCGGCTTCGCTCGGGACGAACGGGCCAGGGGAGGTCGCGGAGGGTTGTTGCCACCGGCCCGCCCCGGCGGCTATGCGCGCCCCATGACTGGCCCCGCCCCCAAACCCTGGATCATGGGCATCGCGCCTTATGTTCCCGGCCGTTCGACCACCGACGACGGCCGCAAGGTCGCCAAGCTCTCGTCCAACGAGAACCCGCTCGGCACTTCGCCGGCGGCGCGCGAGGCGTTCGCGTCCGCCGCGGGCCGGCTGGAGCGCTATCCCGACGCGAGCGGCGCCGAATTGCGCGAGGCGCTGGCGGCGAAGCACGGGCTCGATCCGGCGCGGATCATCTACGGCAACGGTTCGGACGAGGTGCTGCACCTCGCCGCGGGCGCGTTCGCCGGGCCGGGGGACGAGGTGATCTTCGTCCGCTACGGCTTCGCCGTCTATGAGATCGCCGCGCGGCGCGTCGGCGCGACGCCGGTGGTGGCGCCCGACCGCGACTATGCGACCGACGTCGACGCGATCCTCGCCGCCGTCACCGAGCGGACGCGGATCGTCTATATCGCCAATCCCAACAACCCGACCGGCACCTATGCAACGCGGGCGGAGATTGCGCGGCTGCACGCGGGCCTTCCCGGCCACGTTCTGCTGGTCCTCGACCATGCCTATGCCGAATATATTGCGGGCGATGCCGAGGACGGCGGCATGGCGCTTGCCGAGACCGCACCCAACGTGCTCGTCACGCGGACCTTCTCCAAGCTCTACGGCCTTGCCGCCGAGCGGATCGGCTGGGGCTATGCCGCCGCGCCGATCATCGAGGCGATGCACCGCATCCGCTTGCCCTTTTCGATCACCATCGCCGGCACCGCGGCGGCGGTCGCGGCGCTGGGCGACACCGCGTTCGTCGAGCACACCCGCGCGCACAACGCCGAGTGGCGCGCGTGGTTCTCGGCCGAGATCGGCAAGCTCGGCAACGCCGGGCTGCGCGCGGTGCCGAGCCAGGCCAATTTCGTGCTGGTGCTGTTCGCGGGCAAGCTCACCGCGGAGGCAGCGTACAAGGGGCTGATGGACAAAGGCTATATCGTTCGGTGGCTGCCGGGGCAGGGGCTCGCCAACGGTCTCAGGATCACGATCGGCACCGAAGCCGAGACGCACGGCGTCGCGGCCGCGTTACGCGAACTGGTCGAGGCGGCCGGCTAAAATGCTCCCCTTCGCGCGCGTCACGATCATCGGTCTCGGGCTGATCGGCTCGTCGATCGCGCGCGCGACGCGGGCGCACATGCCGACGGTGCGCGTCACCGGCTATGACGCCGATCCCGAGGTCCGCGTCACCGCCGAACGCATCGGCCTTGCCGACGAGATCGCCGATTCGGCGGGTGCGAGCGTGATCGACGCCGATCTCGTCATCCTCTGCGTCCCCGTCGGCGCGATGGAGGCCGCGGCCGCCGGGATCACCGACGATCTTCCCGCCGATGCGATCGTCTCCGATGTCGGCAGCTGCAAAGAAGCGGTCGCCGCTGCGCTTGCCGAGGCACTGCCCGGAACGACGATCGTCCCCGCGCATCCGGTCGCCGGGACCGAGCAGAGCGGGCCCGAGGCGGGCTTTGCCACATTGTTCCACGGCCGCTGGTGCATTCTCACCCCCGCGGAGGGCGTCGATCCCATAGCGATCGAGCGGGTCGCCGAATTCTGGCGCCGCCTCGGCGCCGAGGTCGAGCAGATGGCCGCCGACCATCACGACCGCGTGCTCGCGATCACCAGCCATCTGCCCCACCTCATCGCCTACACGATCGTCGGGACCGCCTCCGACCTCGAGGAGGTGACGCAGAGCGAGGTGATCAAATATTCGGCGGGCGGCTTCCGCGACTTCACGCGAATCGCCGCCTCCGACCCGACGATGTGGCGCGACGTGTTCCTGACCAACCGCGAGGCGGTGCTCGAGATGCTTCAGCGCTTTTCGGAGGACCTGACTGCGCTGCAGCGCGCGATCCGCTGGGGCAAGGGCGACGAATTATTCGATCTGTTCACTCGCACCCGCGCGATTCGCCGCGGCGTGGTCGAACAGGGCCAGGACGATGCCGCCCCCGATTTCGGCCGAACGCACGAGTAATGCCTAACCCTTTCCTTCAGGGGAGGGGTTTGGGGTGGGGAAGTTCGGAATCGCGCGTTTTGGCATTCCCCGCCCCGCGCCCCTCCCCTGAAGGCGGGGGCGGAGGAGTTTCCAGCGCATTGATCGCAGCATGGACCCGCGCCTCCGCCTCGGCGCGCGGCAGCCCGGGCGGCACCAGCTCACCGAAGCGGAAGGTCACCACGCCGGCGCGCTTGGGCCCGGTGCGCGGCCACACGCGTCCGCTGTCGAGCGCGACCGGCACCACCGGCACGCCGAGCGCGCGGTACAGCCCCGCGAATCCGGCGCGGAGCGGCGGCTGCTCGCCCGGTTGCACGCGCGTTCCTTCGGGAAAGAGCACGATCGACCGGCCCGCATCGAGCGCCGCACGCGCCTCGCGCATCATCTGCCGCATCGTCTGCCCGGCGCCGCCGCGGTCGATGACGATCACGCCGTAGCGCCGCGCCGCCCAGCCCCAGAGGGGGATTCGCGCGAGCTCGGCCTTCATCACCACCGCCGGCGCGTCGAGCATCAAGGCGAGTTCCAGCGTCTCGAACATCGCCTGGTGCTTGGCGGCGTAGAGCGCCGGCGCGACGAGCGGCCGCCCCTCGACTCGCGTCCGGATGCCGAGCAGCGCGCGCGCCGCCCAGCGGTGGAAGCGCGCCCATGCCATGGCGTAGGCGATCAGCGCCCGCCGCCCGATCAGCGCCGCCACCGGCACCGCGAGCACGATCGGCACCGACAGGCCGTAAAAGACGGCCATGAACGCGATCGTCCGTATCCAGGCGATCATCCACCGATCCCCAGCCACAGCGCGACGCGGCGCAGCAGCAGCTTGTTGTATTCGGCGACGAGCAGCTTGAGGTCGGGATCGCCCTTCACCCCGTCCCGGACGATGACCACGTCGTCGTCGAGCGCGTTGCCCAGCTCCATCCGGGCACGCGCCATGTGCCAGTCGGAGGTGACCAGCCGCACCGAATGATAATGGTGCGCGCGCACCCAGCGCGCCGTTTCCTCGGCATTCGAGCGCGTATCGACCGCCTCGCGGCCGAGATCGATGCAGCAGTCGAACAGCGCGGGCGGAGCGTGATATTCGAGCGCGAGATCGATCGGCCGCACCGTCGGCGCCACGCCGGAGATCAGCATCCGCCGTGCGTCGTGCGCTTCGAGCAAGTCGATGCCGCGATCGATCCGCCCGGCCGCGCCGGTCGGCACGACGATCGCGTCGGTCGGATGGTCGTCGAGCGGATCGGGCAGCAGCAGCATGAACGCCGCGAACCCCAGCGCCCAGGCGAGCGCGAGCGCGGCGGCGATGCGCGCGATCATAGCGTCTCTCCCAGCGCGCGCAGCACCGCGAACCGCGCCGCCAGCGTCGCCAGCGCGACGAAGACGAGCGGCACCAGCGCGAGTGCGATCCATTGCGGCGCACCCAGTGCCGCCCCGCTCGCCAGCGCCGAGCCAAGACCGGTGAGCCGCATCCCGATCAGCGCCGTCATCGCCAGCGCGGCGATGCCGCCCACCATCCCGCCGACGGCGGTATCGCGCGCGATCCGGCGCTGGAACAGCCGCGCGATCTGGACGTCGGTCGACCCGAGCATGTGCATGATCTCGATCGTGCCGCGATGCGCCTCCAGCGCTGCGCGCGCCGCGAGCACGACGATCGTCCCGGTCGCCAGCGCCAGCAGGACCACGATTCCGGCCGCAAGCGCGAGCAGCAGCGTCATGAAGCTGGTGACAGGCGCCATCCAGTCGGCATGGCGGTCGATCCGCGCAGCAGGCGCGAGACGATGCGCGCGACCGGCGAGCCGCGCCACCGCAGTGCCGCTCGCGTCCTTGAGATCGACGTCGATCAGTGCGGGCATCGGCAAGTCGGGATCGCGGCCGATCGCCCCCAGCCAGGGTTCGAGGAGCTTGCCCAGCCGCACCGGATCGACAGGTTCGGCCCTGGCGACATCGGGATCGTCGCGCAGCATCGTCAGCAGCCGTGCGGCGTCGCGGTCGCGCGCGGCCGGATCGGCCTCGACCAGCTCGATGGTCAACCGTCCGGCGAGCTGGCGATCGAGCGAGCGCGTCGCGGCGAACGCGCCGAGCCCCAGCGCCGCGGCAAGCACCGTCAGGAACAGCATGACCGCCATCACCCAGCGCATCGTGCGCGTGCTTCGGCTCGAATCGAGCAGGCGCCGCTCGGGCCGGGTCTCCTCGGAACGGCTCACGGCGCCGGCCTTTCCGGCGGAAAGCGCAACGCGCCGGTGGGGTCGAGCAGCCGGCCCTGGTCGAGCCGCATCATCTCGGCCGACGCGACGCTTCCGATCAGGTGCATGTCGTGGGTCGCGATGACCACCGTGGTGCCGAGCCGGTTGAGCGAATCGAACAGGTGCAGGAGGCGCGCCGCCATCGCCGGATCGACGTTGCCGGTCGGCTCGTCCGCGACCAGGATTTCGGGACGGCCGATCACCGCGCGGGCAATCGCCACGCGTTGCTGTTCGCCGCCCGACAATGTCGGCGGCCTGGCATGGACGCGGTCCGACAGCCCGACCCACGCGAGCATCTCGTGGACCGGCGTCTCGATATCGGCCTCGCGCACCCCGGAGATTCTCAGCGGCAGCGCGATGTTGTCATAGGCCGACAGGTGCGGGACCAGCCGGAAATCCTGGAACACCACCCCGATCCGGCGGCGGAAGCCCGGCAGGCGGCGCCGCGGCAGCGTCACCGCATCCTCGCCGAACAGCCGGATGCTGCCGCGTGTCGGCCGCTGCGCGAGGTAGAGCAGCTTCAGAAGCGAGGTCTTGCCCGCGCCGCTCGCCCCGGTCAGGAAGTAGAAGGCGCCCGTCCCCAGCGTGAAGCTGATGTCGGACAGCGTCTCGTCCCCGGTGCCATAGCGCAGGCCCACATTGTCGAACTGGACGATATTCGCCATGCCGGCGTCAGTGCTCGTTGACCATCATGCCCCGGCGCCTGCCATCGCACGCAAGGGCTATGGCTTCAAGCGTGCCGTCGGGCTTGCCACGCCCGAGTCGCGAAGGCTAGGATTCACCAATGGGCCGACAGGGCGGCCCTGGTAGAAGCGTCGCCGCATGATCCTCGAATGCCCCGAATGCCATACGCGCTATCTCGTCCCCGACACCGCGATCGGGGCGGGGCGAACCGTGCGCTGCGCCAGCTGCCGCCACAGCTGGTTCCAGCCGCCGGCGGCGCCCGCTCCAGCCGTGGAGAAACCCGCGCCGGCCGCCGCGCCGCCGCCCGCACCCGAACCTCAGCCCGAGGCGGCTTCCGAACCGCCGCCGATCGCCCGGCCGTCGGTACCGCCCGAACCGACACCGACGGTGGCCGCCGATCCCGCGGTGGCGACTGCGGGCTACGATGCCTTCGCGCATGAGCCGCCGTTCCGCCCGCGGCGCAATCCGGCGCGGACCTGGACGATCCTCGCCAGCGTCGCGGCGCTGCTGATGCTCGCCGCGATCGGCGCGATCCTCTATTTCGGCACGCCGGGATTCGTCGGCCGCTTCGCGCCCGCCGTCGCCGCGACAACCCCGCTCAGGATCGAGATGAAGCCGATCGATCGCCGCGAACTCGCCTCGGGCAGCGAGCTGTTCGCGGTGTCGGGGCGGGTCGTCAATCCGACCGACGAGCGTCAGCGCGTTCCCAATATCCAGGTCGAGCTGCGCGACGCGCAGCAGCGTATCGTCTATGGCTGGACGATCACGCCGCAACAGCGCTGGCTGGCGCCCCGCGCGGCGATGGACTTCAACAGCGCGCAGCTCGACGTGCCGCGCGACGCCAAGCAGCTCAGCCTCAGCTTCGCAGGATCGGCGACGTAGCGGTCGTCGCCTGGACGTCAGGCGTCAGTCGATCGGCCGCTCGCCGACGATCGACAGGCCGTAGCCGTCGAGCCCGATCAATGTGTGGTGCGTGTTGGTCAGCAGCACCATTTCCTCGATCCCCAGTTCGGTCAGGATCTGCGCGCCGATGCCATAATCGCGCAGCTCGTCCATGTCGGCGGGCTTGAGAACCCCCGCCTTGGCCTGCACTGCACGGGTGAAGGCGTCGCCGCGCTGGCTGGCCAGCACCACGACGACGCCTGCGCCCTCCTCGCCGATGATCTCCATCGAGCGGCGGAGCAGGTCGCCGCGCTCGCCGCCTTCGCCGAACAGGTCGGTGAACGGGGAGAGGACGTGCATCCTGACCAAAGTCGGCTCCTCGGGATCGACCTTGCCCTTGACCAGCGCGAGCTGCTCGGTCCCCTCGGCCTTGTTGAAGAAGGTGATCGCGGCCCAGTCGCCGCCCCAGCGACTGGTGAAGCGCGCCTCGGCGCGGCGCTCGACGAGGTGGTCGTAGCGGCGGCGATAGGCGATCAGGTCGCGGATCGTGCCGATCTTGAGGTTGTGGCGCTGCGCGAAGGCGACGAGGTCGTCGAGGCGGGCCATCGTGCCGTCCTCGTTCATCACCTCGCAGATCACGCCCGACGGGTTGAGCCCGGCGAGCCGCGCGACATCGACCGCCGCCTCGGTATGCCCTGCGCGGACCAGCACCCCGCCCTCGCGCGCGACCAGCGGGAAGACGTGGCCCGGCGAGACGATGTCCTCGGGCCCGTTGGCGGCGTCGATCGCCGCGGCGACGGTGCGCGCGCGGTCGGCGGCGGAGATGCCGGTGGTGACGCCCTCCCTGGCCTCGATCGAGATGGTGAAGGCGGTGCCGTGGCGGGTGCCGTTCTTGCGGCTCATCAGGTCGAGCCCGAGCTGGTCCACCCGCGCCTTGGTCAGTGCGAGGCA
Source organism: Sphingomonas sp. (assembly GCA_035776635.1). Lineage (GTDB taxonomy): Bacteria > Pseudomonadota > Alphaproteobacteria > Sphingomonadales > Sphingomonadaceae > Sphingomonas. The sequence continues at coordinate 5,892 of DASTWI010000012.1, read as the reverse complement.
GATGAGGCCGCGGCCGTGCATCGCCATGAAGTTGATCGCGTCGGGGGTCGCCATCTGCGCGGGGATGACGAGGTCGCCCTCGTTCTCGCGGTCCTCGTCGTCGACCAGGATGAACATGCGGCCGTTGCGCGCTTCGTCGATCAGCTCTTCGGGGGAAGAGAGGAACCCGTGGCGGAGGTGGGCGAGCTTGGGATCAGGCGTTGGCACGATAAGTCTCCAGGCGCTGAAGATAGCGGGCGAGCACGTCGATTTCGATATTGACCGCGCGGCCGATTTCGAGCGCGTCGAAGGTCGTGACCGCAGCGGTGTGCGGGATGATGTTGACGCCCATCTCGACTCCGGCCGGGGTGTCGCGCACCGAATTGACGGTGAGCGAGATGCCGTCGAGCGTGATCGAGCCCTTGGCCGCGACATAGGGCGCGATCTCCGGCCCGGCGGCGAGCGTGACGCGCTTCGAATCGCCCTCGTCGGCGAGCGCGACGATCTCGCCCACGCCGTCGATATGGCCGGTGACGATATGTCCGCCCATTTCCTCGCCGAGCTTCATCGCGCGCTCGAGGTTGAGGCGCTTGCCCTCGGTCCACTGGCCCTGCGCGGTGCGGCTGACCGTCTCGCCCGAGACATCGACCGCAAACCAACTGGGCCCCTTGTCCACGACCGTGAGGCACACGCCCGAGCAGGCGATCGACGCGCCAAGGTCCACGCCCGCGGTGTCGTAGCGCGTAGCGACGGCCACGCGCAGGTCGCCACGTTGCTCGACGCGCTCGATCGTGCCGACATCGGTGATGATTCCGGTGAACATCAGGCGCGCTCGTAGACCTCGAGCCGGTCGCTGCCAAGCGCCCGCGCATCGGCCAGCCGCCAGCGCCCGTGCGCGGCGGCGAGGCTGGTAAGTCCGATGTCGGCGAGCGCCGGTTTACCCCCGCCGATCAGAATCGGCGCGCGATAGAGAAGGAGGCGATCGACGAGACCGGCGGCGAGGAACGATGCGGCGGTGTGGGCGCCGCCCTCGACAAGGAGGTGATCGACGCCCACGAGGCCGCCGATGTCTTGCGGCGAAGCGATCGCTTCCCACCCATCGTCATCCCTGCTTTCGCGGGGGTGACGGGTGAGGAGCAAGCGTCGCGGACTCCGCCCCTCCAGCCCCGGCAGCCGCACGTCCAGCCGCGGCGCGTCCGCCTCGGCTGTCCCACGCCCGACCAGGATCGCCTCGTGCCGCGCGCGCTCGAGATGCGCGTGCGCGCGCGCTTCGGGGCCGGTGATCCACTGGCTCTCGCCCGAGGCGAGCGCGATGCAGCCGTCGAGCGACATGGCGAGCTTGAGCGTCACCTGCGGCCGACCGAGCCCGCGGCGCGTCAGGAACCCCGCCATCGTCCGTCGCGCCGCGTCGGCAAGCACACCCGTCGTGACCGCGATCCCTGCCGCCTCGAGCCGCGCCAGCCCCGCGCCGTTGGTGCGCGGATCGGGATCACCGAGCGCGACGACGACGCGCGCAACGCCCGCCTCGACGAGCAGCCGGGAACAGGCGGGCCCGCGCGCGCCCTCATGCGCACACGGCTCGAGCGTCACATAGGCGGTTCCGCCACGCGCCGCGCCGCGGGCCTCGGCGAGCGCCATCGCTTCGGCGTGGGGGCGGCCGCCTGGCTGGGTCCAGCCGCGCCCGACGACTCGGCCGTCCTTGACCATCACGCAGCCGACATTGGGGTTGGGCGCCGTCCGCCCGCGCCCGCGCGTCGCGAGCGCCAGCGCCGCGGCCATCCAGCGCACGTCGGCTACAGCCAACCGGAAACCTCGTTATTGAGGCGCTGGAACTCCGCCTGGCGCTCCTTGCGCGCCTTTTCGAGTGCCGCCTCCTCCTTCGCCTTCTTCGCTGCGTCGATCTTCTGCTGAGCGAGGATTTCCGCCTCGCTGCGACTGGCCGGCCAGCTCTGAACGTAGATGATGTCCTCGTGATAGGGCGGCTTGATGTTCGAATCGTGCGCGAAGCCGACCAGGATCGCCATGGTCAACACCATCGCCAACACCAGGAACCAGAGCTCATGCGGCTTGCGCGTCGCGAAGAAGCGCTTCACGTCGCGATAGGCGCGCGGCACCGAGAAATAACGCAGGACGGACATGGCGCGGCCAAGATAGGACGCCCTCGGCCGCGAGACCAGCCCTGCGGCGTCGACGAAACTCTCGGCAGCGCGAAAGCGCGAGTCAGCCCGGCTTCTTGAACTTGTAGATGAACTGATCGGTGTGGCCGCGGATCGAAGGGTCGAACACCTTGAGCTGGTGCGTGTCGGCCGGATTGGCGAGCAGGTCGCTCGACCCGACGAAGGTGAAGCCGGCGGCCGTCACTTGGCTCTTCACCGTTGCGGGATCGATGCGGTGCAGCGTGTCGGTGTCGCTCATCCCCGATCCGGCCGGCGCGGCATGGTCGACGATCAGATAGGTGCCGCCGGGCTTGAGTGCATCGTACACCGCCTTGTTGAGCACCGCCGGATCGACCGGGCCCATGAACTTGTCCGGATAGTCATGATAATTCTGTGAGGTGAAGACGAGGTCGACCTTCTCGGGCGCCTTGAGCTCGGTCGCGGGTTCGATCTGTATGCTGACGTTGGAAAAGTCGGCCGAGCCGGCGAGCTTCTGGTAGTCGGCGACGTTGGTCCGTGCCTCTTTGGCATAGGGCGTCGGCCAGATGCCATAGACATGACCGTTGGCGCCGACCGTCTTGGCGAACAGCTTGGTCCAATAGCCGCCGCCGGGAATAAGGTCGATCACCTTGTCGCCCGGCTTCACCCCGGCGAAGGCGAGGATTTCGGGGCCGTGCCGCCGCGCGTCCGTCGTCGCGGCATCGGGTCCGCGCGCCGGATCGGCGGCCGCCGCAGCGATTGCCGGAGGCAACGCGCCGGCAGCCGGAGTGGCCGCGGCTTGCGCGGCATTGCCCTGGACATTCTCCGTTTGCGCATTCGAGGCCGGCGTGCAGGCGGCAAGCGCCGCAATCCCGGCCAGCAGAAGATGCTTTGCGGCAATTCGTGTCATCGGCGGCTCCTCCCTCCGTTCGGCCCTGGGCCTGTCCGGGCCCGGTCAATCCCTTCCGCCGAAAGCGAACCCGCCCTGCGACAGGCCGAGGGCGAACGGAAGGACGCGCTCGGAGTGTGAACCCGTTTCGATTACACGTCCAGATTGGCGACGCTCAATGCGTTGTCCTGGATGAACTCGCGGCGCGGCTCGACGACATCCCCCATCAGACGCGTGAAGACTTCATCGGCAATATCGGCCTGCTCGATCGCCACCTTGAGCATAGAGCGGTTCTGCGGGTCGAGCGTGGTTTCCCAGAGCTGCTCCGCGTTCATCTCGCCCAGGCCCTTGTAGCGCTGGATCGCCAGCCCCTTGCGGCCTGCAGCGAGGATCGCGTCGAGCAATTGACTCGGGCGCGCGACCAGCGCTTCACCCTTGCCGACGATCATGCCCTCGTCGTCGTCGTCGCTGGCCGTCTCGGCGGCCGCGCCGGCGCGGACCAGCTTGGCGGCCGACGCATAACTGTCGGCCTGCTCGGCGGCGAGCGCGTGGAGCTTACGCGCCTCGGCGGACGTGAGGAAGTTCGCCTCGACGATGTGGTGGTCGGTCACGCCGCGCCACAGCCGCTCGAAATGGAAGCCGCCCTCGTCGGTGAGGCGCACCGTCCAGCGCGCCTCTTCGTCGCCCGCATCGAGCCGGCGCGCCACCTCGGTTGCCCGAAGTTGACGAAGGTCATGCACAAGCGAGGGTTCGAGCGCACCGGCAAGCGCCAGCGCCTCGATTATGACGGGATCGTAACGACGTGGCACGTAGCGCATCAGCGTGCGCATCCGCCGGGCATGGTCGACGAGGTGGCGCAGGTCGTCGCCCGAGCGTGCCCCGCCGGTCGCCTCCAGCATCGTTGCCGCAACGCCGTTCTCGACCAGATATTCGTCGAGCGCGGCATCGTCCTTGAGATACACTTCGGAGCGCCCGCGGGTCGCCTTATAGAGCGGGGGCTGCGCGATATAGAGGTGCCCCGCCTCGATGATCTCGGGCATCTGGCGGTAGAAGAAGGTCAGCAGCAGCGTGCGGATATGCGCGCCGTCGACGTCGGCGTCGGTCATGATGACGATCTTGTGGTACCTGAGCTTGTCGAGGTTGAAGTCGTCGCGGCCGATGCCGGTGCCCATCGCCTGGATCAAGGCGATGATTTCCTTCGACGACAGCATCCGGTCGGTGCGCGCGCGCTCGACGTTCAGGATCTTGCCGCGGATCGGCAGGATCGCCTGATATTCGCTGTCGCGCCCGGACTTGGCCGAGCCGCCGGCCGAATCGCCCTCGACGATGAACAGCTCGGATTTGGCGGGGTCGCGCTCGCGGCAGTCGTGGAGCTTGCCGGGAAGGCCGCTCACCTCCATCACACCCTTGCGTCGCGTCAGGTCGCGAGCCTTGCGCGCCGCTTCGCGCGCGGCAGCGGCGTCGATGATCTTCTGCACCACTGCGCGCGCCGGCGCGGGATTTTCCTCGAGCCATTCGGCGAGCTTGTCCGCCATCAGGCTTTCCATCGGTTGACGCACCTCGGAGGAGACGAGCTTGTCCTTGGTCTGCGACGAGAATTTGGGATCGGGCAGCTTGACCGAGACGATCGCCGACAGCCCCTCGCGCATGTCGTCGCCGGTGAGGCTGACCTTCTCCTTCTTCAGCAGGCCCGAGGCGTCGGCGTAATTGTTGAGCGTGCGAGTCAGCGCAGCGCGGAAGGCCGCCATATGCGTCCCGCCGTCTCGCTGCGGGATGTTATTGGTGAAGGCCAGGACGTTTTCGTAATAGCTGTCGTTCCATTCGAGCGCGACGTCGATGGTGATGTCGTCGCGGCTGCCCGAAATCGCGATCGGATCGGGGAACAGCGGGGTCTTGTTGCGATCGAGCCATTTGACGAACGCGGCGATCCCGCCTTCGTAGAACAATTCGACTTCCCTTTTATCCTCGTGGCGGGCGTCGACCAGCACCAGCCGCACGCCCGAATTGAGGAAAGCGAGCTCGCGATAGCGGTGCTCGAGCTTCTCGAAATCGAACTCGGTGATCTTGAAGGTCTCGGGGCTCGGCAAAAAGGTGACGCGGGTGCCCTTCTTGCCGTTCGACGGACCGACCACCTTCAACGGCGCCACGGCGTCGCCGCGCTGGAAGCGCATGAAATGCTCCTCGTCGTCGCGCCAGATGGTGAGGTCGAGATAGTCCGAAAGCGCGTTGACCACGCTGACGCCGACGCCGTGCAGCCCGCCCGACACCTTGTACGCATTGGAATCCGAAGTGTTGTCGAACTTCCCGCCGGCATGGAGCTGGGTCATGATGACCTCGGCCGCCGAGACGCCCTCCTCCTTGTGGATGCCGGTCGGGATGCCGCGGCCATTGTCCTCAACCGACACCGAGCCGTCGGGGTTGAGCGTGATGAGGATGCGGTCGCAATGCCCGGCGAGCGCCTCGTCGATCGCGTTGTCCGAAACCTCGAACACCATGTGATGGAGGCCCGATCCGTCGTCGGTGTCGCCGATATACATGCCCGGCCGCTTGCGCACGGCGTCGAGGCCCTTCAGCACCTTGATCGATTCGGCGCCGTAGTCATTCTGCTTGGGGGTGTCGGTCATACCAAGCATATAGGGATTCGGGGCCGCGAACGGAAGCAAAAGTGGCGAGTCGCAGGGCCTCGGGGAGGAGGGACCAATGATCGCATTTCTGATGCCGCTGATGCTCGCGACGGCGAGCGCCGAAATGCCGCGCTATCCCGATCTGCCGCCCGATCTCGCAGCGGCGGCCGAGGCGTTCGACAAGGCGCAGGTGAAGGGCGACCGCGCGGCGCTCGAGCGGCTGCTCGCCGATGATTATTTGCTGGTCAATTCGCAAGGGCAGAGC
>DASTWI010000011.1:0-2392 GCA_035776635.1 Sphingomonas sp. | reverse complement strand
TCGGTCAGCGCCTTGACGGGCGAGCCCTTGTGCAGGCCGGACTTGTCGACGAGGATGAGTCCGCGTCGTGCCGGGCTGGTCGGGTTGTAATGCTTGAGTGCCATTGCCTCAGATCCCCGTCGTCACGTCGATCGACTGGCCGTCCTTCAACGTCACGATCGCTTTCTTGATATCCGACCGCGTGTAGGGCGCGCCCTTCCACCGCTTGGTCTTGCCCTTCTGGACGATGGTGTTGACGCCCGTGACATCGACGCTGAACAGCGCCTCGACAGCCGCCTTGATCTGCGGCTTGGTCGCATCGCCCGCCACCTTGAACACCACCGCGTTCTGCTCGGAAAGGAGCGTCGACTTCTCGGTGATGTGCGGCGCGAGGATCACGTCGTAATGACGGATATCGACGTCGGCTTTCTGCTTCTTAGCCATTGAAGCGCGCCTCCAGCTTCTCGACGGCAGCGCGGGTCAGGACCAGCGTGTCGTGCTTCAAAATGTCGTAGACGTTGGCGCCGGCAGCCGGGAGCACGTTGAGGTGCGCGAGGTTGCCCGCGGCGTGCGCGAAGCTCGTCTCGACCGCATCGCCGTCGATCACCAGCGCCGACTTGCCGAAGCCCAGCTTGGCGAGATCGGCGGCGAGCGCCTTGGTCTTGCCGTCCTTGACCGCGATCGAGTCCATGACGATCAGCGAACCGGCCTTGGCATGGCTCGAAAGCGCCATCTTGAGGCCGAGCGCGCGAACCTTCTTGTTCAGCGACGGGTTGAAATCGCGGACGCGGGCGCCGTGCGCCTTACCACCGCCGATGAAGACGGGGGCACGACGATCGCCGTGACGCGCGGTGCCGCCGCCCTTCTGGCGACCGAACTTCTTGCCGGTGCGGGCGACATCGGCGCGCTCGCGGGTGCCGCGGGCGGTGCCGCGGCGCTTCTCGAGCTGCCAGGTGACGACGCGGTGGAGAATGTCGGCGCGCGGCTCGATGCCGAACACGGCATCGTTGAGCTCGACGTCGCCGGCCTTCGCCTTTTCGTCGAAGGAGGAAAGTTTGACCTTCACGTTCAGCCCTCCTGGCCTTCGGTCGCCTCGGGAGCCGGCGCTGCTTCAGCGGGCGTCTCGGCGGCGGTGTTGCTGTTGGCGGCGGCCTTGAGGCCCGCCGGATACGGCGCATCCTTGTGACGCGCGACCTTGACCGCGTCCTTGACGATCAGCCACGCGCCCTTCGATCCGGGCACCGAGCCCTTGACGAAGAGCAGGCCGCGCTCGGCGTCGGTCGAGACGATCTCGAGGTTCTGCTGCGTGCGGTTACGGTCGCCCATGTGGCCGGCCATCTTCTTGTTCTTGAAGACGCGGCCCGGGTCCTGGCGGTTACCGGTCGAACCGTGCGAACGGTGGCTGACCGAGACGCCGTGGGTGGCGCGAAGGCCGCCGAAGCCCCAGCGCTTCATCGCGCCGGCGAAACCCTTACCCTGGGTGCGGCCCGACACGTCGACCATCTGACCCGCGACGAAGTGATCCGCGGAGAGCTCGGCGCCCACGTCGAGCAGACCGTCCTCTTCCACGCGGAACTCGCACAGGATCGCCTTGGGCTCCACCTCGGCCTTGCCGAAATGGCCGCGCTGCGGCTTGGCGACATTCTTGGCCTTGGCGCTGCCAGCGCCGACCTGGACGGCGGTGTAGCCGTCCCTATCCATTTCGCGACGGGCGACGACCTGAACGCCATCGAGCTGCAGGACGGTGACGGGCACGTGGCGGCCGTCGTCCTGGAACAGGCGGGTCATCCCCATTTTCTTCGCGATCACGCCAGTGCGCATGATCTGGTGCTCCTCAACAGAGGCACCCGAGAGACCATTCCCTTGGGTGCTTGCGAAGCCGATCTGCTGATCGGCCTCAGGTCCAGCCCGGAATATGCGAAGCGAGCCCCCGTCCCGGGCTGGGCGTCCGGCGAACCGGACGTGACGGGAGACGCTGGCCCAGCAGCCCACGGGCGGCTGGCGGTATCTCTTGTTTCAGCAGTGCGTCCGCATGGCGGAGGCCCAACTTGCGATCACCGGAATGATCGACTTGGCGCGGGACGCAAGCGTCAACCGCGAATCTCGTGCGTGGCCCTTAGGCGAGTTTGATCTCGACATCAACACCCGCGGCGAGATCGAGCTTCATCAGCGCGTCGACCGTCTGCGGGGTCGGCTGCACGATGTCGAGCATGCGCTTGTAGGTGCGCACCTCGAACTGCTCGCGCGATTTCTTGTCGATGTGCGGGCCACGGTTGACCGTGAACTTCTCGATGCGCGTCGGCATGGGAATGGGACCGCGGATGAGCGCACCCGTGCGGCGCGCGGTGTCGGCGATGTCGCCGGTCGCCTGATCGAGCACACGATGATCGAACGCCTTCAAGCGAATGCGGAT